>NZ_FOFD01000001.1:0-600000 GCF_900110865.1 Natrinema salaciae
TGAAGACACGGTTGGTCTCGACCTCGGCGTACTAAATTTCGTGTACGACTCCGAAGGTCGCACCATCGACCGTCTCGACTTGTCCGACGACCGAGAGCGTTTGGAACGCGAGCAACGCTCGCTCTCTCGCAAACAGTACGAATCTCAAAACTGGGAGAAACAGCGCCGTCGCGTTGCCAAAGTGCACGCGAGAATGTCGAACAAGAAGCGTGATTACAAGCACAAAATCGCACACTTCTACGCGACGGAGTACGACGCGGTGTTTGTCGAGGACTTGAACGTGAGGTCGATGCTGGAATCAGATGGCAACGCGCGGAACAAGGCTGAAGTAGGGTGGAGTGATTTCAGAGCGATTCTCGAACACCATTGTGACAAGCACGGAACGCATTACGTCGAAGTGAATCCCAGCGGAACGACGAAGGAATGCGCTGAGTGTGGTGCGGAGTCGGATAAGCCGTTGTGGGTTCGAGAGCATTCGTGCCCATCGTGTGGATTCGAGACTGATAGGGATTGGAATGCGGCGTTGAACGTGAAATCGCGCGGATTGTCGGAACTAGGAGTGGTTCACTCCAAAGGCACGCCTGTGGAGACTGCTACCTCTGCGGACACTCGTTCTGTGTCTGCAAGTCGCGTCGTAGAAACAGGAAGCTCCGTCCTCAAGGAACGAGTCGCGTTAGCGACGAGTGAGTAGGGCGGAGTAGTTCACTTTCGCCGTCGAGCGAGGGCACCAATCGACAGCGTTGCGAGGGCTGCGAGCGCGCCGAATCCGGGCATTTCGTCGTCTCCGCCACCGTCGGTCCCGTCAGTCTGCTCGGTCGCGTTCGTGTCCCCGTTCGAGTCCGTCACGTCCGTGTTCGAGTCGGCGGGCTCGAATCGTTCGTCGGCCGGCGCGTCGAGCTGGAGCACGACGACGACCCCCGCGTGTGTGGCGTTGGTCTCGTAGGTCCAGCCGCCGCCGGCTTCCGCGTAGGGTTCCGCGGCGGTCACGGGATCGATATCCGTGTCCCAGCCGTCGCCCTCGGGAATCTGTTGGATGTAGCCGACGAGGTCGATTCTGTCCGCGTGCTCGCCGCTGATCTCCGCTTCGCCGTATTCGACGGTCGCGTCTTCCGGGAGTCCGTGCATCTCGATGCAGTGAGTGTCCATGTAGCCGTCACCCTGTGAGATGTCCGGACTCGTTCCGAACTCGTCGGCGTCGAGCGGTCGGTCGTAGTGGTCGGTCATGGGGAACTGCACGGTCATCGGGTCCGCGTGCGAGTGCCAGCTCGTGACGTTGTTCGTCGGGATCGTCACGGACGTGTTCGGCACGGACTCGCCGACGACCGGATCGCCGTTCTCGTTGACGAGCGTGACACAGACCTTCCCGGAGCCATCTCCGAGGTACGGATTCCGGTACTCGTCGCGCGGGTTCTCGTAGCTGATCCAGCTACCGTCGCTCGCGGCCGCCTCGAAGTACGGATCGCCCTGTTCCGGTGCGGGCTTGACGTATTCAGCCTCCGAGACGGTCCCGTTCGAATCCGGATCCACGACGCCCGCGGACGCACCCGCCGCACCCGCCGCGACGAGGCTCGCGACCACGGCCAGCCCGAGCCCCAGTGCGAGCAGCGACTGCCGCCAACTCGGGCCACGTTCTCGAAACCTGGCCATGGTTACGTCCCCACCTCGGCTTCGACGGCTGCGGTCTCGATCGTGTGACTGTTTCGCCTCGACGACTGTCGTCTGGGACTACTGGTCATCGATCCGGAGTATCGGATTCACCGTTCTATATATGAGCCGCGTACTCGAGGAGTAGCGGGTCCCTACGCCCGGTAGGCGGTCGCTGAAGCGGTCGGCGGTTCCCGAAGGGAGTGGAAAACCGTGGACCCAAACTGGACGCTGGGGCGGTCGGCGACGACGTCGACGCGGGAGTACCGAGCAGCGGCGTTCGGGTTCCGTTCCGAACGCCCGTCGCGCTGGTCGAGTCAGGTATCGGTGGTGTCCTCGAGAGAAAAATCCGAGAGCGAGTCGTCGACGGGTGTAAAACACGTACTCCCGCATCGGCACCCGTCTCGGCTGCCGATCGGACGAATCTTGTCTTCGGCGAGTTCGAGTGCGGCGTAGAGCGCCCCGCACTGCTCGCAGGCAGCGATCGTTCGTCGATTGTCGTCTTGATCACCCATTCGCAGTGCGAGTTCGGCGAACGGCCCACATATATCCGCTGTGAGGCCTCGAGCGGTAACAGTGCTGTTACTCCTGGGGGAACAACACCGACGGACCGCCGGCGTGGATACCGACGGGCTACCGGTCCGGGAGCGTCGCCTCGCCCCGCGAACGCCGGCCGGTCGCTTTTCCGACGGCTGGTGATAGCTCGGTTTATGGCCGAGGGACCGAACCGCGATCGAGCACAGGACCGGGCGGAGAAACGGCAATCCGAGCGAGCCGACCACACGGAGTCGATCCTCAAGGACGTCGAACGCCACCTCGGCGAGCTGGAGTATCCGGTCACCAGCGAGGAACTGGCGACGGAGTACGCGAACGAACCGATCGACATGCCGAACGAGACGGAGTCGCTGGGGAGCGTCTTCGACCGGCTGGTGGGCGAGCAGTTCGATTCGCCCGAGGAGGTCCGCGAGGCGGCCTACGGCGAACTCACCGGGAAGGCCGGCAGCCCCAACGAGGCCAACGCCGAACGGGAGCTCGGCGAACTGGACGACGACGCACAGGAGTCGCGCGGCGAACGCGGGAGCGACGCGTACTGACCGGGACGTCGGCGGCGGGTCGAACGCCGTTCGGCCGGTCGCTCGCCGCGCAGTCGGTCGGATCGTGATAGCAGAACGGATTTACGTTCCCGTCGCCTGTTCTCGCGTATGGATTACGAATCGAGTCTCGACCGAGCGATGGAGGACGTTCCCGATATCGGGGGCGACGAACAGCGGCTACAGATTCCCGACCCGCAGCCACAGAAAGACGGCGCGTTCACGCGGGTGACCAATCTCGACGAGATCGCCGACGTCCTCTCCCGGGACACCGAGCATCTCCACCGGTTCATCCAGCGCGAACTGGGGACCAGCGGCAAACTCGAGAACGGCCGCGGCCGGTACAACGGGAGCTTCTCCCAGACGGACCTCGACGCAGCGATCGACGCCTACGTCGACGAGTACGTTCTCTGTTCGGAGTGTGGGCTGCCGGACACCCGCCTCGTCCGCGAGGACCGGACGCCGATGCTGCGCTGTGACGCCTGCGGTGCGTTCCGCCCCGTCACCAAGCGCTCGACCAGTTCCCAGCAGCAACAACAGCAGGACGCCGTCGAGGAAGGGCAGACCTACACGGTCGAGATCACCGGGACCGGCCGCAAAGGCGACGGCGTCGCGGAGAAGGGCAGCTACACGATCTTCGTCCCCGGCGCGGAAGAGGGCGACGTCGTGGACATCTACATCAAGAACATCTCGGGCAACCTGGCGTTCGCCCGGCTCGACTGAGTCCGGGTTCGATTCGTTCGCCGTTCGCCGAGCGCTCGAGTGCGGATCGCGAAATTAAAGTAAACTTGTCCTAGTCACACTGCTGTGGGAGTATCGTTTGACCTCTTCGGGACGCTCGTGACCGCCGACCGTCCGGACGATCCGGCGACAGCCGTCGCGACCGAATTAGCGAAGCGAGACGTCGCCGTCCCCGACGACTGGAGCGCCGCGTACGCGGAGCCACACGTCGACGCACCCGAGGG
This sequence comes from Natrinema salaciae, assembly GCF_900110865.1. Classification (NCBI taxonomy): domain Archaea; kingdom Methanobacteriati; phylum Methanobacteriota; class Halobacteria; order Halobacteriales; family Natrialbaceae; genus Natrinema; species Natrinema salaciae. Next base: position 3,701 of record NZ_FOFD01000001.1, read on the forward strand.
TGCGGAAGTACCGCTTCCGGCCCACGTCTCACGCGCGCTCGCGAGCCGCGACGTCGACTACGAGCACAACGCCGCCAGACGGGCCGTCGTCGCGGCGTTCGATCCGACCGTCGAAACCAGACCGGGCGCGCTCGAGGCCGTCGCCGCCGCCCGGGACCGCGGCCCGGTCGCGATCTGTTCGAACTGCAGCGTACCGGAGCTGGTCGGGCGGACGCTCGTCAGGTCCGACTTCGAGCGCGACGATTTCGACGCGATCGTCACGAGCGTGGGCTGTGGCTGGCGCAAGCCGGCACCCGAAATCTTCGAACTGACCGCGGACGAACTCGGCGTCGCGACTCCCGATCTCGTCCACGTCGGCGACGATCCGGCCGCCGACGGCGGTATCGAATCCGTCGGCGGGACGGCGCTACTGCTCGAGGATCTGTCGCTCGCCGACGTGCCGCCGCGACTGGCTGCGCTCGCCGACCGGAGCGGTCATGACTGAGCGGTCCGAGTCCGACGGTATGGAGGCGTCAACGTGGCGCTGACGACGCTCGCGATCGTCGGGCTCGCGTTCAGTCTCGATCTGCTGATCGGCGAGCCGCCAACCGCCGTCCATCCGGTGGCGTGGTTCGGCCGACTCGTCGACGTGCTCGATCGGCCGTGGAGCGACGACGAGCGCCGCCAGCGACTGGTCGGCGTCGCCGTCGCCGCCCTCGCCCCGCTCGTCCCGGCCGCCGTCGCCGCCGGAACCGTTCTCGCGGCGGCGACCGTTCACCCGATGGGCGCTGGCATCGCCGCCGGCCTCGTCCTCTTCCTGACGACCAGCCTGCGCACGCTGCTCGAGCTCACCGAGGACGTCGTCGCGGCGACCGAAGCCGACCTCGAGCGGGCCCGCGAACGGGTTCGCGGACTGGTCGGGCGGGACGCGTCGCCCCTCTCGGCCGGCGAGCTCCGCAGCGCGGCCGTGGAAAGCGCGGCCGAGAACCTCGCAGACGGACTGGTCGCGACGCTGCTGGCGTTCGCAGCGCTCGCACCGATATCCCTGCCGGCCGCGGCGGCGGCCGCCGCGTGGGTCAAGGGCGTCAACACGCTGGACTCGATGCTCGGCTATCCCTCGAAACCGCTCGGCACCGCGAGCGCGCGCCTGGACGACCTCGTGATGTTCCTGCCGGCCCGGATCGCCGCGGCCGCCATCGCCCTCGCGGCGGTCGATCCGCTCGCGGTCGTCCGGGCTCGGCGGTGGGCGCGCGTCCCGCCGTCGCCCAACTCCGGCTGGCCGATGGCGACGCTCGCCTGCGCGCTCGCGGTACGCCTCGAGAAGCCGACCGTCTACGTCCTCAATCCCGACGCCGAACTCCCGATGCTGGCGGACGGCGAGCGAGCCGTCGCCGTCGTCGGTCGAGCGGCCGTCGTCTCGGTGATCGTCGCCGTCGCGCTGGCGGTACTCGTCTCGGGCTCGGCGGCGGCGTCGATCGCACCCCGGATCGCGGAGGTGAGCGTCGGATGGCGGTGAGCAGCCGCTGGATCGGCGCCGTTCGCGGCGGGCTCGGATTTCTGACGCGGCTCCCGGTCGGCTACCGCGACGGCGATTGGGAGGCGTTCCGAGCGACGCCGGCGGCGTTTCCGCTCGTCGGCCTCGTCGCAGGTGCGCTGGCGGCGCTTCCGCTACTCGCTGCCGAGACGCTCGCAGCGCCGACCGTGGCGCTGGGCTACCTGTGTGCGGTGTACGCGGTGACGGGCATCCACCACCTCGACGGTGTCGCCGATCTGGGAGATGCGCTGGTGGTACACGGCGACGCGGAGCGCCGCCGCGAGGTGCTGAAGGACACGACGACCGGCGTCGGCGCGCTGCTTTCGGTGTCGATCACGGTCGTGGCGCTGGCGCTCGGCGGCCTCGGGCTGGCGGCGCTCCCCGTCGTCGCGGCGGTCGGCGTCGCGATCGGTGCCGAGGTCGGAACGAAACTGGGGATGGCCGGGATGGCCTGCTACGGACGGGCCGCGTCCGACGGGATGGGAAAGCAGTTCACCGATGCGGCGACCGTCGGGTCGTTCTTCGCTCCCCTGGCCGTCGCGGTGTTCGCCGCGACGGTCGTCTGGCCACACCCCGGTGCAGCCGCTCTCTTCGGGGCCGTCGCCGGCGGAGGCCTTCCGTGGAACTGGGCGAATCGGTATCTCGGGGGCATCAACGGCGACGTTTTCGGCGCGGCCAACGAGATCGGCCGCGTCGCCGGCGTCCACCTGGGGGTGATCGCGTGGACGCTGTTGTGATGTGTGGCGGGCGGGGAACCCGCCTCGAGAGCTCCCACGAGAAGCCGCTGTATCCGATCGAGGGGACGGCGATGATCGATCGCGTGCTAGCGGCCCTGCGAGAGAGCCGGATCGAGACCATCCACGCCGCCGTCTCCCCGCACGCGCCGGAGACGCGAACCCACCTCGAGGGAACCGCCGACGTCTCGACGATCGGGACGGCGGGCGACGGCTACGTGGCCGACCTGCTGACCGTCCTCGAGCGGTCCGACGTCTCGCCGCCGGTCCTGACCGTCGCCGCGGACCTGCCGCTGCTCGAGGCGACGGTCGTCGACCGGGTGCTCGCCGCCCACGGCGACGGTGTCGCTTCGCGGACCGTCTGCGTCCCTGCGGCGCTCAAGCGGCGGCTCGGGGTCAGTATCGACGCGCGACTCGAGCCCGACGACTACCTCGCGCCGACCGGGGTCAACGTGGTCGGCACGACCGACGAATCCACGACGATGACCGACATCCACTACGATCCACGACTGGCAGTGAACGTGAACCGCCTCGAAGACGCCCGCGTCGCGGCCGACCGGCTACGACGCCGTTCCGTGGAGGGGCGGTAGATGCGTCTCCTCCTCCCCGCTGGAACGACCGAAACCGCGCTGATCGACGGTATCAGCGCCGCCGGGGCCGCCCCGGAGCTGATGGAACACACCCCTTCGGCGGACGTCGAGATCCTCGAGTACGGGGAGCCGGTCGCGTCGCCGGTGACGCCGGTGAGTCCGAACGGCTGTCCGACGCCCGCCGCCGTGACCCGGGCCGTCAGGGAGGTCGTCGGCTTCGACGTGTCGGTGATCGACGCGGGACTCACGCGGTCGACGGCCGCGCCGACGGTCGACCTCGGCGTCGAGCCGGGGACCGACGTCCGCGAAGGCGTCGCCGTCTCGGACGCGAACGCGGCCTTCGACCGGGGCCACGACTACGGCGCGAGTCTGCCCGACGACGAGATCATGATCGGCGAGACGGTCCCCGGAGGAACCACCACCGCGCTCGGCCTCCTCACTGCGCTCGGCGAACCGGCCGAAGTCTCCTCGTCGTTGCCCGAGAACCCGCTCGAGCGCAAGCGACGGGTCGTCGACGATGGGCTGGCCGCCAGCGGACTCGAGCCGGGCGACTGCGAGGGCGAGCCGCTCGCGGCGATCGAGGCCGTCGGCGATCCCGTCCAGCCGACGGTGGCCGGAATCGCGGCCGGCGCGCTCGAGGCGGGTCTCGAGGTGACGCTGGCCGGCGGGACCCAGATGGTCGCCGTCGCCGCCGCGTTGCGCCACCGCGGAATCGACGCCCCGCTGTCGATCGCGACCACCTCGTTCGTCGCCGACGAGCGGGGCGACCGACTCGCCGACGCCTGCGAGCGGTTCGACTGCGAGCTCGCCGTGACCGACCCCGGCTTCGACGAGCGCGACCACGTCGCGATGAACCGCTACTGCGCCGGCGAGGCCAAGGAGGGCGTCGGCATGGGCGGCGCGCTCTCGCTCGTCCCCGACGGCCGGATGTGCGACGTGCGGGACCGACTCGAGGCAGTCTGTACTCGCCTCGGGATCGAGGCCGAGGAGGGGATCGACGACGAGCGCGACGGTGCGGACGCGACGGAGGGGTGCCGTGGACCCTGAATCGATCCGGACCGGGCAACGAGTCCCGCACGGCGGCGAATCCGACCGCGATCTGCTGGACTTCTCGGCCAACACCAACCCGCGGACGCCCGACGGCGTCGGGGACGCGTACGCGGCCGCGCTCGAGGCGTCTCGCCGCTACCCGGACGACGACTACCCCGACTTTCGGGCCGCGGCCGCCGCGTTCGTCGGCTGCGATTCGGAGCGCGTGATTCCGACGGCCGGCGGACTGGCCGCGATTCGGCTCGCGATGGAGGGCGTCCTCGAGCCGGGCGACGAGGCGCTCGTTCCGTACCCGAGTTTCGGGGAGTACGCGCGCGAAGTCCGGCTTCAGGGCGCGACGCCGCGGTTCGTTCGCTACGACGAACTGATCGACGTCGGCCCGACCGTGCTCGAGTCGTGTGCGCTGGCCGTGGTCTGCACGCCGAACAACCCGACCGGGGACGCGATCGATCTGGACGCGCTCGCGGCGTTCGCGGCCCGCTGTGCGGACGCCGACACGACGCTGCTCGTCGACGAAGCCTTCCTCGGGTTCACCGACCGACCCTCCGCGGCGACGGTCGATCTCGAGCCCGTCGTCGTCGCCCGCTCGCTCACGAAGCTGTTCGGCCTCCCGGGACTCCGCGCCGGCTTCGCCGTCGCGACCGGCGAGCAGCGGGACGCGCTCGCGACGGCTCGCCGCACGTGGTCGCTCGGGACGCCCGCCGCTCGAGTCGGCGCGCACTGCCTCCGTCGAGACGAGTTCGTCCGCGAGACGCGCGGTCGCGTCGCCCGGGAGCGAGAACGGATGCGCGGGGCGCTCGAACGGCGGTTCGACGTCTACCCGTCGGACGCACCCTACCTCCTCTGCGACGTCGGCGACCGCGACGTGTCGACGGTGATCGCGAACGCGCGGGCGGCGGGCGTCGCGATCCGCGACGCGACGACCTTCCGCGCGCTCGACTCCCACGTCCGCGTCGCGGTCAAGGACCGCACGGCGAACGACCGACTGCTCGCGGCGCTGGGCGTCCGCGACCGCGAGGATGTCGGTCCCGAAACCGATCCATGACTGGGACGGACGCGGACTACGAGGCGACCCGGCGAGACGGCGTCCTTCGCGTTCGCCGACCGACCACCGAGTGGCTCTCGACCGGCTGGAACGGCGGCCGTCGGACGGCGGACTGTGCGTACAACATCTCGGTTCCGGCGGCCTGGAATCGGACGGATCTCGGAGCGTACGTCGACGAGCGGCTCGAGCGAGCCCGATTCGAGACGGCCGCCGGGGAGTTCGCCGGACCGGCCCTGTTGACCGGCGTCGACGTCGCCGACGCTCGCGGCGCTCGCCGCGGCCCGGTGACCGCCTACGCGACCGCCGGGATCTCGAACCCTGCCGCGTTACCGATGGAACCGGACGCCGCCGAAACCGCCGAGGCGACCGCGATCGAGACCGGCGAGTCGGCGACGGGACAGGGTCGGGGAACCGTCAACGTCGTCGTCGGGACGACGCGGGCGCTCGAGCCGGGCGCGCTGGCGAACCTGATCGCGGTCGCCGCGGAGGCGAAGGCGGCGACGCTGCTCGCCGAAATCGGGTTTCCGGGCACGACCACGGACGCGATCGTCGCCGGCCACGACCCGTCGGGGTCGCCGGCGGCGTTCTCGGGCAGCGGCACCGAGGTCGGCGCGGCGACGCGCGCCTGCGTCCGGGACGCCGTTCGGGCGTCGCTCGCCGCACACTACGCGGCCGTCGATGCGGACCCGCCGGAATCGGTCGCGGACGCGACGTACGGCGTCTCGACGGACGGCCGGGCCGAGGTGTTTCGTCCGCCGGCCGATGACGGCTGGTCCGAACCCCACAGTTAACCCGTCGCGATTCCTACCGACGATCGATGGCCGAGGACGACGATCCGTCAGCGATCCGCTCGCTCGCGCTGTCGCCGGCAGACGCCGCCGACGCCTACGTGTACAGTCGGGAGAACCCGGGCGAGGCCGTCCTCCGGGTCACCCCGCCGTTCCACGGCCGGATGCGGGCCAGAATTCACGTCTACCACGTCGACGACACCGAACTGACGGGCGCGATCCACCTCTCGCCCGACGACGTCATCGCGGACGAGGTCCTCGACGACTACCCCGACCTCGAGTCGCGGCTCGACGACGCGGCCACCGAGGACGCCGATCGGATCCGCGAGCGCCACGCAGCGGCCGTCGCGGACTGGCAAGCGCGCGCCCGTGAGGCCATCGTCGACGCGGCGACGATCGAGACCGACGACGGGTCACACCGCGTCGAACTCAAGTCGCTCGGGTAGCGAGAACGCGAACGCGATGACCGCTCCGTCCGGGAGCGTCCCGCTGTCTCGTACTTTCACTTTCACTCCGGACGGATCGGTTTGACGTACTCTCGGTCGAACTGAAACGTATGCCACTGATCGCCGAGCAGACCGACGAACGGGCCGATCGAGACGCGGCGACCGACCGCCACGAGTCCCGGTCACCAGTCGACGGGACGGAGCGATCGGACGGACAGCGTCGCCGGATCGATGTCACGGACGTCCACACCGCAGGCATCGACGAGTACGTCCGGGCGAACGTCGACACCGACGCCGTCTCGCTCGAGCACCGCGGCGGCCGGACGTACCTGTTGCTCGAGGAGTGAGCGACGACGGCTCGAGTTCGAGTCGGCGAGCGCGGGTGCGGAAACGGGCCGTGACCGCTACCGCGAGCGCATCCGATCTCGAAGCCGCCGCGGGAGTCGTTCCCGTTTTCGATCGGTCCAGCCGGCCGAATCGGTCGGAATCGAGACCGGTCCCCCGCACCGTTTTGCGTCGGTCCGTATACGACAACGTTTACGGCGACCACTCGACCGGTTCGGGCTGGAACGCGCCGACTCGCGACTCGGGGTTCGCTCGGGAGTACCTCGAGGGCGTCTGCCGGTGACCGTCGCTGCGCAGTCACCGCTTTGGGACGCCGCTCATTTCTCCGGCGAAAGAAATCGGCGGCCGATCGGAGTTGGGGGAAGAAGTCGGCGGCCGATCAGAGCCGCTGGAGTCGGATTTCGTCGTCAGTGATCGACTCGACGTGGTCGTCGTCGAGCGGATACGTCTCCTCGTCGTGGTCGCCCCAGCCGAGTTTCGATTTGATCGTGTCGGTCATCCCGGGATCGGGATCGATGTGGGCGGTGCCACCGCTGACGTTTTTCACCATGCCGATCTCGTCTCCGTTCGCGTTGACGACGCGTTTCCCTTCGTCGTCGTCTGTGAAGCTAGCGCACATGCAGATCCCCCTCCATCGAGTAGTCGCGTATAGACTGGCCCTGCATCTGCACCGAATCGTGACCGCCGCGGTCTCCGGAGGGTCTGCCGGCCCTCGAATCGCCGGCCGCTCGATCAGTGCCGCCGGAGCCGAATCTCGTCGCCGGTGACCTCGTCGACGGGGTCCTCGTCGAGTCGATAGTTCTCCATCCCGTCCGCGACGTCCCGGTCGCGACGCGGCCGCGACTTGATCGAGTCCGTCATCTCCGGTCCGGGTTCGACCCACGCGACGCCCGCCTCGACGTCTCGAACGACGTCGGTATCCTCCGGCCGGTACTCGAGCGTGCCGTTCCGATCGAACCGGTCCGCAACCAAACCGGTACCACTAATCTCCCGGAATCGAGACCGCCGGTAATGAAACTCGCGCGGATCGCGACGGACGACGGACCGGTCGCCGGACGGTACGAAGACGGCGTCGTGCACACGGACGACGGCGTCTACGAGGTCGGAGCGGACGGGGACTTCCTGCCGCCCTGCGAGCCGTCGGCGCTGTACTGCGTCGGCCGGAACTTCGCGGCGACGCTCGATCAGATGGCGTACGAGCAACCCGACGAACCCGATTTCTTCGTCAAGCCCCCGGCGTCGCTCGTCGGTCACGAGGATTCGATTCCGTACCCCGCCTTCAGCGACGAGGTGACCTACGCCGGCGAACTCGCGGCCGTCATCGACGAACCATGCCGGAACGTTTCCGAAGACGAGGTGCCCGAGGTCGTCCGCGGCTACACGATCTTGAACGATATGGACGCGCTCGACCAGGGCGGCCGAACGGCCCGGAAGGCGTTCGACGCCTCCGGCCCGCTCGGCCCGTGGATCGAGACCGCCGTCGACCCGACCGCGATCGACATGCACACCGACGTGGCCGGCGAGCGCCGTCAGGAAGCGAACACCGAACTGATGCTGTTCGACCCCCACGAGGTCGTCTCGTATCTCTCCCGCCGGTTCACCTTCCGCCCTGGCGACGTAATTTCCTTCGGCAGCCCCGCGAACCCCGGCCTCGTCGAACCCGGGGACACCGTCGAGATCACCTACGAGGGCGTCGGCACGCTCCGGAACACGGTCGTCGACTCGAGCGAACGGGAGCGCCTGCCGCTCGAGTCCGGAGAAACCCGTCCGTAGTACCCTCCTTCGGTGCGGTCCAGCATCCCGATCCACTCCACCGACGGGTGGGAACGAAAGCATCAGGGGCTTGCAGGACGCCGGTGAATACCGTGGCCTCTCGGCGGAGTGCGACGGAGAAGTCGGGTAGAAAGGCACTTGGGGACGACCCGCCTCTCCACAGTCGTGAGCGCTGACCAACGGCGGCGCGTCGAAGTCTACCCCGACCGCGAGGTCGTCGTCGAGTTCGATCCCGACCTCACCTTCGAGTGCGTCGACGACTGTACGTGGTGCTGTCACCACGGCGTGCTCCTCTACGACCGGGACCTCCTCGAGTTGGCCCAGCGAGCGAACCTCGCCGAGACCACGACGGACTTTCGCGGCGAGAAGTTCGTCACCCGCGAGCCGAAAGACCGCGACGACCACGTCGGCGAGGACGGTTCGGCCTGCGCGTTCCTCCGGGAGGACGGCCTCTGTTCGCTCCACCTCGAGGCGGACTGGAAACCGACCCGGTGTTCCGTCTTTCCGCTGGGCGTCTGGCGCGAGGACGGCGACCTCCACGTCGACATTCGGGAGTCGGCCCACGAGCACTGCGAAGGGCTGAACGTCAGCGAACGAAGCGTTATCGACAACCTCGAGGCCTTCCTGCCGGAGCTGCTGTGGGAACTCGAGAACCCGGATTCGGATCGCGAACTGTAGTCGTCCAGCCGAAACGTATCCGTTCTGCGAATTGTCACGATCGCGTCCCGATCCGGACGATACGTGAACGGATTTACAGGAGAACGGTGTACGGTAGCACGCCTCCCCGACAATTTAAACGTCTACCGCACGTAGTCGAACTGTGACAGAAGACTCCGGGCGACGGAACCTCCGTATGCCCAACAGCGATGAAGTATTCGCCGTCGTAACCGAACACCTCGGTGGCAACCACGTTCGCCTCCGCTGTGAGGACGGCGAGGAGCGGCTCGGCCGCATCCCGGGCCGCATGAAATACCGGACCTGGATCGAGCAAGACGACATCGTCGTCGCCGAGCCGTGGGACTGGCAGGACGAGAAGGCCACCATCGAATGGCGATACACCGGCCAGGACGCAGATCAACTGCGTCGTGAAGGCCACATCGATTGATCGCTCGGTTTCGGCCTGAAGCGTAGATTTCTCTCGCAGACGTAACCTCGGCCAGCGGACGCGCTGTAGCGACCCGCTCGAGACGCCTCACCCCGAGACGCGAGAAAAATAGCGACGTGCTAGCAGAAGTATACCCAGTAGGTATGGCCCTGCGAACACGTGACCGTCGTGTACTCGCCGAACGCCGCGACTGATCGCCGCACTTTCACGTCCGTCCCCTCGCCGGGCGGCGAGACGCTCGCGTTCTCCCCGCAGTGTGGACAGGCGACCGCTTTCGTTGCGACTTCGTGCATCTTCATTCGCCACGGTACCATACGTCACGGGCCTGCATAACCGTTGGTATCGATCGGACCGACTCGAGACCGTCCCCGTAAACAGCGGGTCGATCCCCCGACGGTCACCGGGTCGCCGTCTTCCACTCGCGCAGTCCGACGACCCCCCCGTCTAGCACTGCGGGATCCGCCTCGGTCGCCGCCCAGACGAACATCGGGGCGACGGCGTCCGGATCGCGGCCGTTCGCTCCCGAGAGCCCCGTCGCGACGATTCCGGGGTCCAGACAGCCGACGACGTACTCGGTGTCGGCGGCGAAACCGCGAACCACCGCCTCCGCCGTCGCCTTCGAGATCGCGTAGGAGCCGTATCCCGCGTTCCCGTTTCGGGCGACCGATCCGGTCGGAACGAGTACCCGCGCGTCGTCGTTCAAGTGGGGAATCGACTCGCGGATCGTCGCGTACACGCCGCGACCGTTGGTCCGCCAGTGATCGTCGAACGCGGCATACGATTCGCCGTCGGTCGGCGTCCGCCCCGCCTCACCGTGGTAGACGCCCGCAGCCGGAACGACGATATCGATGCCGGCCGCCTCACCCGCTCGCGAGGCAGTCTTGGCCAGTCGTTCCACGTCGTACTCGTCTCGAACGTCGGTCCTGTGGCCAGCGACAGTCGCGCCCGCGTCCTCGAGCGCGTCGACAGTCTCCTCGACCGCGTCGCCGTCTCGCGCACCGACGACGACGGTCGCGCCGTCGTCCCCGAACGCTTCGGCGACGGCGCGTCCGATACCACGCGTCCCGCCGGTCACGATGGCCGTCAGTCCGTCCATACCGGTTCTAGGGCACCGACCTACAGGAATCCACCGGCGGGAATGGGCCGATACGAAGCCGTTTCCGCCGCTGTTCTCGCATCGAGAATCTTCGGGTTCCCTACCTATGTATGACATACGTTTAACACCGGTCCGCTATTCAGGTTCGTCCATGGAATCGCTGGCCGGTGAGTCGGTCGTCGTGATCGGGAGTGGGATCGGCGGGCTCTCGACGGCCTGTTACCTCGCCGATGCGGGTGCCGACGTGCGCGTCATCGAGAAAAACGAACAGTTGGGTGGCCGAGCGAGTCGCCTCGAGCGGGACGGCTTTCGGTTCGACATGGGGCCGTCGTGGTACCTGATGCCCGACGTCTTCGAGCGCTTCTTCGCGGACTTCGGCCACAGGCCGAGCGACTACTACGAACTCGAACATCTCGATCCGCACTATCGGATCTTCTTCAAGGACGGTGATCGGGTGGACGTCACCCCGGACCTCGAGCGGACGAAGGCCGTCTTCGAGGAGTACGAGCCGGGTGCGGGCGAGACGCTGGAGCGCTATCTCGAGAAGTCGAAGGAAAACTACGAGGTCGGGATGGAGCACTTCGTCTACGAGGACCGGTCGAGGCTGCGGGACTATCTGGACCTCGACGTGGCCCGACAGGCGCGGGGGCTCTCGCTGCTGGGATCGATGCAGGGCCACGTCGAGGGCTACTTCGACCACCCGAAGCTCCAGCAGATCATGCAGTACACGCTGGTGTTTCTGGGCGGCTCCCCGACGAACACGCCGGCGCTGTACAACCTGATGAGCCACGTCGATTTCAACCTCGGCGTCTGGTACCCCGACGGGGGGATCGGCTCGGTCATCGACGCCGTCGTCGAACTCGGGACCGAACTCGGCGTCGAGTACGACACCGACCGCCCGGCGACGGAGATCAAGGGCCACACGGGCGGGTTCGAGGTGGAGACTGCGACCGGGCCCGTGCACGCGGATCTGGTCGTCAGTAACGCCGATTACGCCCACACCGAGCAGGAACTGCTCACTCCCGAACGGCGCGGCCACGACGCCGACTACTGGGAGCAGCGCACCTACGCCCCGTCCGCGTTCCTCCTCTATCTGGGCGTCGAGGGCGACGTCGACGAACTCGCCCACCACACGCTCGTGTTGCCGACCGACTGGGAGGACCACTTCGAGCAGATCTTCGACGACCCCGAGTGGCCCGACGATCCGGCCTACTACTGCTGTGTGCCCTCCGAGACCGACGACGACGTCGCGCCCGACGGCCACAGCGCCCTGTTCGTCCTCGTCCCGATCGCCCCCGGCCTCGAGGACACGCCGGCGCTCCGCGACGCGTATCGAGACACCATCCTCGACGATATCGCCGCGAACACGGGAACGGCGCTCCGAGATCGGATCGTCCTCGAGGAGCGGTTCTGTATCGAGGACTTCGCCGACCGGTACAACAGCTACGACGGAACGGCGCTGGGACTGGCTCACACGCTCCGGCAGACCTCGCTCTTCCGGCCGCCACACCGCTCGACGGCGGTCGACGGACTCTACTTCGTGGGCGGCGATACCACGCCCGGGATCGGCGTTCCGATGTGTCTCATCAGCGGCGAACTGACCGCGGAAAAAGTGCTCGAGGACCACGGCGACGGGAGTCGGCCGTGACGCGGGCGGCGTCGGAGACGGCCCGTCGCGGCGAACGGCGTGTGGCCCGAACCGACCACGGCAACCGATCGAACCGCAATCGATGACTTCGGACTCGACGGCACCGACCGAGGCCAGCGTCGGCGAACAGCTGTCGTACCTGCTGACCCTCTCGCGGCCGCGGTTCTGGCTGTATCTGGCGGGTCCCGTTCTGGTCGGGGTCGCCTACGCCGCGGACACCGTCGGTGACCTGTTCGCGCCGGCCGCGATCGCGCTGTTCGCGTACTTCCTCCTGCCGGCGAACGTCTTCCTCTACGGGATCAACGACATCTACGATCGCGAGATCGACACGGCGAACCCGAAGAAGGAGGACAGGGAGGCGCGCTATCGGGGCCAGGGATACGTTCCCGTCGCCGTCGGACTCTGTTCGGCCGTGCCGGTACTGTTCGCGCCCGTCCTCTCGAGGGGCGCGTTGCCGTGGCTGATCGCCTTTCTCGTCCTCGGCGCGGCCTACAGCGCCCCGCCAGCCAGGTTCAAGACGCGGCCGCCGCTGGATTCGGTCTCGAACGGGCTCTACATCACACCGGGTGCGGCCGCGTACGCCGCCGTCGCCGGCGTCCAGCCGCCCCTGCTCGCCGTCGCCGGCGGCTGGCTGTGGGCGATGGGCATGCACACCTTCTCGGCGATCCCCGACATCGAACCCGACCGCGAGACGGGAATCCGGACGACCGCGACGGTGCTCGGCGACCGCCGGACCTACGCCTATTGCGGCGCGTGCTGGCTGGCGAGTGCGGCCGCCTTCGGCGCGATCGACGGCCGGCTGGGTGCGCTCATGCTCGTCTATCCGGCGCTCGTCGCCGCGATCGCCACCGCGAGCGTCGCGGTCGACCGGGCATACTGGTGGTTCCCGGCGATCAACACCGTCGTCGGCGCGGTCCTGACGATGGGGGGGCTCTGGAGGGTGCTCTATGGATAGCGGCGACTCGAATCGGTCCCCCTCGCGATCGGGGCCGGGGCCAGGATCGGAACCGAACGCCGATTCGCAGCCGGAGCCGCGTCGCGGCGACCGCACCGGCGACGAACCCGATTCGGCGCGGGTCGCCGTTCAGCGCCGGCTCGAGGCGCTCGTCCGTGAGAACCGGTTTACCATCGCGGTGATCTTCCCGATCGTCGGCGCAGTGACGCTGGTCGGGAGCGCGGTGGAGCTCCTCCCGCCACCGCTGTCCTACAATCCACTGTTGATCCTGTTCGGCACGCTGGTGATGCGGTCGCCGCTGGTCGTCGCCCTGTTGCCGCAGGTCGATCGCCAGGCGGTCGCCTGTCTGGGCGTCCTGACGGCGTACACCTACGCGATCGAACTCGTCGGCGTGCGGACGGGCTGGCCCTACGGCACGTTCGAGTACGGAATCCGGCTCGGGCCGATGCTCGGCGGCGAGATCCCGCTCGCCCTGCCGCTGTTTTTCGTCCCGCTGGTCCTGAACGCCTATCTGCTCACGCTGCTGGTGTTGGGCGACCGGGCCCGGCGCGTTCTCCCCCGCTTGCTCGCGGCGATCGCCGCCGTCGTCGCCGTCGACCTGGTGCTCGATCCCGCGGCGGTCGCGATCGGGTTCTGGGCGTACGTTCCGCCGGGCGACTACTACGGCGTCCCCGTCTCGAACTACCGGGGCTGGCTCCTCTCGGGAACCGTCGCCGTCGTCCTCGTCGATCTCGCGTTCGACCGCGCGGCGCTGCTCGAGCGCGTCCGGAGCTGCGAGTTCGCGCTAGACGATCTGGTGAGCTTCGTGTTGCTCTGGGGTACGATCAACGTCCTCTTCGGAAACTGGCTGGCGGCCGGCGTCGCCGGGCTGTTCTGTCTCGGGCTCTTCCGGACCGACCGGTACGGTCTCGCGATGGTCCGGACGGCGCTGCCGACGGGGCGGTCCGGGTAGTGATGCGTGATGCGCGACGTGGGCGACTCTCGGCGGCGGCGGGATCGACGCCGCTCGCTCCGGGACCCACGGCCACGGGAGGAGTATGCCGGCATTCCGCTTTTCGTCTCGAGACGTGTTCTCTCGGTATGGCGACCAAAGAGACGGTCGAGTGTCCGGTCTGTCGGGAGCCGCCGCCCGTCGATCAGCAACTCGAGGAGCATCTGTTCGCCGACCACTCCAAGCGCAAACTGGCGAAGCTCATCGTCGCCGAGACGACGGCCCTGACTACCGACGACATCTCCGAGTAACCCGGGGCGTCGAACCGCGCCGTCCGAGGCGACGAGCACGGAGCGGACGGCGCGGTTCGACCGGTCGGTCAGACGACCAGGCTCGAGATGGCGTCGCCGAACAGGAGCAACAGGACCACGGCGGCCATCGTCAGGGCGAGCCACATGCCGAGGCTAATCGCTGTCGTTTTGGCCAGTCGTCGTTCCTGGTCGACGATCTCCGAGTTGGATTCCGCGGACATACGTCGGACTTCGGCCGCCGGGAAGACGAACGAACAGCCACTATATCGTGGGGATTGATAAGCGGACGATCGCTACCGAGTCGGAACGCCGTCGCCGTGTTCCGGACCCAGCCGCTCGCGCTCGGCGGTCGGCACCGCCGAGACCCGCTGGAACACCGCCTCCGGATCGCGGTTCCAGTGCCAGTGCCAGCGCGTCTTCGCGAGACACCACAGCTTCCGGGTCGTCGACAGCGACGGCTCGCGGGAGAGGACGTCGTACTCCTGTGCGCGGATGACGGTGTGGTGCTCCGCGTAGAGGACCGCGGCCAGCAGGACCGGGAGCTGACAGTCCTCCGGCAGGTACCGGATGCCCGCGACGGCCTCGCGATAGAGCTCCTCCGTGCGGTGAAGTTCGTCGGCCATCGCCGCGGCGAACGACTCGGAGTGTTCGAGGCGCTCGATCTGTGCGGGATCGACGCCGTGCTCTCGCAGCGTCTCCTGTGGAATGTAGATTCGATCCCGCTCGCGGACGTCCTCCCGGACGTCGCGAAGGAAGTTCGTCATCTGGAACGCCTCGCCGAGTTTGACGGCGTGGGGCAGCGCGGCTTCCTCCGCCTCCGGCTCCATGATCGCGGTCATCATGACCCCGACCGACGCCGCCGAGCCGCGCATGTAGGACTCGAGGTCGGCGTAGGTCTCGTACCGGTCGGTCTCGATGTCGGCGGCCATCGCGTCGACGAACGTGTCGATCTCCGCGTCCGCGATCCCGTATCGCTCCGTGAGTTCCACGAACGCCTCGAGAACGGGGTCGTCGGGCGGCGCTTCGCCGAGCGCCTGTGCCCGAAGGTCCTCGAGCTGGGCCCGCTGGGTTTCCGGCGGGACGCCGTCGGCGTCGTCGACGACCTCGTCGGCGATACGGAAGAACGCGTAGAGGACGTGCGTGGCGTGTCGCACTCGCTCGGGGAGAAATCGCGTCGCGAGATAGAACGTCTTCCCGGTCCGCTTCTGTATCGCCTTTCCTGCGTCGATATGTTCCTGTTGCATTCTGTGTCCCGGTAATCCCGCCTGCCACTGAACGGATGTATACGATACGACAGGTGTATATAAAATACCACTCCCTCACTATGTTCAGGGACCCGGTCGCCGGGTCACTCGAACAGTTCGTCGAGCAGCTTGCGCTGGGCCGTCCGGAGGTGCTGATGGAACGTCGATCGGGAGATGTCCATCGACGCGGCCAGTTCCTCGCCCGAGACGTCCCGGGGCCACTCGAAGTAGTTGGCGTAGTAGGCCTTCTGGAGCGCCGTGAGCTGTCGATCGGTCAGCGACGACTCGAGCCGCGCCGTGACGTCCTCGGTCGCCCGCGTCGGTTCTTCGGTCTCGTGGTACCGCACGAGTTCGACGCGGTCGTACCGGCGTTCGAGGGCGTCGTACGCGGACCGCGCGGACCGTCCGTTGGGCAGGTCGACGGTCAGGTCGGCGACTCCGTCGGCGGCCGTGAACTCCCGGATCACGCCGCCGTGCTCGCTCAGCGCGGTCACGATTCCGTCTCCGACGGCGACCTCGAGGACGGTGCCGCTCTCGTCTCCGGAGAGGAGCGTGACGTCGTGTCCGTCTGGAAACGGGCTCGCCACGCCGTCGGCGTCTATCTCGCGGTCGGCGTGGAGAAAACAGAGCGGCGTCCCGTCCGCGTCGGTGGTCAGCCCGCGGTAGCTGATCGCCGCGTCGACGGCGTCGGCTACTCTCGTGACGAACAGCGACGGGTCCTCGATCGTCAGCTCGATCGAGACGACGGTCTCGGTCGTGAGCATCCGTCTGACCTCGAGTGCGTTCATCGCGGTCGCGATCGTTTCGGCCAGCGACTCGAGGACGAACCGCTCACGTTCGTCGAACGCGCCGGATTCGTCGGCGAGCACGACGAGAACGCCGTAGGTGACGTCGCCGTACGTGAGCGGCAGTGCGATAACCGAGTGAAGGTGTTCGTCGGCTCCGGTCGGCCACCAGCGGTCGGCGTCGTCGAACGCCGCGAGGTCCTGGATCACCTGCGGCTCGCCGTCCGTGAACGCCCGGACGGCGGGATGCGTTTCGTCGGTACCGAGCACGAGTTCGTCGGTCTCGAGCGGAACGGTGTCCTCGCCGGCCCACTCGCGGGGCGTGAGTCGTCGGTTCGTGACGTCGGTCCGACCGATCCAGGCGAGAACGTAGGGATCGGTCTCGGCGAGGCGCGCACAGACGTCGCGTTCGATCGCGTCACGGGTCTCCGCGCTGACGGCGGCGTCGGTGACGTCGCGGACGAGTCCGTCGACGCGCTCGAGGACGTGTTCGAGCGCCCGTCGTTCCTCGCGGACTCGCTCGGCGTTCTCCTCGGCAGCGATCTCGGCGAGTTTCCGGTCGGTGATCTCGAGGTGAACGAGCGAGACCAGTCGACGGTCGCCGTCGGTGAAGGGGCTGACCCGCATCAGGAACCACTGCTTTTGGTCCGGCGAGTGACACGGGTACTCCATCGCGAACGAGTCGCGGTCCCCTTCCACGACGGCCTCGATCCCCTCGAGCGCTCGGCGAGCGTGTTCGTCGTCCGCAGCCGTGACCATCGCGATGTAATCGACGCCGACGTGGTCGGTCTGGGTCTCGGGACTGAACGCGCGCCACGATTGATTCGTCAATAGAATCTCTCCCGTCTCGTCGATGACGGCGGCGGTTATCGGGAGGGTCTCGAGAGCCGATGCGGCGAGGTCGTTCCGAGAAGCCATCGCTAGACGGTTCGGTCGGGATCATCTTAACCGAATGGCTTCCGGACTGCGATCGGCGGTCGAGTCGCGGGAATCGATCGTCTATTCGACGCGGTCGTGACTGGAATAGAGACGGCCAGTGAGTGAAATTTAAGTGAGTGCGATATCCACTCGCAGCTATGAATCGCCTGGTGGTCCTCGTCGCCGTGGCGGTCTGTCTGACGACGTTCGTCGGCGTCGGGGCCGCCCAATCGAACGGGGACGTGACGGTCACCGTCCACGTCGTCGCCGACGACGGGAGCGACGTCGGCGGTGCGTCGGTGACCGTCGCGTGGGACGGTGGGGAATCGACAGAGCAAACGGCGTCGAACGGGCGGGCACTCATCGACGTTCCGAGCGGGGCGGACGTCTCGATCGCGGTCGACGACGAGGAGTACGTCCGGAACAATCCCGTGGAGATCGGAACGGTCACCAACCACACGACCGAAACCGTCACGGTCTATCCGCCGACGGACGGCGAAATCGCTGTCGTGGCGGACGACGACCCGGTCGAGTCCGCGACGGTCACGCTCACCAAACGCGGCGACGACCGCGCGGCGGCCGAGGGGACGACCGACAGTGATGGCATCTTCGCGGTCGACGACCTCGAGACCGGCGTCTACGACGTCACCGTCACGAAACCCGGCTACTACGAGGAATCGACCACCGTCGACCTCGCGGCGGTCGACGATGCGTCCGTCGACATCGAGCCGGGGACCGCAGAAGTCTCGTTCGCGATCACCGACGCCGTTCTCGAGGAGCCCCTCGCGGCCGACGTGACCGTCCTGAACGACGGCGAGCGGGATTCGACTATCTCGACGAACCAGAACGGCGAGCGACGTATCGATCTGTCCGTCAACACGGAGTACACCGTCGTCGTCGAGGCCGAGGGGTACGGGACGCTCGAGCGGGAGCTGTCGGTCGGCGAGTCCGATACGAGCCGGAGCTACGGGATCGAACGGACGCCGACACTGGCCCTCGAGACGTCGAACGAGCGCGTGATCCTCGGCGAGACCGTCGGTGTCACGGTTACCGACGAGTACGGCGACCCCGTCGAGGGTGCGACCGTTCGCGTCGACGGTTCGACCGTCGCGACGACCGACGCCGCGGGATCGGCGTCGGTACCGGTCGAAACGGCGGGCGAGCTCGAGTTCGTGGCCGAAGCCGACGGGACGACGTCGGACTCGGTCGTCGTCGAGGGTATCGATCCGGACGCGGACGGTGAGGACGGCGCGGACGAAGGGAGCGACGAGAACGAGACGGAACGTACCGACGCTGATGACCCGGCGGCTGGGGACGGGATGCCCGGCTTCGGGCCGTCGACCGCAGCGATCGCAGTCGCCGCGTTCGTCGGCGGACTGATCGCTCTCCGTCGGTCGTAGGGGTCCGGCCGTCGGTCGATCGCCCTACAATTCCTCCAAGTGACATGTTAGACAACGCTTATGTGGTCGTTTGTGGACAGCTTGCACGGAGATCAGGCGTGTTGGGATACTGACCCGCCCGAACGACGATCCGAGCGGCGGATTCGGGCAGGGGGTGTTCAGTGACGATTCCCCGTCACGGGTGCTCGAAGACGGTGGCCGATCCGACGAGGTGATCTCCGATCGAAATGCACACGAGGACAGCACGGTTCGGAGACGGAACGCGTCACTGTGGACCGCTCCGGATTCGCAGCTCGTCCGCGCTCGACCCTGTCAAACGCGGTCGTGGTCGCGATCGATCGTCGTGCCGCGATCGATCGTGCGACCCGTTGGCGTCCGTGACAGTCGTCACCGGTTTGACAAACGCATATGGTAGTCTGTGACATCTATCGTGATATGGCTAGCAACCAGGTCACCCACGACCGGTCACGGTGTCGCAACTGCGGGTTCGAAGCGCCCGGCGGAGACGACGAGTGGCGACGGATCGAGGTCCCGAAACTGGGCCGGATGACCCAGTGTCCACACTGCGAGAGCACGGACATCATCACCAGTCGGTGACTGCGGTCCCCCCGGTCGGCGAGCTCCAGGGTCCGATACCGACCCCGATTCGAACCGATCGACGGTCGCTCGCGCAGACAGACTCTTGAGTGTCTCGACCCTATCGGTGCCCATGAGCAACGAGGCAGATCAGCTTCCGACGAGCGACGACGAGTGGCGCGACCGGCTGAGCGACGAGGAGTACCGAATCCTCCGCGAGGCGGGCACCGAAACGCCGTTCAGCGGCGAGTACGTCGATCACAAGGCGGACGGAACGTACGCCTGTGTCGGCTGCGGGGCCGAACTGTTCGACTCCGAAACGAAGTTCGAGTCCGGCTGTGGCTGGCCGAGCTTCTACGACACCGACGACGACCGGATCGAAACCCGAACCGACACCAGCCACGGGATGCGCCGCACCGAAGTCCTGTGTGCCAACTGCGGCGGCCACCTCGGCCACGTCTTCGAAGACGGCCCCAATCCGACGGGCAAGCGCTACTGCATCAACTCCGCCGCCCTCGAGTTCGACGACGAATAATCAGGCCGCGGGACGTCGAGCGCGTGACGCCTTCCGGAGATCACCGGTCGGCAAGACGGGCCCGGTCGCGGCCTACCGATCGGTGCACGCGGGGAGCGTGAACGAGAACGTCGCCCCCTCGCCGGGCTTCGAGTCGACCCAGATGTCGCCGTCGTGGCGCTCGACGATCCGCTGACTGAGCGCGAGCCCGAGTCCCGTTCCCTCGTACTCCTCGTGGCTGTGAAGGCGATCGAAGACCGTGAACACGCGATCGTGGTCCGCCGGGTCGATTCCGATCCCCTCGTCGCGGACCGAGATCACCCACTCTCGTCCCCGCCGCTTCGCACCGACGTGCACCCGCGGCGGCTCGTCGCCGCTGTACGTGATCGCGTTCGATAGCAGGTTCTGGAACACTTGCCGCAACTGGCTCGCGTCACCGTCGACGCGCGGGAGCCGTTCCGCCGTGACCTCGGCGTCGCGCTCCCCGATCTGTAGCTGCAAGTCGTCGAGGACGTCCTCGAGAACCGTCTCGAGCTCCATCGGTTCGAACGGATCGCCTCGCGTTTCGACCCGGGAGTACGCGAGCAACCCGTCGATCATGTCTCGCATGCGTTCGGCCCCGTCGACGGCGAACCCGAGAAACTCCCGGCCGTCCGCGTCGAAGGCGTCGTCGTATCGACCCTCGAGCAACTGGAGATAGCTCGTCACCATCCGGAGCGGTTCCTGCAGGTCGTGTGAGGCGGCGTAGGCGAACTGCTCCAGGCGCTCGTTGGACTCCTCGAGTGCCCGCTCGCGTTGCTTTCGCTCGAGTTCGTACTGCATCCACTGCGACAGGAGGTGGTGGAACGTCCGCTCGGCGTCGGTAAACGCCCGGTTCTGCGGGTCCGATCCGACGAAGAAGAGCGTCCGGTCGGGCGCGTTCTCGAGTTCGATCTGCGTGCCGAGATACGTCTTGACGCCGAACTCCTCGTAGGCGAGGGTGCCGCCGAACCCGGCGTCGACGGGATCGGTCACGCTGGCCGTCTGCTCGCCGTCGACGGTCAACCGACAGTAGGTCTCCGAGAGTGGCACCTGTGTACCTGGCGTGAGGTGGTCGTGGTCGTCGCTGACGGCTTCCACTTCGAACGAGTCGGTAGCCGGATCGATGCGGGCCATCCCGCCGAGTTCGAGATCGAAGCGTTCACAGCCCAGTTCGAGCATCGCCTGTCGCTTCTCGTCGAACGAGCGGTCCGGATCGGCCGCGATCTCGTACAGCGTTCGTTCGTTGGACTCCCGTTGCTCCTGCTCGAGCTGGTATTTCACCCACTGTCCCAGCAGGCGGTGGAAGGTCAGTTCGCCGTCGGTAAAGTCCGTGTCTCGTCGCTCGTCGGAAACGAAAAAGAACGTCCGGTCGTTCCCCCCCTCGACGGGGAGGGAGGTGCCGAGATACGCCCGCAAACCGAACTCCTCGTAGACGGTCAGATCGTCGCACCCCTCGCGTCGCGGGTCCGACACGCTTCGGGTGGTTTCGACGTCGGTGGCGGCGTGACAGTACGTCTCCGACAGCGGGAGTTCGACGCCGGGCTCGAAGTGGGCGTGGTCGTCGCTGACGTGCTCGATTTCGAACCAGTCGTCGTCGGTATCGACGCGGGCCATCGCCCCGAGTTCGAGGTCGAACCGCTCGCAGCCGAGGTCGAAGAGCTCCTGTAGCTTCTCCTCGAACGAGCGGTCGGTGTTGGCTGTGATTTCCGTCTGCCGCTCGAGATACCGGTGGTGGTCCTGTAGTTCGGCCCGCGCTTCGGTGCGGTCGAGTAACGTCCCCATCATCCGGTCGATTTCGCGCTCGGGCTGGTCGGGTCCGAAGAACTCCTCGGGCGGCGTGTAGTAGAAATTCTGACAGACCGTCTGGTCGGCGATCAGATGCGGGTGGGTCTTGATGATGTCCCGAACGATCTCCGCGGAGAACTGCTCGCGATTGTACTGACAGAGCGCGATCCCGTCGGCGTCCGGGAGGAAGCGGTTGAGCTTGGCTTCGTACTCGATGAGCTTCTCGAGCGGGGGATCGTCGCCGAACACCCACGTCATCTCGCCGGTGATTCGGAGCCCCTCGTAGTCGGTCGCGGCCTCGTCGATCGCATCGGAGAGGAACGCGATCATGTCGTCGGGGTCGAACGCCCCGTTCCGGAGGTAGGACTCCTGCGCGGTGTGGACCGTCAGCGCGCCCGACTCGAGCGCGCCGTCGACGTCGACGCCGGCGTCCCGAAGCGCCGCGAGGATCGTTTCGACGTCGTTTTCGTCGGCGATGTAGAGACAGCGTTCGCCGCGCTCGAGTCCCTGCGTGACGTAGGGGATTGCCGTCGCGAACTGTTCGGCCTGCGTCTCGTAGAGGAGGGCCAGATGGTCGTACGAGCTGTGTTCGGGGACCGGTTCGACGGGGCCGTCGAACGCTGGGCTCGCTTGCAGTGCTTCGAGACCTGTGTCGAGTCCGAGCACGTCGGCGTCGGTGTTTTGTATCGGGTGGCTCATTGGGACGTTTCGAGTAGCCGTAGATAGTCGACTCGGCGACGGATCGGGTCGTCCGTGATCCGCCAGCGGTCGTCGTTCGCGCGGAGTGAGCGGCCGTCCGGAGCGACTGCACGCCTCCGTCGTTCTACAGACAGACACTGGACACACGCGGATAAGCGCGCCGGTCAAACGGCGTCGGAACAGTGACACTATCGGGGCGCTACTGACCGAGCCGCCAGTCGTTGGACGAAGGAACGGCTGATCGGCGGACTAGCGAGTGCAGGCAGTATCCTTTTCGATCCGCCTGGCTCACCTCCGCCCATGTCCAACGAACGACCGACCGCTGCGGAACTGCGACAGGGGATGACCGTCGAAATCGTGCAGGACGACGCGGACCCCCAGTCCGAGGATACGGAGCCGATCATCGGCGAGGTCGGGACGATCCACGGTGACGACCCCGAGGGGCCGCACGTCAAGTTGAAAAGCGGCGTCGTCGGTCACGTTCGGTCGGTCGCCCCCGACGAGTAGCGATCGCCGCGGTTCACGCACCCGGGCAGTCGACGGGCCCTGGGTCTTTCGCCGGCCGAAGCGGTTTCCGATGCGACGGCGACGGCGGGGGATGCGCGACTCGAGTCTCACCGGGCTCGTTCACGACGTCGCCGCCGTCGCCCGCGAACGCCAACTCGGCGTCCCCGCCGCCGGCCTCGCGTCTCACGCGTTCGATACGGTACTGACGTGGGTGTACGTCGGCAGCCGCTGGCTGCTGCTCGGGGCCGTCCTCGATGCGGTTCTCGCCGATCTCGTCGGTCCGGAGACTGAGTGGGTCCCCCTGTGAGCGGTTGCGGTCGACGTACGCGTGACGATTCGACCGAGCTTCCTCACCGATCGCGTCTAACTTTCCCGGCATTTTGATTGAGAAATTCAAATATATGGCGCAAAAAGACGAGTGTTCAAGCACCTTCTAGAGCGGTATCGACACATTCATGGTTGGGAGAACGATACATCCGACTATGGGGCCCGAAGCAGAGTCGATCGGAAGTCGTTCGAGCGAGACGGGTGACGTCGTCGCAGCGGTCGACGAAATCGACGGCAATCCGCATCTCGTCGTCGCCGATATCGCACAGGACGACAGCTGGATCGCCATATCCGAAACCGCCGCCGCCTCGCTCGAGGAGTGGCGATAGCTGCTTCGGGGAGCCGCCGCTCGACGGATCGCGTTTTCGGCGACCGTCCCGCGGCCGTCGGTCGTCCATCGCTCACTCGCGGGTACCATCCGTTCGGAACGCGGCGGCGATGGTGTTCGCTCGCACTTCGCCGATCCCGTCGATACGCGTCAGGTCCTCGCGACCCGCCTCGAGCAGGGCTTCGACGCTCGGATACCGATCGTACAGCGTCGCCGCGAGTTCGGGACCGATGCCCTCGATACAGCCGTATATCCGCTTCGTCGTGGGCTCGCGACGGCTCGGGACCGAGCCGACCGGTAGCCGGTCGGTCGTGGGGTCCTCCGCGTGTTTCCGCCCGAGTCGGATCGCGAAGTCGACCAGTCGTCGGCGGTCCGTACAGGGGACGACGGGCACCCCCTGCCGGGCGGTGATCGAGGCCATCGATCCCCGAATCGACGCCGGCGAGACGGTCGTTCGCAGCGACTCGAGGTCGGCGAACTCCCCCTCGAGCAGGACGTACGAGTGGTCGTACGCGGTGGCCATCCGCTCGACCTGATCGGTGAGGTCCGAACCGGCCCGACCCACGGCGCTGGTGACGTAATCGCGGGGCGTCTTGCGTTCGAACCCGACCGACCCGATCGCGAGGTCGCCGCTCGCGAGCCGCTCGACGCGCACCTCGGTGACGTCGGCGTGGCGTCGAACCGCCTCGACGAGCCCGGCGGGCTCCCGGTCGTCGACGGTGACAGCAACGCGCATACCGGACCGGACGCGCTCGAGCGATGAACGGGTGTCGGTCGCAGCGAGCGCGACCGGACCGATGCTTTCTATCCCCAGGAACCCGTACCGGCGACGAATGGTTTCCGCACGAACGCGCGACGAGGACCGGCTGCTCGTCGTCGCGCCCCCCGAAGGGAGAGCCGGTGCGCTCGACCCCGCGCGCTACGACGACGCGTTCGACGTGACGGCGGTGGCGACCGCGGCCGACGCGCTCGACCATCTCGAGAGCCACGCCGTCGACTGTCTCCTGACCGGACAGTCCCTTCCGGGCGTGGAATCGACCGGACTGGTGCTCCTCGAAGCGGTTCGGGAGCACCGTCCCGACCTCCCGGTGGTACTCTCCCCGACCGACGGCGACGAGTCGCTGGCCAGCGAGGCCGTCGCTGCGGGTGTCACGGAGTACGTGTCGCGAGACGCCGCCGCGGACGATCCGATCGAGGACTGCCGAGCGGCGGTCGAACGGGCCCTCTCGACGGGCCGCGAGCGGCGACGCCGGCGGGAGCGCGCGCAACGGTTCGACGCGATCTTCGAGGACCCGGAGACGTACTCGTGGGTACTCGAGCCGGACGGGACCGTTCGGCGGGCCAGCGAACCGGCGCTCGAGGCGATCGGCGCGGCCGCGAGCGACGTTCGTGGCCGGCCCGTGCAGGAACTACCCTGGTGGCAGGGGACCGCGAACGGAAGCGCGGCGATCCGGGACGCGATCGAGCGAGCGGCGAGCGGCGAGATCGCACACCGAGAACTGACGCCGGTTCGCGCCAACGGTGCCGGGACGACCGAGGGAGACGGCGGCTCCCCGCGCGAGACCGCGGACCCGAGAGACCAGACGTTCGAGGTGACGGTCCGACCGGTCCGCGACGAGTCCGGGGGCGTCGTCTCGCTGCTCGCGCGGGCGACCGACGTCACCGAACGCGTCCGACTCGAGCGGGAGCTTCGCGAATCCGAAGAGCTCCACCGGGTGACGCTCAACAACATGACCGATACCGTCCTCATCACGGACGACGACGGCGAGTTCACCTACGTCTGTCCGAACGTCCACTTCATCTTCGGCTACTCCGACGACGAGATCCGCGAGCTGGGGACGATCGACGAGCTGCTCGGGTCGGATCTCTTCGACCGCGAGGAGCTCGAGGCGGCGAGCGTGTTGACCAACCTCGAGTGTACGGCGACCGACCGGGCCGGGCGCGAACACACGCTGCTGGTCAACGTTCGCGAGGTCTCGATTCAGGGTGGGACCACCCTCTACAGCTGCCGCGACATCACGAAGCGAAAGCGCCGCGAGGAGGCGCTGACGGCGCTCCACCGGACCGCACGCGAACTCCTGTACGCCGAAACCGATCGCGAAATCGCCGACATCGTCGTCGAAGACGCGACGGACGTCCTCGACTGCGAGGCGAGCGCGGCGTACCTGTTCGACACGGACGAGAGCGTATTGCGGCCGGCCGCGGCCGCGCCGGGGATGGAGCGGTTACACGGTCCGGTCCGCGACCACCGGGCGACGAACGACAGTATTCCCGGTCGCGTCTTCGTCGACGGCGAGAGCCGATTCTTCGCCGACGTTCACGACGCACCCTCGCTCTCGAGTCCGGGGACCGACCTGCGAAGCGCCGCGTACATCCCGCTGGGCGATCACGGCGTCTTCGTCGTCGGATCGGCCGAGTCCGACGCGTTCGACGACGTGTCCCGCGAGCTGACCGACCTCCTCGCGGCGACCGCGGAGGCCGCGCTCGACCGGGTCGAGCGGGAGGGAACGCTGCGCGAGCGGGACCGCGAACTCGAGCGGCAGAACCGCCAGCTCACGCGCCTCAACGGGATCAACGAGATCATCAGGGACCTCGATCAGGCACTGGTCCGGGCGGAGACCCGCGACGAAATCGAACGCGCGGTCTGCGACCGGCTCACGGCCGCCGACCGGTTCTCGTTCGCCTGGATCGGGACCGTCGACGCCGGTCGCGACCGCCTCGAGTCGCGGGCCCACGGCGGTGCGGCCGAGGGCCGGGAGTACCTCGACAGCGTTTCGCTCTCGCTCGCGGACGCGACCGAGCCCGCGGTCAGGACGGCGACCGATCGCGACGTGACCGTCGTCCCGAACGTCGCGAACGGACTCCGCGACGAGGCGTGGCGGTCGGCGGCGCTCGCCTGCGAGTATCAGTCCGCCGTGAGCGTGCCGCTCTCCTACGACGAGTTCACGTACGGCGTCCTGACCGTCTACGCCGACCGGCCCGAGGCGTTCGACGACATGATCCGCGCCGTCCTCGCGGAACTCGGCGAGACGATCGCGTCCGCGATCGCCGCGGTCGAGCGCAAGCGCGCGCTCGTCTCGGGCGCGAGCACGCGACTCGAGTTCGAGGTGACCGACGACACGTTCGTCTTCGCCCGTCTCGCCCGGCGGAGCGACGCCGTGCTCTCGTTCGACGGGAGCGTTCGTCAGGACGAGGACGGGGCGTCGGTGTTCGTGACCGTCGACGGTGCACCGCCGGCCGCCGTCGCGACCGCGGCCGAGGACCTCGTCACCGTCGAGCGCGCGCGGGTCATCAGCAGCGACGGACTCGGGATCGGAGACGACGAGTCGATCGCCGACGGGAGCGACGCGGACGCCGATCTCGGCGGCGCAGTCCTCCTGCACCTCTCGCGGCCGGCACTCGCCCTCCGACTCGCCGATCACGGGGTGCTGTTGCGCGGCATCGAAGCGACCCCCTCGACCGCTCGAGTCGTGGTCGACGTTCCGCGGCCCGTCGACGCGAGGGAGAGCGCCGACATCCTCTCGACGGTGTTTGCGGACGTCGATCTCCGATCGAAACGGACGGTCGAACGCACGACGCCCCGCGATCTCGACGCGAAGCTCCGTGACCGGCTCACGGACCGACAGCTCGAGGTCGTCCAGTTCGCGTACTACGGCGGCTACTTCGAATCGCCCCGCGAAAATTCGGGCGAAGACGTCGCCGCGGCCCTCGATATTTCGCCGGCCGCCTTCTATCGGCACGTCCGGACCGCCCAGCGGAAACTCTTCGAAGTCGTCTTCGACGAGATCGGACTGCCGGCAAACGCTGCACCAGGGGTTGAATAGTGAACCTCGCTGGCTCGCCGCCGCTAGTTATCTGACGGATATACTCATCCTAATATACCTTGTATTCCTGAATGCGACGAACGGCCGAATCTGATCCGCTCGTCGTTACCATCATGAGCTACAAAGACGCCGAACTCGATCCGGAGTCGGAATCGACCTACGAGTGCTTCGACTGTGGAACCGTCGTCAGTACGACCTCGCCGAACGCCTGTCCCAAGTGCGGCGCAGAGATGCGCAATCGACGCACACCGATCGAGTAACTATGTCCTCTCAGGAACGTTCTTCGCCGCCGACCCGAGAAGCGACGGCCGCATCGACCGATCCCGAAACCGCGCTCGAGACCGCGCGCCGGCAACTCGACCGCGTCGCCGCGCAGCTGGACGTCGACGACGCCGTCCTCGAGCGCCTCAGTCACCCGGCTGCGGTCCACGAGGTGACGATTCCGCTCGAGCGCGACGACGGATCGGTCGAGGTCTTCACCGGCTACAGGGCCCAGCACGACAGCGTCCGCGGTCCCTACAAGGGTGGGCTGCGCTACCACCCCGAGGTGAGCCGCGACGAGTGCGTCGGGCTGTCGATGTGGATGACCTGGAAGTGTGCGGTGATGGATCTCCCCTTCGGCGGCGCGAAAGGCGGTATCGTCGTCGACCCCAAGTCGTTGAGCGACGACGAGAAGGAGCGGCTCACGCGTCGGTTCACGCAGGAAATCCGCGACGTGATCGGGCCGAACACGGACATTCCGGCACCCGACATGGGCACCGACCCGCAGACGATGGCCTGGCTGATGGACGCCTACAGCATGCAGGAAGGCGAGACGATCCCCGGCGTCGTCACCGGGAAGCCACCAAGCGTCGGCGGCAGTTACGGCCGCGAGGAAGCGCCCGGCCGGAGCGTCGCCATCGTCACCCGGGAGACCTGCGAGTACTACGACTATCCGCTCTCCGAGACGACCGTCGCCGTGCAGGGCTTCGGCAGCGTCGGCGCGAACGCCGCCCGCCTGCTCGACGAGTGGGGCGCGACGATCGTCGCCGTCAGCGACGTCAACGGTGCGGTCTACGACCCCGACGGGATCGACGTCGCGGCGATCCCCTCCCACGACGAGGAACCGGAGGCGGTCACCCAGTTTGCGACCACTCTCGGCGACGACCCCGGCGGGGCGCGCCGCATCTCGAACGCGGCCCTCCTCGAGCTCGACGTCGACGTCCTCGTTCCGGCCGCCGTCGGCAACGTCATCACCGCGGACAACGCCGACGCCATCGGGGCCGACATCGTCGTCGAAGGCGCGAACGGCCCGACGACGTTCGCCGCCGACACCATTCTCGAGGACCGCGGAATCCACGTGATCCCGGACATCCTCGCCAACGCCGGCGGCGTCACGGTCAGCTACTTCGAGTGGCTCCAGGACATCAACCGCCGCGCGTGGTCCCTCGAGCGGGTCAACGAGGAACTCGAGTCCGAGATGGTGACGGCCTGGACCGCGCTGAAAGACGAGGTCGAACGGCGGAACGTGACGTGGCGCGACGCCGCGTACGCGGTCGCGCTCGATCGAATCGCCGAGGCGCACGAGATGCGCGGGCTCTGGCCCTGAGCGAATGTATCGACCCGTAATCGAGCGCGTTTCTCTCACCCGAACGTACACGGCTCACGAGTCTGTTCGCCGTGGCCCGGCGCGCCACCGAACGTCGGTTGAGCGTTTCGCGTGGAGCCCGGAAATCGTCCAGATCGACGAGCGCCCCTAGTTCACGACTCTCGAGTGAGGTACTCGAGCGCCTCCGCGTCGCTCACCTGGCCGAAGGTTCGGTAGAACTGGCCCACGGCGCGGAAGTCCGCGGGCGTCTCCAGGGCGATCACGTCGTCGGCCTCCTGCTCGAGGTCGTCGACGGCCCGCGGTGAGCCCACGGGGACGGCCAGGGCGACCCACTCGGCACCGGTCTCTCGGACCTGTCGGAGGCAGGCGGTCGCGGTCGCGCCGGTCGCGACGCCGTCGTCGACGACCAGGACTCGCTTTCCCTGCAGATCGGGTATCTCCTCCGTCTCGCGGTAGCGGTCGGCCTTCTCGCGCGCGTTCCGGGCTTCCTCCGCGCGGACCCGCTCGAGATACTCCTCGGAGACGTTCAGCCGGTCGATCAGGTCGTCGTTGTACCAGACGCTGCCGTCGCTGGCGACCGCGCCCAGCGCGACCTCCGGGTTCTGCGGTGCGCCCATCTTTCGCGCGACGACGACGTCGAGGTCGGCCTCGAGCGCGTCGGCCACCGGTCGCGCGACGGGCAGCGCACCGCGGGGAATCCCGAGGACGACGTCGACCTCGAGGTCGCGGGACTCGAGTGCCGCCGCGAGGCGTTCGCCGGCGTGGGTTCTGTCGTCGAACATGGTCCTGCGACCAATTACGGCAGCGACGTACTATGCGTTTGCGTCGCACACGACGGGTGGGGGCGTCACACGTGGGGGACGAACCGGAATTCGCCTGCCGAACGCCTACCCGACGCCGCTCGGGACGGTGTGTATGGCACGGCTCCAGCAAACGCTCTCGAACGTCTCGGAGGAGAGCGGGCACGACAACGGCCGCGTCGGGATCGTCGGCGGCAGCGTCGCGTATCCGAACCAGCCCGCGCTCGTCGGGCGAGCGGCGTTGCGGACCGGCTCCGATCACGTCCGGGCGTTCGTCGCCGAACCGATCTACGAGATCGTCGCGAGCCACGCCCCGAACCTGCTCGTCGACCACCACGGTCACGAGGAGTTCTACGACGGCGCGATCGACCGCACGCTCGAGGTGGCCGACTGGGCCGACGCCTTCGTCATCGGCCCCGGCCTCGCCGACGCCGACCCCGACGCGGTCCGCGAGGCGGTCGACCGCATCGAGGGTCCGCTCGTCGTCGACGCGCTGGCAATCGAACCCGCGCTCGAGGCCGATCTCTCGAACGCGGTCCTGACGCCCAGCGGCTCCGAGGATGCCCCGATCTACGAGGCCTACGGCTCGCTCGAGACGTTCTCCGAGGAGACGGGAGCGGTCGTCATCCTGACCGGCGACGTCGACGAGATCGTCGCCGAGGGCGTGCGGATCGAGAACGAGACGGGAACGTCGGCGATGACCGTCGCCGGGACCGGGGACACGATGGCCGGTATCATCGCGTCCCTGCTCGGTCAGGGGATGAAGCGCCGCGAGGCCGCCGAACTCGGCGCGTGGGTCCTCGGCAAGACCGGCGAACTCGCCACGGCCGAGTACGGGCCTGGCGTCGTCGCGACCGACGTCATCGAGCGGATACCGAACACGATTCGGTAGGCGCGATTCAGTCGTTGGAGCTCGTGAGCCGGATATCGGGTATCGGGGCGAGACCCCGCTCACGAACGGGCCGAGAGCGACGGCACCTGCCGGCGTCGGAGCCGTCCGCGTACGACCGGCGTCGCCGGAAACAGCCCGACGTCGGTTCGTTCGATCTCGAGCACCTCGAACGCGTCGTGCCCGACGAATCGCTCGACCGTCTCGCGGTGAAGCTGGCAGCCGCCGGCGGCGCGCTCCCACAGCGGCGTGAGCCGTTCCTGCGCCCGAGCCCGCCAGCCGTCGTTGCGCACGTGCTCGAGGAACCGAAGTTCCCCGCCCGGCCGCAGGACGCGGGCGAGTTCGTCCAGCGCGGGGTCGGGATCCGCGATGGTACAGAAGACCAGACTCGAGAGCGCGACATCGAAAGCGTCGTCGACGTACGGGAGCGACTCGGCGCGGTCGTCGCGGAGGTGGACGCGCAGGTCGGATCGGGCGGCGACGTCGGCCGCCCGGCGTCGCATGTGGGGGTCCGGTTCGATCGCGTGGTACTCGAGGCCCTCGTCCGCAGCGTCGGCCGCGTAGGGAATCATCGCACCGTTGCCCGCGCCGAGGTCGAGGACGCGCCCGGCGAGGTCGGCGGTGAGGTACTCGCGGTGGAGTCCGACCAGAAACCGATCCGGCACGAACCGGTCGTAGAGCGCCGCAAATATCGGGTGTTCGATCCGCCGCTCGCCCATCGTCCGCCGTGAATCGGGAGGTGCCATTGAGCGACTCGGTGCAACCAACGACGACCGGTCCCAAACCGGTTTCC
This sequence comes from Natrinema salaciae, assembly GCF_900110865.1. Classification (NCBI taxonomy): domain Archaea; kingdom Methanobacteriati; phylum Methanobacteriota; class Halobacteria; order Halobacteriales; family Natrialbaceae; genus Natrinema; species Natrinema salaciae. The sequence goes on from NZ_FOFD01000001.1 coordinate 35,029, forward strand.
CCGCTTCGAAGCGGACCGCCCCGCGAGGCGTACCGGCACCGGGGAGCGCTCGCCGACCGTCTCGAGTGGTTTTATTGCCGGACGCCGCACTATCAGCAGTATGACCGACGATCGACTCCGCATGACGCCCGGCCCGACCGAGGTACCCGCGGCCGTCCGGGAGCGGATGAGCGAGCCCACGCCGAACCCGGACGTCGAGCCCGCGTTCTTCGAGTTCTACCGGACGCTGACCGGCAAACTCGAGGCGATCTACGGCGACGACGATATCGCGATCCTCGGCGGCGAGGGTATCCTCGGCCTCGAGGCCGCCGTCGCGTCGCTGGTCGAGCCGGGCGACCGGGTGCTCTGTCTCGCGAACGGGCTCTACGGCGAGGGGTTCGCCGACTTCGTCGAGATGGCCGACGGCGAGGCGGTGGTCTGCGACGCGCCGTGGCGGGGGCCGCTCGATCTCGCGACCGTCGAGTCCCACCTGGAGACGGGGTCGTTCGACGTCGCGACGATGGTCCACTGCGAGACGCCGACGGGCGTCCTGAACGATCTCGAGCCGGTGCTCGACGTGCTCGACGAGCACGACGTCGTCAGCGTCGTCGACGCGGTCTCCTCGCTCGGTGGAACGCCGGTGCCGACCGATCGGATCGACGTCTGCCTGGGAGCTTCCCAGAAGTGTTTCAGCGCGCCGCCGGGGCTGACCGTCTGCTCCGTCAGCGACCGCGCCTGGGCGAAGATCGAGTCCTTCGAGACCGAGAGCCTGTACACCGACCTCGAGCCGTGGCGCGACGCCGCCGACGAGGAGTGGTTCCCCTACACCCATCTGGCGTCGAACCTCTACGGACTCGATACCGCGATCGACCTGCTGCTCGAGGAGGGACTCGAGGACGTCTTCGAGCGCCACGAGGCGGCCGCCGAGCGCTGTCGCGAGCGAGCGGCCGCCATCGGACTGGGACTCTACCCCGACGAGGCGACCGCCTCGCCGACCGTGACCGCGCTCGAGGTCGACGGCAGCGCGACCGCCCTCCAGCGAACGCTGGCCGACGAGCACGATATCGTGCTCGCGACCGGACTCGGCGACCTCGAAGACGACGTGCTCCGAATCGGCCACATGGGACACAACGCGCGGGTCGACCGCGTCGACCGGACGATGGACGCAGTGGCCGCCGTTCTCGAGTAGTCCACGATTCGGAACAGGGTTCGGCCCGGCCTCTCTCGGGGCCCGCTCTTCTTAGATATATCTTACGGTTATGTGCACGCGCGAACGGCGGCTATTTTCGGGTCGTTATGGACGATTGAACAGTTTTCTACGGTGACGCGGCTACCAGTGATCGGGTATACAGGACGTCTACTGACGGTATAGGCGGTTCGATCCGATGTCGTGAAGCGCTATCCATCGCACAGTTGTGATTAAAAAATAGAGATGGATACGCAAATAAAGACAAATAACAATTAAGGTTATTGGGCCCACTTCATTTGGGTAGAAGTAGCATGACACAGGTAATATGGATCATCGCGGCAGTGTTGGTGACCTTCACCGCTGGATACGTGGGATACTCTAGATATCTCACGCAGTTCGTCGAGCTCGACGAGGACGCGGAGACACCGGCACACAAGTACGAGGACGGACAGGAGTACGTGCCATCGAAGAAACCAGTGCTGTTGGGCCACCACTACTCGAGTATCGCGGGTGGGGCACCGATCGTGGGGCCGATCACGGCGGGTGCCATCTGGGGCTGGGTGCCGGCCTTGCTGTGGATCGCCATCGGGAATCCGCTGATGGGTGCCGTGCACGACTTCGTCTCGCTGTCGGGGAGCCTCCGTCACGAGGGGAAGTCGATCGGGTACATGATCGGCGAATACGTCGGTGAGAGCGGGAAGAACATGCTGCTGTGGTTCGCGTTCCTGACGATCATATTGGTCGTCGCGGTGTTCGCGCTCGTGGTCGGGATCGTTTTCAACGCGTATCCGCAGGTGGTGACGGCCTCGCTGCTCTACATCGGGCTGGCGCTGGCCTTCGGCGTTTACCTGTACCAGTTCAACGGCCCGTTCATCCCCGGAACGGTGGTCTTCGTCGTGGGTGTCTTCGCGTCCGTCTGGGTGGGCCTTCAGTACCCGCTGGCGCTGTTTGCCGGTGACTACCCGGCCGGAACGATCGTGTTGCTCGGCGGTGCCGGCGACTGGGTGCCTGGCGCGGCCGCGCTCGGCGGGAACACCGCGGGATGGATCCCGGTCGTCATGGTCTATGCCGCGATCGCGAGCGCACTGCCGGTGTGGGTGTTGCTTCAACCGCGAGACTACCTGTCGTCGTTCCTGCTGTACACCGGCGTCGGCGGGGCGATCGTCGCGATCATCGTCGGAACGGTGCTCGGGACGTCGTCCAGCCCGCTCGTCATCGATAGCTCCATCGGCGCGTTCGAAGGGTTCTGGGGTGTCGAGGGCGCGGGGCTCGCACCGCTGTTCCCACTGCTTTTCATCACGATCGCTTGCGGGACCATCAGCGGCTTCCACTCGCTCGTTTCGTCCGGGACGACCGCCAAACAGCTCGACAACGAGACCGACGCCCGGCTGATCGGCTACGGCGGGATGCTCGGCGAGGGACTCCTCGCGGCGGTCGCACTCTCGACGCTCGCGGTGGCGGGCTTCGCCGATCCCGAGGGCGGAATCGGCGCTGCGCTTCCGAACTTCGCCGAAGGTGGCGGTATCATCCTCACGAGTGTCGGCGTGTCCGAGACTGTCGGCGCGGTGTTCATGGCGCTCGTCCTCTGTAGCTTCCTGCTCACGTCGACCGACACGGCCGTCCGTCTCGGCCGATACATGATGGAGGAGATCGTCGGCACGCCCGCGGGACGGACCGATACGGGACTCAACATGGATCCGCAATCGATCGCACGCGGTCGGTACACGAATCCGCTCGTGCAGATCCTGCCTGCCTACCTGCTCGTCGTCTCCGGGCAGTGGGTCGTCCTCTGGCAGCTGTTCGGCGGCGCGAACCAGCTGCTCGCGGCGCTGGCGCTGCTCACCGCGACCGTCTGGCTCGCGAACTGGGACGACAACAAGCAGCTCGTTTCGACCGGCGTTCCGATGGCGATCATGGTCACGATCACCGTCCTCGGGCTCTCGATCCTGGTGTTCTACGAGAACCTCTACCTGAACTTGCTTCAGGGCGGGGCCGAGACCGCCGAGGCGATGGTCTCCTCGGGCGTGCAGATGGCCATCGGCCTCGTTCTCATCGGCCTGGCGCTCGCGCTGGTCAGGCTGGGGTACCGGAACATTCAGACCGTCCGCAGCGGACCCGAGCGGCCCGCAGCGGAACCCGGCGACGACTAACGGCGACCGGCCGCTGCTCGTTTTCTTTCGGCTGCCGCGTGAGAGCTCCCGCCGGAACCGTCCGCGACCGTCGGCGCTCGTTCTACCGCCAGAATCGTTTCGCGAACCGCGAAAGGAGCCCCTCTTCGGGCGTGCTCACCTCCTCCCAGAGGGTAAACGCCTCCGTAACGTCGGCGGCCTCACTGCCGACGTGATCGTCGGCCGCGGGCGCGACGACGACGAGATTGATCTCGTAGTGGCCGTGATAGCCGAACTTCAGTAACGTCCGATCGCGGAAGCCGGCGACGAACTCGCGGACGTCGTCGGGGATCTCGTCGGCGACGAGGACGAACGTGAAGTCCGTCCCGAAGTGTTCCTCGTCGGCGACGACCCGCTCGTCCGCGAGGTCGTGACCCACCTCGACGAGTCGCTCGAGTTCCGCGACCGTCGGCCGCGACTCGCGCCGGGCGAAGAGGTACTCCTCGGCCTCGTGATCGGCGTAGGAAAGCGACGGGTGGAAGAACTGCTTCTGACTGAGCACGCGCATCTCGCCGTAGAGATCCCACCGCTCGCCCGCGACGGAGCGATCCTTCTCGAGGTCGTAGTTGTACATCAGCCGGTCGGACACCCGGTCCAGATACTCGTCGTCCCAGTCGGGCACCGCCTCGCGGATCTCCGCTGGCAGTTCCGCCGGGGTCGCCTCGTCGCTCATCGCGCGTCGGTGGCGGGTGTCAGAACCCGATCACGGCCCACCACTGACTCCGTTCGCTCGCGATCCATGACCCGTTCTCTCATACCTCCGGTTACCGTCGGGGTGTCAAATAATCGTCGGTGGGTCGAGCGTCGCCACGCCTCGACGCAGCCGGCAGATTTTAGACGCCGGAGACGAACTATCGTGCAAGAGGATAACATGGGTGGGAAGAAAACCGAATCCTGCGGCCGGTGTTCGATGTCGACGGTCGTCGACGTCGCCTCCTACGGCGACGACGGCGACGACGGCGACGACGGGTCCGACGGTGAAGTGAACCGGAACCCGTTCGGCGAGGCAACCATCGAGGTCGACGACGACGAACTTCGACGGATATCGCCGGGTGCCTGGGCCGGACGCGTCTCCGATCGACTCGACGACCTCGGCAAGCGGCTGATTTACGGGCGCTAGCCGGGCCGGCGGATCGCGCTCACGACATCGTCACGAGATACGTCATCGAAAATAACAGTATCGCGGCCGTAGCGACGTTGATGAACCCGAACTCGAGGAAGTCGAGATACGACAGTCCCCAGACGATCGACCACGCGAACAGCGTCGAGAGCACGGCGTTCATCGCGATCAGGACGCGCGGATCGCCCCGCGAGGACGATACCCCCGCCTCGAACCCCTCCTGTTCGGAATCGCCATCGCTCATACAGGGAGAGGTCGTCACCGCCACTTAACTGTTCGCCGTCCGGGGCCCACGGCTCGCCGACGGGGCTGAGCGTTCGGACGCGGACCCCCGGCCGTGGTATAGCTCTTTGCGACTCGAGGGAGAAGGATCGCTATGCACCTTCGAAACCGCCACGGATCGCACGTCGATCCGGTCCCGTTCGTCGTGGTCGTCGGCCTCTCGTTCATGATCCTCTTGTCGTTCGGCCCGCTGTACGGCCAGGCGCTCGGCCTGTCGCTCGACCTCGCGATCGCGCTCTCCACTGTGCTGTTCGCCGTCACCGCCGTCGCTGCGTTCTACCGGCACGTGTGGACGTTCCGTCCGGAAACGACCGGTACCGTTCCGTCCGCAGTCCGCGCGGAGCGACTGTTCTACCTCATCCCGATCCTCGCGGCGGCCCTCGTCGCCCTCGCGGTCCCGCTGGTCGTCGGCTAGTCGCGATCCCGCGGCCGCCGGTTCGCGTTCGGGTGCGTTCTCCATCCCGTCCGCGGTCGTGCAACTGTGACACACGATCGCATAACGCTGTTACCGCTGCCGATGAACGATCGACTATGGGACTCCTCGAATCGATGAAAGCGACCCTCGCCTCGCCCGCACCGAAGGGCCGTCCCGACGACGGCTCCGACGGTGCCTACTGGTGTGACGACTGCGGCGTCCGGATCAGGGACGTCGAACTCGAGGGCGACCCGGTCTGTCCGGACTGCGGAACCGAGATGCGTTTCGAGCGGTCGACCGGACGGGACTGTGCGTGCTGACTACGGTTCTCGGACGACGGTCTCCGCGCCCTGTTCCGCGGGGAACGGCCCGTCGAGATCCGAGTCCCACTCCTCGTCGGTGACGAGCGCGTCCTCGAGCGCCGCTCGGAGCGCCCCTTCGTCGTAGTCGGTGCCGATGAAGACGAGTTCGGTCCGACGGTCCCCGTGCTCGTCGTGCCACTCGAGATTCGGTCGGTTCGACCGGTACATGTCGCGCTCGACCTCGGGGAGGCTCGCGATCCAGGGGCCCTGTGCGGTGGCTCTGATCGACGGCCCGGCCTGCGCGACCGACACCCGCATCTCGTTGTCGGCGAGCCAGGCGGTCCCCTTCGCGCGGACGATCGATCGCGGGAGGTCCCGGAGGAACGCGGCGAACCGTTCGGGGTGGAACGGCCGTCGTGACCGGTAGACGAACGACGAGACGCCGTACACCTCGTCGGGGTGGTGGTGACCGTGGTGGTCGTCGGTACGGCTCTCGGCCCGGCCGTCGTGATCGTGGTGATCGGCGTGGCCGTCGTCGCCGTCGGCCGACTCGAGCGCGCGTTTCCAGCCCGGCAAGTCGTTCACTCGGCCGGCGTCGAACAGGGCAGCGCCGAGCAGGCGGTCGGGATCGACGGCCGAAAACTCCGTGCGGATCGTCTCCGCGTCCGGCTGGAGCGCGCCGACGAGTTCCTCGGCGTCCGCGAGTTCTGCCTCGCTACAGAGATCCGCCTTGTTGAGCAGGACGACGTTCGAGACCTCGACCTGCTCGACGAGCAGATCCGAGAGCGGCCGGTCCTCCGCCGTCCCCCGCCGCTCCGGCTGGTCCTCCCCCGCGAAGGTCTCGAGGAACGCGGGCGTGTCGAGGACGGTCACGAGCGTGTCGACGTCGTAGCGCGCCGCGACGCGGGATTCGGTGGTAAACAGCCGCGCGACGGGGGCAGGCTCGGAGATCCCCGACGACTCGACGACGAGGTGGTCGAACGAGCGATCGCGGGCCAGCCTGACCACGGCCGTCTCGAGATCGTCCTGCAGTTCACAGCAGATACAGCCGTTCGAGAGCTCCGTCACGCCGTCGTCGAGCTCGAGTTCCGAGCCCTCGGCGACGAGTTCGGCGTCGACGTTGACCTCGCCCATATCGTTGACGAGGACCGCCAGCGTTCGATCGCCGGCGTTCGATAGCAAGTGATTGAGAAGCGTCGTCTTGCCGGCCCCCAGACTCCCCGAGAGGATGGTGACGGGAATTCCGTCGTCCGTGTTCGTCTCCATAGCTGGACACTGGGGGCGGATCGCCTTGAAAGCGAGCCACGAGGGTTTTTACCGTTCGATACACAGATACGGGCATGGACTTGGCCGACCGGATCGAAGCGTTTCGCGAGACGCTCGACGAGTGGTTACGGGGGCTCTACCACGGGATGATCTCGCATCCGGCCTACGAGAAGATCGAAAAGGAAGCCGAAGACGCCGAGGACGCGTTCATTTTGGCGTGTTTCCCGGACGCCTTCGGCATCCCGTCACCGGTTTCGTACTACACCGCGGAGCTGCTCCCGTACCTCGAGGACGAGTTCGAATCGTGGGAGCGGCGGCTGTGGGACCGCGGGACGTACCTCGAACGCAAGGGGCAGCAGTACCACTTCTGATGGAGCCATTCGTCTTCTTCGGCGGCAAGGGCGGCGTCGGCAAAACGACGGTGTCGTGTGCGTACGCGCTTCGCTGTGCTCGCGACGGCCAGCGGACGCTCGTCGTCTCGACCGACCCGGCCCACTCCGTCACCGACGTGTTCGACCAGCCGTTCGACGACTCGCCGCAATCGGTCGCGGGAATCGACGGACTCGACGCGATGGAGATCGACCCCGACGACGAGGTGACCCGCCACCTCGACGAGATCCGCCAGGACCTCTCCGAGCAGGTGTCGGCGTCGATGGTCAACGAGATCAACCGCCAGCTCGAGATGGCCCACGGGACGCCGGGAGCCTACGAATCGGCGCTGTTCGACCGGTTCATCGACGTGATGCGGAACGCGGAGCCGTACGACCGCGTCGTCTTCGACACCTCGCCGACGGGGAGTACGCTCCGACTGCTCGGACTCCCGGAACTACTGGAAGGCTGGATCGACCGGCTGATGCACAAGCGGCGGACGAGCATCGACCTCTTCGAGAAGGCTGCCGTCGGGAACAACGAACCGCGCCGCGTGATGGAGGGCGATCCCGTCCTCGCCCGGCTCGAGAATCGCAAGGAGTTCTTCGAGTTCGCCGGCTCGGCGCTGCACGACGACGCCGCCTTCTTCCTCGTTTTGAACCCGGACGAACTGTCGCTGAACGAGACGCGGCGCGCGATCGGCGACCTGCGGGAGAAAGACCTCGCGGTCCGCGGCCTCGTCGCCAACAAGCTCACGCCGTCGCCGGACGCCGACGAGAACGGCCGCGGCGCGCGCTACCTCCGCGAGCGCGTCGAGACCGAGACGGAACGCCTCGAGACGATCCGTTCGGAGTTCGAGCCGCCGCTGGTCGCCGAGATCGGCTGGCGGAGCTCGGAAGTGAAAGGCGATCTCCTGGGGGACGTCGCCGCCGAGCTCGATATCGACACGGCCGCCGAACCGCCGACGCACGTCTAGCTCGAGCGGGAGCAGAGAACTCGGGGCTGCTTCGTCGGATCGCACTCGTCGGCAACCGTCCGTCGGCAAGTCCTCCTTCTTCGACGCCATCGTCAGAGCGCCGCTCTGACGGGCCGCAGAATCGCACACCGATTCTGCGACGGCGACGATGAACGACGTGCCCGAAGGGACCAACCCGGTCGTGTGCCTGTCTTGTTGAACGGACGGACGTTTCGAATTCGTTCGCGTCACGCTCTCACATACCATTCTGCGATCGGAAGGAAACCCGTTTACCCGGGCCGCGCGACGGACGGATAATGAGTACGAGTTACCGGATCGGACTCGTCGGCAAACCCTCCGTCGGCAAGTCCTCCTTCTTCAACGCGGCGACGATGAACGACGTGCCCGAAGGGGCCTACCCGTTCACGACCATCGACCCCAGCGTCGGCGAGGCCTACGTCCGCGTCGACTGCGCGGCACCCGAGTTCGACGAGGAGTGTACGCCGAACGTCGGCTACTGTGGCGACGGGACGCGGTTCGTCCCGACGAAACTCGTCGACGTGGCCGGGCTGATCCCCGGGGCGCACGAGGGCAACGGGCTCGGCAACCAGTTCCTCTCGGACCTCAACGAGACCGACGTGCTCGTCCACGTCGTCGACTTCTCGGGGAAGACCGACGCCGAGGGCGAAGCGACGGAGGGCCACGATCCCCGGGACGACATCGCGTTCCTCGAGGAGGAACTCGACCAGTGGTATCTGGGCGTCCTGAAGAAGGGGATCGAGCGATACGAGACGGGGTACACCACCGAGGACGACGCCATCGAGGAGGAGCTCGCCGAGCAGATGAGCGCGTTCAAAACGAACGAAGACGAGATCAAACGGCTCGTTCGGCGCGTCGGCGTCGGCTTCGACCCCGACGAGTGGGACGAGGACGACCGCCTCGAGCTCGCCCGCGAGATCCGCAAGGAGACCAAGCCGATGGTCATCGCGGCGAACAAGATGGACACCCCCGAGGCGCAGGCGAACTACGAGGAGATCACTGCCGATCCGGACTACGACCACCTGACGATCGTCCCCTGTAGCGCCCACGCGGAGAAGGCCCTGAAGTCGGCCGACAAGGCCGGCGTCGTCGACTACCGGCCCGGCGACGCGGGGTTCGAAATCACGGGCGACGTCTCCGACGAGCAGGAGCAGGGCCTCGAGCAGATCCGGGACTTCCTCGACGAGTTCGGCGCGACGGGCGTTCAGGCGGCCCTCGAGACCGCGCTCTTCGACGTGCTCGGCGTCACGCCGGTGTTCCCCGGCGGGGCGAACGGGCTGGGCAACGAGCGCGGCGAGGTGCTGCCCGACTGCTACCTGATCCCGCCGAACTCGACCGCCGAGGACTTCGCCTACAGCCTCCACTCCGACATCGGCGACGGCTTCCTGCACGCGATCGACTGCCGGACGAACCGCCAGCTCGGCAAGGACTACGAGGTCGAGTCGCGAGACGTCATCGAAGTCATCACCACGAACTGACGCGTCTCGACCGGTCGAATCCGACGCGCTCCTCGGACCCCGACTCGCGTCAGTCGAGCCCGGTCTCGACCGCCTCGAGCAGGTTCCGAAGCTCCCCGCGGCGTTTCCAGGCGGCGATCCGATCGCCGAAGGGAAGTGGTGCGGCGAGTTCGACCGCCGACCGGACCGTGACTCGCGTTCGCTCGGCGTCGACCGCATCGTACTCGAGCCAGGTTTCCATCTCCGAGAAGGGGCCGCGGTCGCTCTCTTGCGTGTAGTAGATCGTCCCGTCGCGGTCCTCGAACCGCAGCGGCAGCCGCATCCCGGGGCCGCTGGCGACGACGATAGTCGCGCCGTCTCGGTCGTCGACGGTTTCGACCGCGAAACTCCCCTCCGCCTCGACGATCGTCGCTGGCTCGAGCCGCGCCGACAGGTCGTCGGCGGAGACGTCGACGACTCGAGAGACCGTCACCTCGCGCATACCGGTCCGGACGCACGGGAGCGACGTAAAAACCGCCGACTGGCGCGACGCCGTTCGGTTACCGGCGACGACCGCCGTGAGGCGACAGGTTCTCGTCGCAGGCCCGCTATGTCCCGATAATGAGTCTGCGGTATCCGTCCACCTACCGGCCGACGAAACCCGACGTCGCGGTGTTCGTCTCCGGCGTCACCAGTATGGGCCTGGAGATCCTCGCGGGCCGGATCATCGCCCCCCAGTTCGGCAGCAGCATCTACACCTGGGGCAGTATCATCACCGTCTTTCTGGCCGCCCTGAGCCTCGGCTACTGGCAGGGCGGGAAGCGGGCGTCGACGGCGTCGAACCGGCGAATGGGCTGGATCATGCTCGGGACGGCGGGCTACGTCGCGATCGTCGTCTACGCGAGCGATCAGCTGTTGCTCACGGCGTCCGCGATGCCGCTGCCGGCCCGGTACGCCTCGCTCCCGGCCGTGCTCATCCTCTTCGGCCCGCCGACGTACCTGCTGGGCTTTATCAGCCCCTACGCGGCCGAACTCTCCCAGAAGGAGGGGACCGGGGAGGCGTCGGGCCACGTCTACGCGCTGGGCACCATCGGCAGTATCGTCGGCGCGGGCGCGACGACCTATCTCCTCATTCCGTCGCTCGGCATCGACGCCATCGGACTCCTGTTTGGATTCGTCCTCGTCGGCACCGCGTTCGCGCTCACGCTCCCGGCGCTCGCACCGAAGCCGGCGGCAGCCAGCGTCGCCATCGCGGTGCTGCTCGTCGTCGCAGCCGGGATCGGTCCGGTGGCGTTCGACCATCGCGGCGATGTCGTCTACCAGACCCAGACGCCGTACCAGGAACTCGAGGTCATCGACAACAGCGATACGCGGACGCTGTACCTCGACGGGGCTCGCCACAGCGCGATGGATCTCGAAGATCCGGACCGACACGTCTTCGAGTACACGCGCTACTTCCACCTCCCGATGCTGATGGTCGACGACCCGGACGAGGTCGAGAACGTGTTGTTCATCGGCGGGGGCGGCTATACGGGGCCGAAGGACTTCGAGCGGAAGTACGACGTCAACGTGGACGTCGCCGAACTCGATCCCGACGTGACCCGAGCCGCGAAGGACCACTTCCGCCTCGAGGAGAGCGAGAACCTGACCGTCCACACGGCGGACGGAAAGCAGTTCCTCCGGGACACCGAGACGAAGTACGACGTGATCGTGCTCGACGCCTACCAGAAGGATCAGGTCCCGATCCACCTGACGCAACTGGACTTCATGGAGCTGGTCGAACAGCGGCTGACCGACGACGGGGTGTTCCTCGCGAACGTCATCTCCGCGCCCAGCGGTGTCGGCTCCGAGTTCTACCGGGCGCAGTACAAGACCATCGACGAGGCGTTCGCCTCGACCTACAGCTACCGAACGTCGAACTGGGACTCGGTGCAGAACATCGAAGTCATCGCGACGAAGGCCGACACCGACTTCACCGACGCGGAACTCGCCGAGCGAAACGAGAACCGCCAGCTGGGGATCGATCTGAGCGACGAGGTCAACGCCTCGATGAGCGAGCCCAACACCGACGGCTTGCCGGTGCTGACCGAGGACCACGCGCCCGTCGATTCCCTGCAGGCGTCGACGGTCGGCCAGGAGTACGTCATCGAGCAGACGGAGGACGAGCAGACGGACCCCGAACCCGCGTCGATCGCCGTCGCGCCGGATCAATCCGCGCTCGCGCGACCGGTACCGGGACTCGAGGCGGCACCGGCCGGCCCGGTATCGCCCGGTCCGCCGCCGGCGTAGCTTCGGACGACGCCGCCCCGACGGCCCGTCAGTCCGACAGCGTCTCGAGTTCGAGCGGCGTCGCGGTCCGCCAGTAGTGGTCCAGCGAGTCCTCGGCCCACGAGCGCACGGCGTCGTCGTCGGTGTCGACGGAAGCCCGCAGAATGCCGTTCTCGTCGCGCAAGAGCAGGTAGACGATCTCGTCGACGATCATGATCGCGATCGGGACCCCCTCCTCGCGGACCCGGAGCTCGGCGTCCTCGGCCGCGAGCAGGCGCTCGAGCTGTCCGCACAGCGCCGAGTCGTCGGCGAGGGCGTCGATCGCGCTCCGGCCGAAGACGCCTCTGAACTGCTGGTTACCGTCGGTGACGCGCTCTCGAACGACGCGCAGAGTCTGTTCGTTGAACGTGTGGGAAAACGTCCGGACTGCGACGCCTTCCCGGAGGAAATCGAGCAACCGGGCCAGCGGCGCGTTCGGCCGCGTCGCGCTGGGGACGGTGATCGTCGCGTCCGAGAGCCGCCGGAGGTCGAAGTCCATCGCGTGCGTCGGCAGGTAGTCCACGATCTCCCGGAGCTTCTCCTCGGTCTCGAGGATCTCCCGCAGGTCGGTGAACCCCTCCGAAACCAGTCGACCCGTCGCGGTCGCGACGTACTCGCGACCGTCGTGTCTGATCCACGACCGGTCCTCGAAGTCGCCGAGAATCCGCCCCAGCGTCGCCTGCGAGGCGCCGGTCGCGTCCGCCAATTCGTTTCGCGTGCGTCGTCCCGCCGAGAGTAGCCCGAGCACCTCGACGCGGTTCGACGAAAGAGCGAGGAACTCGATCTCTTCGAGCGCCGATTCCATACGGCCTTCTCGTGGTTGCGTCGGTAAACCGCTTTCGTAGCGTGAAACTATTTCACGACCTGCGGCGGTGTCGCGGCACCCGGTTCTTTCCCGGCCCGCCGTCGTTTCTTACCGTGAAACTATTTCTGAACGAAACTATAACCCCGGAGCTCGTACGGTTGAGTACGATGATTTTCGCTATTCGTGTGTCGGCCGCGTTCGGTCCGACGCACACGGTCCCGCCGGAGGTGACGGCGTAGATGGTCTCTCGTCGCACCGCCGCCTTCTTCGCCCTCTCGAGTCTGCTCTTCGGCGGCACGTTCGTCGCCGCGAAGGCCGGCCTCGCGTATTTCCCGCCGCTGCTGTTCGTGGCGCTTCGGTTCGACGTCGCGGCCGTCGTCATGCTGGCGTACGTCGGGCTGACGTCGTCGCGGTCCGAACTGCTCCCGCGGACCCGCGGCGACGTCGGCGGGATCCTCGCGACCGGGGTGCTCGCGATCGGCCTGACGAACGCCTTGCTGTTCGTCGGGCAAGGGTACGTCTCCAGCGCCGTCGCCTCGATCGTCTACAGTCTCAACCCCATCATGACGCCGGTGTTCGCCGCGCTCTTGCTCTCCGACGAGCGGCTCTCCCCCCGCGGCGTGGCGGGCATGGGACTCGGTCTGCTCGGCGTCGGCCTCGTGGTCAGTCCCGATCCCGCGAACCTGCTCGGCGGGGCCGTCGGCAAGGGAATCCTCTTCGTCGGCGCGATCGCCGCCGCGCTCGGCGCAGTACTGATCCGGCGTGCCGACAGCGACCTCTCGAGCACGGTCCGCGTCGCCTGGGGGCTGCCCTTCGCCGCGGCGCTGTGTCACCTGCTGGCCTGGACGGGCGGCGAATCGATGGCGGCGATCGCGTGGTCCACCGAGGCGGTCCTGGCGCTTGGCTACGTCAGCATCTTCGCGGGCGTCCTCGCGTACATCGCCTACTTCGGCCTCATCGACGCGGCCGGTGCGATCCGCGCGAACCTGATCTTCTACGTCGTGCCCGTCGTCTCGACGCTCGGCGGGTGGGCGCTGCTCGACGAGACGATCGACGCGCCGGCCGTCGCCGGCTTCCTGACCATCTTCGCCGGCTTCGCAGTGCTCGGGAGCAAATCCATCGACGTCCGTTCGCGGCTCCCGCGTCTGCCGGCCGACCCGCCGCTCTCCGACGACGAGTCGGCGGTCAGGGAGGAACCCCGCGGCTACCGCTCCGACTGACGGGGCGGCTCCGTTCCGAGCGGCTAGAACAGGGAGAGATCGCCGGTGACGCTATCGACGCGGTCGTCCGCCGCCGGCCCGACGGCCAGCGCGGTGACGGTCCCGGGCTCGAGTTGGGTGTGACCGGCGTCCCGGACGACGGCGGTGGGGATCCCGTCTCGCTCGGCGATCTCCGAGAGTTCGTAGAGTTGGCGCTCGCTCTCGCCTTTCAGGACGACTTTCTTCTGCCCGCCCTGCTTCCACTGGTCCCGCAACTGGCTGTCGGCCTTCTCGTAGGCCGACAGCGACGCGTGAGCGACCTGCGCGGCGAGCTTTCCCTGTCCCATGCCGATGTCGGTGCGGGCGACGATGGCCTGTTTCATGGACGACTCGAGAACGGGGACACCTTTAGCCGTACCTATGTCGGCGACGAGAGCACCACCGAACCGGTCCCGGGCTGTGACCGGTTCGGGATGGCTGATCGGCGGTCGAGCGGGTTCCGAACTGACGGCCGCGTCGGTCCGAGCTGACAACTGCGGTCCCGGCCGAGCCGAATCAGTGAACGATTTCGCTGTCCGGAAGGAGGTCCCGTTCCGTCCGTCTCGCCTCCGGCCCCGCTTCGACGAGGGACGGCTCGTCGACCGGGTCGGAAAACCGGTCGGGATCCGGCTCGACGCGCTCGAGCATCACGGAGAAGACCGATCCGCGGCGGCCGCCGGCCGAGACGATACCGCCGTACTGATGATCCTCGAACGAACTCTCGTCGGGGTCCGGGAACTCCTCGCGGATGATCTCCGCCGTCTCTCTGAGGTAGTCCGCCGCCTGCTGTTGGGAGTACAGACTTTCCTCGTAGTAGGTCTCGGCGTACTCGTCGAGCTCTTCCGAGGAGTGTTCCGGCGACTCGTAGCGAATCGACTTCCGCGTGGTGTACCCGCTCGCGAATCTGATGTTCATCGTGAAGCTGTCGGGGTAGCGGAGGATGAGGGGGGAAAACAGCATGTCCGTGATGGTGGTTCGCTGTTGGATTCGCCACGCCCCCTCGAAGTAGTACGCGGCGAGCGCGCCGATCCGATCGTCGCGCTCGCCGCGGTGGTACGCCATCGCGACCTCCTCGTAGTTGTCACCGGCGATCCGTCGGAGTCGCCGCTCGAAGCTCTCGGCGATGCGCTCCCGTTCCGCTTCGTAGGCGTCCAGCACCGATATTGCCGGATCAGCGAGCAACTCCGCCTTCCGCACTCGAGCGTCCGCCACGGTCATCATGTTCTCGTGAAAGATCCGCTCGGCCTCGTGATCGGACAACGGTATTCTGACCGCTCGCTGGTGCAGAACCCTCGTATCACCGTTGAACCGGTCCTGCTTCCCCTCCATGCGCCGCCTTTCGAGATGCGGGGTTATAATCGATTAGGCCGTCGAGAATGGACGTTCAGATCGGTAATAGGTTCCGGCAGTATCGGCTGCGGACGCTTCCGCATCCCGTCCCCACCTTCGAGAGGGGGCGCAACGAACCGAACCGTGCGATCCGTTCGCGGCCGCCGGACCGAACGTGGACCGAGGAATTTAGGGCCCCGTACTCGCTCCTACTCCGTATGATCCTCTCCGACGCGGACATCCTCGAGCGCCTCGAGGCCGGCGACCTCGTCGTCGATCCCCTCGACGACCCGGAACTGCAGATTCAGCCCGCGAGCGTCGACCTCCGGCTGGGACGGGAGTTCCTCGAGTTCCAGCGGACGAACATCCCCTGCATTCACCCGAACTCCGAGCAGGAGGTCGACGAGTACGTCACCGAAACAGTCGTCGACGACGGCGACGACTTCATTCTCCACCCGGGAGACTTCGTCCTCGGGACGACCCACGAGCGCGTCGAGATTCCGGCGGACCTGATCGCCCACGTCGAGGGCCGGTCGTCGCTGGGACGGCTCGCGGTCGTCGTCCACGCCACGGCCGGGCTGTGCGATCCCGGCTACCGCGGCCAGATCACGCTCGAACTCTCGAACCTCGGCTCCGCACCGGTCGCGCTCACGCCCGGCATGCGCATCTCGCAGCTCACGTTTACCGAGCTCAAAACGGCCGCGGAGCGGCCCTACGGGAGCGATCGCGGCTCGAAATATCAGGATCAGGACGGTCCCCAGGCCTCGCGCATCCAGAGCGACGACGAGTTCGGGGGCGATCAGCTCGAGCGCGAGGAGTGAACCGCCGGTCGGGAGTCAGTTCTCGAGCCGTTCGTCGCGGTGGGAACCGTCCGACCGATCTCTCCCGCAAACGACGACCGCCACGAGCAACTCGGTCGCCTCTCGAGCGCTCCCCCGCTCGCCCTGCCGACAGGCTGTTGCAGGCACCACCGCCTTGCCTCGAGTCGCGAAAGCTGCCGGTATGTGTGCCACGTTTACGGACGACGACGTCGACAAACCCGTCGAGAACAGCAACGGCGAGACGGTCGGGGTCGTCGCGGCGGTCGAGGGGGACGTCGTTCACGTCAGACCGGACCCGACGGTCGTCGATTCGGTCAAGTCCTCGCTCGGATGGGAGAAGGGCGCAGCGGAGATCGTCGCGTTCGATCGCAAATCGATACGGGAGATCACCGACGATGCGGTCCTGCTCGAGGGATCGTTTCCGATCCGGGACGAGCCGACGGCCGACGCGAGCGCCGATCGGGGTGAGTCGTCGGAGGGAACACCGGAGACGAACCCCGCCGACGAGACGAAGCGGAGCGACGCCGACAGCGACGACGAATAGCCCCACACCAGCGGGAGCCGACCACTGCGCCGTACTTCGCCGGGCGATCTACTAAGATCCTCCTCGTGATACGAACAACGGCTATGGACTGGACAGACGAGAGCGGCGGCGTCGAGGGCGTCGACGTCGCCGGGCCGTCGAACGCGGAGTCGATCGTGTTCGTACACGGCGCAGTATTCACGCGGAAGATGTGGCTGCCCCAGCAGCGCGAGCTCTGCGAGGAGTTTCACACCGTCGCCCCCGATCTCCCGGGCCACGGCACCCGCGCCGGGAACCCGTTCCGGATGGAGCCGGCGATCGACGTCCTCGAGGACACCTTCGAGCGCCACACCGACGGCTCGGCGGTGCTCGTCGGGCTCTCGCTCGGCGGCTACGCGGCGACGGAGTTCGCTTACCGCCATCCGGATCGCGTCGACGCGCTGGTGCTGTCGGGGAGCAGTGTGAATCCGACGGGGAAGATGGACCTCGGCACGCGGCTGACCGGCGGGCTGTCGCGGCTCCTGACCAAACCCGATATCGGGAAACGTGCCGTCGAGAAACTCGCGGCGCGCTGGGTGCGCAATCGGAACCTCTCGCCGGATATCGAACGGGAAATCATCGACGCCGGCTTCTACCCGAAGCAGTTCGGCGACGCGGGGCCCGACATCGCCGGCGTGGACTTCCGAGCGAAGCTCTCGACCTATCCCGGTTCGACACTGGTGCTCAACGGTGAGAACGACAAACTCATGCGCCGCGGCGAGCAGGCCCACGCCGCTGCGGCACGTGACGGCCACGTCGAAGTGCTCGCGGACGCCGGTCACATCTGTAACCTCCACCGACCGGCCACGTATACGGACCGGGTTCGACGGTTCGTTCGCCGAGTCGCGCCCGCCCAACAGTAGGTGCAGCCGTCGGCGTGCTCGCCCGTCGTTGCTCGCGGATCGTCGATCGCCGACAACAGCGCCGCCCGAGCAGCCGCAGTGGATCGCTCGCGAGGAAGAGCCGCGGGACCCAGCGCAGATGTGTCTCGGTAGCTCTAGAATTGGACCGAGAACCGTCGAGGAGCGGCCGAGCGAGCGATTTCAGGAGCGTCGGTCACCGATCGCGTTTCGGAGGCGGCCCGGAAGCCCGAGCACGGAAATCCCGAAGCCGAACAGGACCATCAGGACGTAGACGCCGAGCGTCGACGTCCAGACGACGAGCATCGAGAGGATCGCCCAG
The DNA here is from genome assembly GCF_900110865.1 of Natrinema salaciae. Lineage (NCBI taxonomy): Archaea > Methanobacteriati > Methanobacteriota > Halobacteria > Halobacteriales > Natrialbaceae > Natrinema > Natrinema salaciae. Next base: position 52,793 of record NZ_FOFD01000001.1, read on the forward strand.
GGGCCGTCGAGGAAGTAAAACGCCGCGATCGACATCGCCGTCCCGTAGAGCAAGACGAGGTACGGTCCCCAGTCCTGCGCGTGGCCGCGTCGCACCCGTCGCCGAACGTAGCGTTTGAGATCGCCCTCGAGCGATTCCTTTCGGACGGTCCTGTTCTCGACGTCGTCTTCGAAGGCGTCCACGCGGTCGCGCAGCCGCTCGATCTCCTCGCGGAGGGCTGCGGCGTCGCTCGAACGATCGCGCGTCCGGGCGCTGGCGCTCCTCGCGGTCGCACGGTCGCTCGCGCGGTCCTCCGTCGCCCCCTCGTCGGCACCCGTAGCGTCGTCGGTCATCGCTTCTGTCGAAATCTGTCGGTGTCCGGGACTTTGTAGCTGCCGATCCACTTCACGGTTGGCGAGGACCGCGTTGACCACCGCCGCGAAGACGAGGATGATCGCCCCGACGTACAGCCAGATGAGGACGAGAAAAGCGGCGCCGAGTGCGCCGTAGATCGCGTACTCGGTGAGCAGACTGGCGTACAGCGAGAACGTGCGACTGAGGACGAACCAGCCGACCGCGGCGATGACGGTCCCTGGCGTCGCCTCGCGAACGCCCACGTTCGCGTTCGGAAAGACGACGTACAACGGCAGGAACGTGACGAACAATCCCAACACGACGAACAGCTGTCCGACGACGCCGATCTCGATCCCGGGGAGAAACCGGAACGCGAGCTCGAGCGCGCCGACCAGTGCGAGGCCGGCGGTGATGACCAGCGAGACGATCATCGCGTCCCAGATCGTATCGAGGAGCGATTTCTCCCCGACGGTACCGTACACCTGCGAGAAGGCCCGATCGAGGCCGCGGAGGACGCGACTCGAGCCCCAGAGCAGCCCGAGGATTCCGGCGACCGTCGCGCCCCGTCGACCGGTCTGGTCGGTGACCGCCTCCGTGAGCAGTTGCTGGGCCTGTACCGTGAGGACGTCGCTCGCGGCCGCGGTGAGTCGGTTGGCCAGGACGTCACCCCCGATCGACGCGGCGAGGCCGAGGGCCAGCAGCATCAACGGGATCAGCGAGAGGAACCCGTAGTAGGCGACCCCGGCCGCGAGCAACGTCAACTGCTGGTCCTTCGCGAGCCGAAGGACTCGTCTCGTCACGTCGAATCCCCGTCCGTGATCGATCACGCACGCTCTTTCGAGCGTCCCTGTCATATGTAATCGCACGGCACAGGCGCACAACGGACTGTTACGTCGGACCGCCCGGTCTCGCGTCCGCGACCCGGTGGCCACCTCGCGGTTGTAGTCTCCCGTTTCGGCGCGTACGCAGGGGCGTTCGGCGACGCCTCTCGATCCCGACCGCAGGATTCTTTCGTTCGTTGACCGATCGTATACCATGGATCAGCGACGCTGTCCGGACTGCGGCGTGACGATGGAACCGGTCACCGTTCGCGACGGCGAAGGGATGCGCCCGTCCATCGCGACCGGGAAACGCGACGGCCTCCTGGGGAAGATCGGGCTGCAAAACACGACGAAACTGCAGGGGGTCTGCTGCCCCGAATGCGGACTCGTCCGCCTGTACGCCGACGTGCCGTAACTCGATCAGTCGAGGTTCCCCTCGGTCGCCGTGCGGATCTCGCCGACGCTCGCGTCCGTCTTGAACGTCGTCCCCCCGTAGTGGGCTCGAGACGCCGCGTAGCCCGCGTCGCGAAGGTCGGCCAGGAACTCGTCCATCGCGTTCGCGGGCAGCCCCCAGTTCCGACAGAGCTTGTGCTGGTCGTAGTGGGTCGGTTCGTCGAGCTCCGCCGCGAGCGTGTCACAGAGCTCTCGAGCCTCGGGTGCAGTGTCGAACGTATAGGGGATTTCGTCGCGAACCGCGGCGATGAACGTCGGGTCCTGGACGGGGCCGAGCCAGACGGGACCGGCGGTGAGCAGCCGATTCCCGCCGCAGTGGGGACAGGTCTCGACCGGATCGGCGATCAGACCGGGCTCTGTCTCCCGGTAGAGGCAGTCTTCGCAGTGGTAGCAGTGGCCTAACTCGTCGATCGCCCCGTCGGCCGACGTGGCCTTGTGTTCCAACTCGAGGTAGGTCCGGACGTAGTGGCTCGTCGCGTGGGTCAGGATCGGCTCGATACCGACGTCGAAGCGGGCGGCACTGCGTGCGAGCGCGGAGATGAGAATCCGCACGCCCATCTCGGCGTGGTAGTCCGTGTTGCGGGGGACGGCGGAGTACGAGCGGACGCCGCTGTTGAAGTGCGCGCCGCACAGCGGCGCGGTGTCGGTCGCGGTGACGCAGACGAGGTCCCGACAGTTCGCGAACGCCGCGTCGGCGAACGGCATCGGCGTCCCGTACGGATCGAGGTCGATCACGTCGAATGGCTCGTCGTGCATGAGGGAACTGACGTTGCGGTGGGCGACCCGCGCGTCGTCACAGCCGTTTCGCTCGAGGTTCGCCCGGGCGAGATCGACCGCTTCCTCGTCGACGTCACAGCAGGTCACGTCCCAGCCGTCGGCAGCGGCCCGAACGCCGCGAACGCCGCTCGCGGTCATCGCGTCCAGATACGACGTGGCGCGCTCCTCGCGTTCGCGGTAGGCTCGAAGCGTCGCGATCGTCAGATCCCGGTTCAGCTCCTGTCGCGGATTGTAGAAGACCGCCTCCTCGATGCCGTCGGTCTGTTCCCCGGGGACCTCGAGTTCGACCCCGCCCTCGGTGACGCGCATACCACGTCTCGTCGGTAGCGGGCGAAAAACCGTGTGGTCTCGGATGGGTGCCGGCGGGCGACGCCGAGGGTGCCCGCGCGGGGCTCACTCGTCGCAGGCGTCGGTCGCCGGTAACGTCACCGAGAACGTCGAGCCGCCGCCCGGTTCGGACTCGACCCGGATCTCGCCGCCGTGGCGTTCGACGATCCGCTTACACAGCGCGAGCCCGATCCCCGTCCCGTCGTACTCCTCGCGGCTGTGCAGGCGCTGAAACACCTCGAAGACCCGATCGGCGTCGGCCGGATCGATGCCGATCCCCTCGTCGGCGACGGACACCGTCCAGTTCGAACCGCTTCGCTCGGCAGTGACGCGAACGTGCGGCGGTTCGTCGCCGCTGTACTCGATCGCGTTGCTCACCAGGTTTTGAAACAGCTGTCGTAACTGGTTCCTGTCGCCCTCGACGCAGGGTAACGCCGCCGTCTCGAGCGTCGCGTCGCTTTCGGCCAGTGACACTTCGAGATCCTTCCTGACGGTCGCGAAGACGGCCGCGAGGTCGACCGGTTCGGACGAACCGCCCTGCGTCCCGACGCGGGAGTATTCGAGGAGTGCGTCGATCATCGTGCGCATCCGCTCCGCACCCTCGACGGCGTAGTCGATGAACTCCCGGCCGTCCGCGTCGAGCTCGTCGCCGTACCGGGTTTCGACGAGCGTGAGGTAGCTCGTGACCATTCGGAGGGGCTCTTGCAGGTCGTGGGAGGCGGCGTAGGCGAACTGCTCCAAGCGCTCGTTCGACGCCTCGAGTTCGCCGTTGGTCTCCTCGAGTCGCGCTTTGATTCGTCGTAGCTCTCGGTTCCGACGGTCGAGTTCGTGGGCCCGCGTTTTTGCCAGCGCGTCGTTGATCCCGACGCCGAAGCCCGCGACGCTCCCGAACGCCGTGAGGACCAGCACCGCTCGCAGCGGATCGGTCACGCTCTCCGCGGGCTCGAGTTGGTAGACGACGAGTATGCCGAGCAACAACCCGAGTCCGCCGAGACACCAGCGGACGACCGTCGGATAGAACTCGGGACGGACCTCCGTCCGGGGCAACCGATGGCTCCCGTACAGGAGCACCAGGCCGGGGACGCCGATGAAACTCGCGACGAGGACGACGTTCGAAACGGGGCTCCCGCCGACCAGCCGTTCGAACGCCCACCCGATCGCGAGCACGACGTAGAGGCCCCCGATCGCCTCGATTGCACCGTTGCTCCCGAGAGGGAGCGTGACCCGGTTCCGTGGGACCATCGGCGTTACTCGGTGTCGCGTCTATTTTGGGGTTCCGCTGGCGTTCAGTTACGACGAATCTCGACCGATCCGTCACGTCACACGGCCGAGCGCGGTGCGACGCTCGAGCCGGTTCCGCCCGACTTCGTTCGGTCCCATCGTCCGGCTTCGTTCGGTCCCATCGTCCGACTTCGTTCGGTCCCATCGTCCGGCTTCGTTCGGTCCCATCGTCCGACTTCGTTCGGTCCCATCGTCCGGCTTCGTTCGGTCCCGCTCCAAACCGCGCGCAGGGAACGGCCGTCGTTCCACCACCGCGCGGCGACAACCAAACCGATTTTACAGTTCGGTGCACAGTCACGGACGTGTCGGAGGCCAACCCCGTCGAACGATGGCAGGCCGCTCTCGAGGAAGCCGGCGAGCTCACGCCCGAACTCGTCGGCGAGATCTCGAGGATCCACGGCGACCGCGGGGTTCGCGCCATCGAAGCGGTCGGCGAGAACCGCGTGAAAGCCTACCGCGACTTCACGATCGTCGTCGGCTACGACGACGAGTACATCGTCGAGGACGGCGGCTGTACCTGCAAGGACAGCGAGTACAACCTCGACGCCGACGATCCGACCGAGCGCTGCTGGCACTCGCTGGCGGTCGCGATCGCTCGCCGGGTCGGCCACGTCGACTACCACGACATGTGGTACTCGGAGGTTCGCGAGTTGCTGTAATTAGATTACTACTGTCTCGCACGGAATCGGAGGACTGTTACTACTCGGATTCGTTACAGGCCGCAATAATGACCTCTGGATCGTCGATTAATCGGTTCTCCATGTAGTTGCCTTTCCCTCTTCCTGCCCACTTGCGTTCCTGATCGATGATCGAGAGAAACTCGAGTTCCGAGAGGATATCGCGGACACGACGGAGTTTCAAGTGGTCGGATTTGTCCCGATCACTGAGTCGCTTGTAGAGATCGTACGCTTCGTTCGTCGTCACGGGCGCGTTGTCACGCTCTTTTTGTTGCGTAAGCAGCGCCATCGCCTCAAGAACTAGTTTCGCGTGACTCGGGCTCTTGGAGATGAGTTCAGCCAGCCGGCTGGTTTCTTCGCGTTCGTGAGCCTGATCGACGCATGCCTCCGTGACTGAGTCGCGATCGTTCTCTTCGGCGATTTCGCCGGCGAAGCGGAGAATGTCGATCGCTTTCCGCGCGTCACCGTGTTCGCGAGCAGCGAGCGCTGCAACGCGTGGTACGACACCCTTCTCGAGGACATCATCGTGGAATGCGTCGGAACGCGACCGGAGAATCTGTTGGATCTGAGTCGCATCGTACGGCGAAAAGACGTATTCTCGCTCGCAGAGGCTCGATTTGATCCGCTCACCGAGTGAATCTTTGTATCGGACTTTATTCGAGATACCGATGACGCCGATCTTACTCTCGGTCAGTTTGCCAGATTCGACTGCTCGTGAAAGTTGCATCAGGATCGCATCGTCTTCGATCTTGTCTACCTCGTCCAGATTGACATCCTCCCCGCCCTGAAGAGCGAAGATTCCCGAGCGTTGGGATATTAGGGTTCGCAACCTACCTGTTCCCTCGGGTGGAACGACCCAGAGGTTTGGTTGAACAGGTAAACTACTGGCCGTGCCAAACGACCGTTACTCATATCCCCGGTTGGGGGATTCTGAGTTATCTTTCTGCGAATATTCACCGCACCGTTTACGTCCGCGTTCATCGTTGCACCACACGACTTACAGACGTACAGCCCACGCTCCACACGATTCGAGTCACGCTTCCGGCCACAACACGAGCACGTCTTTGACGTATCCCGCTCACTCTTTCGGTCAACGAGGATACCGTGTTCCTCTGCTTTGTATTCGAGCAAGCGAGTGAAGCGGTTGAACTCCCATCCGTGGAGTTTCTTGTTTCCACGCTTGCCCCAGTTCCGAGCGTCACCGTTCTCGTCCTCTCGAATATCGCTTAAGTTACCGATGGCGATGCGACCGGCTTCGTGGTCGATGCACTGTCCAACGATGTGCTTGGCGAGTGCGTGCAGGAAGTGGTCTTTCCGACGCGAGAGTTTCTGCCGGGCGTGAAGGGCACGGCGTGACGGACCGTTCTTGCCCTCGGTGTCGTACTCGTCACGAGTGAAGTAGTGCTTGTCCTGCTTCAGTACGTTCCCCGGATACAGCTCAGCATCTCCATCATCGTAGGCGATGGCGAGGTAGTTCTTGATGCCGAGGTCGATGCCCACCGTGTTGTCGCCGGGAGCGTCCTTGACGGGTATTTCGACCTTGCAAACGAGATGAAGTACCCATTCATCGCCGTTCCAGACGGCTCGTACTTGCTGAATGTTCTCCACAACCACATCAGGCCGCGTTTCGTACTCGCAGAGGATGAAGTCCGAGCGGTGGTTCTTCAGGTTGAATCCTTTGCTCAGACGGAGTTTGTTGTGTGTGGGATCGCGCTTGATGCCTTTCTGCTTCCACGTCACGGTGGAACGCGGGTGTTTGTCGCCGTGTTTGCGATAGCCCGGTGGGTTGGCGTCCTCGTCTCCGCGTTGGCGTGCTTTGTACCAACTGGTGAACGACTCAGCAAGCTCTTCGAGAACTCGCTGACTTGACTGAGAATGCAGGTCACTGTATCGTTCGTGTTCCTTGAGTTCGGATTTGAGTTCGCCGTCGTCGGGGATTTCCCCGTCTTCGTCCCATCGGCCTTGCGTGTAGTATCGGGCGACGTTCCACAGTTTCGACGCAGAGAACCCACAGTCATCGAGGTCGTCGCTCACTTGGGAGTAGTTGACGATTTTCGCTCGGTAGGTGCGGGTTGTCTCCAACATCGGACTGTGTTCATAACTAGTTATGAGAAATCATATATTAAAAGTAACGACCGGGCGTGGAATATCCGGCGATGCTATCGAGCGTGGTTAGTGGAGGTGTTGTCGGCTGTATCCCCGCCCTGAAGGGCGGGGTTTTAGCCTTGCGACTTCGATAAGTCCGCCGAACTACTCCGTTTCGAACCCCGAATTTCCGCTGTATATGTCCAAAATGGGCCCTCTAGGATTCGAGTCGTTTGTTCTCCACCCCTCGATGCCGCTGTATTCGGAGACGCACACCCCGTGGTGCCGCTGTAAGACTTCAGCGATGTGGGGCCACCGGAAGCGAACGTTTCTTGGAGAACATCCCGTGAGTGAGGGACTCTAAAACCCGATCCGATAGGTCGCCATGACGGCCCCGATCAACTCGAGCGGCGAGTTTGCGTTCGAAACCGACCGGATCCATCCGCGTTCAAAACACTCAGTGGACGATGACACAGTAATAATACATAATGCTACCGTTCTTCGAATCGATCAATAGAAGAGCCGAACCATCCACTCAATTGAATCGAACATATTCGAAGAAAATACCAGGTTACAGGCCACGTCCCGGAGGCTTACAGCGGCACTGAGGGGTGCGTCTCCGTCTTCGTACGCTCCCGTATTGGCCCTCCGATCTGACAAAACGGTCAGATCGAACCGAGTCTTTGAGCGACTCAAAACGAGTCGTTTGGTTGTCACTTCACCTATCGTTTCTGGATCGATTACTCCTCGGCGCAGATCTCGACGAAGTTCCGCAGAATCTGGAGCCCCGTCTCACCGCTCTTCTCGGGGTGGAACTGCGTGCCGAAGACGGTGCCCGCCTCGTTCGCGACGATCGAGGGGAACTCGCGTTCGTACTCCGTCGTCGCGACGGTCGCGTTCTCGTCGTCGGGGGCCGCGTAGTAGGAGTGGACGAAGTAGGCGTACCGCCCGTCGACGCCCTCGACGAGCGGGTGCTCGCGCTGCACCTCGAGTTCGTTCCAGCCCATGTGGGGGACCTTCTGGCCCTCGGCGAACCGGACGTTGGTCCCGGGAATCAGATCCAGTCCCTGGACGGCCGACTCGCCGTCGTTGTCGCCCTCCTCGCTCGTCGTGAGCAGCATCTGCATGCCGAGACAGATGCCGAAGAGCGGGGTCCCGCGCTCGGCGACCTCGAGGAGATCCTTGCGGAGCGGGTCGGCGTTCTCGACGCCCTCGCGGAACGCGCCGACGCCCGGCAGGACGACGCCGTCGGCCGCGGCGAATGCCGCGGGATCGTCGGTGATCTCGACGTCGGCACCCGCGCGCTCGAGTCCGCGAGTGACGCTGCGAAGGTTCCCGAGCCCGTAGTCGACGATGACGACGGAGGCCAGCGCTTCCTCCTGTGGAGACGAAACGGTGCTCATACGTCTACTCGGCGGGGCGCGTTGAAGTGAATTACCATTCGGGCAACGATCCCCTTACTCGAGTCCTAGTCGATCGTTCGACGACTCGGCCGGTCCGTACTCGCCATCGTCGGTGCCGTCGACGCGCTGTCGTCGTCGGTACACGTAGTACCCGATCGCCGGAACCGAGAACAGGTACGGAATCGCCAGTACCGCCCCGGCGACGTGAACGAGTCCGAGCGCGCCCGCGAGCCACGGGTTCGGATTCCACGCCGGATGATCCCGAAGTGCGAGCGCATCCATGATCAGTGCCACCGCGACGACGGCGGCGAACAGGTACGACAGCCAGCTGGCGAGGACGGTCACGGCGAAGGAGGCCAGCCCGATACCGACGGACTCCGCGTCGGCGCTCCGCACGAAGAGGCGGAATGCGGCGTTGGACATCAGCGTCGAGAGTGGTGCGATCGGAAACAGGTACACACCGTATCGCCACGCTGGATTCGCGGGGACGGCGGAGTCGGGCGCAGGGGACATCGTCCCGGATATTGACAGTCCGAACTAATATACTCGGTGAACTGTCCTCTCCCCGTTCGGATTCGCCGAAGCCGCCGCGTCGGCGACCGATCGCCGACCGGTCGCCGACGGGGTCGCGTCCGGCCGTTCAAAAGCCGTCCAGTCGCGACTGTCCGCCCTCGCTGTCGTCGACGCCCGCCAGCTCCGCCGCCCGCTGCAGCGCGTTCTCGAACGTCTCCGCCTGGCTGCGATCGTACAGCGTCGCCGCCGGATGCACGCAGATCAGGAGTCGCCGCGGCGTGCCGTCGATCCGAACGTCCGCGAGGTCGCCCGCCTCCTTGGTGACCGCGACCGACCGCTCGAGGAGGTGTTCGCTGGGCACTTTCCCCAGCGTCACGATCACCTCGGGATCGAGCGCGGCGATTTCCCGCTCGAGGTAGCCCCGGCAGTTCGCGAGCTCGTCCGTCGTCGGATCGCGGTTCTCCGGGGGCCGACAGCGCACGCAGTTGCTGATGCGAACGTCAGTCCGATCGAGGCCGACGGTTCGGAGGCCGTCGTCAAGGACGGTGCCGCTGCGGCCGACGAACGGTTCGCCCTGCTCGTCCTCGTTGGCACCGGGCCCCTCGCCGACGAAGAGCAGGTCGGCGTCCTCGGGCCCGGTACCGTCGACGATCCGGCTCCGAGATTCGACGAGCGCCGGACAGCGCGTACACTCCGTGACACAGAGGTCCTCCATCTCTCCCATACTGGTTGCTCAGGCGGTCGCCTCCTACGTCTTTCGGGACGCACGCGTCGGCCGTGAGCGACCGGTATCCGCCGCTGGCGGAGGACGCGGATCGGTTTCGGCGGCTCGTCACCGTGAGTCGAGCGATCGAGCGTACGCGTACGAATCGGCCGCTCGGGCCGCCGACCGTGCGACGCGGATCGGCTCGGGACGGCCGCCGTCGGGCGTGAACGCACGGACGACCGCGTCCGCGTCGGCGGGCTCGAGACCGACGTGTCTGACGTAGACGGTTTCGTCGTTGACCGACAGGTCGCGTCGCTCCGGCAGCGCCCGATAGGTCGCGAGCCGCTCCGCGAGGTCGGGTCCGGAGAACGCCGCTCGGAGGCCGTCCTCGAGGCCGTCGCTCGCCTCGAACGTGACGGCGATCACTGGCCGATCGATCGCCTCGGAAATACGCGAGGGCTCGAGGACGTTGTACCACGCGGGGGCGACGGCGCCGAGCAGGACGTACCGGACGTCCGGGCGGCCGAACTCGTCGATCAGCCCGATGACCGCGTCGGTCGCGTCGGTCCCACCGACGGTACACGATCGATACGCGAGTCCGTCGAGGACGCGGTCGGCGCGAACGACGGCACCCGCGAGGGTGCTCCGATTCCCGCCGTCGCGGTACGATTCGGCGATCCCCAGCGCCCGCACCCCGGGCTTCATTCGTCAGTCGCTCTCGTCTTTGATTTCCTTGAGTCGATCGAGTAACTCGTCGCTGGACGCACCGTTTTCGAACTCGATGGTTCCGTCGTGGCTGTTCTCTCCCGATTTTACTGCGTCGTCGTCGTCAAAATCAGCGTCGACATCCTGTTGCTCGGATTCGTCGTAGCTCCCGAATCCCATACGGTGTTCACTACGGGATTCCGGTTGAAAAATTTCGTGGTCACCAGTTTATGATGGTTTCTAAAGCAGCTAACACGTTAGAAAGAGGTCTCAGTACGAATGGTCTGTCCATCACGTATAAGAAATCAGGAACGTAATGGGGTACTCGAGCGGCGCCGTTCCGTCCTGCCTCGATGGCACCGTTTTTGCCGTCGGCCGTCGAGTAGCCGGTATGGAGGTCTATCACGTCACCGAGGACGCGGAGACGTTCACGTGCAACGCCTACCTCGCCGTCGGCGACCGGACCACGCTGGTCGACGCCGGTGCGATGGACGGCGTCGTCGACGAGATCCGCGACCACGTCGACGAGCTCGAGGCCGTGGTCCTGACCCACCAGCACGGCGATCACGTCGCCCAGCTCGAGGCCGTCTGCGACGCCTTCGACCCCGCGGTGTACGCCTACGACGATCATCCGACGCGGACCCACGCGATCGACGACGGCGAGACGGTCCGGATCGGCGACGAGGCGTTCGACGTCGTCTTCACTCCGGGCCACGCCGACGATCACGTCTCGCTGGTCTCCGAGTCGTCGCTGTTCTCCGGCGACGTCGTCGTCCACGACGACGGCGCGTTCGACTACGGCAGCTTCGGTCGCACCGACATGGCCGGGCAGTCCCGCGAGCGTCTCATCGAGAGTATCCGCGACCTGCTCGAGCGCATGCCCGAGCGCGTCGAGCACATGTACGCGGGTCACGGCGGCGTCTTTCACGGCGACGTGCGCGACGTCGTCGAGACGGCGCTCGAGCGGGCCGAACGGCGCGAACCGAAGTACCCCGACGAGTGAGGCCGGTGGCTCTCGCCGCGGTGAACCGAGCGCCGAGCGGCCGCTGGTCGTCGCCCGGTGAGAGAACCGATATGAGAAGAGAGCGCTCGATTATGCGGCGCGCGGCTCCTTCGCCTTGGGGCGAAGCTTCGCGTAGCCGCACTTGCGGCATCGGTTGGCTCGCTTGGAGTTGCGAGCGTTACAGCGCATGCAGATCATCTTCTCGAGCATCCGTTTCTCAGCGGCGTCGAAACTGGCCATACCCGCCCTTTGCGCGTAGTGCATTTAACCGCTGTGATCCGGCCAGGGGGATCGATTCCCGCGGCGACGATGACGACGATCGAGAGGGATGGAGGGTCGGTGGACGGCGCTCGGGCCGGCACTGCGACCCGCGGTCGGCGGCGACCGCTGGCGACGGGAGTACGAGGCCGCTACGCCGTCACTCTTCGTCGGCCAGGTACTCCTCCTGGACCGCGACGACGTCGCTCGAGTCGGTACACTCGCTGTATCGGCGCAGCGGCTCCTCGTTGAGCGTCAGGAAGGTCTCGCCCCAGCGGAACGGCTCGAGCAGGTCCGCGGCCAGTTCCCAGTCGTCGAAGATACAGGCCGCGCCGGCGAGCGCTTCGACGGTGGTCAGCCGGAACGGGCGGCCGTAGTTGATCGGGTTCGCGGCGACGAGGAAGGGGAGCGCCCGGTGGACGCCGCGCATGCGGAACGACGCCGCCTCGGCGGACTCCCACGAGCAATCGAGGGCGACCAGCGTTCCCAGCCCCGCCTCGAGATCGGCCGGCGAGAGCGCCCGCTCGGCGTGGGGGTTGAGGACGACCCCGTACGGTACCTGGCCCATCGACCGGTAGAGGGTCGCCTTGTCGAACTTCTCGAGGCGACGCGCGGTACACTTCTCGGGGTCGTCGTCGCCCTCGTAGTAGACGTGACACTCCACGAACGCGACTAGGGCCCACCGGGAGAAAAGGACCGCGGAACGCGAGCGGACCCGCTGTCGCCGCGGCTACTCGTCGTGGATCGACTCGCCACGGTTGAGGCGTGCGGCGATCGTGAAGGTCTGCTCGGCCTGTCGCCGGGTCGGGAAGTGTGCGGCCATGTACCGGGCGGTCGCGATCAGCGGAACCCGCTGGCGGCGCTCGAGGTCGCGGTCGGTGCGGTCCGTCGGTTCGGCGGCGCTCGCGGCGAGATCGAACTGCCGGAACGCCGCCTCGAGGTTCTGGAGGGTGTGGAAGCCGGCGTCCTCGCGCAGGAGTCCGTGACCGAGCGTTCGCTTCAGGCGCGCGGGGTCGCCGCCGCAGTCGACGTACTCGGCGACGAGTCGCCCCGCGTCGTTCACTGCGCCCTCCCTGTCGAAGGTCTCGAGGAGGTCCTCGAGGATCGCCTCGGCGTCGCGGCCGGTGTCGTTCGCCCCGGGTTCGGGGATCGGTGCCGGCGGCGTGTTGAGGAATCGGTCGAGGTAGACGTTGAGGGCGGCGTCGAAGACGCCGCGGTAGAGTTCGATCGCGTCCGTCCGCCGCGCGCTCTGGTGGACGGCATTGGCGTACGTAAACGTGTGGTGGACCGTGTTCCAGTCGGCGAACTCGTTGGCCGTGCCGAACTGGGCGACGCGCGTCGCGGCGGCGTGGGCCACCTCCCCCGCGAGGGCGTCGGTCGTCGCCCCCTCGCGAACGGCCGTTGCGAGCGCGTCGACGATCGCGTCGGGGTCGTCCGATCGCAGGGTCTCCTGCAGTCCCGCCGGCGGCGACCACGACGCCCCGTCCCCTTCGCGCGCGAGGCGCTCGAGCCCGCCGGTCGCCGTCACGTCGCCCCCGTAGACGTCCTCGAGCAGCGTGACGAGGTCGACCGGCTGTCGCCACGCGGATCGTTCGTCGCTCCGGTCGGCGGTCACGAGCGGGTCGACCAGGCTCGCCAGCGTTCTCTCGGCGTGGTCCCACCCGACGTGCTCGAGGCTCTCGAAGGCCGTGTTGGCGAAGTCGAGCACGTGTCCGCTCGAGAGGTACGGGTGGTCGGTCGCGGCGGCGAACAGGAGTTCGGCGACCTCGGCCTCGGATCGACCCGTCGCGATGGCCGTTCGGAGGCAGCGTTCCGCGCCGTCGGCGTCGCGAACCTCGACGGCGTCCCGGAACCAGGATTTCAGCCGATCGAAGGCGACCTCGTCGGTCGAAAACGACGGCTGCTCGAAATGCGGCGGCTGATCGGCACAGTCGTCCGCGACGTGGCGAACGCCGGTGTACAGCGCTCGCTTTCGGTCGTCGGGGGCGAGATCGTCGATCACGTTCGCCATGCACCCGAGGATCGTTAATCCCGATCCCCACCCCGACTCCCGGTACGTGGTCCCGAAGGCGAGAGTCGTCGCCATCGGGTCGCGATAGTCGACGCCGGCGTCAAGTAGCCCGATCGTCGACTTCGCGACGACGAGCCGCAGGTTCTCCTCGAGCCCCGTCTCGAGGCGATCCGCCCAGTGCTCGTCGGGCGGTAACTCCCGGGACGGGTTCGGGTTCACGTAGACGGTCCCGTCTCGGATCGCGGTCGGGTACGTTCGGACGTCGTCGGCCCAGGGATCGAACGTGTCGCCACAGGAGAGTTCGAACCGGGCGTGGTGCCAGTGACAGGTGAGAATCCCGTCCTCGACGCTCCCCTCGGCGAGAGGAAACCCCATGTGCGGACAGCGGTTGTCGACCGCCCGAACCTCGTCCTCGTGGTGGAACAACACGATCGCCGCGCCATCGATCGTGACCAGTTCGCGGCCCGTCGCCTCGAGGTCGTCCAGCGGAACAGCCGGCCGGAATTCGTCCGTCGTCATATGGGATCGGTTGCCACACAACGACGTAAGCGTTCGCTGAACGCAGTTGTTGTAGCACGCATGACACGTCCGGACCAGTCAGCAGAGTGGCACGCTTTTGGTGATCGCGACGAAAGGGCGGATATGGATGCGGCCGCTCTCGTTCGGCGGTACTACGACGCACTCGACGAACACGCGTACGACGCGCTCGAGCGACTCCTCTCGCCCGACTTCGTCCAGCGCCGTCCCGACCGGACGTTCGAGGACCGCGCGGCGTTCGTCGCGTTCATGCGCGCGGAGCGGCCGAACCCCGACACCAGCCACGAACTCGAGTCGGTGATCGTCGAGGCCGATCGCGTCGCGGTCCGCGGCCGCGTGATCGACGACGGGACGACGCTCTTCGAGTTCGCGGACTTCTTCGCGATCGAGGCCGGGAAGATACGCCGTCTCGAGACGTACTCGCGGTGACGTCGGTGTATCCGTCACGCCGATCGATTGGGGAGCCGTTCGATGGACGTCCCGACCGCACGTTGCGCGCGGGGAGAGGGTTTATTTAATTGATACACTAAGGGCGGGTATGGCTCTCTCGGACTTCGTTACCGCCGTCGTCGCCGTTCTGCGTCGCCGGCCGGCAGATCTCCTGCCGATGTACGTCCTCGGCGTCGCCGTCACCGCGATCGTTCGCGTCGTTCCGTTCGTCGCGATCGCGATCGCCTACATCGTTCTCGCGACGACCGGGCGACTCGAGTCGATTCGAACGGCGCTGACCGAACTGGGATCGCCGCCGACGGACCCGAACGCCGATCCCGAGGCGTTCGAGACGTGGGCTAACGGTCTCGAGCCGATCGTCGATCAGCTACTGACGCCACAGCTCGTCGTCCTCGGTCTCGGAACGGTCCTCGTGAGCGTCCTGCTGTTCGCGCTGCTGTCCGCTGGCGTCGCCGCAGGACAGCTCACAGCCTGTTACAGCCGGTTGCGAGACAACCGCGGACTGCTGGCCGGCGTCGACGGCGCTCGGCGCTACTGGCTGCGGTTTCTCGGGCTCTTCCTGCTCGAACTGCTCTGCTGGATCGCGGTGCTCGTCACCGTCGGCTTCGGGGCGGTGCTGCTCGCCGGAGCCGGCTCGCTCGCGACCGGCTCGATGGTCGTCGCACCCCTCGCCGTCCTGCTGGCGATGCTCGTCGCGCTCGTCGTCCTGCTCGTCGTCCGGGCGCTGTTCGCGTTCGCACCGGTCGCGGTCGTCGTCGACGACGCGGGCGTCTTCGCGTCGCTGTGGCGCGCTGCCGGGTTCGTCCGCAGACAGCCGGTCGACGCGCTCTTCTACTACATCGTCGCTCTCGTGGCGCTGGTCGGCGTCTCGAGTGTCGTCGGCCTCCTCTCGCTCGTCGATGTCGTCACGATCGGCTCGCTCGTCTCCACGCTCGTCTTGCTTCCCGCCCTGGATCTGTTGAAGACGGCCATCTACTGTGGCTACCGGGATCGATTGGCCCCGCCGGAGCCGCCGACCGAATCGCTTCGCCAGCAGCTTCGGGGCGGGCTCCGACGCGGCTGGACGGAGATGACGTCGTTCGTCCGCGCGACGCCGGGGACGCACGCGCTCGTCGTCGGCCTCGCACTCCTCGGATTCTGGGTCGGCTGGATGGCCGCCGAGCCGTTCGTCGGCACGTTCGAGGCGTCGATCGCGACCAGACTCGAGGGATGGCTCCCGCCGGCGATGGCGCTCGAACTGTTCGGCAACAATTGGCTCGTCGCGCTCACGACGGCCTACGCCGGCGTCGCGTTCGCGATCCCGGCGGTCATCTCGTTGCTGTTCAACGGCATCGCCATCGGGATCGCCGCCCGTCTCGAGGTCGATCCGACGGAACTGGCAGCGTTCATGGTCCCCCACGGCATCGTCGAGATTCCGGCGATTCTGATCGCCAGCGCGCTCGGGATTTCCGTCGGCGCGACCGCCTGGCGAACGTGGCAGGGCCGTGCGAGCCGAACCGACTTCGCGGACGCGCTCGAGCGGGCGTTCTGGGTACTGGTCGGGATCGGGATCCTGCTCGCGATCGCGGCGGTGATCGAAGGGTTCGTGAGCCCGTACTATTACCGGCTGTTCCTGTAGGACGACCGGTATCGTTGCGGGCAGTCGCGTCGACGACGTCGCCGCATCCGGGTCAGCGGGCCGACCCGCTCGCAGTGACGCTGCGGGCTGGCGTGCTCTACTGGTAGGCCTCGAATTCCTCGCCGAACAGCAGGAAGTACGCGGTTCCGACGACGCCGATACCGGTCGCGAGACCGAACGCGACCCGCGGATCGCCGGCGAACAGCTCGGCGCCGGTCAGCGGGTTCGAGAAGCCGCTCCAGAGCAGTCCGCCGATCGCGGCGCTCGGGATGACGATCAGGTTCCGCAGGAGGTAGTACGCGCCGGTCACGCGTCCGCCCGCGCCTCGCTCGGCGGGGCCGACGATCAGCGCCTTGTGCGCCGGCAGCCCCGCGAACCGCAGCCCGGAGAAGGCAAAGAGCGCCGCGAGGACGCCGGCGTCGTCGGGCGCGGAGATCAGCATGATCGGAAAGACCGCGTAGACGGCGAAGCCGATCGCGACGACCGGTTTGAGTCCGACGCGTTCGGCCGCCTTGGCGACCGGAATCATCGTCAGCAACGCGACGACCATCTCGATTCCCAGCAACACGCCGAAGTACGACTGCGGCGAGAGGTCGACGGTGCCGACCGCGGGAAGGGACAGCGAGAGTCCGACGCCGAGAAATCGAGTCACGACGATGACGAAGAAGACGTACACCATCCCGTTGGCGAAGCGGACGAGCGTGTCGGCCACCAGCAGGGGCCGGAGTTCGTCGGGCATCGTCCGGAGATCGGTACGCAGCTGGGAGACGCCCTCGAACCGCTTGCCGAGATCGTCTTCGTCGGGCCTGTAGAGGACGTGTTGGACGATCGTTCCGAGGACGCCGAAGACGACCGCGACGAACAGGATCAGCTGGAACGCGGTGCGGATCTCGCCGTCACTCGAGCCGAACGGATAGAAGAGCGCGGCGGCGACCAGCGGGCCGACGAGAAACGCGGTCCTGCGGAACGTTTCCGTGCTCGCGAAGCCGGCGGCCAGCTGCGAGGGCGGTACTGCCTGCTTGACGATCGCGAAGGTCGCCCCGAGTCCGAAGGACTTCCAGCCCTGCGCGAGGAGCAAGCCGAGGAAGATCGCGACTACCGCCAGCGACGTCGAGCCGATCGAGACGTCGGCGACGACGGGGGCGGCCAACCAGACCGCGAAGCCGACCGTCGAGCAGAGGCCGAACGCGGTCAGGGCGTATCGCGAGCCGATCCGGTCCGAGATCGCCCCGCCCGGATAGGGGTAGACGGCGCTGATGACGTTCCCGAACGAGCCGAACAGACCGATGACGAACGCCGATGCGCCCAGCGCCGACAGGTACTCGGCCATGTACCGGTTGGTCATCTGAAAGCCGAGGCTGAACGCGAACATCGCCGCCGAGAGGACGAGCACGTCGCGCTCGAGCGCGAAAAACTGCCGGAACGGGTCCAGCGGATCGGCCGCCCCCTCCGGAGAGTCCTGCTCGAGGCTCATACGGTTCGCTACTCGTCTTCCCGGCTTGAAAGTTGGTTCGTCGGCCGCGTCGACTCCCGAATCGGGACCGGGTCGTCACGACGAGCGGGTTCCGTGGTCCACCGCTCGGGGCACTCGATCCCGCGACGGTGATACGACAAAGGGAAGGGCTCATTAGCCAGTAGTGTGAGTTGCAGGACATGGCTTCGTGGAAACGGGATTTCGCGAGCGGGCTGATCGTTCTGGTCCCGATTCTCATCACGCTCTACGCGATTTACTGGCTCTACGGGCTCGTTGCCGGTATCACGCCGGGTCTCATTCTCGAACCAGGCGCGCTCGAACCGCTCATTCCGGGCACGAGTGAACAGGCCGGACAAACGCGCAGGCAACTCGCCCAGTTTCTCCGGGTGATCGTCGCCCTGACGGTGTTCATCATCCTCACGTTCTCGGTGGGGTATCTCATGCGGACGACCGTCGGCGGGCTGGTCGAACGACTCGTCGACAACGTCGCCAACCGCGTCCCCGTGATCCGGGTCGTCTACAACGCCTCGAAGATGGCCGCCGAGACGGCGTTCGGCGAGCAGGAATCGCTGCAGAAACCGGTCAAGCTCGAGACCTGGGAGGGGCTCCGGATGACGGCGTTCAAGACCGGCAAGGTGGCCGACGACGGTCGCGAGGTGCTCTTCTTGCCCACGTCGCCGAACATCACGACCGGCTACGTCGTCGAGGTCGAACCCGAGCGAATCACCGAACTCGACGAGGACGTCGAGGACGCGCTCACCCGCGTGCTGAGCGCCGGGTTCGGCGACGCCAACCGCCGCGGCATGGACGCCGGCATTTCCATCGACGTGGTCGACGAGGCGAGAACCGACCGCGCCGACGACTAGCGACCGATCGCGATCGCTGCGGCGCGATCGGACGAGCAAAATCCGCCCGCCGAACGAAGCGAGGCGCGGCCGTGAGCGTGTGTCGTTCTACCCAGAACCCGTCGGGGTCACTCTATGTCGACGTACTCGAACCACTCGTCGTACTCCTCGGGGGCCTGTTCGAGGATGTCGAAGAACCGCTGCTGGATGTCCTCGGTGACGGGGCCGCGGGAGCCGTCGCCGATGACGACGTTGTCGACCTTCCGGATGGGTGTCACTTCTGCCGCCGAGCCGGTGAAGAACAGCTCGTCGGCGGTGTTGAGTTCGCCGCGGGAGATGGAGACGTCGTCGTGAACGGCGTATCCCAGTTCCTCGGCGATCCGGATCACGGTGTCACGAGTGATGCCGTCGAGGATCGACTCCGAGAGGCCCGGCGTGTAGAGTTCGTCGTCGCGCACGAGGAAGACGTTCTCACCGGGGCCTTCGGCGACGTTGCCCTCCTTGTTGAGGACGATCGCCTCCGCGTAGCCGTTTCGGCGGGCCTCCTCGCCCGCGAGCATGCTGTTGACGTAGAGACCGGTGGTCTTGGCATTCGTCGGGATCTGGCTCGAGGCGTGTTTCCGCCACGAGGAGATCATCACGTCGATACCGTCCTCGAGGGCGTCCTCGCCGAGATAAGTCCCCCACGGCCAGGCGGCGATGGCGGTACGGGTGGGGCAGTCTTTGGGGCTGACGCCCAGCGAGTTGTAGCCGTAGTAGGCGATCGGCCGGACGTAACAGGACGGCAGCTCCTGTCGCCGGATGAGCGTTTTGGTCGCCTCGGTGAGCTCCGCGGGCGTGTGGTCGATCTCCATCTCGTACGGCTTCGCGGACTGGTAGAGCCGCTCCAAGTGCTCCTCCCACCGGAAGAGCGCGGGCCCGTTTTCGGTATCGTAACAGCGCGCTCCTTCGAAGACTCCCGTTCCGTAGTGGAGCCCGTGCGTGAGCACGTGGATCTGCGCGTCGTCCCAGTCGACGAACTCGCCGTCCATCCAGATCGTGTCGACGTCCATCTCGTCGAATCCCATAATCGAGAGTGTTGAAAGCCACTGTACTAAGTGTTCGCGGTTTCGGGTTCGACGATCGAGGCGGAGATCGAGCGACCCGTCGCCGTTCCACGACGACTCGACACGCTGTCGGTCGCCCCGATTGCGGAGTCGGATCGCCTCGACCACGACAGTGACGGGGCCGAAACCGGTCCCGGACGCTTACCGCGAGTCGGCCGGATTCTCGAGCAGGCCGTCGACGAGGCGGGTGAACCGATCGACCAGCCGGTCCGGTACGGTGGGGGTAACCTCTGCGAGCAGTTGCGCGGTTTGCTCGGGGGTGGCGAGCGAGAGCGTCACGCGGTTGCGGTCGTCGTAGGTCTTCGTGACGATGTCGCCCTCGATCAGGTGGTCGAGGTGGTACTCGAGCGTGCTGCGGGCGATGTCGAGTTTCGCCGCAACCGTGTCGGGTCGGCTCGGTTCGTGCTCGATCAGGTAGACGACGATCTCGCGGACCGTCTCGCGCCGAAACAGCGCGAGTGCGGTCCGCTCCCACGGGTCGTACTGCGGCGGGTAGTAGTGAGTCTGTCCGTACCACTCCTCGCGGACGAGGTCGTCGGCGTCGATCAGCCGACGGACGTGATACTGGATCTGCCCCGGTGCGTACGCCGACTCTCTGACGAGTTCGTTGAAGTGGATACCGGCGTTGGCCTGTACGTGGGCTCTGATCTGGTCTCGAGTGTCGCTCATTGGAATCGGTCTGTATCCGGTGGCTCTCTGTGGAGCGAACGGCGACTGCTACCGACACCTAGCCGTGTGTTCCTGATAACGCCTTTTGATCGTTCCCGACGGCTGAGAACGGGTCGTCGGTCGTCGACCCCGTCTTCGAGACCGCGGTGGCGAGCGGCCGCCGGAACGGGACGCAGTGACACGACCGAAGCACATAGATACCGTCATCGACGATGTACGGTCGTATCGATGGATCACACGAGTCCGTTCGAAATGTCGTGGCTCGATCCACAACTCGCCCCGGTGTTACTGGTCGTGCTCGTCCTCGCAGTCGTCGGGACGACACTCCTCTTTTGTTGCGGCGTCGTGGCGTACTCCCGGCGGCGATCGTTCCGGTATCTGCTGATCACGGTCGTGCTCGGCCTCCTCGTCACGCGGTCGGTCATCGGCCTCGGCACCGCGTTCGGACTCGTTCCGATGACGATCCACCACCTCGTCGAGCACGGCTTCGATTTCACCATCGCCGTGCTCATCCTCTACGCGGCGTATCGGAGCGGACCGGTCGGTGATACCGACGCGGAACCCGATCCAGCGGCTTCGAAAACGGACGGCGACTGAGTGCCTGCCCTACCCGAGTCGCTCGAGCACGTCTCGCCCCTCGAGGTAGGCGAACCCGTACCGATCCGCGTAGGCGCGAGCGTCGGCGGGGGAAAGCGCGTCGCCGGTCTCGTCGTCGAGCATCTCGCAGACGACGACGGCGGGCGTGAGGTCGGCCGCTTCGGCGAGGGCGACGCCGAGTTCGGTGTGTCCCTCGCGCTGACCGAGCAGGTCGGGCGCGGCTTTGAGCAGGTGAACGTGGCCCGGAACGCGGAACTCGTCGGCGAACGCCGTGTTCCCGGGTGCGGCGGCGGCCTCGCCGAGCGCTCGGATGGTCGTCGAGCGGTCGTCGTCGGTGATTCCGGTGTAGGTATCGCGGTGGTTGACCGTCAGCGAGAACGACGAGCGGTCGTCGTAGCCGAGTTCGTGGTCGGCCGTCGCGGGGTGGTCGACCGCCTCCGAATAGAAGGGGAGATCGAACGCCGCCGCCACCTCGTGGCCCAGTGCGACGCAGACCAGCCCGCCGGCGTCGTTGCGCAGTCTGGCGACGGCCTCGGGCGTGACGGCGTCGGCGTGGTAGATCAGGTCCGTCTCGCCCTCGCGGTCGGCCGCGTCGTGGACGAGTATCGGCTCGCCCGCTCGCAGGGACTCGAGGGCGTGCTCGAACGAATTCGCGGCCGCGTTCGCGCCGGCCGCGCCGCCGTCAGCGTTCGATTGTGGCCCGGCGTGGTGACCAGTCATTCCCGATCACCCACCGAGACGGTGACGTGGTCGCCGTCCTCGAGGGCGAGTTCCTCGCGGAGCTTGTCGGAGGCGATGACCTCGAGCTGGTCGTCGTCGTGGTGGGTTCGTTCGGGGGCGATCGTGTAGGCGTCGTCGTAGGTCTCGCCGTCGGCGGTCTCGATCGTCGCGGGGTAGCAGACCGCGGGGCCGTAGGTGCGCTCGTCCGACTCCCAGCCGTCGATCGGGACGGGCTCGAGCGAGGCCATTGCGCTGCGGCGGCGCACGCTCTCCTCGCGAAGGTCGACGTTCAGCGTCCCGGGGAACGGCTCGAAGCCGAGTCGCTCCTCGAACTGCCGTTTGTATCCCGACAGGGAGATGTAGTGGCGGCCCTCGCCCATCCCGCTGGTGACGGTCCCCTCGAGTGTGATCCGCGAGTCGGTCTCGAAGATGCGACGGTAGTCTTCGTACTCGGCGCGGAGCGTCCCCTCGCCGGTCTCGGTTATCGCGACCCACTGGCCGTCGCTGACCGTGTCGCGCTCGAGCAGCTCGGCGCTCTCGAGGCGCTGGAGCCGCCGCGAGGCGGTCTGGTTCGATGCGTCGAGACGGTCCGCGAGGTGAGAACAGGAGATCTTGACGTCGCCCTCGAGTCCACCCTCGAGTGCGAGGAGTTTGAGCACGGCGAGTTCGTCGTGCCCGACGGCGGACTCGGCTATCACTGACATACACGCACGTATATCCCATACCGGTAAAAGCATATCGAATGTGGAATGCGTCACGAAACTGTGACGCAGTTCACGAACGTTTTCCGCGTACTCGGAGGTTGGAGACCGGGTGCAAAAAGCCACCGATCCGACGGGTCCGGTCGGGGTCGGCAGCGGCGCGGGAGCTACAGGGCGCGTCGGATGTAGTCCGCGATTGCAGCGACGCGGTCGGGATCGTAGGTCCAGAACCCGTCCCAGACCCGCGGCTCCGTCTCGAGACAGACCAGCGCTGCGGGCCCGGTGTTCGACCCGCCGTCGTCGTCGGAGCCGTCGAGGCCGGCACCGTCGTCGGGTTCGTAGACGACGAACCACCCGTCTCGGTACTCTTCGTCGCTGCCGGTGTGTTCCGTCACGTCGAGATCGACCGTCGTCCCGTCGTCGACTCCGTAGACGTGGGTGTCGACGTCGGTCGCCGCGAGGTCGGCGTACACGTCCCTCGTTCCGATCTCGTCGCCGATCCGCGAGAGCCGCTGGAACGCGCTGTGAAGCGTTCCGCTGCCCGTCGCCCAGGCGCGCTGCTCGATGTAGCGGGAGACCAGGATCAGGAGCAACTTCTCCTTGTGCGAGAGCGGATACCCGCGGAGACGCAGCCGCGTCTCGTCGAGGGTCGCCAGCACGGCCGGCAGGTCGATCTCCGCCACGCCGCGCGCCCCCGTGACGAACAGATCGGAGTTGATCGCGAGGATCGCATCGTACAGCGCGGCCATCGGGGACGCCGCGATCGGCCGGCCCTCCTCGAGCAGGACGGCCGTATCGCCGTCTCGCTCGAGCGGGGCGCGTATCCGCGGGTCGAGATCCGAATCGGGTGGAATCGTCTCGCCCGGTTCGACGGTGATCGGCTGCTCCGCGAACGTCTCGGCGAGCATCTCCGTCAGAGGGCCCGTCGCGTCGTCGTTGACGACCGCGATCGTCCGGTCGGGCGAACCGACGTCGTCGATGAACGCTCGAAGAGTCACTTGCACACGTTCTTCGTTGCGGTACGTAACTGTTCTCGCCGTCGGCCTGCGGCCACGGTGACTCCGCGGGCGAGCGGCCGGCGTCCGATCTCCACGATCAGTCGCCGGTGACCGGATCTCGGTCCCAGAACTCGCTGCCCTTCTTCAGTTTCGGCACCCACGTGTCCGCCGTCTTCGCGAGGAGCGCGACGCGCGAGGCGGGCACGCCCTTGACCTCGTCGAAGCCGGGCATGTACTCCCCGACGTCTTCGGCGAACGCGACGACCTCCTCGTGCTCGGGCATCGCGGACCGGTCGAGGCGACCCTGCGAGTGGCCGACGTGCATGTACGCCTTCAGTTCGACGTAGTCGGGATCGGCCTGCTGGTAGAACCCGGCGTACCAGTCCGGATTGCGCATGTTCTCGCCCTTGACGAGCGTCGTCCGGAGCACGGTCCGGGTCTCGTCTTTCGCCGCGAGGACGTCCATCGTCTCGAGCAGCTTCTCCCAGGCGTCGTCCTCCATCGCGCCGACGACCTGGTCGAACGTGTGCCGCTCGGGGGCGTCGACGCTGACGTAGAGCTGCGTCGGATCGCACTCCCGGAGGACGTCGGGACGGGTCCCGTTCGAGACGAGGAACGTGGTGATATCCCGGTCGTGGAAGGCTTCGATGAGTTCGGGTAGGTAGGGATAGAGCGTCGGTTCGCCGTCCAGGGAGATGGCCACGTGGCGGGGCTCCATCGCCTGCTCGAAGACCTCGCGGGGGACCGCCTCGTTGCCGCCAAAGCCCGAGAGCAGTTTCTTCTGGAGATCGATCGAGGCGTCGACGACCGCTTCGGGGTCGTCCCACTCGACGTCGTCCATCTCGTAGGAGTGGCCCTTGTGATCGCGCCAGCAGAAGACACAGCGCTCGTTACACCGGACGACCGGCGTCATCTGAATGCAGCGATGGGACTCGATCCCGTAGAAGATGTTCTTGTAACACTTCCCCTCGCCCCGCATGGCGTTGGCCGTCCAGCCGCAGGTCTGGGCGGCCGTGTGGTTCTCGCTGTGATAGTCCGGACTCGAGACCTGCGCCGGCCCGCCGGCGTCGCCGTCGCCGGTGTCACGGCCGTCGCTGGCTCCGTCGCGCCCGGGATTCGCGGAGTCGCTCATGTTGTCAGCCGTTGTGCGGGCGCGGGCAAAAGGTGTGTGGTGTCCGGCCAGCTATTCGTCGTGTCCCTCGCCCGGGGCGTCGCCGGGATCGTCCGGGAGCGCGTGCGGATCGGCGGCTTCGTCGCCGTGCTTCGTGTCGTCCCGCTCGAAGAGATACAGTGCGGGCCCTGCGAGCACGATTACGAGCAGTCCCGGAATCGGCACGTCCGGCGGTGCCAGATAGATCCCCAGCCCGCTGCCACACGTGGCGAAGACGAGTCCCCCCCACAGGCCCGGCCTCGAGACCCCGATCCGGCTTGCGTCCCGGTAGACGGCGGCCGCACAGCCGAAGACGATCGCGATCCCGACGACGGCGACGGCGAGCCCCTGCAGCGGAATCATACCTCGAGCTATGCCGCCGGCCGCAAGTCAGTGTAGCGATTCACCGGACCGTTCGCCGCGAATCGCCCGCCCCGGTGCGGCCGACGGGATACGGAAACGGCGGACCCGCGTTCCGAACGGGGGCTGCGAGCGACGACGCCGCGGCTCGGGCCCGACGGCGCTCGCGGCCGGCGACTTCCGTACGAAAGCCTCGGCCTCTTCCCGACTCCGGCGCTATCGTCAGGTATGATTGGCGCGTACACGATCGGCAAGAAAGCGGTCAGTTTCGGCTACAAACGCTACGGCATCCCGGGAGCCGTCGCCTCGGGCGGTGCGGCGCTGGCGGGCTACCTGATCGTTCGGCGAGCCCTGAAATCGTCGACGAACGGCGAGAACGTCGACTCCGCGATCGACGCGGGCGAGATCCAGTCCGCGGTCGAAGAGAAGGGACTGAGCGCGGTGACCGACAGGGGAACCCTCGATCGGGCGATCGACGAAGAGAACGTCGGTTCCGCCGTCGATATGGGCGACGTGCAGTCGTCGGCCGAGGACGAAACCGACGAGGTCGCCGATAGCGCGGGCGACGGCGACTCGAGCACCGGCGGGAACTGACGGTCGAGGTCCCGCTTCGCCGGCGGTCGCCCGCCGGTAGCCGTCGCTTCTCGAGCGCGTCTCACCGCTGCCAGAACGTATCGGCGCAGTCGTAGACGACGCCGTGGTGCGGGCAGACGTACTTGCAGTGGCGTTTGTACATCGGCGTCTCGCAGGCGGGACACGGGCGTCCGCCGACGGCGTCCTCGTCGTCGGTGTCGACCATCGTCCGAACGATCGTCGCCGACCGTGCTAAACCCTTCGCGACCGGAGCGCGGCACTGCGTCGCGACCGCTCCTCGACGGGGTGTCGCGACGAAAACCCTGACACTGAAACCGACGTAAAAACCGACCCGGGCTACTCCTCGCGGTGCGAGCCGCGACGGCTCAGCACTCGCTCCAGCCGCAGGACTCGCAGGTCTTGCAGCCTTCCGAGAAGTACAGCGACATTGAGCCGCAGTCGGGACACTCCGGCGATTCGCCGGCGTCGATGAGGTCCTGTGTCGTGTCGTCGTCGGCGGCCGCCGACGCGCCGCCCTCCGCGGCGGCCGCACCGCCGTCGGTCTTCGGGCCGTCGTACTCGGCGGCGTCCGCGTCCGCCGACTCCTCGAGCGTCTGCTGTTTCGGGTACGGCTTGTCGATCTCGTTCTCGAGGTACCGGCGCATCGCGGTGCCGATGGCGTCCGGGATCGACTGGATCTGTTCGCCCTTGTCCCAGGCGACCTTCGGGGAGCGGGTCCCGCAGAGTTCGTCGACGATCTCCTCGGGGTCGACGCCGGAGCGCAGCGAGGTCGAGATGACCTTCGCCAGCGCCTCGGTGAAGGAGTTCGTGAAGCCCCCGGAGTGGCCGATGTTCGCGAACAGTTCGAACGGCTGGCCGGTCTCGGGGTCCTCGTTGATCGTCACGTAGATCTTCCCGTAGCCGGTGTCGATGCGCTGGCTGACGCCCTGCAGGGCGTCGGGCCGTTCGCGCTTCTCGGTGAAGTCGACCTGGATGGGGTCCTGCGCGTCTCCGTCGAGGAGCCCGTCGCCCTCCACTTCGAGAACGTCCTGGACCTCCTCGCTCTCGAGGAAGGTCTCGAGGCCGCCGAAGATCTCGTCGATCTGCTCGACCAGGGCCTGCGCGGCCTCGGTCTCGTCGGCGAAGTCGGCGTTGTCCGCGCGCGTGGTCAGCACCTGCTTGCTGCGGGTGCCGTCGCGGTAGTAGGTGACGCCCTTGCCGCCGTTCTCGTAGACCCACTCGAAGACCTCCTTGGCGTCTTCGAGCGTGGAGTCGTTGGGCGCGTTGACCGTCTTCGAGATGGCGGAGTCGACGCCGTTCTGACAGGCACACTGGACCGCGGCGTGTTGCTTCGCGGTGAGGTCGCTGGTGATGACGAACAGTTCGCCGATCGCGTCCGGCACCGTCGACAGTCCCTCGACGCCGTCGAACTGGTTCGTCGCCATCTGCTCCTGGGCTTCCGCCTTGACGGCGTCGACGTCGATGTCGTTGGCCTCGAGCGTCCGCAGGAAGTAGTCGTCGAACTCGACGAGCATCTCGTCGCCCTGAACGTCGTCGGTGACGTTCTTGTAGTAGGCGACGTTGTAGATGGGCTCACAGCCGCCCGTCGTGTTGCCGACCATCGAGGTCGTCCCCGTCGGGGCGATGGTCGTCACGTTGTGGTTGCGGATCGGGAAGCCGTCCGCCCAGTCGTCGGCGTCCTCGCCGGTCTGGCGCTCGAACCACTCGCGGTACTCCGTCGGGTTCGCGTACTTCGACTCGTCCCAGTCGTTGAAGGTGCCGCGTTCGGTGGCGAGTTCGCGGCTCGTGGCCTTCGCGCCGTGGTTGATGTGGGTCATCAGCTGGCTGGCGACCTCGTTGCCCTCGTCGCTGCCGTACTTGATCCCGAGCTGGACGTACAGCTGGGCCAGCCCCATGACGCCGAGTCCGATCTTGCGCATGTCGCGGACCTTCTCCTCGATCTCCTCGACCGGGAAGTCCGACATCGTGACGACGTTCTCCAAAAAGCGCGTGCCGTACTCGATGCGCTCGTCGAACTCCGCGTAGTCGATGGCCTCCTCGAGGAAGGCGGAAACGGCCGCCTCCTGGGAGTCGTACTCGTCGCCGTGCTCGTCGGACCAGACGCGCCAGTCGGGGGCGTCCGTGTCCGCCAGCGTCGAGAGGTTGATGTGGCCGAGGTTACAGGCCTCGTACTCCTCGAGCGGCTGTTCCCCGCATGGGTTTGTTGCAAGGATTCTGTGCTCGGATTTTTCTCCGACATCGAAGGAGTGCTCCTTGTTCACTCGCTCGAGGTAGATGACGCCGGGCTCGCCGTTCTCGTGGGCACCCTCGACGATGCGCTCCCAGACGAGTTCCGCGGGAACGGAGAGCGGTTCGCCGACCTCGACGTGCTCGCCGAGGTCGTACCGGCTGTACATCTCCTTGGTCTCCTCGGTGGCGATATGGGGCTCTTCCGTGCGCGGGTTGGTGAACGTGTACTCCTCGCCGTTCTGGACGGCCGCCATGAAGTCGTCGGTGACGCCGACGGAGATATTGAAGTTCGAGAGATGCCCCTCGACGGCGTTTCGAAGGTGTTTGGGCACGCGACCGTCCTCGTCGATCAGGTCGCGGGCCTCCTCGAGGGCTTCGCTAAAGCTCGTGTAGGTGTAGTCGTCGGGGTCGTTGAGACGGAGACAGTGGGCCAGCGAGACGTCCTTGTTCTTGGCGTGGATGAACTCGATGACGTCGGGGTGGGAGACGCGCATGATGCCCATCTGGGCACCGCGTCGGGTCCCGCCCTGCGCGATGGTCTCGCAGAGCTGGTCGTAGGTCCGCATGAAGGTGATCGGGCCGGAGGCGATGCCGCCGGTCGAGCCGACCGAGTCGCCGTAGGGACGAAGCTGCCAGAAGCCGTAGCCGACGCCGCCGCCGGACTGGAAGACTTCCGCCGCCTTCTTGGCCGTCTCGTGGATGTCCGAGAGGTCGTCGTCGGGCGACATGACGAAACAGGCCGAGAGCTGCTGGAGCTCGTTGCCCGCGTTCATCAGCGTCGGCGAGTTCGGCATAAAGGAGAGCGACTCCATCCCGTCGGTAAAGGTCTCGGCGACGTCTTCGACGTGGGCCCGTATCTCGTCGGGGAGTTCGGGGACGGTCGTGTCGTAGGCGAACTTGTTGACGTTGCGCTCGGTCAGCGTCGTCTCGACGTCGTCGTCGGCCGTGACGCCCTCGCCGAAGACCTCCTCGGCGAGCTCGTCTCGGCGCGGATGGTCGGGCTTCAGCTGGTCGGGGGAGACCGTGATCTCGCGATCCCGTTTCTCGGCCTCGTAGACGGCCTCGGCCAGCGCGATGTTCTTGCCGACGCGATCGAAGAGATCCTCCTGCGTCTCGATCAGATCGCCGTCGGCGTCCTTCCGGAGATAGCGGGCCGGGAGAATGTTGTGATAGGCGTTGTCGGTCAAGCGCTCCTCGAGCGTGTCCCCGTCGGTGCGCTTGATCGGTAGTGTGAGATCCGCCGCGGAAAGTTCGCTGTCGCTCATGCGCGCGTCACCTCGCTGCTGTCCTGCTGCCGCATATCGATTCTGGCGTGAGTCCGGCTCCTTGCTCTAATCATTCGTGACGAAGGTTCGGTATTCATGCATCCATCATAAAACGTGGTGTTGTTGTCCCACTTTTCTTGTAGTAATGCAAATTTGGTTGCAAAGATGTATCTGTAACGTTTCCATTCCGATTCTGTCGCGGCCGCCAAGACGGCCGGTTTCGCGGTCAACGATACCTACGTCCCCGACCGCCTTAACGATTTTCAGACCGAAGTGAAAGTGACTGTAACCGACGCAACTCGGTCGCTGTCGTGCGGTTTTCTCGTTTGCAGATGAGACCAGTACGCGACACTGTCCGGCTCTCGTGTCACTCGTCGTCACGAGTCAGTCAGATATCCAGAAAGATTACGTCCCTGCAGTGCGGGGAGTTGCGTATGATCGATGCACTGTTATCAGCACCACCTATCCTGCTGGTGCTCGCCGGACTCGCCGCTTTCGCAGTCGCCGTCATCGCGATCCGAATCGCGATCAAACTGGCCGTTCGAGTCGGTATCGTCGCCGCAGTTGTTCTCGCCGCGCTCTACGCGGTCGGCAAACTCGAGTTGCTGCCCGGTATCTAAGCGGGCGGTCGGAACGGCCGACCGGTTGGCTGTCGACGTGGACTCCGAAAAAACGCCGTTCGCTTTCGTCTCGCATCGCCTCGCCCGATTCGACCGACGAGAACCCCCGTCTAGACGCTCGAGAGGAAGTTCTCGATCACGTCGTGTCCCTTCGCGGTAAGGACGCTCTCGGGGTGGAACTGCACGCACTCGAGCGGGTACTCCCGGTGGCGCACCCCCATGACGAGCGTTTCGCCGTCGTGGTCCGCGGTCGCCGTCACCGCGAGACAGTCGGGCACCTCGGTCGCGACCAGCGAGTGGTACCGGCCCGCCCGGAACCCCTGCTCGAGGCCGTCGAAGACGCCCGCGCCGTCGTGGTCCACCGCGGCGGCCTTCCCGTGGATCGGTTCGGGTGCGCGACCGACGGTACCGCCGTACTCGTAGACGGCGGCCTCGAGGCCGAGGCAGACGCCGAGCGTCGGTATCTCGGGCGAGAGTTCCCGGAGCACGTCCATCGTGACGCCGACGTCGCGGTCGTTCTTCGGGTGACCCGGTCCCGGGCTGATGACGATCGCGTCGGGGTCGACGGCGCGCACGTCCGCGAGCGACGCCGTGTTCTTCAGGACCTCGGTTTCGGTCCCGGCCTGCTGGCTGACGTACTCGACGAGATTGTACGTGAAGGAGTCGTAGTTGTCGACGAACAGGACCGTGACGGGGTCCGCGTCGCCGTCGGTCCGCCGGTCGTCGTCCACCGCCGTCGCGCTCATCGCCCCACCTCCGGCGTCGCACCGGGTTCGTCGTCCGGCGTCGACTCGTCGGCGGGGCGTTCGATCTCCTCGAGCGCCGCGAGGACGCCGCCCATCTTCTTCTCGGTCTCCTCGTACTCGGCGGCGGGGTCGCTGTCGGCGACCAGGCCCGCGCCGGCCTGGACGGTGATCCGATCTCGCTCGTCGTCGGCTCCCGGGTCGTCCTCCCCCGAGCCCTCGTTCGCGGCGCGTCGCGCCGCGCAGTCCTCGACAGTGGCCGTTCGAATCACGATCGCGAAGTCCGCGTCGCCCGACCAGGAGTAGTAGCCGACGCCGCCCCCGTAGAGGCCGCGGGGAGTCGACTCGAGGTCGTCGATGATCTCCATCGCCCGGATCTTCGGCGCGCCCGAGAGAGTCCCGGCGGGGAACGAGGCTCGAGTGGCGTCGAACGCGTCGGGAGCCTCGGTCTCCCGGGCTGGCGACCCGTGATCGGCGACGGCCGAATCCTCCGCCAACGTCCCGGTCACCGTCGACTCGATATGCTGGACGTGACTGTACTTCAGGACGTTCATGAACTCGTCGACGCGAACCGAGCCGGGTTCCGACACGCGTCGAACGTCGTTGCGCGCGAGATCGACCAGCATCGTGTGTTCGGCCCGTTCTTTGCCGTCGGCCAGCATCTCGCCCGCGAGCCGGCGGTCCTCGACGGGACTCGAGCCCCGGTCGCAGGTGCCGGCGATCGGATTCGACATGACCTCGCGCCCGCGAACTGAAATCAGGGTCTCGGGGCTGGCCCCGACGACGGTCAGGTCGTCGTGGTCGAGCAGGTACATGTACGGCGACGGGTTCACCTCCCGCATCGCCTCGTAGAAGCCGAGGGGATCGACCTCGCCGTAGAGCTCCCGCGTCCGGGAGACGACGCCCTGGTAGATGTCCCCATCGAGGACGTGCTCTTTGGCCCGCCGGACGCTCTCTTCGTACTCCGCCCTGGGTCCGGCGACCTCCTCCTCGCGGACGAACCCGCCCGTTTCGGGCGGCTCGGCACCGCAAAGCGTCGTCGCGACCGCGGCAGCCTCGTCTCGGAGCGCGTCGTAGACCGCGTCCGGGTCGTCGTCGGCCTCGAGCACTGGCGTGAAGACCAGCGAGACCGTCCCGTCGCGCTCGTCGAACGCCAGCGTCTTCGTCGTCAGGAGGAACTGCGCATCGGGAAACCGCGAGTCGGGGCGCTCGAGACCGACCTCCTCGAGCCAGAGGTCGTAGACGGCGTCGTACGCGAGAAAGCCGACCAGGCCGCCCTCCAGATGCTGGCGGTCGTGGTCGGGGACGTTCTCGAGGCGGACGTCCGGCATGGCGGCCCGGAGCGCGTCGACGGTGTCGCCGGCCGCGTCGGTCTCGATCGCGTCGAGCGGGGCGTTCTCGGACAGCGCCTCGACGGTCGCCTCGCCGGACTCGACCGTCACGACGGCCTCGGGATCGTACCCCACGTAGGAGTAGCGCGCGTGGCGCTCCGCGCCCGCGCTGCTCGGCCGGAACGCGCCGTCCGGATCGCTCGAGGGCGTCTTCTCCGCGCTCTCCAGCAGGAAGGCGTACGGTGAGCGCTCGCGATCGGTCGCGTCCGATCGGCCGGTGAGGGCGGCGTAGGCGGCCAGCGGCGTCGTGTCACACTCGAGCGTTGCGACGGTGCGGACGACGGCGGGTCGCTCCGCCCGGTCCGCGCTCGTACCCGCGTACTCGCGGAACGCCTCCCGGTCGATGTCGAACGTCGGTCGGTCGGCCACCACGGGTTCGGAGTCCTGCATAGCGATTACGGCTCCGCCGGTCGGCGGGCGTTCTTGGCTCGGTCGACGAACGATCGCACGGCCTCGGCGTCCTTGACGCCGCCGCGCTCCTCGACGCCGCTGGCCACGTCGACGGCGAACGGCTCGACGGTGCGAACTGCGTCGCCGACGTTCGCCGGCGTGAGTCCGCCAGCGAGGATCAGCGGCGACTCGAGAGCCGCGGTCGCCGTTCTGGTCCGGTCCCAGTCGTGGGTCCGCCCGGTCCCGCCGCCGCCGTCTTCGCCGGGCGTGTCGACGACGAGCGCGTCGACGACGTCGTCGTAGGTCTCGGCAGTCCTCGCGTCGTCGGCGTCGACCGCGAGCAGGATCTCCGTCTCCAGCTTCGCGCGCAGGTAGGCGAGATCGCCGGGGCGAATGCCGCCGTGGATCTGGATCGCATCGGGCTCGACCGCCTCGATCAGCTCGATCGCGTCTTCGGGCCCGGCGGGCATCGTCACGAGCACGCTCGTCACGAACGGCGGGGTCGCCGCTGCGAGCGCCGCGGCCCGCTCGGTCGACACCTCGCGCGGCGTCTCGACGGGGACGTCACAGATGATACCGACCGCGTCCGCACCCGCGTCGACGGCCGCCTCGAGATCGGCTTCGGTGGTCAGCCCGCAGACCTTGACGCGGGTCATCGTCCCTCCGGCCTGGCCGTCGCGCCGCGGAGCCGCTCGAGTTTCCGCGCCGCCTCGCCGGAGTCGATCGCTTCGCGAGCGGCGTCGGCTCCCGCCCCGAGCGACTCGGCCTCGCCGGCGACGTAGATCGCCGCGCCGGCGTTCGCGAGGATGACGTCCCGCTTCGCGCCGGTCACGTCGCCCTCGACGATGCCGCGCATGTCGGCCGCGTTCTCCTCGGGTGTGCCGCCCGAAATGTCCTCGATGTCGTGGCGATCGAGCCCGAGATCCGCCGGCTCGAGGGAGATCGTTTCGACCGAGTTCCCCTCGACCTCCGCGGCGACCGTCTCGCCGTGGACGGCGATTTCGTCGGTCCCCGCGCCGTGGACGACCAGCGCGCGCTCGACGGCCATTCGCGACAGCGCGTCCGCGAGCACGGGGACGAGGTCGGGGTCGTAGACGCCGACGACCTGCGCGTCCGCCCCGGCGGGATTCGTGAGCGGACCGAGCACGTTAAAGATCGTCCGCATCCCGAGTTCCTTGCGCGGTCCGATGACGGCCTTCATCGCCGGGTGAAACACCGGCGCGAGCATGAAGCCGATGCCGTCGTCCTCGATGGCCGTCTCGACGGCCGGCGGTTCGGCTTCGACGTTCACGCCGACCGCCTCGAGCACGTCCGCGCTGCCCGACGACGACGAGACGGAGTAGTTGCCGTGTTTGGCGACCGGTACGCCCGCGCCGGCGGCGACGATCGCGCTCGTCGTCGAGACGTTGATCGTGTCGTAGTCGTCCCCACCCGTGCCACAGGTATCGACGAGCGGTTCCCGATCGGGCGAGATGGTCCTGGCCGCGTCGCGCATTCCCTCGGCGAAGCCGGCGATCTCGGCTTCCGTCTCCCCTTTCGCGCGCAGCGCCGTCAGCAGCGCGCCGATCTGTGCCTCCGTCGCATCCTCGAAAACGGCCGTCGACGCCGCTCGAGCGTCCGATTGCGTGAGATCTTCCCCGTCAGCAACTCGTTCGACGTATTCCTGCATAGTGATCACCAATGTACGTAGTTGTCTTACAATGCCCAAATCAGTACATCGACTTAAGCGTATCGGAGAGAGCCGTGCGGGCGACTCGCGTACGGCGACCGATTCGAAACCTTCAATTGTGGTGGCGGGCAACGAACGAGTGCAGTCAGGAAGCGTGGCACCGAGGTCACGCAGACCGATACCAGGCGGGTTGGTGGTCTAGTCTGGTTATGACACCTCCTTGACATGGAGGAGGCCGGCAGTTCAAATCTGCCCCAACCCACTACTTCTGTCGCGAGCAACTCCGCGAGCGACGAAATCGTAATGTTAGGCTGATTTGGATCAGGGAGTGCAGCGAAGCGGAACGACCGTGGTTCAAATCTGTCCCGACCCACCGAGAATGTCGCTCTCGCCATATCCGTGAACGGCGAGGTTTTCTTCCGCGATTCGTCGTACGTGACCGACTGTCGCCGCTGCTACGGGTTTGGGTCGGATGTCGGTCGTCGAACGCTCGACGTTTCGGGAGACGACCTCGGGTCCGATTATCGCCCGTCCTCGAATCCGTCGTCGGTAACGGACTGGCTTTCGGGGTTGTGGTTGACGATCCACTGGTGGACGTTCGACGGTTCCCCGACGACTCGCCACTGAACGAACGCCTGATGGCCGAGCCGCGGACCCAGTTCGCGCACCATCTCGTCGTACTGCGCCCGGAACGTCATCAGCGCATACCGGGCCTCGAATACCGTCCTGGCTTTCGACCGAGCACGCTCTTCGTCACCGTCCCCGTCGGTATCGAGCAACGCATCGAGGTACGCCCGTCGTATATCGTCGCTCGTCACCGCCTCGAGTCGGTCGAGGTCGAGAACATCGTAGTACGTTGTCGCATCCGACCACTCGTCTACCGCCGTCAGTTCATCAGTCGGCGACGAACCGTCGAGAGCGGTATCGAGGCCCCATTCGGCATCGTTTGCGAACGGATCGGGAACGTCGTCCATGGGTTTGTAACCTGTCAGAAGAGGTTTCGGACTCGGTCGATCAATCCCGGTGCCTCCGGTTCGGGATACCGCGTATAGTGAATTTCGTCGTTCAGTTCGCGGACCCTGAAGTTCTGCTCACCGTAATCGTAGGTCAGTTCCCGAATCGCCACGTAGCGAAGCTCCGATCGAACGTACGTCCCGTCCCCGACCCGGTCGATGTCGATTTCCGTGGCCTCCCTCGCGGCGGTCGTTCCGGCCCGTGTTTCGACCTCGAGATAGACCGGTTCGGATCTCACCCAGTCCGGGTTCGTGATTCCGTGAGGGAGTTGCCCGACGGTGACGTCAGCCGTATCGGGTCGAATGGTCGTGCGCCGGACGGCGATACTGTGGGTTTCCCGATCCCCCTCGCAGACAGAACAGGTCACGGTTCCGTCGGGACAATCGGGACACGACCGTTCTCCGCTTCCATCACAGGATTTGCACGCGACGTGCCCGACCTTCGCACACGTTTCGCAGGGGAGTGATCCGGTGCCCGAACACTCTCCGCACGCTTGCCGTTGACTGCCGCCGCAATCGTGACACGTGGTTCGACGGCGGGTAGCGCCCCGTCCGCGACACTCCGGGCAGGTGTTCTTGACGGCGACGACACCGCCCGACGAGAACCAGCCGCCGGAACAGCGTGAACACGAAACCCGTTCGTCTCCCCTCATCAGTTTCCCCTCCCCCTGACACTGCGAACACGTCTCTTTGACCCGAATTACCCCATCCGTACAGTTCGGACAGTCGTCTTCTATCGTCAGCTCACCGTCTCCATCGCAGGTGTCGCACGACACGTCCTGTTGTCCCTCGCATTCGGAGCACGTGAACTCCCCCGCCCCTCGGCAGTCCGGGCACGACTTCGAACCGGCACCGCCACAGCTATCGCACTCGATGACAGCGTCGCCTTCACAGCGCTCGCAGTCCCACTCCGGCGTCCCGTCGCACTCCGAACAGGTGCCGTAATCGTGGGCGAGTATGCTTCGGAACTCTTTGCCGAGGCAATCCTCGAATTCGCCGGTCGAGACGGTGCCTGCGGGCGGATCGATGAACTCCTCCCGGTGGAAATCCTCGTCCCGCAGCTCGTCCTCCTCCTTCCAGCTCCGTCTGTTGAATCCTTCGGCCGCCGTCCCGCGGAGAACGAGGATATCGTTCGGTTCGCGCGGTGTCGCTTCCTCCAGGAAGTTATCCGGCAGCTCCTCGCTCCGTTCCGCCTCCAGTCGAGCGAGGATTTCCGTCGGACTCGAATGCGTTTCGAACAGTTCGTTCCGGGACTGACCCAGAAGGAGGTCCCCGTTCAGCTGCGAACTCATACCCTCTCCGAAGTATAACAGATATTAAAACCTTCTTCCCGTTCGACTAGTTCCGATCGAATGTCCTGCAAGGAATATTAACTCGCTCGTTCACGTTGTTTGTCACTAACATTTGCGTTACCGGTTCCATCGGGTACCCATCCCGAACCGGGCATTCGGTTCAGAACAGTCTCCGAACCGATCACAGTGGTGCTTCTCGGCCAACTCCCGGCGGCGGACGCGGTCACGCGATCGTTCTCGGTTCGACCGGGCTTTCGGCGGCCGACGAGTGACGAGTCGACTTCAGTCCGCGAACCGAGC
The DNA here is from genome assembly GCF_900110865.1 of Natrinema salaciae. Lineage (NCBI taxonomy): Archaea > Methanobacteriati > Methanobacteriota > Halobacteria > Halobacteriales > Natrialbaceae > Natrinema > Natrinema salaciae. The sequence continues at coordinate 88,877 of NZ_FOFD01000001.1, forward strand.
GGTTCTTCTTCCCCCGGAAGACTGGTCTATCGAAACGTCTGACCGGAAGAATTGTCATTGTTTTCCACGGTATTTGTTTATGCTTTTGGTCGTCGTAAGATAGGACATGAGCTCTCACTCAGAACGCTCCGACGAGAGTCACGTCCACGACGGCCACCACGAACACCACGCCGACGCGGTGGGATACGCGACGCCGCAGGCCGCCATCGAGGAGTCGCCTCGAGAAACGGTCGCCTACGTCCCGACGTTGTACGTCGGGACCGAGACGGACGCCGCGGACATGCTAGCCGTCGTCGACGTCGATCCGGATTCGTCGACGTACTGCGAGGTCGTCGACAGGATCGAGATGCCGACCAAGGGCGACGAGCTCCACCACTTCGGCTGGAACGCCTGCTCGTCGTCCTGCCACGTCGAGGGCGCGGAGCGCCGGTACCTCGTCGTTCCGGGGAACCGCTCGTCTCGCATCCACATCATCGACGCCGCCGATCGCGACAACCCCGAACTCGTCGACGTGATCGAGCCCGAGGCGGTCTTCGAGTACGATCTCTCGGCGCCCCACACCGTCCACTGCATCCCGGACGGGAAGATCATGATCAGTATGCTCGGCAACGCCGACGGCGAGCTCCCGGGCGGGTTCCTCCTCCTCGACGAGGACTTCGAGATCGAGGGCCGCTGGGATACGCCCGGTGACATCGGAATGAACTACGACTTCTGGTACCAGCCGCGCCGGAACGTGATGATCTCCTCCGAGTGGGCCGCGCCGAAGACCTACCAGCCGGGGTTCGACCTCGAGGACGTCGAGGCCGGAAAGTACGGCCACCGACTCAACGTCTGGAACTGGGAGGACCGAACGGTCGAGCAGACGATCGATCTCGGCGAAGCGGGGATGGTTCCGCTCGAGGTGCGGTTCCTCCACAGCCCGGTGGCCGATCACGCCTACGTCGGCGCCGCGCTCTCGTCGAACATGTTCCACCTGTACAGAGCGGACGGCGAGTGGCGCGCGGAGAACGTCATCGACGTGGAGTCCCGCGAACACGAGGACTGGGATATGCCGGTTCCCGGCCTCATCACGGACCTCCTGGTTTCGATGGACGACCGCTACCTGTTCTTCGCGAACTGGCTCCACGGGGACGTCCGCATGTACGACATCTCCGACCCGGCGAGCCCGCGCCTGACGGACACGCTCTCCGTGGGGGGGCTCTTCGGGGACGTTCGCGAGGTGCAGGACCGACCGATCAACGCCGGACCGCAGATGCTCCAGCTCTCGCTCGACGGCGAGCGGCTCTACTTCACGACGTCGCTGTACTCGACCTGGGACGACCAGTTCTTCCCCGACGAAGGGAAGCAGGGGTCCGTGATGCTGAAAGCCGACGTGAATCCGCGTACCGGATCGATGACGCTCGACGAGACGTTCCTCGTCGACTTCGGGACGCTCCCGGAGGGGCCGGCACGAGCCCACGAAATCCGGTGGCCCGACGGCGACTGCACGAGCGACGTCTGGATGTAGCGCGTGTAGAGCGACGGCCCAGCCGACTTCGGCCGGCTGTCGGCCCTCGAGTACGGCTGCTTCGCTCGAGCCGCGGACGGCGACCGCGAACGAAGGTCACCAGCAACGGAGCGCAACCGACGATATGGAACTGACTCGGAGCACTGGAACCGGTGGAAGACGGGCGATAGCGACCGCATTCGTCGCGCTCGCTGCACTCGCCCTCTGGCCCGCGGCCGTCGAGGCCCACGGCATCAGCGCGGGCGAGGGAAGTCACGGTCCCGCAGTCCCGTTCGTCGCGGCGGTCGGCCTCTCGGCGCTGCTCAGCCTCTTCGTCGGACTCGCGATCGTCTCGTACTACCGCCCCCGCGTCGCTCGGAGCGGTCGCGGAGCCACGACGCGGAGAGAAGTAGCGGTACTGCTCGTCGCGCTCGGACTCGCGGCGTCGCTCGCGGCCCTCACGCAGCAGTGGCTCCCGACGGTCGCGGCCGGGGCGCTCGGCAGTACAGTCGCGTGGATCGGTCGCACACGCGGGATCACGCCACACGCCGGCTGTGCGGACGCAGCCCTCGGCGCGATACTGACCCATCGCGCCGTCGAAGGGATACTCGTCGCGGGGATCTACGCGACGAACGCCTCCTTCGGATTGCTCGCACTGTCCCTCTTGACGGTACACGCGATCGCCGAGGCGGCCGCAGTCGGCGGACTGTACGCGCCGGTGAGCCGCGGCTGGGGAATCTGGAGCGTCGTCGCGATTCAACTCAGCTTCGTCGCCGGGGCCGTCGCCGGTGATCTCTTCGCGTGGGTCCTCCCGCCAGCGCTCGTCAGCGCGCTCCTCGCGAGCGTCGGCGGTGTCCTTTTCGTCGCAGGTGCGACGGAGATTCGCGTGGTTGTGATTCGCAACCGAGACCGCCTCGAGGCGTAGCCTCGAACCGAACCGCGCTTGCCCGTGCGTGCGGGACCGCGCTCAGTCGAGCGACTCCCAGGTGGCGGACGCGGTGACGCGGCCGTCCGCGACCTCGACCGTGCTCTCGGCGGCGGACGAGCCCAGGGACTCCTCGAGCGCGTCCGCGTCCGCATCGCCGAGGATCGCCGCGAACTCGCCGGTCGCCTGCGTCCCGTCCTCGTCGAGCGTGAGCGAGCCGACGCCGCCCTCGAGCCCCTCGAGTTCGCTGTACTCCGCATCGAACCCGTCCTGACTGCCGTTCTCGATATCGGAGAAATTGCCACCGCCGTCGCCGGCGGTCTCCGTCGCGTCGGGCTCGAACTCGTTTCCGTACCCGCCGACGACGAAGTCGCCGTGGCCGGCCTGCGAGACGAGCCAGTCGAAGGCCTCGAGCTCGTCGGTCGCCCGTTCCACGTCGCCCGCGGCGGCCTCGATCGGGGTCCGAATCGCGCCGGTCGGATCGTCCGTATCCCCGCCGGCGGTGAAGACGAGGGCGCTATCGCCGACGGCGATCGAACCGTTGCCCTCCCCGTCGACCGGCGTGTAGACGGGGTAGTCGCCGATCTCGTCGGTCCGCTCGTACTGTTCGGTAAACGAGAAGCCCTCCGGTTCGGTCGTCAGCGTCTCGTCGACCTCCGCGGTATCGATATCGCCGGTCAGAACGACGGCCTCGTTCGTCGAGATCATCGCGTCGACGCTCGAGTCCATGGACTCGGTCCCGCCGGCTTGCTCTTCCGACTGCCCGTAGTCCACCATTCCCTCGAGTCCGTACGCGCTGAGCCCGAAGCTGACGACGATGGCCGCGGCCACCGTTCCGGCCATCGGAAGACCGACCATCGGATCCGCCTGTACGTCCGTATTCGATTCGCCGCCCGTGCTTTCGTTTCCGGTGTCCGCGTTCTCGAAGGTGGTCAAATCGACGTAGACGTAGCCGACGCCGCCGTCGTCGTCCGCGGCGAGCCATCGGGTGTACGCCGGCGGCTCGTCGCCGCCTCCCGTTCCGTTTCCGTTCTCCTCGTTCGAGCCGAGACAGCCGGCGACGCCGGTCGCCAGCGAAGCGCCCGCGAGCTTCAGTACGTTGCGGCGGTTACTCCCCATGATACCACACGATACGTGTAATCCGTGATGAAACTTCCTGTAACGAGCGCGTTTCGGGTGCGGTAGCGGTCGGCTCACGTACCGGCCGAGTCCATCAGCGACTGCCGACGAGACGTCCGTTCATCCGTTCCTGAGCAGCGCCCCGACGACGAGAACGACTGCGGTGAGCAGGACGAGGAGGAGTATCAGTTTCGAGATCGCCTGTGCCGACGGCGAACCGACGTTACCGACGACGGTAAAACCGGCGGCGAGAACGACGATGTTCGTCCCGAGAAGCAGGTTCGTCGTCTTCCGTTTCTCCGTCCAGGATCGGGCTCCGTCCGACGACATCGATCGCTCGTACTCGAGCGATTACTGTTAGTGTTCCGACAGTTGACGCCCCGCTGCGGGTGATCCGGTCGAGCGCGAAGGGAATGCGACCTCGAGGCACAGCGGAGCCAGATCGTGCGGTACAAACCCGCGAGTCGATTCGACCGCGGTATGGAAGTCCTCGGCCGGCTGCTGGCGCTGCTCGTCGTGTTGCTGGTCGGTGCCGGAGCGCGGACGACCGGGGTGCTCGACGAGCGCCGAACCGAACTGTTGAACGCCGTCGCCTACTACGTCGCGCTTCCGGCGCTGATCTTCGTCTCGACGTACGACCGATCGGTCGTCGCGCTCCTCTCGCCCGCGCTGCTCGGCGGCCTGCTGTTCGTGTTGCTCGCGACCGCTGGGCTAGCCTGGCTCGTCCACCGGCGGCGGGACTCGAGGGCACACCGGAGCGTCGCGATCGTCCAGTCGTATCACTCGAATCTGGGCTACCTGGGACTGCCGCTGGTCGCCGCAACGTTCGATCCGGCGGTGACGGCGGTCGCGAGCGTCGTACTCGGCGTCGTCACCCTGACCCAGTTGCCGCTGACGATTCTCGTGCTCTCGCGGCTCAACGGTGCCGGCGCCTCGATCCGGCGGGAGTTGCGCGGCCTCGCGACCAATCCCGTCCTGCTGACGCTGCTCGCCGGACTCGCCGCCGGATCGATCGGACTCGCGGTTCCGTCGCCCGTCGCCACCGGCCTCGATGCCGTCGGCTCGCTCGCGTTACCGGTCGCGCTGCTCTGCGTCGGGGCGTCCCTGCAGATCGACCAGCCCTCGATCGACGTCGGTGCGGCCGCGGCCGTCGTCGCCCTCAAAATCTGTCTGATGCCCGCCATCGCGTGGCTCGTCTTCTCCGCGCTCCCCGTCGATCCGGCGACGTTCACCGCCAGCGTGGTGATGCTCGGGACGCCGACGGCCGTCTCGACGTTCGTCTTCGCGAGCGAACTCGGCGGCGACCGGGAGTTCGCGTCGCTGAACGTCTTCGTCACGACGCTCGCATCGGTGGCGACGCTGTTCGTCCTCATCACGCTCGTCGGTTGAGCGCCGCCTTCCCGTCGAAACCGGCTGGTGATACGCTTCTCGAGCGGGAACCTGACCCGAATCGCGACTCGCCACTCGCCACTCGTTCGCTATCGCGAGAAGAATCGCTTGAGTCGACCGAGTAGTCCGGGCGACGCGTCCCCGTCCTCGTCGGTTCCGTCGGTTGCCGCGTCGCGATCGATCGAACCGGCGAGCGGGCCGGCGTCGTCGGACAGGCCGTCCCGACCGCTGGCACCGCCGCTCTGGGTCGTCTCGAGGTCGTCCAGCGAGAGGTCGACATCGTCGATCTCCGGGGTCGACTCGCGCCCTTCGCCGGCCTCGGCCGCGCGGACGTCCGCGCCGGTGACGGTTCCGTCCTCGATGCGAGCGGCGAGTTCGTCGACCGACGCGTCCTCGGGAAGCGAGGACGCCGCCGCGTCGATCGCGGCCGCCTCGTCCGCTGCTGCGCCGTCGTCGGCCCCGATATCGGCCCCCTCGTCGGCCGTCTGCTCACTTTCGTCGACCGCGGTCGCCGCCGTCTCGGCCGGTTCGGTCTCGGTCGTCACCGGCTCGGTCGACCCGGTCGTCGTGGCAGTCGCGTCGGTCGAGTCCGTCGGTTCCGGTTCTGGTTCCGATTTCGCGTCGTTCAGCGACTCGAGAATGTCGTCGACGCTTTCGTCGGAGACGACGCGCTGGGGACCGCCGCTCGGTTCGAGCGCGTCACCGTCGCCCGAGCCGCGGTCGTCGGTCGCGGCGCTCTCGTCGGCTCCGGAGGGGCCGGCTGATCGCTCGTCGCTCATGGTGGGGATCTGTCGCTGCCGAGGACATAATCTTTCCCCTGTCCCGGGCGTTCAGGAAACGAGACCGAAACGGGGCTCGAGCGCGTCCTACTCGGCGAGCGGGGGCCGCGATCGGACGACGTTGAGAACGGCACCGACGAGGATGATGATGCCGGCGAAGTAGAGCCAGGTGACGAACAGGAGGACGACGCCGACGGCCCCGTAGGCCTCGTACTGCGCGGCGTTTGCCGCGTACAGCTGGAACCCCACCTGGAGGACCGTCCAGCCGACCGCGGCGAAGATCGCGCCCGGAAGGATCTCGGCGAGGCCGACGGGGATCGGCGGGAGAACGTAGTAGACCGGGAGGAAGACGAGGACGAGACCCACCAGCAGCGTGAGCCAGCCCAACAGGCCGACGAACGGGACGGTGTTCGCGACGATCCTGAGTGCAGCGCCGATGCCGACCATCAGGGCGAGCGCGCCCGCCCCGGCGACGATCACCGTGAGGCCGTCCCTGATCTGATCGACGAGCGTGTCCTCCGCCACCTCGTCGTAGACCCTGTCGAACGCGAGACTCAGCCCGCGAAACACCTTGAGCGCGCCCCAGGCGGCGACCAGCAGCGCGACGATCGTCGCCTCGGCGCGACCGGACTCGGTCGTCAGCGCGTCGGTAACGAGGTCCTCGCCCGACGCCGGGAGGAAGTCGCCCGCGGCGGTGATCAGTCGCTGGGCGGCCTGTTCGCCGCCCAGCAGTGAGCCGACGACGAGGGCGAGCAGCACCATCGGAATCAGCGAGACGAAGGCGTAGTAGGCGAAGCCGGCCGCGAGAAATGTCAGGTCGCGATCGCTCGCCGTCCGATAGATCGCGGTGAGCGTCTCCGGGAGTTCCATACGGTCTGTACGACGGTCAGGCCCAATAACCTGTAAGTCGTTCGCAGTTCCTGTGGCCGCTGCGGGGCTGCCGTTCCCGTCGCACCTCTCGTCGCTCGAGACGGTTCGGTCGTCGATCGGTCCCCGTTCGCGATGCGCGTCCGGGTCGTGGCGACGGTCACCACTCGCGACAGAAGTTCTGGCCCGCGTAGACCGAGCCGTCGTCGGCGATGTAGACCCCGACGCCCGCTCGGTCCCAGCGGGGCGTCTCGCCCTCCTCGAGGATCGCCGCGCGGTGGTCCGTGGAGTTCATCCACTGGTCGACCAGCCCGGTCGCGAGCCTCTCGGCGGTTCGGTACCGGACGACGCCGCCGCCGCCGGGTCGCTCGACGCGCCGGTCGACCCACGTCATGGCGATGTTCTCGCCGTACCCTCGACAGTAGCCGTCGACGTCCTGAAACCGGTCGTACGGCCCCTCCCCGTCGGGGTTCCGGTGTGCGAAGTACTCGCGACGGGCCATGTCGCCGCTGTGGGCGCGCGCGACGGACGCCACGGTCCCGTCCCACGCGAGCGGCTCGAGGCCGTGATCGGCCCGACGCTCGTTGATCTCGGCGTGGACGAAGTCCTCTACGGTCGGAGAGCGGACGAGTTCGACGGTTGTCCGGTAGCTCGAGTTGCCCGGATCGTCCGGATCGGCCACCGCGGGGTTGCGCTCGCCGGCTGGCGGCGGATCGGCGTTCGGCGACGGGCCGCCCTCGAGATCGAGGCCGTCGATGATCTGGGGGGCGAACAGGGCGGTGCCGAGCGCGAGCGAGCAGACGAGGAGGACCGCGACGAGAAAGTTCACCAGCCCGCGAAGCAGCGCGCGGTCGCGACTCCCGTCCGGCTCGGTCCCCGCCGGTTCCGACCGCCGACCGTCCATTACGTCGACTGTTCGACTGTGGGCACAAGACTGTCGCGATCGATCACAGTCAGTGAGACGGGGCTGTCAGCGTGGCTATGATTACGGGGTCGGCGTCCCCGGCCCGCCGACGTCGGCGCAGTCACCGAAGATCGTCTCGTGAATCCCGACGACGAGTCCGGGAACCACCGCCATGAAGAGGTGTTCCTCGAGCGGAATGCCGGCGATATCGATCCCCGTCCGGAGAGTGATGTCGAAGACGCCGACGGCGAGGGTGTACCGGTCCCAGACGTAGGCGATAGGGTACAGCGCGAGGATCGTGATCGCCGCCTTTCGGAGCGCGTTCGCGCGACGGAGCAAGAGGACGGCGACGGTTCCCCAGACGAGCTCCGTGACGAGGTAGGTGTACCGACCGAAGACGCTGATATCGAGCATCGGGAGCCGATTCGACGCCTGCAGCAAAAATCCCCCGGGCTGATCCTCCCTGGATAAAACGGGCAGTACGTTAAATACCTCTGCGCCAGTACATCCTTACAGAAGGATGAATATCGCTGATATCGCCACCACGGAGTTCATCGAAGTCGACGTTGGTACACGTATGGGGAAAGTCCGTTCCATGTTCGAGGACGGCAATCCCAAGGGAATTATCGTCACCGACGACGGGGCGTACGAGGGCGTCATCAGCGAGCGGGAGGTCCTCCAGTCCCACGTCGAGGACGACGCCAAGGTGGCGGCGCTCACCAAACCGAGCCGAAGCACGCCGTCGCCCAAGGTCGACCGTCAGGAAGACGTCCGAGAGACCGCGCGCGTGCTCGTCGAGAGCAACGCCAAAGTCGCGCCTGTCTTCGAGAACGGCGACCTCTGGGGCGTCATCAGCGACGACGCCATCCTCGAGGCCGTCCTCGAGAACCTCGACGCGCTGACCGTCGAAGACATCTACACCGCCGATCCGGTCACGCTGACCGAGGACGACGGGATCGGGAAGGCGATCAACCTCCTGCGCGAGCACGGCATCTCCCGACTGCCGATTCTCAACGAGAACGGCTACCTCTCGGGCGTCGTGACGACCCACGACATCGCCGACTTCGTCATCCGCAAGAGCAACACGACGACCACCGGCGACCGGGTCGGCGACTCCCAGCGGATGCTCGACGTCCCGGTCTACGACATCATGAACAGCCCCGTCGAGACGACGACGCTCGACGCCACCGCCAAGGAGGCCGTCGAAGCGATGCTCAAGGACGATTACGCGGGGCTGATGGTCACGCCGGAGGACGACGACCGGGTCGTCATCGGCGTCATCACCAAGACGGACGTCCTGCGCGCGCTGACGTTCACCGAGGAGAAACACATGGACGTCCAGATCACGAACATCTCGATGCTCGACACCATCACCCGGGAGTCGATCGTCCAGAGCATCGAGGAGGTCTCGGACAAGTACGCCGACATGCAGGTGCTACACGCCCACGTCCGCTTCCACGAGCACAACGAGAAGCTCCGGGGCACCCCGCTCGTGCAGTGTCAGATCCGCCTGCGCACCAACAAGGAACAGGTCGCCGGCACCGGCGAGGGGTACGGCTCGGAGAACGCCTTCCGCGTCGCGCTCGACAAACTCGAGCGCAACGTCCTGGAGCTCAAGGGCGTCACCAGCGACGAGGAGTACCGCGGACAGCTACTGCGGAAACTCAATCAGATCTAGCGGGCAGTCGAGTCGCGACGCGGTCTCGCGACCGGCGGCGTCGCATTTTCACCCGCTGAAACGGCAGTAACGGACAATTATCGGCCAGCGACTGCCGGGGATCGCCGACCCGACCGGCTTCAGGATCGTCTCGTCTCGTCCCCTCCCTCGAGGCCGGTATCCGTGATTCGGAACTGCACGGACTCGCCGGCCGGTTTCGAGCGGTGCTTCTCGAGGGTGGCGCGTCGGTTGCCGCCGCGGAAGCGCTCGAGGCGGACGACGGCACCGGTCCAGTGCTCTAGCGTATTCCCGCCCAGCGCTCGCGTGCGATCCGAGTCGGGATCGGCGAAGACCTGGTTGGTCAGGACGACCGCCAGCTCGTGTTTGCGGGCCAGCGAGAGCAGATGCGTCACCTGCCGGGCGACGCTGCGCAACGCCTCGCCCTCGTCGCCGTCGGCGGTTCGCTCGAGCCGGTAGAAGCCGGTCGCGCTGTCGAGGACGATCAGGTCCGCGCGCTCGGCGAACTCCTCGGCGTCGCGGACGGCCTCGGCCTGTTCATCGAAGTCGAGCGCGTCTTCGATGACGATTCGCGAGGCGACGGCTTCGACGTCGGCGGGCTCCCCGCCGTCGCCGGCTCGAGCCGGTCGGCCGTCGACGGTGGCCTCGAGCAGTTGCCGGAAGCGGTCGACCGAGACGCCCTCGGTGTCGATGTAGACCGCCGTGCCGCCGTCGACGGCCGTCTGGACGGCCGCCGACAGCGCGATGTTCGTCTTCCCGGCGGCCGGGGGACCGTACAACTGCGTGACGGTGCCGCGTTCGAACCCCCCATCGAGCAGCTCGTCGACCGGACCACAGCCGGTTGGAATCGCCTCGTCGGTCACGGTTCGAGTTGGCAGGGTACGCGCAAAAAGGCCCCGGAACGAACCGGGTACGACCCACGCCAGGGACGGTGCGACTCGCCGCCCCGTCTCGGACTGCCGACCCGAGCGGCGGCGGACGCGGACCGTCCCGCGGTGAGCCGGTGAGGCGTGCGAGGACTTCGGTCGGCGAACGACGCGGGAGAGCAGGGCCGTCGAAGCTCGACGCTGGGGGCAGTTCGAAGCGACTCGACTGCTCACTCCGCACGCGTCTCCGAGGGGGGCCATCGGTATCTGTCGAATTCCGCGGTAGCAGTCGCTCGTGGGTAGTTGAGAGACGGGGTAGGTCAGTCAGGTGAACGCGCGTGGAAACCACGTGCGCTGAAAGGTAACTGTCTGACCGTGCCGTCACCCCGACCTTTCCGGCATCGGTACAAAACACCTCCGGTACACGGTTCCAAATCGATCGCGCGACGGCGACGGATTCTACCGACCGAAGGGGACCGATACAGCGGGACGACGAAGGGGCAGCGAGCAGTTTCCTCTCCCGGCGCGCACGGACCGGAGTGCAACCGTCGACACACCTATCCGTTCGCTCGTCTACCCAGCGCCAATGTGGCCGTGGGGACACCTCGCCATCGCCTACCTCGTTTACACGCTCTACTCGCGGGTCCGATACGGACGGTCGCCGCGCGCGCTCCCGGCGATCGCAGTCGCGATCGGCTCGCAGTTCCCGGACCTGATCGACAAACCGCTCGCGTGGGAACTGGGGCTACTCTCGAGCGGGCGGTCGCTCGCGCACTCGATCACTGTCGCCTCGCTACTGATTCCGGTCGTGTACGCCGTCGGCGTCCGCGTCGGTCATCGAGAGAGCGCGGCGGCGTTCGCGATCGGCCACGTCACGCACCTCGTTACCGATCTCCCGCCGATGCCGTTTCGCGGCGACTTCGACGGTGCGACGTATCTGTTCTGGCCCTTCCTCGGACCCCCGGAGTACGGCGAATCCGGCGGCGTTCTCGTTCTGTTCTCGAGACATTCGTTCAGCATCCGTAACACCGTCCAACTCGCGGTGTTCGCCATCGCGATCGTCGTCTGGTATCGCGATCGCGTCCCCGGGCTCGGGTTCGCGTGGCGATCGGTGCGGCGATACGTCCCGCTGGGAGAGTAGCGGCGGATCACTCCGCGGGAGTCGAGGCGACCGTCGTGGCCTCGTCCAACGGACCCGCCCGTCGAGACCCGCGTACCGCCGCGTCCCGTCGAATCGACCGAGAAACGTGACCACCTGCGGTTCGACAAAAAGGCGTGGACTCGCGACCGCGGCCGGCACGTTGAGCCCTGTTCGCGGGCCACGACCGACCGTTTACCGATTCAATAGCGAATTGTGGCACTCGAACGGCATCGAGCGACCGCACGCAGTCCGCGCATTTGGCCGCGTTTTCCGTGGAGACGAGTCTCCGAAGAACGCGGTCCGACTCACAGTATTTTCCCGGGATTGCGTCTCCTTGGCGGGAACTAGTTCGTTCGGTTCGAAGTGCTGTGATCGCTCGGTCGCGTACTCGTTTCCCGACCCGTCGAAACCGATCGCCGAACTCGCCGGCGGACGGTGCCGCTTCGACGGGCCATCTCGTCTCGGTGAGTCGCTCGAGCGGCGCAGCGACACCGTTTCCGGGGCGAGTAACCACCGCAGTAGTGACCGTCTCGAGAGCCTTCCCTCCGTCCGAACGGACCGGGTCGACGAGGGCGAACGGGACTCGGCTCGATACCCGCTTCACAGCCAGTTCTTCGCACTGTCGTCTATTGGTATGGGCGCTGTACAGGGAGCGCCGACGGGATCACGTTGCGGTATTCTACTATTGGGAACCCGCGTCTCACGTCGACGGCCACCACACGCTCGCGCGATGTCGATTTCGAAGCGGCGCGAAACCGACGAGCGCGACACTTTATTTTTGGTGGGGGCGAAGTCCGACCTGTGATCGTCGTCGCCACGGCAGACTTCGAGGTGTACCACGACGTCGTCAACGAGCTTCGGGACCGCGGAACGACGTTTACAACCGTCGAGCCCGACGAAGCGCTGCCGGACGGTGCCACCGTCGTCGTTACCGGGGCCGACCACGCCGACACCTTCACGGACGTGACGACGATCGTCGCCGACCCGGACGACCCCCGACGTGCGGTCGATCAGGCCCTGGCCGCGGTTCGCGGCGACGGCGGCCGAACGGTCATCGGCGTCGATCCGGGCCGGAAACCCGGCATCGCCGTCCTCGCGGGCGAGACCGTCGTCGCGGCCTTTCACGTACCGCTCGGCGACGCCGTCGACGTGATCCAGCGCGAGGCCGCCGAAGCCCCGTCGCCGGTCGTCCGAATCGGGGACGGCTCCCGGCTCGAGAGCGCGAAACTGGTCAACGAACTCGACTCCGTCACCGTCGAACTCGTGGACGAGACCGGGACGACTCCCTATCTGGGTACGGGCACCCGTGGAATGGGCGACGTGCTCGCCGCGGTCAACATCGCCCGACTCGAGGGGGAGGTCGTCGACGCCCGCGAGATCGAGCCGACGGAGGGGGAGATTCAGGTCATCAAGGACCGCTCTCGCGAACGGAGCGAGCGGAACCGAGCGATCGACGAGGTGCTCGCGCGCCGGGTCGCTGCGGGCGAGTTGACCGTCGACGAGGCGCTCGCCGAACATCGAGGCGACGGGGCGGGATCGGCGACCGAACCGACGAACTCGGACGACTCCGACGAGTCGTAGCCGATCATCGAGGCGAACCGATCTCGAAACGTGCCGCGGTCGGGTCGTATCGAAACGGCGTCTCGGAACCGAACGGACGGCCGTCGCTGCCAGTACCCGTGACCGACGCCCGGCTCGAGGACGGAATCGGTCTCGAGCGGGACTCGAGTATTGCGGCAAAAGAAACGGAAGTGGTCTGTCACGTCGGTCGAAAACCGACCGTGTGACGGGGTGGAATTACGCGCCTACCCAGACGTTCGTCGACGCGACGGACGTGAGCTGGATGTTCTCGTTCTCCTGCATCGTGATCTGCGAACTCCCGGCGCTGCCGTTGTCGGCGGCGACCGCGAGGGACGTGTGCTGCTGGTTCAGGTTCTCCTGCGAGATGAACTGGTACTGTTCGATCGCAGCACTCGCTTCCTGCTCACCGTCGTTCGTCTGCGTGGCGTTGGAGTCGAAGTCGTACGACATGCCAGGCGTAGCGCCCGAGTTGCCGTCGATGGTGACCGTCGTGCTCGAGGTTCGGGCGACGTCGTCGGAGACGTACCCGGGGCTCGCATAGACGTTCAGCGCGTCGGCGTAGCCGATCTGGGCGTTGTAGTTCTGCTGGTAGGCGAGCTGGACGGCGGTGGCCTCGCTCCCGTTCTCTGCGATGGCCATCGCGCTGTTCTGCAGGTTGATGTTCCGCTGTTCGACGCCCTGCTCCTGAGCGACGCCGGCGGTCGCCGTCTGCTCGGTTCCGTCGTCGCCTTTCTTGTCGGGCTTGTGCGTCTCGGTCTCGGTCGAGAGCATGTCGCTGCTGACGTCGCCCGCGGTCGCGACGTTCATTCCGGCCGAGGACGCGAGCAGGTTCGAGGCGTCGGCGCTTCCGAGCTGGGTGTTGAGGTTGCTCTGGTCGGTGAACTGGATCGCCGTCGCGGTGCTGTTGGCACCGACCGCGATGGCGACGGCACCGCGCTGTTCGTTGAGGTTGGCCTGTTCGACGTCCTGTTGCTGCGTGAGCAGCGAGTCGGCGTCCTGGCCCACGCTCGGCCCGTGGTCGCCGGACTTGTCCTTCTTGTGACCGAATTCGCCGTCACCGAGGTAGACGTTGGACGCGTTGGCGACGCCTTCCTGCAGGTTCTCGTTGCGCTGGTAGGACTGCTGGACGGCGGTCGCGTCGCTGTCGTTGACGGCGAGGGCGAACGCGGTGCTCTGGTTGTTGTAGTTAACCTGCGCGACGTCCTGCGACTGGGTCACAGCGGCGAGGGCCTCCTGGGTGACCGTCTCGTCGCCCTTCTTGTCTTTGACGCCCCAGCCGTCGAACTGCTGATCGCCACCGTTGCCGATGATGATGTTGACGTTACCGACGTTCTCGAACTGGGTTTCCGCGCTCTGCAGGCGGTTCGCGGCCGTGGCCGACCCGCGCTGCTCGTTGTCGTTGTACTGGTTCGACTCCTGGATGGCGGTCGCTTCGCCACCGTCGATCGAGATCGACACCGCGGAGCCCTGCTCGTTGAGGTTGACCTGATCGACGTCCTGGTACTGAATAACCTGCGCCGTCGAGTCGGCCGTGTCACCCGCGTGCTGATCGACGTACTCCTCGAGGGACATGTCGCTGAGGTCCGCGCCGAAGACCAGGTACAGCTCCTCACCGTCCTCGAGCGCGTGAACGGTTCCGTTCTCGAGGTCGCCGTCGCCGCCAGCCGTGGCGGCCGGGGCCCCGACCGCCACCATGGACAGGGCGACCATACAGGTCAGAAGGAGTGTCGTAGCTTGTGATCGTCTCGTCGTGTCGTTTGTCATTGATCGTTTGATATGGGTCGTGATGGTCTTTCGTTTCTGAGTCTATGCGACGCAAACCATCCTATCCGCATGAGTCCCTTTGTTATCGACACGTTGGGGGCCATATGAAGCGGCCTAGTGATCCGTAGGATGCTGCTTACACGGGGAAACCGTCGCCTTCGATCGGCTGCTGTGACACCCGGTTCCGGATGTTCTTCCGGACTGATCCTTCACGAATCGTCGAAGCCATGGCCAGAATACACTGTTTTGGACCTGGACAGGTGGTCGCGAGATCGTTTCGAAAATAGAATCACCGGCTTTCCGGGTGATCGATGAGCGACGATCGGAACATATCGGATATTTCGGGGACGGAGCGGTCGCATGGGACGTCGAAACCGCAGTTGACGGCTGCGATCGGGTCGTCGTTTCGGCGACCAGTTTCCGATTAGCGTCGGTGAACGATCGCACCACGACCATCAGGTGGTTCGTCCGTGACTCTAATGCCGGATTCGTCACGAAACCGTTTGCCGGGTTCAAATGCGTCGCCGTCAATAGCAGTGACTGGGCACCGCGACACGACGGGGGCCCGGGAGGTGACCGCTCCCACACGGGGAGCGACAGCGCCGTCACTCGAGGCGCGGCCTCTTCGTGGATCTCTACGGAATACCCCGTCTGTGGTTCGCACGCGTGCTGCCCGAGACGAAACACGGTGACACACGAAATGAAACGTACACACACACTCGCGCTGATGATCGCGCTGATCGGTGGTCTCGCACTCGTCGGATTCGCCGGCTCGGCAGCCGCACAGCCAGATACTGACGTCGATGCGCTCAACCCCGAGGTCGACATCGACCAGGACGCCGACGCGGACACCACGATCGAGACCAACCAGGAAAATAGCAACTCACAGACCCAGGTAGCGGCGTCGTTCAGCAGTTCCGATGAGAGCTACGCGACGACGACCGCGATCCAGGGTCAGGACGTCGACCAGGACAACGTCAACGTGGTCAACGACGTGAACACGATCGCGGCGAACCAGGCTAACGATAACGAAGCCGAGAACGACTTCGAACTCGACGTCAGAATTGGCCCGCCGGGACAGGTATTCGACAACGCGGGATAGAGAGCTCGAACGATCCCTTCTAATCCGTAATCTTTCGGTTTTTTCGGCCGAGTTCGAACAAGTCGCGGCGGACCGTGATCACATCCCACCTCGTAGTACCCGCGGTGACGGCGGTAGTTACTTCCCACCGGCCGGGCGTCGGATGCTCTCCGTCCGGTCGAGTACTCCGCTCGTTCTCTGCCGGCCGGTGTGAACCCCGAACGAGCAGTTCACCTCGCGTCCGATCGCCTGCGGGTGGTCGATCGCACTGGATCGGGGCCGGTGGCCGATCGAGAACGCTGTCTGACGCCAACGTGAAGCGCTCCGCTGCTGATCGGTCGATGCGACCAGTCCGCGAAACACGGACGAGACTGCCTCGAATACCGAAGCGACTGGTCGAGTGCGTGGAAACGGAGGGACTACGATAACGGCAATCGCCGTCTGCGAGCGCGCTCGAGTGGGATCACGGACAGCAGTGACCACCTCTCGACGCGGAGCTGCGTCCGGTGACGACCCGAGGCTCCGAGATCACGATTTTCGAACGTGGACCGCGGAAACAGCCCTCGTTACACCGGCTGGGATCTTCGTTCGGCGAGACGGAACGGTCGACTTCGATCATCGGGCGTCAGATTCCAGATTCGATCATGGGTTCGTCGGCGAGTTTCCCGTACTACTAGAATAGACGTTCCAGGGCACGGAGAACCCGGTTGTAGCACCGAACTACTCGTTCAGTAGGCCAGCCAGGCAACGTGTGTCTACTGGTTATGGCCGCTCCAGCAGCGAGCGAAACCACAACGGAACAGGAGAGATGGGATGTCGTTCGGATGACAAGGGTCCGGCTAGGGTCGGTGAAAGATCGATCTATGGCCGTAGGCACCCCCGACAGCGTCTCTAATGCCAAATTCGACACGAAACCGTTTCCCGGATTGAAATGGGCCGCCGTCGATAGCAGCGACTGGGCACTGCGACACAAAAGGGCACCAGGAGGTGGCCGCTCTCGTGACGAGCGACAGCGCCGTCACTCGAGGCGCGCCCTCTTCGGTGACCCTCCGCTGAACCCCGTTGTGGTTCGCACGCGTGCTGCCCGTGACGAACGACGGAACACGGTGATACTGAATGAAACGCACATACACACTCGCACTGATGGTCGCACTGATCGGCGGCCTCGCACTCGTCGGCTTCGCCGGCTCGGCAGCCGCACAACCGGATACGGACGTCGACGCGCTCAACCCCGAGGTCAACATCGACCAAGACTCGAACGCGACCACCATAATCGAGACCGACCAGGAAAATAGCAACTCGCAGAGTCAGACAGCGTGGTCGTACAGTAGCTCCGACGAGAGCTACGCGGAGACGACCGCCCTCCAGGGGCAGGACGTCGACCAGGACAACGTCAACGTCGTCGATAACGTAACCACGATCGCGGCGAACCAGGCCAACGATACCGAGGCAGAGAACGACTTCGAATTCGACGTCGACCTCGGGTTCGGTGACAACGTCGGATAGCGACCGTCGGTAGAAAAGCCAGATAACAGCTCGCTCCGTTCATTTTTCACGGACGTCGGTCACATCTCACACAGCGTCCGTAAATTGCCACACATCGTAGTGCTGACGAGAAGGACCGTCTCGTAATCCGCTCTTTCGAGTTCGACTGCGCTGCGGGCGAGACGAGTACCGACTCCATCGGTCGATACGAACCTCGAGCGAAGAGTCGGTCTCTCGTCCCATCGCCTGTGCGTGGTCGACAACACTGGATCGAGGTCGGTGTTCGCCGCTCAATGTCCCTCGTCCCACGATGCGACCATTGCAGGCGCGTCGATCGTATCGTTCGTGCCTCTCGGCGCACACGCTCGGTCGCACGGAGGCGGGCGACGACACCTCGACGGATACCTTGGACGGGAGCATTCCGGTTCCCGAGCTACCATCGTCGTTCGCGGATTGTCCGAGCACGGCGTATGGATCTCGATAGTGGTCGTTCACACCTCGCCGTTGACCGCCGATCACTCTCCAGTGGACCACGTTTCCGTGGTGTTCGATCTGACGGACGGCTTCGCCAGTCCGATTCAGTGCCCAGAATAGGGTACCCACTCCCCAGTTCACCGACCGCTCCATACCACCGCCCGACTGCCGAGCGACACGTACCCGACCCGTTCACGGACAGCCTCCGTGACTGGAACCGGTCGAGAACCGCGCTCGTTCGTCTGGGGGAACCGTACTCGAACTCGAGCGTGAAGCCCTGTGGTGGTTCGACCAGTGATTGTCGGTATCTCTCGGTAGCCGTACAGATAGGCGCTGCTAGCAACGCCATACTTCTGCGGTGAGCCTCTCTGAAGCGGGGGATCGTCTGTAATGCGGGACGACCAGCAGTCACGGGTTGATATTCCATTGGTAATTTCGTTACACGATCCGTTCAAACTAGAGTCGGTGTGTAGTTCCACCCATAATTTCACCCCGATCGATGTAGCACGTGACTATCCCCTTGAACGGTATTTGGCCTTCATATGGGCTGCTGCGGTCGATTTCGACCGGGCGATGTGCCACTGTGATATGGGTGCTCGTGGTGACACGGTTTGCAGCTGGTGTGGTGGTTCGCGCCGATTCGTGTCCTATCGGATCGTGTTCCCATACACGTGCGCACAGGCCCAGAAAATACAGAGATCTACTCAAACTATGAAACGGACAATCACGGTACTACTGACGCTCGCGCTCATTACCAGTGCGGCGTTCGTGGGACTCGCTGGGACAGCTGCTGCAGGCGGTGCAGACGACCATCACGATGACCATGGAGATACTGACGATCTCCGGATCGCGAGTTCCAACATCGATCAGTCGCAAGGCGTCTCACAGACGAACGATATAGAACAGAACGCCGCCCAATTCAACAACCAGGAAGCGACCGGAATCGACATCGGCGAAATCGTAAACGATGGCGACGGGAACGGTGATAACGGCGATGGCGGTGAGGCCGCTATCGAAACGATCACCTGGTATCGGAACCTGGGGCAGTCGGGTAACATCCAACAACTCGCCCAGGCGACCTGGAACGGCGAGCAGTTCGTGATCACCACCGCTACGCCGAACATCGACGTCTCGGTGAGCGTCGAGGAGACGAACAGTGCGGACGACCCGACTGAAGTCGACTGGGAATACACCATCCCCGGACAGGGAGAAGGACGGGCACCTGACTTCGTGCGGGTGACCTCCAACGGAGATACGTGTGACTTCGACGTCACCGGCGAGGAATCGCCGTTCACCGGAACGGTTACGGTGTGTGAACCGACCGACGGGGGCAACGGTGATGGCAACGGTAACGGCGACGGTGCCGGGTCCGATGACAGTTTCACCGGAACCACCGGTGATCAGACGATCAACCAAGTGTTAGAGCAGAACGCCGACGCGGACAACTCGAACTCACAGAACGCCGAGGCGAGCTCCTGGAACGGGATCCTCAACTCGATCACCGCCGGCTGAGCGTCTCACTCTCGGCCGAATTCGACTCCATTTTTTTATCGAACCGCTCCATCCCACACCGATAGTCCGTCAGTTGTTGTCAGGGAACCGCTAGTCGACCGCCAATCCGCGTTCTGAAGACAGATCGATGGCATCTTGGGTCGATCGGTCTCGCTCGAGGCGACGTCGTCCAGGTACGTGATTCTCACTGCGGTGGCGGTCACTCCGCCGCGTCGTCGGAACGGGCGAGCCGTTCCGCCCGTTCCATCACGACCCGGACCGGGTGCCCGGTCGCTCGAGCGACCGCCTTCGCGTCGTCGAACTCGGCGCTGACGTCGTAGACGGTCCCCTCGGTATCGCTCGCGATTTTCACGGTGACGTCGTACTCCTCGCCGTCGATCTCGAGCGTCACGGGCTCGAACTCCCGGTTCGCGATCCACCGATGCGTAACCCCCGCGTCACGGACGCCGAGCGTTCCGGTCTCTTCGGCCAGTCGCCGAGCGACGCGCGCCCGATCCGCGGGCTTGCAGACGACCTTCACGAGGTGACCCGGCCGGGACTTCTTCATCGTCGCGGGCAGGATCGTCACGTCTCGAGCGCCCGCGTCCGCCAGCGTGTCCTGTAGTCCGCCGAGCACCTCCGGCGTCGCGTCGTCGAGGTTGGTCTCGAGGACCGCGATGTCGTCCGTCACGAGTTCGCCGCGATTCTCGCCGGTTCCGACCAGTACGCGCAGCACGTTCGGGTGCGGGTCGAGGTCGTAGCCGCCCGCACCGTACCCCGATCCCTCGAGTTCGAGTGCGGGAAGCGAGTCGACGCCGTCGGCGACGTGGCCGAGGATCGCCGCCCCGGTGGGCGTGAGCAGTTCCGCGTCGACCGGGCCGCCGCACAGCGACCAGTCGGCCCGCTCAGCGAGTTCGACGACGGCCGGCGTCGGCACGGGGTACTCGCCGTGGCTCATCGACACCGTCCCCCCGCCGGTCGCGAGCGGCGTCGTGACGACGCGGTCAGGCGCTATGTCGTGCAGCAGCGCCGCGGCTCCGACGACGTCCGCGATCGCGTCGTCGGCCCCGACCTCGTGAAAGTGAATCTCCTCGAGCGCCTCCCCGTGGACGCTGGCCTCTGCCTCGCCGAGCAGTTCGAAGATCGCGAGCGCGTCGCGCTCGACCGGCGACTCGAGACCCATCTCCGTGACGATCTCGCGGACTTCGGGATAGCGTCGATGGGGACCGTGGCCTTCGGCGCGGACGCCGTCGTGGTCGTGATCGTGGTCGTGGTCGTCCTCGGTGTGAGTGTGGCCGCCCTCGGTGTGGTCGTGGTCGTCCGCTGATTCCTCGTGCGCGTGGGAACTGGAGTCGGCACCGGCGTCCGTCAGAAACACGTCGACCGCCGTCGCGGCGATACCGCTCTTGTGGGCCGTTTCGATCCGATACTCCACCTCGAGCGCCTCGGTCACCGGCTCGAGGGCGTCGGGATCGGCACCGGCGTCGAGGAGGGCGGCGAGGATCATGTCGCCGCTGGCACCCATGCGGCCGTCGAAGGCGAGAACTCGCATGCCTACGCACCGGAGCGGAAGACGCAAAAAGCCTCCTGTCCTACTCCGTGCAGCGGCGATGTCGATAGAGCCAAAACCCACCGAGGCCGGTACCTCTTTGTAGCCGCCGGTCCCAATTATCTATGACAGCGACTAGCACAGGTAAATGACTCGCGTTAGCAAAAAGCCTATCCGCTCACGAATCGGAGTTATCGACATCGTCGTCCCCAAATCATGAACGAAGTCCAACTGGAGGTTGCGAAGGCGTACCCGAACGACTCGGGTCGTGGTATCGCCCGACTCGACCCGGACACGCTGTTGCATCTGAAGCTCAGTCCGGGCGACATCATCGAAATCGAGGGTGCAGATACGACTGCCGCGAAGGTCTGGCGTGCGGACCGGCAGGACTGGAACACGGACACCGTCCGTATCGACGGCTTCACCCGCCAGAACGCCGACGTCGGCATCGGCGAACGGGTGACGATTCGTAAAGCCGAAGCGACGAAAGCCGACAAACTGGTGCTCGCACCGCCCGAGGAGGCGTCGGTCCAGTTCGGTTCCGACGCCGCCGGCATGGTGAAACGCCAGATCCTGAAGCGCCCGGTCGTCGGTCGCGACATCGTCCCCGTGATGTCCTCGACGAACCACCCGTTCATGCGGTCGCCCGGCCAGGCGATTCCCCTGATCGCCGTCGAAACCGAACCCGAAGGCGTCGTTCTCATCACCGAGGACACCGACGTCGAACTCCGCGAGGAACCTATCTCGGGCTTCGAGAAGACCGGCGGCGGGATCACGTACGAGGACATCGGCGGTCTGCAAAACGAGATCCAGCGGGTCCGGGAGATGGTCGAACTCCCGATGAAACACCCGCAGATCTTCAAGAAGCTCGGGATCGAGCCGCCCCAGGGCGTGCTCTTGCACGGTCCGCCAGGGACCGGGAAGACGCTGCTCGCCAAAGCCGTCGCCAACGAGACCTCCGCCAGTTTCTTCTCTATCGCAGGCCCGGAGATCATCTCGAAGTACTACGGCGAGTCCGAACAGCAACTCAGGGAGATTTTCGAGGACGCAACCGAGGAGTCGCCGTCGATCATCTTCATCGACGAACTCGACTCCATCGCCCCGAAACGCGAGGACGTCACCGGCGAGGTCGAACGCCGCGTCGTCGCCCAGCTGCTGACGATGATGGACGGCCTCGAGTCACGGGGCCAGGTCATCGTCATCGCGGCGACCAACCGCGTCGACAGCGTCGATCCGGCGCTCCGTCGACCGGGTCGGTTCGACCGGGAGATCGAGATCGGCGTCCCGGACGAGACGGGACGGGAGGAGATCCTGCAGATCCACACCCGCGGGATGCCCCTCTCGGACGACGTCAACCTCGGTCACCTCGCCGACGAGACCCACGGCTTCGTCGGTGCCGACATCGAGAGTCTGACGAAGGAAGCGGCGATGAAGGCGCTCCGGCGCTACCTGCCGGAGATCGATCTCGACGAGGAGGACATCCCGCCGAGCCTGATCGACAGGATGATCGTCAAGCGGGAGGACTTCCGCGGCGCGCTGAACGAGGTCGAGCCGTCGGCGATGCGGGAGGTCCTCGTCGAACTGCCGAAGATCTCCTGGGACGACGTCGGCGGCCTCCACGAGGCGAAAGACCAGGTGAAAGAATCCGTCGAGTGGCCGCTCTCGAACCCCGAACGGTTCAGCCGGCTGGGCGTCGACCCGCCGGCCGGCGTCCTGCTGTACGGGCCACCGGGCACCGGGAAGACCCTCATGGCCAAGGCCGTCGCCAACGAGACGAACGCCAACTTCATCTCCGTGCGGGGCCCGCAACTCCTCTCGAAGTGGGTCGGCGAATCGGAGAAAGCCATCCGCCAGACCTTCCGCAAGGCGCGGCAGGTCTCGCCGACGGTCATTTTCTTCGACGAGCTCGACGCACTCGCGCCGGGCCGGGGCGGTGAAACCGGCTCGAACGTCTCCGAGCGGGTCGTCAACCAGCTCCTGACCGAACTCGACGGGCTCGAGGAGATGGAGAACGTGATGGTCATCGGTGCGACCAACCGTCCGGACATGATCGACCCCGCGCTGCTGCGCTCCGGCCGATTCGACCGGCTGGTCATGATCGGGCAGCCCGACATCGACGGCCGCGAGAAGATCCTCGAGATCCACACCCAGGACACGCCGCTGGCCGCGGACGTCACGCTGCGCGAGATCGCCGAGATCACGGACGGCTACGTCGGGAGCGACCTCGAGTCGATCGCCCGCGAGGCGGCCATCGAGGCGCTGCGCGAGGACGAGGAGGCGGACATCGTCGAGATGCGCCACTTCCGCCAGGCCATGGAGAACGTCCGGCCGACGATCACGGACGACATCCTCGACTACTACGAGCAGATCGAAGAGGAGTTCCAGGGCGGCACGAGCGGCCCCGATCCGACGGGTCGTCGCGGGAGCCGCATCGGCTTCCAGTAGGCCCATCTGCCACTATCGTTTTATATTTTATATAGAAGACATTCAGGGATTAGTAGTAGTGTTCTGAGCAACAGAGGAATTGGTGAACCTGTTGACTTTCTTGCGATATTCACTCACCTCTTCTGGGTCAATATATTCAATAGACCACATTAGTGAACCTCCTTTGGGGTGAATGTGCCCATGGAGTCCGATGTAATCACTCTCTTTCGTTTCGTCTATATTAGTAGAGAATCTTCTATCTATCCCGTTGATTTCTGCAGATACTTCATACATATTTGCTTCCTCTACCCAATCTCCGGACAGATATTCCTGGTATGGTGGAAGTGGATTAGATTCCTTCTCCCATTCCCGTTCACTTGATCCGAGCGTTACTATTTCAGTCACAGGCTCCCGCTCATCTGCACGAACTGTCACTTTCACATGTATCTTTTCCTTATCCGTATTAACAATTGTCACATATACTAAATGTATATCATTAGAGCAGACGTACGACTGGCAGCCAGAGAGGATAGGTAGCGATCCGACAATACAGGCGCTAACAACTGATCTTCGGGTATATTTCATTTTAGTGCGTTAATTATTCACCATGGTACACAACTATTCGATCCATTGTACCACAATTATTCTTTTTCAAACATATTTTCGTATCTTCACCTTATTACTAAACCTATTGTTTGGCTTATTAGTGTGGTATTATAAACATTTTGCGTGCCGGGACCGATTTATATTCTTGACAAATATCAATATTTGGTTAAATTATTAAAATTCATACTTGGCAGTCACGATTAGAGATGCTGTTTGCCTCATCGGAACCGTTCGTCCATATCATCCGCCACCGGGCACACTGTCGCTCGCATTGGGAGAGCCAGCACCGGCCGTTAGCGCGGACGGTCCCGTCAAAATCTGGACGACCGCCGAAGTCTCGGGTCGCCTCGTCGCGACCGAGCGGCTATGGACCACCGACGGCGACATCGCGACCGTTGCCGTCGACTGACTCGTTACCGAGCCCGACACACGATACCGAATCGCGGCTCGAACCGAGGTCCCGACGACGGCTTCCGGCTGCGTTCCGCGCTCCGAGCGGCCGACGACTCTCGGTCTTCGGTACCGGCGACGAACTGCGCTCGTTGGAACCGGACGCGGACGATCGTGACGGCATTGACCGAGCGACCGACGCTGACGAACCGCCCTCGGATCGCCGGCCCGAGACTCGACTCTAGGGCCGGTCGGTCCCCTCGCGAGCGGCCTCGAGGTGCCGCCGCTCGATCCGGACCTCCGACGCCTTCTCGTTTGCCGTCTCGGGGTCGTACTCGTCGGCGACTTCACGGATCGCCCGCATCGAGGCGTTCCTGACCAGCGCCTCGAGGTCGGCCCCGGTGTAGCCCTCGAGTTCGGCGGCGAGTTCGGCGACGTCGACGTCGTCGGCGAGGGGTTTCCCCTCGGTGTGGACCGCGAGGATCTTTTCTCGAGCCTCGAGATCGGGTTCGCCGACGAAGACGTGCGTGTCGAGTCTGCCCGGCCGAAGCAAGGCGGGATCGATCTGGTCCTTGCGGTTGGTCGCGGCCAGTACGACGAGATTGGGGTTCTCCCGCATGCCGTCGAGTTCGGTCAGGAGCTGCGAGACGACGCGCTCGGTGACCTCGTGGCCCTCGCCGCGGGCGGCCGTGATCGCATCGATCTCGTCGAAGAAGACGATCGACGGGGCCGACTGCCGGGCACGCTCGAACACCTCGCGGATCGCCTTTTCGCTCTCGCCGACGTACCGGTCGACGATCTCGGGGCCATCGACGCGGACGAAGTTGACGTCCGTCTCGCCCGCCAGTGCGCGAGCGAGCAACGTCTTGCCCGTTCCGGGCGGGCCGTACAGCAGGACGCCGGAGGGCGGATCGGTGTTCGTCGCTTCGAAGAGCCGGTCGTAGGTCAGCGGCCACTCGACGGACTCGCGGAGCGTCTGCTTCGCCGCCTCGAGGCCGCCGACGTCCGAGAAGTCGGTGGTCGGCGACTCGGCGACGTACTCGCGCATGGCGGACGGTTCGATGGACGCGAGCGCGGCGTCGAAGTGGGTCTTCCGAACCGTCGGGTTTCGGTTCCAGTCGCGCCGGTCGTCGGCGTCGGTCGGACGATCGCGGATCGCGGCCATCGCGGCCTCGCTCGCGACGGCGTCCAGATCCGCCCCGACGAAGCCGTGGGTCCGTCGCGCGATCCCGTCGACGTCGACGTTGTCAGCGAGGGGCATCCCACGGGTGTGGACCTCGAGAATTTCCCGGCGACCCTCCTCGTCGGGGACCCCGATCTGAATCTCGCGATCGAAGCGACCGCCGCGCCGGAGCGCGGGATCGATCGTATCGACGCGGTTCGTCGCGCCGATGACGATCACCTCGCCACGAGCGTCGAGCCCGTCCATCAGCGTCAGCAGTTGGCCGACGATCCGGTTTTCGGCGTCCCCCTCGTCGTCGCGCGTGCCGGCGATCGAGTCGATCTCGTCGAAGAAGACGATCGTCGGGGCGTTCGCTTCGGCCGTCTCGAACACCTCGCGGAGGCGTTCCTCGCTCTCGCCTTTGTACTTCGACATGATCTCCGGCCCCGAGATCGTCTCGAAGTGGGCGTCGACCTCGTTGGCGACGGCGCGGGCGATCAGCGTCTTGCCGGTGCCCGGCGGGCCGTACAGCAGGACGCCCGACGGCGGCTCGACGCCGAGTCGCCGGAACAGCTCCGGTTCCGAGAGGGGGAGTTCGATCATCTCGCGGACGAGTTCGAGTTCCTCGTCGAGCCCGCCGATGTCCTCGTACGTGACGCCGGAGTTCGCTGCCGGTTCGTCCGCCTCCGTCTCGGAGCCGGGTTCGTGACTCGGCGTGGCTCCCGGCGAGTCGCTCGAGCCCCGGGTTCGATCGCCGGTGGCGGACGCGGTCGCGGTGCCGCCCGGTCCCGCGTCGGCGGCGGCGATCCGGATCGTCGTCTCGGCCGTGATCCGAACGTCGCCGGCGGGGTCCGTGTCGGTGACCCGGAACGGCTGCTGATCGATCCCCTCGATCCGGATCTGTTCGCCGGCGCGCACCGGTCGATTGCGAAGGTTCGTCGTCGCCTCGCGTTCGGCGGCGCGGCGCTGTTTGTCGGGGAGCCCCGGCGGCGCGATCAGCGTGACCCGATCGGCGTCGGTGATGGTCGACTTGTCTTTCGCCCGGACCGACACCGAGTCACCGACGTGGACGCCGGCGTTCGCACGGGTGTCACCGTCGATCTGTACGGCGGTTTCCGGGACCGACTGATCCGCGGGCCACATCTTGGCGACCGTCGTCTCGTCGCCCTCGATCACGACGGTATCGCCGCTGAGAACCCCGAGCTTTCGCCGCGCCGGCTCGGGAATTCGCGCGACGCCCCGACCGGCGTCCCCTTTCTCCGCAGCGCGAACAGACAGCGTCACGCCGTCCGATTCCGACGAACTCATACGCGTTCCTTTCGCGCCGGTCGCCTTGAGAATTGTCCCATCGGGACGGTGCAATCGATCGCGACCGAGACCGAGCCGCGATCGGTCGGCGTCGGCTACAGCGCGTTCTCGAGCAGTCGATCGATCCCGCGTCGTAGCCGTTCGGAGGCAGACGGTGCCGAAATTCCGAGGCGATCGCCGACGTCCTCGGTCGACGCCTCACGGGGGACCGCGAAGTATCCCGCCTCGTGGGCCGCGGTCAGCGCCTCGTACTGTTCGCGGGTGAGGCCGAACGGTGGGTCGTCCGTCGACGGTTCTCGAGTGAGCCGCTCGAGTTTGAAGGTCCCGCCGCGGTCCGTACAGAACGTCCGGTACTCCGCGAGCGCCTCCCTGTCGGGAAATCGCGCTCGCCCCCACCAGCCGTCGACGGTCACGATTCCGCCCAGCGGCGTGGTTCCGAGTTCGACGTACTTTCGGTAGATCGGCAGCGGCGGATCCCGAAGCTTGATCCGATACAGCGCGCCTCCGTCCGCGTCGGTGAGCGTCGTGCACGTTTCGACCGTGGGATCGGCCGCGAGCGCCTCGGGAAGCGCGCCGTCGTCGTCGACCGCTCGACAGAGAACGATCGGTCGATCCGGGTCGACGACGAGTATGCGTTCGATGTAGAGCGTACTCCCCGGCACTGCCGCGACCGTCTCCGTCAACGGCAAGTCGGGAGAGTTGAGCTGAAACTCTGCGACGAGGCCCATACACCGCTTTCGACCGGCATCCTACTTAAACTCCCTAATGTATGAGATACAGGTTGATCGGCCGACGACGCGTACGTTCGGGTGAGTATGAGCACTGACGGCCTCCCTGCGATGCAACTCGAGACGGGAACTCGATCGCACAACTACTACCGAAACGCAGTCGAGAAACACTGGGACCCGCACGAGATCGATCTCGAGGC
Organism: Natrinema salaciae; assembly: GCF_900110865.1. Taxonomy (NCBI): domain Archaea; kingdom Methanobacteriati; phylum Methanobacteriota; class Halobacteria; order Halobacteriales; family Natrialbaceae; genus Natrinema; species Natrinema salaciae. The sequence goes on from NZ_FOFD01000001.1 coordinate 116,271, forward strand.
GGACCTCGAGGGGGCCGCCGAACTGCCGGAGCCGGCGTTCGAGGGCCTCAAGCAGTCGCTCGCGCTGTTCGGCGCTGGCGAGGAGTCGGTGACGGAGGACCTCGCGCCGCTGGCGGTCGTGCTGGAGGACATCGGCGATCAGATGTTCATCACGACGCAGCTCTACGAGGAGTCGAAACACACCGACTTCTTCGATCGCTACTGGCGAGAGGTGATCCACGCCGAAGAGAAACGGCGCGGGCAGGAGCTCTCGTCGCCGACGGACGAGCGGTGGTTCAGCGAGCCCTACGACGAGCTCTTCGAGCGCAACGAGCGGGCGATGGCGCGACTCCTCGAGGCGGACACGCCGGAGAACCGCGCGAAGGCCCACTGCCACTACCACCTGACGATCGAAGGAATTCTGGCCCAGACCGGCTACTACGGGCTCACCCTCGCGTACGGTGAGAACGAACCCGAACTGCCCGACCTGCCGGGGCTGGTCGAGGGGCTCAAGCTGATCCGCAGCGACGAGGGACGCCACGTCGGCTTCGGGATGGCGAAACTCAAATCGCTCGTGAGCGAGGGACAGGTCGAGTCCGACCTCCTCCGCGAAACCATCGACGAACTCGTTCCCCTCGTCCAGGAGAGCCTGACGAGCGACGAGGGGGCCAGTACCGAGGGCGGCCCCGGTCCGAGCCCGTCCGATCTGGCCGACTACGCGTACACGAAACACGAACAGCGGATGCAACAGATCACCAGTGCGAGCGAGGAGATCCCGGACGTCGACGAGCTGACCGAACTCGAGGCGTAATCAGCGGCTCCCGGGAGTACGACGAGCCGATACGCGTTGCAGCGACCGGAGAAACGCCTTTTGTCGTTCGTGTTCCATCGGGAACCATGGTCGTCCAGACAGAACGCGACGACGTCACCTGGTACGAGTGCGAGACCTGCGGGCTCCTCTTCGACGAGAAGTCGGACGCGACGGAACACGAGAAACGGTGCGACGGCTCCGACCCGACCTACATCCAGTAGCTCAGTCGAGCCGGTCGCGGTGCTCGGCGGCGAGGTCGCGCGCTCCCTCGAGCGTGTGGGTTTCCGTCCACCGGACGCGGTCGCCGTCGCCGTAGGCCAACGCGGTCTTGAGTTCGTCCCGGAGGACGCCGTGATCGACCGCCAGCACCGCTCCGGAGCCGTCGCCGAGTTCGTAGACGCCGGGTCGATCCGGGGCGGCGGCGACCGTCTCACGCTCGAGGTCGCGCCAGGGTTTCTGCAGCGGCATCAGTCGGCGCTCTCGACGAGTTCGTAGGCGTGTTCGCTGAGCTCGTCCTCGGCGAAGACGAACACCCGGCCGTCGACGACCGAGAGATCGGCCTCGACGCGGATCGAATAGGCCTCGGTCGCGACGGTCACGCCCGGAAACAGTTCCTCCTCGTCGTCGCGCTCGAGCATCACGCGGCCGACGCCGGTCGTCTCGAGGATGTCGTCGTGGGTGTTCCGGTCGTTGACGTACGTCATGACGCCCTCGACGCCGTCGGGGTCGGTGACGAGGACGTGGACTTCCTTCCCCGGTGGCGTGGTCAGCGGCCCCTCGACGGGTTTCGGCGGACCGTGGTAGAACACGTCCCGGCCGTCGTGGTACTCGACGACCACCCCGCCGTCGACGAGATCGACGCCGATCGTACTCGGAGCGACGTTGTTGCGCGCGCTCATCGATCGACCATTCGGGCGGATCGGGGAAAAGGGGTGCGTTCTGCCGCTCGTCCAGTCGAGTGCCAGCTTCGAACCGCCGGGGAAACGGGGCCAGGACTTGCACGGACCGTCAGCCGTAAGTACACCCTCTGAGAGTGTTCGAGTATGGATGGCCGTGCCGTCGCTCCCGCAGCCGGGACCGTACTCAACGCGCTCGCGACCGGGACGGGATCGGCGTTCGCGATCGATCTCGAGACGACGGCGACGGTCGAGCTCACCGACGACGGCGCGGTCGTCGGCGAGATCGCCGGACAGCCCGAGGCCGACGCGACGCTCATCGAGCGCTGTACCGCGATGACGATCGCCGAGTACGCCGAACGGGCAGGACTGGACGAGTCGACCGTCGGCGCTCGCGTCGAGACCGAGAGCGAGGTCCCGATGGCCGCTGGACTGAAGAGTTCCAGCGCCGCGGCCAACGCCACGGTGCTCGCGACGCTGGACGCCCTCGAGGTCGCCGATTCCGTCGAGCGGATCGAGGCCTGCCGGCTCGGCGTCCGGGCCGCCCGCGACGCCGGCGTGACGGCCACGGGCGCGTTCGACGACGCCAGCGCGAGCATGCTCGGCGGCGTGACGGTGACCGACAACACGAGCGACGCGCTACTCGTCCGCGACGAAATCGATTGGCAGGCGGCCGTCTACACGCCGCCCGAACAGGCATACAGCGCCGACGCCGACGTCTCGGCCTGCGAGCGCGTCGCCCCGATGGCCGCCCTCGTCGAAGAGCTCGCGCTCGATGGCCGCTACGGCGAGGCCATGACGGTCAACGGCTTCGCCTTCTCGGCCGCGCTCGGGTTCTCGACCGACCCCATGATCGAGGCCCTGCCCGACGTCACCGGCGTCTCGCTCTCCGGCACCGGTCCGAGCTACGTCGCCGTCGGCGATCGGAACTCGCTCGAGGCGGTCCGAGACCGATGGGACGAACGGGACGGAACGACACGACTACTGCGGACGCGAACGGACGGAACACGAACGATATGACTCGAGACCACACTGACGCGACGACGGACGGCGGGACCGACGAGGAGGATCGCACCCCCGAAGAGATGGACCTCGACGAGCTTCGCGAGGAGATCCGGACCATCGACCAGGAGATCGTCGAACTGATCGCCCAGCGGACGTACGTCGCGGACACGATCGCCGCGGTCAAAGACGAACAGGGACTCCCGACGACCGACGAGAAGCAGGAACAGCAGGTCATGGAGCGGGCAGGCGACAACGCCGAACAGTTCGACGTCGACGCAAACCTCGTGAAGGCGATCTTTCGGCTGTTGATCGAACTGAACAAGGTGGAACAGCGGGAGAGCCGATAGCTCGAAATTCGGCATTAAAAGCCGTATGGACCCCGTTTAGCCCTCAAAATAATCTTCCGATAGCTGCTCTTTCGATCCAGGCTCGGTGAAAAACACCATCTCCGGTTTCGGTGGCTCCGAAGGAGGTGGTAGGGACAAGAGGGAAATCGTTTTGCCCCCGCACTCACAATGTACACACATGAGTTCCGAGTCAAAGAAGAAGCGCGTCCAGTTCCGTGCACCGAGGGGGCTGGTAGACCGAGCCGACGCGCTCGCTGCGGTGTTCGAGACGGATCGGACGGACATCCTCATCTCCGCGCTTCGGGACTACCTGCGGGACGCCGCGCACTCCGACGAGGTGAAACAGGAGATCGCGGAGGCCTTTTACGACGACGACATCACGTTTGAGGAACTGAAAGATCTCGTCGGGCACGAGGAAGCCGCCAACTTCCGACTGCTGAAGGAGCAACTGACCGACGAATTCGTGGACGAGGTCGCGGAGGAACTGGCCGACTCATAGATGGTTCTGATAGTCGCCGACACGTCGGCTCTCGTAAGTCTCGGGACGGTGGCGGGGGGCTCACCGAATCCACTCGACCTCCTCCTCGATTCACACACCGTGGTCGTCCCAGAGCAGGTCATCGACGAACTCACCGAGACTGCATCCTACGACGACGCATCCGGTGAGGCGGCACAGGCGGTTCTCGACCGTAGCTCTACGTTCGAGACTCGTTCCGTCGAACTGGACGAGACGTTCCCCCTGGACGATGGCGAGAACGCGGCGGTCACGCTGGCGAACGATATCGACGCCGTGCAACTGCTCTGTGACGAGTTCAATCGACTTGCGCTCGTCCACGCCTCGCTAGCCGAGACCCGCCTCGTCACGACGCCCATCCTCCTCACCGCGCTGGTTCGCAACGACGCGATCTCGCCTGACGCTGCCGACGAGTTCTTGGCCGAGATGAGTGACGCTCGCAGTTGGTCGTCAAACACCTACGTCGAGCGGGCGCAGTCCACGCTTCGACAGCAACGCGATAACGAGCAACCCGATCCGAAGTGATCGACTCGTTAGACACGCGATAGCCGATCGGACCGACTCTCCGTATAGCAGGGCACCTCATTTAAATATGGCACGGATATACACCCTCTGTATCCTGACTTCTATCGTATTGGGCGTGTGGTTGGACACTATTTCCCAAGAATCCATTATGGACTTCAGCGACTTGAACAAGGTGTCTCAACGACGTAACAGGGAGGAATCAGCAGACGGCGGCCAGTTTCAGGAGTAGACACATCTTCGAAAACACCCTATTTAAATAGGGATTTATTGCAAAAGAACCGAAACCGCACGACAGCGGAGACTATCCGTTTTCAGATGTACAACGGGTACATCTTCTCTCGGTACAGTTGTTCCACGTCCTCGTAGTAGGTGTGGACATAGTGGTCGAGCGCATCGTGGGCCCGACCAATCGATGTGTCCGTCACGTCTCCTCTCATGTACTTCACGTGTTCATGGTTGATGCTGTCCAAGTCGTTCACAGTGTCGGAGGACAGGCTTTCTGAGTTTAGATATGCCGGAGAGTGGGAGTGGGCAACCGAAGGCGGTCTGGGTTACAATGAACTCTCGGATTCGTGAGGGCGGGGGATTCGTTCTGGGTTGAGGGGGCACGGGGCGTTCTGGACTGTGCGCGTTGCCTGCATAGTGCGACCGCGAACAGCCCATCACGCCCCGTGTGATAGTGCAAGAGTTTCTGTAGAGAGGGGGCCAGTCGGGGCGGGAGCCTGAAAAGTCTTGAAGGAGCACTATAACGAGATGTCGGAGACGGAGAGGATGGAGCAATATCCTCTAGGTCGCACCCAGACCGACTACCCGTTACTGTACTCCCACATCCCCTCGCCACGCTCGATGGCACTCGACTCTGCGTTAGCGAGTTCGTCGCGGTACTTCGACTCCACATCGACGGTACGGGCGAGGCCGAGACCGATGAGTTTCTGACTCATGTTCCAGACGCTATCTTGCCCCCGTCCGCCCCCGTACTCGTGGTGGATGAAGACGAGTCGATTGCCGTTCTCGTCAGTCTCAGGAGTGGTAGGGTCGATTTCGACCTCGACATCCTCGCGCCAGATTTCCGCCTGACCCAAGCGCCGCGCCTTGTAGCCGAAGTCAGCAAGGCGTGCCGTCTGGTTGGACTCGTACCCGAACGCCTCGTAGTCAACCTCGTCCTTCTCTTCCGCAGGCGCGTCGATACCTGCGAGGCGAACCGTCTCGGTCGTGCCGTCCTCGTACTCGACCTCATAGGTGTCGCCAGTGAGGACATCGGAGACGTAGACAGGTATCCTCTCAGATTCTGGCTCGTCTTCGGTTGAGGTGGAGGAATTCTCGTCGTTCTGTGTGTTGGTCTCTCCAGCATCTTCGCTGTCCTCGGTGTCTGGGTCGGCCGTGTCGGAATCGGGCTCACTGTCGCCCGTACATCCTGCAACAAGGATACTTGTCGCCGAACCGACTACCGAAAGGTAATCTCGTCTATCGAATCTCATGACCTATCAAATAGGTATTATATTTGTTATATAATCTTTTCGAAACATTGTGCGGAGTGTCGCATCGATAATATTTATTTCCGGGATTCGGGAGAGAGACGGATGATGTCGTCCCAAATCGGCGCATCGTGTGATTCTGAGAGGTCGAGAGCTTGTACGCACGCTTCCTCTCCGTTCGGGAACGAGACCCATGACTCGACGACCGGCCGGTCACCCTCTTCGTTCTCTGGCTCTCGGAGAACCACATCATGAGCCCGGTCGCCCTCGTTGAGGTCCAGGTTGTCGTCATCAGACGGCACGCAATAGACCACGACGTGGATGAGGTCGACGGGTCGGTCGTCAACGATGTGGTCACTGCTGATATGGTCTGAGACGTGGCCCGCGGTTCCCGACGGGTCAAGGGTCATGGCTGATTGTTCGAGGAGTTGAACGATAACGCCTGGGGCGAAGTTGGGTAGGTCTACAGAGAAAGCGGAAAAGTACACAAGACCGTGTAACGTGAGTTATCGAACTGAACAAAGTTGAGCAACGTGAAAGCAGGTGGCCGAATTCGACTGTTTCAGACCTTCTATTGTCGATCGGGTGTCTGATTCTTCTTCCGGCAGTTGCTCTTTCGTTCCTCAATCGGTGACAGATGACACGGCTCCATAGCCGTCCGGGGTCACTGAATCAAAGAGAGCCCACGTGGCGGAGATCGAGGCATCACGAAAATCAACGTCCGTGAATCCTTCAGCTGACAGGAGTCTCGTGCTGCATACAGAGGGTGTGTCCATCGAATCGGATCAGGGACGGATATGCTTGAATACGCGGGATTCGATTTTCTGGAGATGCTCACCCACGGTGGCAACAGAACAGTCCAGTCGTTCCGCGATATCACTATGGGTCGCCTGCCGTGGAACGTCGTAGTATCCGAGGGACAGAGCGACATCCAGCACCTCTCGTTGGCGGTCGGTCAACAGGGCTACGATGTGTCCTCCTGCGTCCGGATACGGGCCGATACGCTCGATAGTCACGTCGAGTTGCGGCGGCACGTCAGCAAGCGCCTCTCGTAACACATCGTTCGTCTCGCCAAGCATCTCCACGCTGAGCCGTCCGTCGCTGGTACTCCCGATCGGGAAATTGAAGAACACCTCGTGGATTCGGGGGAGCTCTAAGAACCGCTTCATGGCAGGCGGTGGCCGAGCGTGTATATACACGAGCCCGTTCTGTGGCTCCTCGCTGGAGATACTGTACCCGAGTACGTCCGTGTGGTCACCCAGCAATCGTCTCGCTTCGTCGAGGTCACCTCGGAGCCGACCAAGCAGGATGACGGTTTCATCCGCGAGGACGTTGAGATGGTAGATTTGCTCTCTTTCGAATTCCGAGTCCGCACCGAACATTCTGTATGCGATGTGTGAACTCTCTGGTTGGTCGAGCGTGAAGGTGACAGCCCGCATGCGCTAGTCGACCTCCGTCTCGATGCTCTCTGGATTCATTGCCCGTAGTTCGCTCCGCTTTGACTTATATACTACCGATAATGCTAGGCAGTCTCCAGACCTGTCTCGTCACCCTACTCACTGGTAGAACCATGGCTGAGTCACGAACAGGTCCGACGGGAGACGAACCGACGAATCAATCGTATAACTACAGGAATTTTAGCCCGGAATACTACGACTTCAGAAGCTTCGATGGGCCCGAGCCGGGCGACGACGCCCCCAATTTCGAAGCTGTAACGCTGGAAGGAGAGACGGTCGAATTTTCGGATTTCAGGGGGAGTTGGGTCGTCCTGGAGACCGGCAGCATCACGTGTCCCATCACGGATTCGAAAGTCCACGTGATGGACGAACTCCAGAAGCAGTTCGAAGACGTGGTGTTCATCCTGCTGTATACGAGGGAGGCTCATCCAGGAGAACACTTTGAGGCTCACGACTCGTTGGAAGCCAAACTCGAACGAGCACGGACGTTTGCAGCCGAGTACGACGTTGAGCGCACCGTCCTCGTGGACGACGTTGAAGGAACCGCCCACAGGAAATACGGGGGGATGCCGAACTCGGTACACATCGTGAACCCCGATGGCGTGGTCGTGATGCGAGGCGACTGGAACGACGTACGGACAGTGACGGAGGTACTCAAAAATAGGGACGAGAATAGAATCTACGAACGCGATATCTACCGGGGCAGCCCGGTATTCTTCACACAGAAGAAAGGGGCCACGAGAGTGCTAGCCAATGCAGGCCCACGGGCTGTTTGGGATTTCATCAGGAATGCGCCGGCACTCGCACTGATGCATCTGAAAAAAGAGTTCAGAAGTAAGCAGTCGAAAAGATAGGGTATGGACGAGCGAGAGAGTGAGGAGGACACGCAGCGATCGTGGGGGTGTCGCTGGAAAGGGGAGATGGCGGAGCGGAAACCGGGGGTGAATTTATTGAGTGTGGTGATGGGGAGGTGTGGATGTCGTCGGTGTCGGGGGAACGTATTGCGAGAAGCAAGTCAAGGAGCAGTTGCGGGAACGTCACAGACCCCTCCCGAGTCGTTAACAGTCGCTGGGGGTTGTCGTGTCGCACTTCTTTGCCAGCCTCTCCATCTACACTCGACTCTCACAGTACACCCATGCCAAAATCCTGGCTGTACAGAACGATTTGGTTCGTTTGAGCGGGCCTCGCTGGACTCCTTCCATATCACCATCATCGCGTATTTATAAGTGAATGCGTTTCAATGACTGTACCCATCGATAACGGCACTCTTGAATTCGAGATACTCCCTATTTTCAGGAGAACCGATCATGGATTTCATCTACCTGAACGAAGTTGAGCAGCGGGAGAGCAGGTGAGGCCCAAAACACACGTATTAGTTGCTCCATCTCCCAAGTAGAAATTCAAAGTTCGTTTCTGAGGGATTCTTCGCGTTCGGTCGGAGTCGATGAGCAGCCAGAAGACTGGAAACCCGTCCACGTCGAACACGTTCCAACAACACCGCCCGAATACTACGCTCAGTCTCGATGAGAGAAACACCGCGAAGCTAGCGGTCAGTTCCTACTGCTGTGTTCTCACCCAAAGACACAAGATTCTGTGTATGCATAGCTTTCTGTATGCCCAGTATCACTGTCAATGTCGATGACGACCTCAAAGACCGAATGGAGCAACATCCGGAGATCAACTGGAGCGAAGTCACCCGCCAGGCTATTCGGGAGAAGATCGAGACGCTGGACGTGATGGACGAACTCACGTCCGGAAGCGAACTCACCGAGAGCGACGTCGCGGAAATAGCCGACAAGATCAACGAGAGCGCACGCGATCGCGTCGAAGAGGAGTCGAAGTAGTCCCGACGAATGAAGCTGATTATCGACGCCAATGTCATCATCTCAGCGCTCATTGCCGACTCGAAAACTCGTGAACTCATCGTTACGCTTGACCCAGATCTCCTGACACCCGAGTTCGTCCACGACGAAATCGAGAACTACACGGGGTTGATCGTCGATAAATCCGGGATGCATCCGGATCGAGTCGCGCAGTTCATCGACCTTCTGTTTCAGTATATCGAGGTTGTCCCCGCCAGCGAGTTCTATCCCTACATCGAGGAGGCCGACGCAGCGATCGGCGAAACTGATCCCGATGACGTGCTGTACGTCGCGTGTGCCCTCGCCAGTGACGCGGACATCTGGAGCGACGACACTGACTTCGAAGAACAAGCCGTCGTCGGGGCCCATTCGACGACCGACGTGATCGGCACGTTCGATACGCACTAGCTGACCGGTACTACCGATTGTAGGCTACGGCAGTTTTGTTTGTATATGTCGTCTAAGGATGCTGTACCCTGTCTTCACCAGGATGATTTTGTTACTATGGGTTGGTTTCTGATACTTCAGCTACGGATTTAAACCGCCTGAATAAGGTCGAGCAGCGAGAGAGCAGATAATCAGGTTCGGCATCTTCAGCCCGTGTATTGCTGGTCGATGCCGAAATTTTTCCTTGGAAGCAATTCCACTTGAACAGCAATTAACTGTAGTTGTTATTGGCAGGCACCAACCTAATAGGCTCGAGCGTACGTCCGCTCTCTTCCGCGAGGAAGAGCTATATCTGCCGACTGAAGAGAGGTAACATACAACATGACAACCCCGAAGAGATCGAAAAGACGGTCGAACGATCGGTCGAGGACGTCGGCTCTTGGCCGGGTGTGACAGTTGGAGAGCATCGGTTCGGAGGGACTGAATAGCGAGTGGGCTCACGTGAAATCGGACACGTCCACGCCTGGGGGATGCTCGACATCGCATACCTCAGAGCACTTCGGGATACGCTCGTCGAACAGGGGGGAAACAGAAATTCATCATCTACTCGACGAGTCAGGCTGGACGATCTTCTACATCGAACACCCGGACGACTACGACCGTGCACGGTGGCTCGTTCGACTCTCGTACCTGTATCACGTGAATGTTCTCAAGAAGACACCTGCCGGGGCCGAAGAGTACGCGCCTATCGATGTCCTGAGCGAGTTGGATGAGCTTACGCCCAGCGATACCGTCAGGGCCGCCTTCGAGCGTCGTCCAGGTACGGCCGGGTCGCCCGATCTGAAAAACTACAAGCCTCTTTGAGGGAGACTGACGGCTATTGTGGTGGCCGCTCTTGATACGCTGAACGAGACATCTAGATGGTCCAATACTCGGGGCGGCGAACCGCTATACCGACTTGGTGGGCTCGATCGTTACTCGACGGTGATCCGTTCACTGGTGAAACGTTCGGCGTAGGTCACGAAGTTCTCGAGAATGCGAAGGCCGAGCTCACCGCTCTTCTCCGGGTGGAACTGCGTTCCCATCACGTTCCCCCGTTCGTTTGCAGCGATGGCCGCAAAGTCGAACCCGTAGTCACACGAGGCAACCGTGTGACTGGCGACTTCCGAGCCGTACGAGTGGACGAAGTAGGCGTATTCCCCGTCTTCGATACCGTCCACGAGCGGATGGTCTCGCTCGACGGTGAGTGTGTTCCAGCCCATGTGCGGAACCTTCACGTCGTCGTTCGGAAGTCGTTCGACGAGTCCTGGAATGAGGTCGAGGCCATCAATGGTTTCGCCGTCAGGTGCGCCCTCAGTACTTTCCGTGAACATGAGTTGCAGGCCGACACAGATGCCGAGAATAGGCGTCTCCGCTGCGACCTCGACGAGGACGTCGTGGAAGGGCTTCGAGTTACGAACGCACCGACACCAGGGAGGACGAGTGCCTCCGCCGACGAAATCTCCGATGGATCGTCAGAGACGGTCACCGTCGCATCCGCTCGTTCCAGCCCGCGCTGAAGGCTTCGGAGGTTCCCGACCCCGTAATCGATTATGGTGACTCGCACACCGAGTGTTGATCTCGCCGTGGTAAATCGCTTCTCGTTTCTCCGAACGTACCGTTCTTATTACCTTTTTCGAGGAATCCAGAAACCGGAAAAGTACACGTGGCCGTGTAACGTGTGTTATAGGCCTGAACAAAGCTGATTGGTACAAGTATAGGTAACAATATACGCAGATGTAGAAGTAGGATAGACCGATACTTGTATTTTGATGTACAGTTAGCGAACATCGATGACCCAGCAGGAAGAGTTCGAGTTCTCCTCCGTTCGATTGGTTCCCGAATTCTCCTCGTACTGTACGGAAGAAAACATCGTCTGGGTGCCCGATGCGATTACTCTCAAACTGCGTCGGAAATCTGATTCGGTAAATGGTATGGAAGTGTCACATTCGCACACCTCTCTCGAACACATCTTTCTGTTACTCAACCAACTTGAAGAAGGAGAGCCGGGAACCGTTCTCTGGGGGAGTAGTAGCATTGGAGTTACGTTCACGGGAGACAGGGTAGCTCTATCTCACAAGGGTAGCAAGTTAGTTGGCTCACCCACCTCGGCCCGACAAGCCGTGGAAAATCTCGTGAGGGAGACGTTCGAGGAACTTCACCGCCAAGGGGTCGATACCCATCACGTCGCTCGACAACTCCAACAAGGCCGCTTTGCCCCCTGGACAGCCGACCCGTTAGAGATTCACAACCAGATGAGAGACTGAAAGCGGAGAAGTACACGCAATCGTGTAACGTGAGTTATCGAACGGAACAAGGTCGAGCAAGGGGAGAGTCGTTGAAAAACACTGTCTTTTGGCGTTTCACGCCACAGACCGTGCCTCTCTCGGCTATTCTCCTGGAAGCGTAGACGGGTTTAGTTGTACTCACCCGTCGTGATCGGCCAAAAGAGGGGACACAAGATTACGACATCCTGTGAGGTGGTACTCTTCTTTCAGCAGTTGCTCGTTCGATCGTCGTTCGATCAGCGAGAGCGAAACCGAGTACACAAACGAACCGCTACGACGAAGAAGGTCGCTTATTCGACGCTATCTCGAATTACCATCACTTTCACCCTCTGAACGCCGTCGAAATCGCGGAGTCGGTACGTCAGTTCACGGACCCGTTCAGCGGCCCCTCGACAAAACAGCGACTCGAGGCACCACTCGCCCTGGTGGGTGTGGCTCGTATTGAGAATGACGTCCTGATACTCGTGTTGCGCGCCGTGGAGTTCCTGTATGACGTCGTGATGGCGGTAGTCGAAGCCAACGAGCGCGACGATCTCGCCGGTCGTATCTTCGAGGCGAGAATGGGTCTCGATGAACTCCAGCATCGCTTCTCTTACCGCCCTCGACCGATTTTCGATTCCCTCGTCCTGCCATACCCGGTCGAACTCCTCGATTACCTCGTCAGGGATGTTGAAACTCGTTCGCATTACCCACCACTGAACCGTGCAGATACAAGAGACTCGTTATGACGAGTCCCCTCGTTCGGTATTAACAACCGTTAAAGTCAGCTATTTCCGAGCACCAAGTGAGGCGATGTTCCCCAACGAACTGCTTGGTCCGCTCGTGGGCGCGGTCGTACTCGGGGCAATCCACGGTATCGAACCGGGCCACGGCTGGCCAGTCGCCGCCTCGTACGCGCTCGATCAAGCCAACAAGTGGGCGTACGGGTTCGCAGCAAGTTTCATCATCGGCGTCGGCCACCTCGTCAGCAGTATTGCGATGGTGGGAGTATTCTTCTACGCGAAGGACTACTTCAACCTCACACAGCTCAACGAGCCGATCACGATACTCGGTGGCATCCAGATCGGGGGGCCAGTCAGTCTCGTGGCCGGTGTCCTGCTCATCGGCCTCGGCATCCGCGAGTACGTCCACGGCCACTCTCACGGGAATCACGGTGATAACCACGACCACGACTCCGACCACGGACACTCGCATGTCCACGAACACGACCCGGACGAGCATCACAACTACTCAGACGACCACGGCCACGACGACGACCATTCGCACGACCACGACGACGGTGGACTAACTTCCCGTCTGAACGGGTTCGTCCCGTTCGTTGGCGGCTACTCTCACTCACACGACGACCTCGACGAGACCGCCGACCGGGGGCTCCTCGGTATCGCGTGGTTCGCGTTCGTCCTCGGGTTCGCACACGAGGAGGAGTTCGAGATCATCGCGCTCTGTGCCGGGTCGAACTACTGCCTCGAACTGATGAGCGCGTACGCTCTCACGGTCATCGTGGGTATCGTCGGACTGACGATGCTGTTGATTGCGGGCTATCACCACTCCGAGGAGAGAGTCGAGCAGTACACACCGTACCTCCCAGCGTTCTCCGCCGCCGTCCTCATCGCTATGGGAGTTGGGTTCATCGTCGGCTTGTTCTGAAAGAGCACACCACGACACATGGAATACGAGTACGACGGAGAACACGGACCTCACCTAATTGTACACCGACGTTGCCATCGTTGGAGCGAGTCCCGCTGGATGCGGACTCGAGCATGTACTGTTGAGACTGTTCTCACCGAGCGTCGTCACGACCTGAGCAGGGACGTTCACGGAGACGGCTTTCAGCCGCCTGTGCTTCGGCTCTTTACGGACTGACGTTGACGGTCGATGACCGTCGCGGGGAACCCACCGAGTCACTCTCGAGCTCATTCGCCGGTGTTGGCCTCTCTGTCGGTCCTGGAGGGCCCCGACGGTGAGATGTTCTGGTTGCGGCTGAAGAAATTCGTCGGATCGTACTCGTCCTTCAGCGTAACTAATCGCTCGTACGTCGGTCCGAACGTGGTCCGCATCATGTCCTCACCGTCTTCGAGGAATCCCGGGAAGTTGAGGTAGACCGACCCGTCCGAGAACTGCCGCATATCGTCGAGACAGTCACGCACCCACTCGACGTTAGCATCGTCGTTCCCCGGACGTTCCCAGTTGGCTTCGACCCCTAGCAGGAAGGGGGCGTGCCGCCCCGCGAACGCACTATCTTCGACGTCACCCTGGGCGATTGCGCCCCCTAACTGCCAGACATCGACCGTCGAGAGCGGTGAGGGTGCCACGTCGGCCCAGTAACCGATGCGGTCGATCGCCGAATCGGGAAGGTCGTCGAGGTACAGCGACTTCCAGTAGTAGCGCATTCCGTCTGGGTAGTCCTCGTCGAGGAGCTGTTGGAAGTCCGTGTAGGGCATCACCCCACTGAAATCTGCGATCGGGGCCGCGAGTTCCCGTAAGGGCGACAGCACCTGAGTGCCGTCATCCACCGAGCCTGCATAGCAGCCCATGATGGCGAATTTCTGCCGGTGGACATCGTCGCCCTCGAACAATTCCTCATCAGGTAGTTCGCCAGCGAAAATGAGTGTACTGACCTCGTCGGGTGCCGATTCGACGTAGTGACGGTACGCTCGCAGGCAATCGACCAGCTGGTCGCTCGGATAGAATACGAGGCACATCGCCACCTCGGGTCCGACGGAATGGAGGGTGAACTCGAAGGACGTGGCGATGCCGAAGTTGCCGCCGCCACCACGGAGACCCCAGAAGAGGTCGGTGTTCTCGTCCGTACTGGCAGTCACGTACTCGCCGTCCGCGGTAACGAGGGTCACGGAGCGGAGGTTGTCACAACTGAGTCCGTACTTACACCGGAGATGGCCGATGCCGCCGCCGAGCGTGAGTCCCGCGACGCCCGTATCCGAGACGACGCCGCCGGGGGTTGCCAGCCCGAACGCCTGCGTCTCGTGGTCGACGTCTGCCCACGTTGCGCCGGCCTCGACCCATGCAGTTTGCGAGTCGGGATCGACGCGAACACCAGTCATCTCCGAAAGGTCGATGACCAGTCCGTCGTCGCACACGGCGCTTCCAGCGACGTTGTGACCGCCGCCACGTACCGCCACGAGAAGGCCGTTTTCACGGGCGAAATTCACCGCACTGATGACGTCCGCGGTACCACTACACCGAGCAATCAGTGCCGGGAGCTCGTCGATCATCCCGTTCCATACCGCGCGAGCGTCGTCGTAGTCCGCATCGTCGGGACGAATAACGGTCCCGTGAAACACCCCCTCGAACTCGGTTAGTTGCTCGTCGTCGATGGTCTGTGGTCCCATATCAACTCACACACTCCGCTGGGCCTTGGCCTCACCCACCGAGCAGCGCTCCGCACCAAGAATAGTGTTTCAGACGGTGAAACGAAGTACGGGTTCCGTACGGGCTAGAGTTACTACCCCTGGTATCTATTCTCTAGCAAGAGAGCGCCATGACGTCTGATCAAGACGAACAATCGACCGACGATTGGCGCACACAACCGGGGTCACCGGTGTTCGAGGCCATTCTGGAGAATGCGCGAAACCGTCGCCATCTCGGCCAGCGACTGAACGCAACGGGTGATCGTGTGGACACGGACCTCCTCGGCGACATCGTCCGGCATGGTCCAGTTCTCGAAGCACTGCTGACCGAACCCCTCGATCGTGGAGAGATCGAAGACCGTCTCGACGTTTCGCGGGCGACGAGCCACCGCTTCACGCGGTGGCTCGATGAACAGGGGTTCGTCGAGAAGATCGATGGGCGATTTCAATTGACTGGACGAGGTGAAGTCGTCGCAGAGGAGGTGCTCCGCTTCGAGGCGAACGTACAAACCGCACACAGCCTGACGCCGCTGCTCGATGCGATCTGTGAGGACCACCGGGAGTTCGTCGTCGAGCCGTTCGTGGACGCGACGGTTACCGTCGCGGAACCAGATGACCCGTATCGACCCATCGAGCGGTTTATTTCACTCGTCCGGGAGTCGGAGACGTTCCGGGGATTCAATACGACACACATGGCACCGCTCGTTCTCGGCGGGTTCCACCAGCAGCTGTTCGATGCAACCGATACCGAGGTCATCTATCTCCCCCACATCGCCGAGACACTCTTCGACACGTACCCCGAGCGTGCCCGGGAGGCAATCGAGAGCGGGCACCTCGCCCTCCTAACGCGCGATGAACTGCCGTATGGGCTCGCACTCTTCGATGAACGTGTTGGAATAGGTGGTTACGACGAGGCGACGGGGCTTATGCAGGTGTTCGTCGATACCGATGCACCGATCGCGCGGGAGTGGGCCGAACGTGTGTATACCTCGACAAAGGACGATTCGAAGCCGCTCGACGAACGAATCGATCTATCACGCTAACGTCGCGGTTCAACGCACGACGAGGGGTTAGCACCAGTTCAGATCGGCGGAGTACAGATCAGCATGACTGCGATCGACGCGCTCGAGGAGACCTAATCTTTCGGACTATTCGACCCGGACTGTTCCGACCATCCCGGAGCCCTCGTGTGGAACGCAGTAATATTCGTACGTTCCGGGCTCCTCGAACGTATGCTCGTACTCATCACCGGGGGCAACGAGTCCCTCCCGCATGTGATCTCTTGCGGAGCGTTCGGACTCGAAATCGCCGCTCGCGAAGTACGCGGTGCCGTCCGGAACGTCGTCTTCGTAGGCGGTGACCGTGTGATCTACATCACTCGTGTTCTCCCACGTGACGGCCCGTCCGGGTTCGATAGTCGCGGTCGTCGGATCGAATCCGAAGTCGCCGGTCATCGTGACGGTCTGATCGGTCGGCGACCGCCCGTTCAGACACCCGGCGGTACCGATCGTCGCGAGCGCCGTACCGCTAACTCGTAAGATCGTTCGCCGATCATAGATGTCGGATGACATGGGTTCGAAAGATAACGCGTGGCCCGTATTAGAGAACCACGAAAAGATCGGTCGCGTACATTACGCCGAAGCCGATCAGGAAGGCGAGCAGATTCGTGGCACTTCCCACGCGACCGCCCGCGTCACGAACCATCCGTGCGATCTCCCAGTCGACCTGGAGGATCGCGCCGACGCCGATCGCGAGGAAGAACGCACCCACCGTCGGCGAGTAGGCGAGACTCCCGATCCACCCGCCGAGGATGACGGGCGCGCCTGCGAGTAGACCGAGCGCGGCAAAGTGCCACCACGCCGGGCGCTCGTCGCGGGCGACCGGCGCGACAACCGCCGGGCCTTCGGTCACGTTGTGGAGCATGAACCCGATCACGAGGAACGCTCCGAGCGAGACGCGACCGAGCGCAAACGAACTCCCGATGGCGAGCCCCTCTGCGAGGTTGTGCAGGCCGATCCCTAACGCGACCAGATATGCGACCCAGAGGCCACTGTTCGCACGGCTGTTACCGGCGGCAGCGCGCCCCTCGCGCCACGCGCTGATCGCTTGCACGAGCAACAGCGCACCGACCACGCCGAAGACGACCAGCAGTTTCCCCTCGTAGGCTCCCGGGATTCGCTCGGCGAGTTCGAACGCCTCGAACCCCGCGTCGAACGCGAGGAAGCCGAGCACGCCGGTGGCAAACAGGAGGACGGCGTGCAACACGCGATCACTGACCGTCTGGAGGAACGGGAACCACAGTATCCCGAGCGCAACCGGGATTACCCCCACGAACAGTCCAATGAGCGCAAGTGTCCACAGGACATCGGCACCGAAGCCGGGTGACTGCTGCGGTGCTTCGATCACGTGGCCGATCGTCGCGCCGTCCGAGAGCACGAGAGTGGCGTCCAGATCCCAGCCGGGGTTCCAATGATACGGAACGACGACGCGCGCGCTCTCTCGAGGCTCTAGCGTCCGGTCGCCACCGGCCCCTTCGACCTGGAAGTTCCAGTATGCGTCGTCGACGAGAACCTGCGAAATCGTGACTTCCTCCGGGCCGTTGTTCGTGACGTGAAGGACGACCGTCTCGTCGCTCGGCATCGTGGCGTGGGTGACCGTCACGTCCGGAAGCGGTTCACCTCCCTGAATGCCGGCGAGCGGCGACGTAAACACGAACACTCCCAAGACGAGCGCGAGCAACACGATCGGGAGCAACGCGGAGATCCATCGCGGGAGTCCGAACAGTTGTACGACCTCTTTGTCAGCCGTCGCGCCACCGTCCGTCGTCATGTCTGGAGACTCGTCGGTCATCTACACCACCTCGAAGAAGCTCATCCAGCCGAGTTCGGCGAACTCCGACTGATGAGCGTGGAACATGTACAGCCCGGACTGGTGGTCGGCGTAATCCAACTCGACGATTCCGCGCTGGGCTTGCGTCTGTATGATCGTGTCGACGGTTTTGCTCGTCGGCATCAGCGTCGTTCCGTGGTCGTAGTAATCGAAGAACTGCGAGTGGGTGTGGAACGAGTTGATGAAATCGAACTCCGTCGCGTTGACGAGATAGACCCGCTGGCGTTCGTTTTTGTCGATCTGGATCGGGCGTTTCGTCTCGCCCGGCTTCCAGTTCCCGTTGGCGTCGGTCTCACCGACGCCGTACGCGAACGCGCGCGTGTTCGCGGCATACACCTCGTTCTCGCCGTCGAAGTTCGTATCGAACGAGTTCATCACCATCACCATCTCGTTGATGGCGTCGTTCTCCGCGTACTCGTGGTTGCGCGTCTTGGCTTCGTCGACCACGTCCTCGACCATCGCGTCGGTGATCTGGCTCGGGTGATCGGTGACGTAGTCGCTCGGATTGTCCCTGACGCGTTCGGGATCGGGGTCGACGATGAACGTGCCATAGAGCCCGCGATGGACGTGTTCTTTCAGCGGGAGCGAGTGGCAGTGGTAGAAGTGCACGCCGGCGGGTTGCGCGATCCACTCGTAGGTGAAGGACTCGTCCGTCTCGAGTACCCCAGGGCCGTTCTGTGGAATCCCGTCCATTTCCGGATTGAGATTCTTCAGATGCGGGTGAATCGTGTGGGCGTGCCGTCCGCGGTTTTCAAATTTGATTCGAATGAGGTCGCCCTCGACGGCACGGATCGTCGGCCCCGGCACCTGCCCGTTGAACGCCCAAGCTTCGAACTCGAGGCCCGGTGCGATCGTAATCGTCGTGTCGACCGCGGTGAGTTCGAACTCTCGAACAGTTCGTCCGTCTTCCTGGTAGACATCCTGCGGGACAGTGTCCTGCCCGTCCGTTCCGGTGTTAAACGCTGTCAGGAACTCGTGGGGGTCGAAGTTCAGATCCCGATACTCGTCGACAGCACCGAAATTGCCGTGTTTGTCCTCGTCGTCGTGGCCTGCCGACGCGTTCGCCCGGGTGCCCCCGAGCCCGACCGCTGCACTCCCTGCGACACCGAGGGCACCGAGCACTGATCGGCGACCGACGCTCGGATCGCCACCGAGCGACTCGGCGAGCCGGGTTTCGAGCGTTTCCGTGACAGTGGCTGCGCTATCGTATTCTATCGATGGCATGGTCTCATCCTGCTGTGGGTTCTCATACTCTGCCGTTAGAAGACCGACTACATTAATTTGACGCATCTAAACCTAGAGTGAGACTAAACTAATTCTGGTGCAGACAGTGCTGCGGGCGAAAATCTGGCTGCTGGTGCTCCGTGAGAGACTGTTCGACGAGCCGGTGGTGACGGATAATCTTGAAGTGATGGATGTCCCAGTATCCGGCAGGTCGACACCTCGTGGGGGTCAAAGTTGGCGCGACTCCGTCCCGCTGATTTGTTCAGCAGACTGGTCTCCGTCGGTGGTTCTTCCCCCGAGAATTCGGCAATAGCGGAGGGTTTCACCCGCCCGTCCGACTCGTGGTGAAGGGAAGCAATCGCTTCGAGAGAGTTCTCCGTGCTGGCGCTCCACGCCCCCAGAGAATTAGATGGTGCTAAAATAATATTTTTTGAATGACATCAATTGACTGCTGGACGCTACCTATTGGTGTATCGAACCGAGCTCTGCCGGAGAGCATCAACTTCGCAGCCACGCTCTCGGCTACCGGCCCAGTGGGGACGCAGTGGCGTCACCGCTATCGCCGCGAACGCGAGTGACGTCGACCGGATCACGGACGCAGAATCGGCGCAATCTCGACGAATGAATCTGGTCGTCGACGCCGACGTCGTCATCTTCGCACTCATCGCCGACTCGAAAAGGCGTGACCGCAGCGTCACACGAACGTTCCTCTCGACACCTGAGTTCGTCCACGACGAGTCGAGAACGACGAAGATGCGATTGTAGCGCAGTCGGGCATGGAACCGGAACGTGTGGCGCAGTTTCGCGAGCGAGAGGCGTCGCATGGGCTTTCGATGTCCATTCATTCATAGCTATTAGAATGGATGTTTACGAAATAGTGTCAAAATATAAAACTTAGAACATTCGTATTTGATCAGGGTCCGCTCTCGAGCGAACCGACCCTCCTCGAGCAGGGGAGTAAAACAGTATTACCAAGTCAGTAGTAGTATAATACTATACACCCATCGTCGCCGTGAAACATATAATAGTTGAGGGAGTGTCTCGAGATATACCGGGATATGTCGGCGTAGTCGTGCGGTAATTGGTTATTTCCACCTGTCGGACAAGAAATGGATGAGACAGAAAGCTTATTACGGAGATACGTAAAGAAGCGATTACCCCTACCCGGTGTGAGTGGACCAATCGGCCCGGTAGTACGGTGCTGTGGTCGGCTCGCTCTCCAGGTGAATCGAGCGCTAATCAACCGAAATACAACAATAATACAACAATAAATGACAAACGACATAACCTACCGCGAAAAGGGTCGTGCAGTGATCCTGGCCGCGCTTATGGTACTCTCCGTTGTCGCCATGTCCGCAGCGTTCGCGGGCGGCGCGGCAGCGAAGAACCCAACAGCTGCGAATTACGATTCCGGCCCGACGTTCGATTCCGGGTCGATTGACAAGGTATGGATCGGTCAAGAAATCACGCTCGACGGAGTCGGTAGCTCGGGCGACCACGATGGATTCGTTTCCATCGCCGAAGGTCCCGACACCTCCGACAACCCTGACACGGTCGTCACTCGAGAGGCGGACACCGGTACTGTCACGCTCCCGACCGAGAGTCTGGAAGAAGACGGTATCTACCACATTCACGTCCACGGTGACACCGCGGACACGAGTACCTTCCACGGAGAGGCATTCCGTGCACAGGTCGAGAACCTCGACATCCAGTTCACCCGTGACACTGTCACGCAGGACAGCATGGGGACCCTCGAGGTTACCTCCGACCGGAGCACCCAGTACGTGAACGTCTCGTCCGACAGCTTCGACGCGACGGACCTCAGCACGATGTTCTCGGCCGCTGAGGCTACTGGCGTCACCAACACTGACGAAGACGTCGTGACCCTCAAGGTTAGCGACGACACGACGTACGACGTCGACTTCGCTGACGTCGACAAGGGTACGTACGACTTCGACTTCGACGTGACGGACTCTCAGAGCACCGACAACGCGTCGGTCGAGGTTGTCGACTCCCGACTCGACTACAGCTTCACCGACGTTGACTCGGTCGAACAGGGCGGCGTCGCGAATATCACGCTCGACGTCGGCCAGGGCGACACGGCCGCCGTCACTCTCGGTAGCGTGAACGATGGCTACGCCACTCACGTCGAACTCCAGAACATCCAGGACGAGCAGATCGTTCTCCAGTTCGACACGCACGACGTGCACGCCATGGATGGTAGCGCGTGGAGCGTCCACAGCAGCTCCGACGCCGAAATCGCTGACTCGAGCGTCAACAAGTCGGACAGCTTCAGTGCCGATGAGCCGTTCCCGGCTTACAACTGGGATCTGTCCGTTGGTGACAAAATGAGCTCGGCGAATCCTGCCGATGAGGGAGACTACGAC
Source organism: Natrinema salaciae (assembly GCF_900110865.1). Lineage (NCBI taxonomy): Archaea > Methanobacteriati > Methanobacteriota > Halobacteria > Halobacteriales > Natrialbaceae > Natrinema > Natrinema salaciae. Next base: position 137,724 of record NZ_FOFD01000001.1, read on the forward strand.
CTCGAGAACGAACACGACCGATCTCGCCTCGTCGTCTCGGACCGAGCGGCGATCGGTGACGCGACAACGCACACCGCGCCCGGCGGTGACGCGCTGGCGAACCTCGACGACTTCGAGGACACCACGGTCACCCAGACGAACACGATCGCGAAAGACGACCACCTCATCGTCAACGCCCAAGAGTTCGGCGCAGAGGGCCTCGTTGAGGACATCGCAGCCAACAGCAGCGACCTCAACAATACCCTCACCAGCGAGGGTATCTACGTGGAACTCTCCGAGCAGAGCTCCGGCCCGATCAACGACGCTCAGGTCTGGAACTCGAGCGCTGACGCCGAGAATCAGCTCAGCCTCACCGGCATCTCCGTCGATGAGTACAGCGGCGACCTCATCTTCACGGTCGATGTCCCTGCAGGCCTAGAGACCGGCGAAACCTACGACTTCGCGTTCAACGTCACGCAGCAGAACACCTACGTGGCTGACGCGGATGCGGCAGTCAGTCAGCAGTCCACGATCACGTACGAAGACCGCGAGGTCGCATGGGACGACATCGACTCGCTCCCAGCAGCTGAGGACGCAACCGCGACGGGTACGACCACGGTTGCACCCGGCACGGAGCTCCCCGCTGAAGCCGACTCGCCGAACGACCAGGGTAGCTTCGTTCAGGTGACCGACGCAGTCGTCACCGCCAACGAGGACGGCAACCACAACTTCGCCGCTGAGTTCGACCTCAGCGAGGAAGAGCCTGGTGTCACCTTCGACCTCTCCGTCGAAGATCCCCAGGATAGCACCGTCAACGACGAGCTCACTGGCGTCAACCTCACCGAATCCGACGGTGAGTCCGACTCCACCATCGACGTCGAGGGCGACGCGCCGTCGACCGTCGAGGTCAACGAGAGCGCCACGCTCGACGTGACCGTCACCAACAACGCTGACTCGACTCAGACTGTCGATTACCACGTCGACATCGGTGACGAGACCGTCGACAACCAGTCGCTCGAGCTCGAGGCCGGTGAAGAGCTCACCGAGAGCTACGACCTCGACACGAGCGCCGAAGGCGACATCAGCTGGGAAGTCCACGCTGGTGACGCGACTGACGACGGTACCGTGACCGTCGAGGCAGGCGGCGAAGACGGTGAAGACGGCACCGACGGTGAAGACGGCGAAGACGGCACCGACGGTGAAGACGGGTCCGACGGCGAAGACGGATCCGACGGCGAAGACGGCTCCGACGGTGGAGACGGCGAGGACGGCGACGACGGTGGCGACGATGGGACGCCCGGCTTCGGTGTCGGCGTCGCTCTCGTCGCACTGCTCGGCGCTGCCATGCTGGCACTCCGCCGCCAGAACTAAGCCGTAGAATCACCGGCTCACGCCGGCCCAAATTTCCGCGATTTTCTTTTATCGGACGTTACACCACCCAGCGACGGCACCAGGTGCCGATCGGGTCGACAGGTCAGTACTCGAGAGTACCCGAAAGTACCCGAGAGTACAGATAGTGGACCGTACATCGAAGCGTGCACGCACGGTCGAGCGATCGAGGGTGGGTACGCACTCGAGGCTCCGAACGGCGACGAGACAGTCGACGAATCGCGTTCCCGACTCGTCCGCTGGGACGACACGGGACTGGCGTCGAAGCCGAGCAGGAAACCGACCGCTGTCACCGGTTACAGTCGAGTACCGTCTTTGAACGCGGGTCAGTGACGTCCCGATTGGGTGATTTGGCTTGCTCACGAGTACCGACTGGATGATCGTACTCCGTGGTCTCTCAGCGGCTGTGGCCGCCCTCGAGTTGCCACGCACTCGCGTCCGGTGTGACGCCACGGTCGACATTCGTGGACTGGTGCGGACGCCACAGTCGCGTCCTCGCGTCGCGGTTCTCGCACTGCACTGTCGAGCAAAAGAGCTGTTCCCTGAGATAGCGCCCGTCCGTTCGGCCCAGCCCGCGAACGGTTACCGCGTGATCAGTCGTCCGCCGCGGCCGGCTCGGCCTCCTCGGCGCTCGAGTCGGCGCGCTCGAGGTCCTCGAGGTACTCGTCGGCGTCGAGCGCCGCCTTCGAACCCATTCCGGCGGCGGTGACGGCCTGCTGGTAGTGGTAGTCGACGACGTCGCCGGCGCCGAAGATGCCGGGGACGTCGGTTTCGGTCTGACCGCCGCCGTCGCCGCCCGTCGTTTTCAGGTAGCCGTCGACGTCCGTCTCGACGCCGGTGTCCGTGAGATAGTCCGTGTTCGGTGTGTGGCCGATGGCGAAGAAGACGGCCCCGACGTCGAAGTCGAACTCCTCGGTCTCGGGGTCGTCGAGGCGGTCGGTGGGGTGGCCCTTGTCGTTTTCGACGAGGGTGACGTGATCGACGCCCTCCTCCTGCGAGCCGTGGATCTCGATCAGTTCGGTGTTTTTCATGATCTCGATCTCGCCCTCGTCGACCTTCTCTTGGACGCGGTCGACCCAGTAATCCTCCGCGCGGAACTCCTCGCGGCGGTGGGCGATGTAGACGGTGTCGGCGAACTTGGTGAGGAAGGTGGCTTCCTCCATGGCGGCGTCGCCGCCGCCGACGACGAGCATGTCCTCGCCGCGGAAGAACGCGCCGTCACAGGTCGCACACGTCGAGAGGCCGTACCCCATGAGTTCGTCCTCGCCCGGGATACCGAGCGTGCGCGCGCTGGCACCCGAAGCGGCGATGACGGCGTCGGCGGTGTAGACGTCGCCGTTCGTGAGCTCGACGCGGAACGGCCGACTCGAGTCGTCGACGGACTCGATGATGCCGTTTTTCAGGTCGGCACCGAACTGCGTGGCCTGCGCTTTCATGTTGTTGACCAGCTCCGGGCCGCTGATCCCCTCGGGGAAGCCGGGGTAGTTGGCGACGTCGGTGGTCAGCGTGAGCTGGCCGCCGGGTTCGTCGCCCTCGATGACCAGCGGCTCGTTGTTCGAGCGGCCGGCGTAGATGGCGGCGGTCAGCCCGGCGATGCCGGTGCCGGCGATGATCAGTTTTCGGTGCTCGACGATCTCGTCGTCGGTTTCGGTGGCGATACCGAGCATCTCGTCGAGTTCGCCGGTCCCGTCGAGCGCGCTGGTGTCGTCCCAGCCGCCGATCAGTTCGTCGTCGATGAAGATTTCGGGTGCGGTCTGACGACCGTCCGCGCGTTCGACCATCTCCTCGAACAGGTCGTCGTCGCCGGTGACGTTGTACGTCTCGTACTCGACGCCCTTGCTGTCGAAGAGGTCCTTCGCCTTCTCGCAATAGGGACAGTCCGTCTTGGTATAAATCTCGACGCGCGGCTGATCAGTCATGTATCAGGGTATGGACAGAGCGCCTAAACAGCTTGCGTTCTCAGCAATGGCTCCCGCTTACTGTGACGGCCCGTCGGCGTCGTCCGCCGTCGTAGCACCGTCGACGAATTCGACGGTGACCGCTATCTCGCGGTCGGTTCGCTCCTCGAGCACCGTCTCGAGCGAGTCGACGAGCGTCGGGTACGGCTGGTCCGCGGGCCGCCGGACGACGACGGTTACCCCCGTTTCGTCGCTCACGGCGCTGCCATCGTTGAACTCGGTTTGGGACCAGTTCGAGCCTCGCGTACTCGTCGTCGTCGAGAACCGTTCTGACCTCGTCGTGGACGTCGTTCTCGAAGCCGACGTGCTGGCCGAGCACGATGCCGGCACCGGCGACCGCGACGGTCCCGAGCGCGAGAACGACGACGAGCGTCCCGACCCGATTTCGAGAGAGGTTCGGTAGGAGTCGCCCCCGGGACCACCCGTCGGGGCGGTAGCCGAGGTACCAGAAGACGGCGAGTCCCGCCAGCAGGATCGATGCGGCGGTGACCGCGACCAGGACGAACGCGCCGAGGGCGACGGACCCGTGGCTCCAGGCCAGTCCGATACCGACCGCGGCGGGGATCAGGGCGACGGCGATCATCACGCCGACCAGCGAGACGGGAATCGCGGTCGCGAGGCCGAACGCGCCCGCCGCCCCGGCACAGACGCCGACGACGAGCGCGAGCAGGCCGGGTGAGATTCGGTTCTGGACCTGCGTGATCGCCGTAACGTCGATCGTCGAGGGAACGGCACCGCTGAATCGAACCGCCCAGGCGAACGCGAACGCTGCGGCAATGGCGACTACGAGGCCGATCGCCAGCGACGACAGTCCGTCACGGATCATGTCGCGATCGTCGAGAACCAGTCCGACGGTGCCCGTGAGCGCGGCGCTGATCTGTGGCGCGATCACCATCGAGCCGACGACGACGGCCGGCGAGTCGAGCAACAGCCCCGCGGTCGCGACCAGCGCACTCAGGACGGTCATCGCGTAGTACGTCACGCGACCGGGAGTCACTGTTCAACGCCCGCGTGCGTATCTCCTCGCGGGCGATGCTATCGTCTTCCTCTTCGCCGTTGACGTACCGCTCCTCCAGGTCCTCGATCCGCGGCGTCCGTGCCGTCTCGATCGAGGAGACGACGATGAAGTCGTCTTCGATGCCGACCTCGCGCAGCGACGTCAACACGCTGTCGACCGCCTGCGTCGGCACCGGGAACGTGACCAGATCGCCGTCGGTCCGATCACTGTTTTCGGCGGTCAGCACGTAGTCGAGTCCCTCGTCTTCGAGTACCCCGAGCGCCTCGTCCCGCGTGTCGTCCGGCACGAACACCTGCAGTAGTCGCACTCCCGGACCAAACGACGTATTGGCTCATACCTATGCGGTCGTTACCGGGCTGCAACTGGAGCCGATCCGGACAGCGGCGATCGAGTTGCGGTCATGCTTCCATACGTGACAGTAGCCGACCCCACCGACGCTCGTCGGCGGAGGCGACGCACTTACGGACTCGAGCGACGAGCATCGACCATGGCAGCCGAGCTCGAGGAGAAGACGAACCGGTACGGCGAGTTGCTCGCGGCGGCGCTCGAAGCGGCCACGATCGCGCCGCCCGAGGGGACGCCGATGGCCGAGGCGGCCGCCGACTGCTACGAGATGGCGGCGTCCTATCTGGAAGACGGGAACCACTTTCGAGAACGGGACGATCTCGTCAACGCGCTGGCCTCGTTTTCTTACGGGCACGCGTGGCTCGACGCCGGTGCTCGCGTCGGACTGTTCGACGTCCCGAGGGAGGGGCACCTCTTCACCGTCGAGTAGCGGTCGGGGGTCGACGACATGAACCCGGACCCGGCAATCTCAAACGATTAATCACTATGTAACCGGAACATATATAACAACTATCCCGATTAGTTTATAAAGTAGGCGAAACGTTTATATGGCTTACGCCCTTACCCTATGTTAGCTGAGGCGACCGGGTTTCTTCTGGTTACCCCACCCGGGAGCCCCGAGTAACCCACCCGATACACCATGACAGATACGAGCATCCGAACCTATACGAACGAGCGAGAGACCGAGACCGAGGAGGAAACCGCGGCGGTATCCGACGAGCAGGAGCACTGTCCGGAGTGTGGCGGACGGCTGGTCTCCGACGACGAACACGCGGAGACGGTCTGTACGGACTGCGGGCTCGTCGTCGAGGAAGACGAAATCGATCGCGGCCCCGAGTGGCGCGCGTTCGACGCCGCCGAGAAAGACGAGAAGTCCCGCGTCGGTGCACCGACGACCAACATGATGCACGACCAGGGGCTCTCGACGAACATCGGCTGGCAGGACAAGGACGCCTACGGGCGCTCGCTCTCGAGCCGCCAGCGCCAGAAGATGCAGCGCCTGCGCACCTGGAACGAGCGGTTCCGCACCCGCGACTCCAAGGAGCGCAACCTGAAGCAGGCGCTGGGCGAGATCGACCGGATGGCCTCCGCACTGGGACTCCCCGAGAACGTCCGCGAGACCGCCAGCGTCATCTATCGCCGCGCGCTCGAGGAGGATCTCCTCCCGGGCCGCTCGATCGAGGGCGTCGCGACAGCCTCGCTGTACGCCGCCGCCCGTCAGGCCGGGACTCCCCGTAGCCTCGACGAAATCTCGGCCGTCTCCCGCGTCGAGAAGATGGAACTGACCCGCACGTACCGCTACATCATTCGGGAGCTCGGTCTCGAGGTCAAGCCGGCCGACCCCGAACACTACGTCCCGCGATTCGTCAGCGACCTCGACCTCTCGGACGAGACCGAGCGGATGGCCCGCGAACTGCTCGAGTCGGCCCGTCAGGAGGGCGTCCACAGCGGCAAGTCGCCGGTCGGCCTCGCGGCCGCCGCGGTCTACGCCGCCGCGCTCCTGACCAACGAGAAGGTCACCCAGAACGAGGTCAGCGAAGTCGCCAGCATCTCCGAAGTGACCATCCGAAACCGATACAAGGAGCTGCTCGAGGCCTCGGACACGGCCGCCCCCGCGTAAACGCGGCGTCGGCGAGTCGGCGTTCGACGGCTGTCATCCGTCGGCTGGTACCGACGCGGGTGGTTTCGACGCAGGTGGTTTTCGGTCGAGTGGAATTGCGGCAACGTTTTTCAGCACTCATGTGAAAGAGTGTGGCATGGATAGAACGACCGTCCAACTGTTGTGTCCGGAATGTACGAAAGATTGGCAGGTTTCCCCGGACGAACTCCCCGCGCCCGCCGAGATGTTCCATTGTCCGAACTGCCACGCCTCTCGTCGGACAGCCGAGTTCATGCGGACGGATCGCGATCTACAAACGCTGAAACAGCTCGGGTAGAAGGCGGCGGTAGTTCGATTTCACACCCTTCGAACTACACTTTTAAGCAGTCATTTCAGCGGTAGTCACGGTTTACCTGTCCGACGATAGCGTATCGGAAGCTGGGATAAAAATCGCTATTACGTCGATAAATACTATCATAACGGCCGTTCCGTCCTGCGGTCTTCTTCCGGTAGGATGGGCATTCGAACCAGTCCGAACGATGATACACCGATCAACCGATAAAAGTTGCGTGTTAACGCGACTCAAGATAATAATATAACCCTGCAGTGGGTAGGACTGCATGGTTATGAAGAAGCAGGAGCTCATTCACCTTCACGGACTTCTCGCGGAGGTATCGAACCAGTGTGCAGAGTGGGAGAATTGCCAGATCGACCTCGAGGAGTACGAAGCGAAAGGCATTCGGCCGACATCGATTCACAAATCGAAAACCGATCACAAAGCTGCCGTTTTTGCCCTCGCTGGGGGAATCACGAAGAACATGCGTGAAAACGAGCAGGAAGCAGTCGCTGCAACTGCAGACTAAGATTCTCGTCGTATCCTCCGATACTTACCTCTCTCGAACTAGATACATCGATCGCTGTTCGTCGCCGCGGTCGCGACACCCGTCACTCGTCTCTCGGTACACGTCGCTGTCTTTCATCGGAGACGCAGGAATGCCACCGTCGGTCGCGTCGACGCGCCGGACCGAATTCGACGACAGTGGGCCGAATCCGGCGAGACTCGATTATTCGACGAGATCCTCGAACTCGGGCAGGATCTCCTCGTCGTCGTCGTCGGTCTCGGTATCGCCGCCGCCCGCGGAATCGTTCTCCGCGGTGGACTGCTCGTCGCCGTCCGACGCGTCGTCGGTCGTCTCCACTTCCTCGTCTTCGTCTTCGTCTTCGTCTTCGAGGACGTCGATGCGTTCGACCTCGAGCGGGATGTTCTCGAGGCGCTGGCCGATCTCTTTGCGTGCGATACGCGAGGCGTGTTCCTCGCGCTCGACGTTGAAGACGGTCATCTCCAGTTCGAGCGCGACGAGCGCTTCGTCGGCCGCGATGAACGCAGGCGGGAGCTCCTCCCCCGATGGGGAGGTGCGCTCGCCCATGTTGATCTCGACGTAATTGAGGTCAGGGTTCAACATCTCGCCCGTCTTCGAGATGGCGATACGGATCGCCTCGTCCTCCGTCTCAACGTCGAATACCGGCACGGCAGCTTCGACGACAACCCTGCAATTCATACCGAGACATTGTATCGCCTGCAGTAAGAAGGTTCGCCCCACCCGCCGATTCGCCGTTATCGCCGTCGAGAACCGATACGACTCGCCATCCGATCGGGTTCGAAAGGCAAAAGCTTGCGCCCCCGAACGCTCGAACGAATGGAGACGGGGACGATCCGACTCGACGAACTCGCCGGCGGACTCGACCTGTACCGAACGCTCGAGAGCGGCCAGAGCTACCTCTGGCGGCGCGCCGACGGCGAGATGTACACCGATACGCCGGCCCCGGACGCCTGGTATTCGACGGTCGTCGAGGGGGACGTGCTCCGCGTCCGGAGCCGCGACGGCGTGCTCGAGTGGGAATCGACGACCGACGCCGATCCGCTCGTCCGTCGCCTGTTGCGCCTCGACGACGACCTCGAGTCGATCGTCGCGGCCAGCCCGGACGACCCGCTGCTGCACGAGGCCTACGAGGCCCATCGCGGGATGCGACTCGTTCGCGATCCACCGTTCGGGACGCTGATCTCGTTTATCTGTTCGGCGCAGATGCGAGTCGGTCGCATCCACACGATGGTCTCGACGCTTGCCCGGGAGTACGGCGACGAGATCGCGTTCGACGGCGAGACCTATCACGCGTTTCCGACGCCGGCGCAACTCGCGACGGCGACCGAGGCCGAACTCCGCGATCTCGGACTCGGCTACCGCGCGCCCTACGTCGTCCGGACCGGCGAGATGGTCGCCGACGGCGAGGCGCACCCGGCCGACGCGCGGGAACTCGAGTACGAACGGGCCAGGGAGTACCTGACGCGGTTCGTCGGCGTCGGCGACAAGGTGGCTGACTGCGTGCTCCTCTTCTCGCTCGGTTTCGACGAGGCGGTCCCGCTCGACACCTGGATCAAGTCGGCGATCGAGGAGTACTACCCCGACTGCGATCGCGGGTCGTACGCCGCGACCTCTCGAGCGCTCCGCGAACGGCTGGGGGGCGAGTACGCGGGCTACGCGCAGACGTACGTCTTCCACTTCCTCAGAACGGGAGGAGAAGTTCCGTAGGAGGCCGGAAAACGGCGGATACGCCCGTGAATCTTCCACACCACATACCGGTCCGACGTGCTCGAAGTGGTCGCTCGAACGAAACGGGGATTAGCAGGTCGCCTCTTCCGAATTCTGCTGGAACTCGAATCGTGCGCCGCCTTCGCGGCTCTCGGAGAGTGAAACGGCGAGGCCGCATTCATCGGCGATCCGACTGATAATTGTGGCCCGGTGTTCGTTAAATATGACTAGCAATAATCCAAAATCCATCAGCTAAAGTAGCAATTTTCCGAACCTAATACCACGAATGGGCAACTATTACCGCAGATAATATATTTTTATAGCTATTGTTGCTGACCAGCCTCATGGGAAAGGATTCGGACGTAGCGTTACCGGAGACGTTCGACGATTTAGATATCGGTATCACCCTACGCGATCCCGAGACTGGGGTGCTTCTCGACGCGAACGACCAAGTCGAGCGGTTGTACGGTTACTCTCGAGAGACGCTGCTCGAGATGGATATCGAGAGGTACACTCCGCCATCGACGAAATTCTCACAGAACGAGGCGATCCAGCGGATTCGGGCGGCCGCCGCCGGCGATCCGCAGGTTTTCGAGTGGCGGGTCGAACGAGCGAGCGGAGAACTGATCTGGATTCGCGTCCGCCTCAACGCGACGACGATCGAGGGCCGAACGTTCGTTATCGCCGAAATTCGAGATATCACCGAGTACAAGGCACGGGAACGCCGGTTGCGTCTTCTCAACCGAGTCGTCCGACACAATCTCCGAAACGAGACGAACGTCCTCGTGGGATATGCAGATCGCCTCAAGAGTGCCGTCGAGGAGAAGACGCTCCAAGCGGAGATCGAAACGATATTAGACATCGCCACGGAGATCGGGACGCTGAGTGACTCGATTCAACAGATCGAGGAGATCGCAAAACCGAATGCGACGGAACGAACGCCGACGAAGACCGGAGAGCTGGTGCAGGAGGTCGCTGCGGAGATCCAGGCGGAATACCCCGCGGCTGAACTGACCCTCGACGTACGGACTGAAGTCACCGTAAACGCCGATCGAGGGCTCTTCCACGCGATCAAACACGCGTTGGACAATGCGATCGTTCACAACGACAACCAAACTGCGGCCGTCGAGGTAGTAGTCACGACAAACTCAAGTACCGGGCAGGCAGAAATACGGGTTATCGATACCGGTCCAGCGATCCCGGCCGTCGAAATCAACGTTCTCAACGACGACGTCGAGGCGAGCAGCACGTATCACGGATCCGGTCTCGGCCTCTGGGTGATGCAGTGGTGCGTCGACTCTCACGGCGGTGAACTGGTTTTCGACGAAAACACCCCTCGCGGAAACGTCGTTCGGTTTTTGCTCCCTCGCCTCCGTTCCGACGGCTCGTAAGAGCCCTTCTCTCACCTGCGAACCGTGGAAAGCGGCTCCGGTCCCGGATCCATTACGGAAACCATTGTAATTCCGTTGTCGACTCTCGAGCATGGCCCTCGAGCGAACGGCGATGCTCGTCGCCGCGGCGCTCGGCGGCACGAAACGACCGATTGAACGCCGGGTGTCGATTCCCGGTTACCTCTCGTCGTAGTCCTCCCGTCCCGTGACGGCCCAGTACGCCTGCGAGACGAGCATGATGGCGAACACGGCGACCAGCGCCACCGCGACCCAGCGTGCGATCCGCCAGCCGAGCAGATGGGACGTCAGCGCACTCGCACCGACGACGAACAGCACCGCACCGACGACCAGCTCGAGGAGCTCCCGGACCGTCGCGCGGCTGGTCGAGACGTCCAGATACGCCTCCTCGAAACGGTCGATGAGTCCCATCAGCGGAATTCCTCGAGCGCGGTCTGGTTTCGCTTCAGCGGTCGCGCGCGGTAGCCGTACTCGGTCGCGAGGATGTCGGCGAACGCCTCGTCGAAGCCGTGGTGGGTGTAGACGACGTCGGGATCGATCGCGCGGACCGTCGCAACGAGTTCGTCGAAGTCGCAGTGGTCAGTCAGCGGAAAGGTGACGTCGTAGTTCCCCCGATACCGGAAGGAGTCGTCGACGGCCCAGCCGGAGAATCCCGCCTTCAGCCCGCCCTCGCGGTCGACGGCGGTCTCGACCCGGTCGGCTCGAGATCGATTCGACGGGAGGACCACGATCTCGTCGGTCAGCCCGCGAAGCGAGCCGGCGCGCTCGCCGGGGAACGAGAGATCGCCCGCGGTCGCGGTCTCGATGGCCCGGTTCACGTCGCGAATCGACTCGGAGACGCGGATCTCGCGGTCGCCGCCGGTCGCCTCCCGGGCGAGCCACTGGAGTTTCTGTGCGCGCCCGAGCGAGTAGCCGAACAGAAAGAGCGGGCGGTCGTCGTTGTCGCGGAGCCAGTCCCCGATCGCGGCCTCGAGCTCGTCCTGCGGCGAGAACCGGTACTCGGGATGGCCGTAGGTGGTCTCCATAACGAGCGCGTCCGCGTCGACGGCGTGGGGGTCGAACCCCTCGAGGTAGCACCGATCCCGAGTGGAGAAGTCGCCGGTGTAGCAGTATCGGCGCGCGCCGCTCCCCTCGCCCGCGGTCCCGTCCGTCCCGATCGCGTCGGTCTCGAGGTCGATGATGGCCGCCCGGGAGCCGACGACGTGGCCGGCCGGGACGAGTTCGATTCCGGGACTCCCGTCGATGAACTCGAAGCCGGTGCCGGTTCGGGCCTCGACGATCGCCGCCGTTTCGGCCGAACAGACGACCGTTTCCGGCGTCGATCGAAACGTGTGGTCCGCGTGGGCGTGGCTCACCACGTTGACCGCGCCGACGGCGCTCCGGGCGTCGGCGACGACGCGCGGCTCCTCGCCCTCGCGTCCGAAGTGAATGCCGTCTCGATGCCGAACGGTCACTGGACAAGCTAGGGGCTCGAGGCACCTCCCGTTGTCGCTTCCGCATCGGGACGAGCGGCTACGGATTTTTGACGGTCGCGGTCGATGGCTCGCACATGGCAGGTCGAACCCGCGCACACGTCTTCGTCTCGGGGACGGTACAGGGCGTCTACTACCGCGCGAACACTCGCGACGCGGCCCGCGAGGCGGGCGTCGACGGCTGGGTGAGGAATCTCGAGGACGGTCGCGTCGAGGCGGTCTTCGAGGGGCCCGAGGACGCCGTGGAGTCGATGATCGAGTGGTGTCACACGGGGAGCCCCGCGGCCGACGTCGAGGGCGTCGACGTCGAGTACGCGGACCCGGAGGGCGAGGACGGGTTCGACATTCGGTACTGAGTCGGTCGGTCGCCAGAGGTGGCGACGGGACGCCGGATCGAGGCAGCGATAGCGGGGCAGTTCGGCGTGTGCTGTCGCTTACCGGATCACCGCGTCGACGGCCAGTTCGACGTACTCGAGGAACGAACTGGTCGGGGTTGCGGGCATGTACACCGGGAACTCGGGCTGTCTGATCGGATCTCGTTCGGAGAACTCGCCGCGTTCGGTTCGTTGCATGTCCCCTCTTGGGACCGGCGTGGTTTATACATTGCCAAGTATAATTTTGGAATTGAAAAGCAACGATCGTTATTGATGAAGAATAGCACGGGGATACGAACTCGCAGGGATCGGTCGAGCCGACCCGTCCCGGCAACGTGGGCGGGCGGGTTCGGACCGGCCGCTCTCAGTCGCGTTCGTCCGATCGGTCCTCGAGCCACGGGGGCCGGTCCGTATACTTCCACTCCGCCCAGTCGGCTTTCTCGCCGGCGTAGTAGGCCCGGTAGGCCGCGACCGGATCGCCCGGCACCGCGTACTCGTCGGGCATCGCCTGCGGACGCGGCGTCGGTTCGTCCGACGGGAACGCGATCTCGTCGGGATCGATGCGCTCGATCACCGACCAGCTCGCGTGATCGCGGTCCTTGTCGTACCGCTCGACGAACTCGGCGTTGAGCGCCGCGGCGTGCTCGCGCAGTCGGAGCCAGTTGGCGCGCGACTCCGTCGCCCACGCCGTCACGGGGTGGCCGGCGTGGGTCGACGCGTAGAGGAACTCCGCGTCGAAGCCGTTCTCGCGGGCCGCGGTACACAGCACCTGCGCGGCCTCGAGCAACAGCTTGTTGACGTGCTGGTCGCAGTGATAGCGCGCGGCGAGCCGCGGGTCCGCGTCGAGCCAGAAGACGTTCACGACGAGGCTCGGAACCGCGACGGCTTCAGCGTGTCGTCCGCAATCTTCAACGGTCGGCCGGTCGAACGCTCGTCCATGATTACAGGCGAGCGAATGGCCGCCGTCGACGAGAACGCCGCGGCGCTTGGCGTGTCGCGAAAGCAGTTGATGGAGTCGAGCGGGCACGCGGTCGCCCGCGAGGTTCGAGCGGTCGCCGACCCGGGCGATCGAGTCGTCGTCGTCGCCGGCCGCGGGAACAACGGCGGTGACGCGTTCGTCGCCGCCCGGTTCCTCGACGACTACGAGGTGACGACGCTACTGCTCGGCCGCGCGGCCCAGATCGGGACCGACATCGCACGCGAGAACTGGGACGCCCTCGAGCGTGCCGACTACGACACGCGGGAGGTGACCGACTCGAGCGGGGTCGCCCTCCCCGACGCGGACGTCGTGGTCGACGCGATGCTGGGGACGGGGATCAGCGGCGACCTCCGGGAGCCCGCGGCGACCGCGGCCGCGGCGATAACCGAGGCCGACGCCACCGTCGTCGCGGTCGACGTGCCGTCCGGCTTCGACGCCGACGCGGGCGACCACGCGGATAACGGCGTCGAGGCCGACCGGGTCGTCACGTTCCACGACGCGAAACCGGGTCTCGCGGCGCTCGACGCCGCAGTGACCGTCGCGGATATCGGCATTCCGGTCGCCGCGGAGCGGTTCGTCGGCCCCGGCGACGTCCGCCTCGCCCGCCCCGACGGCCGCGACGGACGGCCGTACGTAATCGGCGGCGGCCCCTACACCGGTGCGCCGGCGCTGGCTGCTCAGGCCGCGCTACGGGCCGGCGCGGAGCTCTCATTCGTCGCCGCCCCCGACTCCATCGCCGGCGAAATCCAGGGGTACAGCGAGGACCTCATCGTCCAGCCCTACGACAGCGACGTTCTCACGCCCGCGGTAGCCGACGACCTGCTCGAGACGGCCGAGCGATACGACGACGTCGTCGTCATCGGTCCCGGACTCGGTACCGCCGACGAGACCCTCGAGGCCGCCCGGCAGTTTCTCGCGTCCTACACCGGGCGGGCGGTCGTCGACGCGGACGCGCTCGAGGTCGTCTCGGACCTCGAGACGGACGCGACGCTGGTCTGTACGCCCAACCGGCGCGAACTCGCGCGGATGGGCGGCCCGGAGGCGGACGACCTGGCCGCGGCGGCCGACGAGATCGAAGCGTTCGCGGCCGAAATCGGCCATATCGTCCTCGCGAAGGGGGCGAACGACGTGATATCCGACGGCGAGCGCACGCGGATCAGCCGCTCCGGAACGGTGGGCATGACGGTCGGTGGCACCGGCGACACGCTCGCGGGGATCGTCGCGGCACTGCTCGAGCACGCGGACCCGCTCGACGCCGCGGCGGCGGGCGCTCACGTCAACGGGCTCGCCGGCGAGCGACTCGCCGCGGCTGACGAACACGGCTTCCTCGCGTCGGATATGCTCGCGGAACTGCCAGCGGCACTGTGGGGTGGTGACGATGAGTGAGGACTCTCGAGACGCCGACTCGAGCGACGCCGACGCCGACGACCTCACCCACACCACCGACCAGGGCGAGGTCCAGATGGTCGATATCGGCGACAAACCCGACAGCGACCGGCGGGCGGTCGCGGCGGGGGAGATCCGCCTCCAGCCCGCCACGGTCGAGGCGATTCGCGCAGACGAGGTGGGCAAGGGCGACGTGCTCGCGACCGCCCGCGTCGGCGCGATCCAGGCCGTCAAGCACACCTGGGAGACGATCCCGATGTGTCACCAGATCCCGATCACGAACGTCGACACCGACTTCTCGCTGGGCGAGGACCGGGTCGAACTCGCGGTCGCCGTCGGAACCACCGGCAAGACGGGGTGCGAGATGGAGGCCCTCGAGGGCGTGACGACCGGGCTGAACGTCGTCTGGGACATGGTCAAGGCGATCGAGAAGGACGACGACGGACAGTATCCCGCCACCGGGATCGAGAACGTGCGGGTGCTCGCGAAGGAGAAGCACCGATCGTGAGGCGAGCGGGATGACACTCCGAACGCCACTCTGCGAGCTGCTCGAGATCGAGTACCCGATCGTCCAGGCACCGATCGGGAGCGCCACGACGCCGAGACTCGCCGCGGCCGTCTCGAACGCCGGCGGACTCGGACAGCTCGCGGTCACGTGGCGCGATCTCGAGGAAACGCGCCGGGTCGTTCGCGAGACCCGCGAGCGAACCGATCGGCCGTTCGCGGTCAACCTCGCGCTCGACGACGCGACGACGATCGCCGCGACCGACGCCCACCTCGAGGCCGTGCTCGACGCCGGGGCCCGGATCGTCACGCTCTCGTTCGGCGATGCTGCCCCCTACGTCGACCGAATTCACGACGCGGGCGGGGTCGTGACCCAGACGGTCGGCAGCGCCGAGGCGGCCCGCGACGCCGTCGACGCCGGGGTCGACGCGGTCGTCACGCAGGGCCTCGAGGCCGGCGGCCACGTCCAGAGCGAGGTCGCGACGACGACGCTCGTCCCGCGGGTCGCGGACGCCGTGGGTGACGCGGTGCCGATCGTCGCGGCCGGCGGGATCGCCGACGGGCGCGGCATCGCGGCGGCGCTCGCGCTGGGGGCCGACGGCGCGTGGCTCGGCACGCGGTTTCTCGCGACGGACGAAGCGGCCGTCCACGAGGCGTACCGGACCCGGCTCCGCGAGAGCGACGAGACCGACACCGCGTACACGACCCTCTTCGACAAGGGCTGGCCCGGCACGCCACACCGCGTCCTGCGAAACGAGACGCTCGAGCGGTGGGAACGCGCGGGCCGTCCGCCGTCCGGAGCGCGGCCGGGCGAGAACGACGTCGTCGCGACGACGGAGACGGGCGAAAAGATCGAACGCTACGACGAAGCGCTCGCGACGCCGGCCGTCGACGGCGATATCGAGGCCATGGCGCTGTTCGCCGGACAGAGCGTCGGATTGACCGACGACGTTCGGCCCGCGGGCACGGTCCTCGAGACGCTCGTCTCGGAAACGCGGGCGGCGATCGCAGCGGTACCGGGTCGGTCGGCCGACGACGGGTGACCGGCTGCGATCGGGTCGCGCCGTTCGTGCCGGTGCGTCGACGCGAGTCGCGCCGGCCGACTCGAATCGGTTCCGTTTAAGTAGCACCGCTGTCCCAGTAGCACCAGTGAGATACGCGGACCTCGTCGTCGCGATCCTCGCCGGGATCGTCCAGGGGATCGTCGAATGGCTTCCCGTCTCGAGCCAGGGGAACCTGGCGCTGTTCCTGACGTTCGCGGGGACCGAACCCGACGCGGCGCTCCAGCTGGCGCTCTTCTTGCAGGTCGGAACGACGCTCTCGGCGGCGACCTACTATCGCGACGACATCGCGACGGCCGTTCGCGCAGTCCCCGGCTGGCGACCGGACCGTGCGTACGCCGGCGCGAACGCCATCCCGTCGTACGTCGTCGTCGCGTCGCTCGCGACCGGGCTCGTCGGAATCCCGCTGTACGTGTACGCGGTCGATCTCGCCGGCCGGCTCGCCGGCGGCGTCTTCATCGCGGTCATCGGCGTCCTGCTGGTTCTCACCGGTGCCCTCCAGCTCGTCTCCGAGTCGGTCTCGATGGGGATCCGCGAGGAGCCGACGCTGCTGGACTCCGTCCTGGTCGGGGCCGTGCAGGGCGTCGCGATCCTGCCGGGAATCTCCCGGTCCGGCGTCACGACCAGCGCGCTGCTGTTTCGCAGCTACGACCCGCCGGCGGCGTTCCGGCTCTCGTTTCTGCTGTCGATCCCCGCGAGCCTCGGTGCCGCCGCGCTCACCGTCGCCGGTGCCGGCGGCCTCCCCGGCATCGAACCGGGTCCCGCGGCGGCCGCGCTCGGGATCAGCGCCGTCGTCGGCTACGTCACGATCGACGCCCTCATGCGGGTGGTCGATCGCGTCCCGTTCTGGGTCGTCTGCTTCGGACTCGGCGGACTCGCCATCGTCGGCGGCGGCGTCGTCTCCGTCGTCGTCTGATGCCGTCGCGGACGAGTGCTCTCGGTCCCGTCACGCCCTCGACCTCGACCTCGAGATACCAGTGCCTCGACCTCGAGATACCAGTGCCCCGACCTCGAGATACCAGTGCCCGTCGCGTCCGCTCACGACGGCCCGTGCGGGAGCGAGGATATTTTTCGGCAAAAGGACTTATGGACCTCTCATGGCTTGCAGCCAGTAGGATGCAATCGATGGACGACCCTGCCGCCGAGAATCCCGTACTCGATCTGCTCGAGGGGACCAGCTGTGCGTTCTGTGACGGGGGGACACTCGTCCGGGGCACGTACCACGGAAACGCGGCGGTGATCTGTGACGACTGTCACACGCCGGGCGCACAGCTGTGGTAAGGTTCGCAGGGTCGTCGTCGAATGGAAATCGGATCGAGAAATCGATGTTCTCGACACCGCCCCGGAGTATCGGTGGTTCGGACAGACCCGACTCCTCGAACTCGACGACGCCCAGTGACTCGAGTTCTTGCAGAGTACGGTGCACTTCGCGGTAATCGCGATCGACGATGTCGCCCGCTCGCCGAATACTCTCGGGATGGTTCGTCGCGACCGCCTCGAGTAACTCGAGGTTCGACATCCGCGTGAGGCGTTTGATATCCTCGTACTCCTCGAAAGTGAGAACGCGCCGAACGTCCTGCCCGATCGCATCACTACTCTCTCCTGCTTCCGCTTTTTCGAGTCAGTCTCGAGCGGCGTCGCCGTGTTCATCGCGCCGTCCGAACGTGATTTTTTGCGTGCTCTCTGTCATGGTTCGTTTTCGACCTCCGCGAGGAACATTCAAGCGAATATTCTTGACATGCCTGACTTCAGCGGTCGAGACGGATGTACAGACCGACGCTTTACCAGCGACAGTTCTACCCGACCGACGATCTGCTTCCGAAAAGCGCTCTCGTTAATCGACGAGTGCGAGCGTGGCCAGTCCACCAGTGCATACGATTAGCATAAGCACGAAAGACGCGATGGTGCCATAGAATTGATGCTGCTGGAAAAACGTGACTCCTTGATGTGCTAGTTCGTTCTGAAGAGAGATACTTACTCCAGTACCGACAATGAGCAGAATTGCTGCCGCTATCTGCGCTCGTAACGGGTGATTCCACTCTGACCACGAAAAACTACAGCGAGAACGAACCTTTTCAGCTCTTCTGCTCATATACGTAATAATATATACACAAACTTAAGACTGGGGTGCAAATAAATTTCGAAATAACGTTTGAGAGCATTGAACGGCTCACGTGCGACTACTGTCACACTCCCGTTGAATGACGGCCGACGCCCGCGAGACGGTACGGACGTTCTTGGATGACCGACCCGACGGCGAGCGCGCGCTCGAGGCCGCCCTCGCGGTCGACGCGGAACACGAGACGTGGACGCTCGACGATGTCGCATTGACTCGGGAACGTTCGGTGAGCCCGTCTCGCGCGGCATCGTCGAGGACGTCGATGTGCGTATCGCGTTGTGAGTCCTCGTTCGGCGGTTACGGGGAATTCGTAGACGATAGCGGAGAAGGTGGGGTCGTGAGTGACCACCTCATTTTTATCTGAACCCGTGGTAGTATGTCATATGACAACAGTACTCGAGCGCATTCGACGGCGCTACGAAACCACGGACAAGAAGTGTCCAGACTGTGGGTACGTGGACGAGGAGGGCAACTGGGAGAGCAGAACGGACGGCCGGCGACTCGTGTATCGGCACGTCTGTCCCAGCTGCGACGCGACTCGAGAGCACACGTTCAACCTGAAGTGATGCGGGGGCTCACGACGAGAGCCGACGCATACGTACCCAGACGGTGTGTCTGCTCGAGTAGCATTTCCGTCGCGGTCAGTAGCGAGGAACTCGACGCACCGCCGAAATATACAGGGCGAGTCCCCTCCTCGTTGGCCGTATGTCACAGACTGTGGACGACCTTCGGAACGAGATCCGGCTGGCTGTGGGGAGATACGAACGACGGGAATCCACTGCCTTCACCAAAGAAGCTCTCGCTGCAATCTGTGACGCCGTGGACTACGAGATCGATACAAACCGTCTACCTCCCAAGCCACAGATGCGGGCGGGGATTCTCTGGAAGATAGGCGTGTTAGAAGAAGATACCCCAACCGAAACAGAGAGTCCCTTCCGCAAGAACGAGCTCAAATCTATCGCGGACTCGCTTCAGAACGAGTAGCGAAGCCGAATCAGCCATTCGTAGCGGCGGCAAACAACGAGAGAAGGAGCAGTGCTACGCTCAGTGCGACGAGATGTGGGGAGGCCGTATCCGTGAGGTTTGTTCGGGTGCGTAGCGCTGTGGCGATTATGAACGTCGTGACGGCGCCGAGAAAGCTCAGGATCGATCCGAAGACGCTCGCGGTATATTGTGCGCGGACGGCTGGCCGATCGAGCGTGTAGTGGAAGGCGAAGAGATCGACCCAGGGAGAGTCGTGAAACGCGCGCAACTCGGTCTCGTAGACGGGCGTGATATGGTGGAAATCGGGCCCCAGTCCCCAGATTCCACCGAGCACGACGAGCCACAGCGGTATCCACGGTGCCAATCGGTATCGGAGCGCGACGGGTGTTACAAGCAACAACAAGAGCGATGCGCCGACGAGATAGTGGGTGATTGCAGGTGCCATCAGTGTGCACCGGTTGTGAGGCCGGTCGAACGAACCGGTTCGACAGTCGCAGGCTTCAGTAAGAGCCCTGTAATGGCAGGGGTGAGTGGCCTTGAGGGTGTCCGGTCTTCGACGGAGTCCGTGGACGGCTGTCGTCTCCGGTACGATTGCTCGAAACTGTATTCGGAAGTGACCACCGAGGACCGCTCGAGAAATCCACCGACAGCTACTCGCCCTACCAAAAACCGTCTACGTGATGTGTGGGTGTCGTGTTCCGAGAGAGTTACGCTCTCTCGAGGGTGGGTTCTACCCGGTGTCTCCGGTTCGCTGTGGACGCCAGCTGTCTCCGGGTTTCGTTCTGGTTTGCTCGAGTCCGGGGTCTCACCCGGGCTGCATCGGTGGGACGGACGAGCCGACGTTCGGTGTACTCGAGACCGTTCTGTTGTACAGACCGTGAGTGACTACCGGTGATCTGGGACAAGCGCGCCCAGCCATCGTCTTCTCCCTCTGCTGCTCGAGTCTGTCGAACGAAAGGTCCATGTACAACTGCTGTCACACTCTCGTTGAATGACGGCCGACGCCCGCGAGACGGTACGGACGTTCCTGGATGACCGACCCGACGGCGAGCACGCGCTCGAGGCCGTCCTCGCGGTCGACGCGGAAGGCGAGACGTGGACGTTCGACGACGTCGCCCTCGACTCGGGAACGTTCGGCGAACTCGTCTCGAGCGGTGTCGTCGAAAAGGTCGACGGTGAGTATCGAGTCGCGGACCCCGCGGTCGTCGAGGCGGTGGTGGCGGGCGACGAACTCGCGGTCGAGGAGTCGCCGGACGACCGCGAGCTCTCGCTCGAGAGGCTCCGAGACGCCGTCGATACGCGGGCGCTGACGGCGCTTCTCGGTGCGTTACTGGTCGTCGCGATCGCCAGGATGACGGCGTACCGATCGGTGTTCCAGGAGGGCTACGTCGTCTCGCCGGGGAACGATCCCTACTACTTCCGGTACCGGATGGCGGAACTGCTCGAGGAATCGTCCGGCCCCCTGGACTACGGCGTGCTGGCGGAGCCGCCGGCCGGCTCCTTCCAGACGCGCCCCCTCGCCCACGCGACGAACTGGTTCGTCGCCGAACTGCTCGGCGGCGGGCAGGGAGCCGCCGACGCGGTCGCGGCGTGGCTCCCGGTGATCGCGTCCGTCGCGCTCGGACTCGTGATTTACACGCTGACTCTCCTGCTCACGCGCGACGTTCGCGTCGGGATCGCGTCCGTCCTCGTCTTCGCCGTGACGCCGATCCACGCGGTCTACACGGGGCTCGGCTTCGTCGATCACCAGCTTCACCAGTACTTCTGGCTCGGGATCACGCTGCTGTCGCTGACGTGGCTCGCCGTCGACCTCCAGCGCCGACTCGAGCGCGGCGGGAGTCGCCGCGCGATCGTTCGGGACCACCTCCGACGGCCGACGACGTGGCTCGTCGCGCTCGCCTTCGGCCTCTCGGTCGCGGCCGGTATCCACGCCTGGGGCGGCTCGCCGCTGCTGTTGCTCCCGCTCGCAGCCTACGTCGGGCTGCGAGTCGCGCTGGATACGCGAGCCGGTCTCTCGCCGGCTCGAGCGAACCTGCCGCTGCTCGCGGGGCTGGTCGTCGGGAGCGGACTCTCGCTCGCCCTGCACCACCGCTGGGGCTGGCACGCGGAGTTCGTCGCGACCACGCCGGCGCTGGTGCTCGGCGGTGCGATCGCCGTGACCGCGCTCGGCGAACTCTGGCGGCGGACGGACGTCCGCCTGGGCGGGTTGCTCGCGCTCGAGGGGATCGTGGCGGCCGGCGGCCTCGTCGCGTTTCGGCGGCTGCAGCCCGCGGTGTGGGCCGACGCGATGAGCCGCGTCGACGATCTCTTCTTCCGCGAGGGCGCGACCGAGACTGCCTCGCTGTTCGCGACGGAGTACGCCGTCATCTTCGGGCCGATGTATCAGCTCGGGATGGGGTTCTACGTCGCGCTCGCGGTGCTGGCCTGGGTCGTCTGGACCGTCGCCCGCCGGTACGAGCCCGGCTGGTTGCTCGTCGGGACCTACGCGGGATATCTGCTCGTGCTGGCGGGGATTCAGGTCCGCTTCGCCGGCCAGCTCGCGATTCCGCTGGCCGTGCTGACCGGGCTCGGCTTCGTGCAGTTGCTCTCGGTGATCGAACTGGCGCGACCGCCGGTCCCGTTCCGGGATTCCGAGTTGGGAGCCGACGGTGCGCCTCGAGACGGCGCGTCGGTCGCCGCCGACGGCGGGCGGCCCGAGCCGTCGGTGTCGGTTCCCGACGGCCGGAAGCTCGGCTACCTGGTCGGCGTCGGCCTGCTCGTGTTCGGGCTGAGCCTGATCTACGTGCCCGGCCTGACGGCGAACGTGACCCACAGTGAAGCGCAGGTCGAAGCGGTGAGCGCGATCGACGACCACGCGGAGGCGGCGAACCGGACCTACCCCGCGA
This sequence comes from Natrinema salaciae, assembly GCF_900110865.1. Taxonomy (NCBI): domain Archaea; kingdom Methanobacteriati; phylum Methanobacteriota; class Halobacteria; order Halobacteriales; family Natrialbaceae; genus Natrinema; species Natrinema salaciae. The sequence continues at coordinate 159,774 of NZ_FOFD01000001.1, forward strand.
ACTACGTGCTGAGCGACTGGGGCGACAACCGGATGTACAACCACTTCGTGAGCGGCGAATCGCAGAGCTACGGGTACGCACAGCGCAACTACGCCGACTTCGTCTCCGACTCGAACCCCGACGGCCGGTACGACCAGTTCGCCGGCCGCGTCGGGTACGTCGTCGTCACCGAGGCCACGGGCGACGTGCCGACCACGAGCGCGCAGGCCCAGCTGCTCGAGGCGTACGGCGCGGGCGGCAACGGGACCGATGGCCTCGCACACTACCGGGCGCTCTCCGTCGACGAGGACGTGGCGGCGTTCGCGGTGGTTCCCGGGGCGACGCTCGAGGTCAGCGGTGAGCCGGGGGCGAACGTGACCGCCGAGACGGACGTCTCGGTGTCCGGTGAGTCGTTCACCTACGAGCGATCGGCCGCCGTCGATGGGGACGGCCGGGCGTCGGTGACGGTCCCCTACGCCGGCGAGTACGCGGTTGGCGACCGGACGGTGAGGGTTACGGAGGGCGACGTGCTGAACGGGAGTTCGGTCGCGCTCGAGGCGTGATTACGGTCTGGTTCGGTCACCACTGCTCTCGCGCGCAATCGCTCTCTCACTCCCGTCTCCGACTACCGTTTGGGGAGGGTCTCGCCGTTCCAGTAGCGATCGTCTGTCCCAAATAGGGGCTGAAATCAGTTTCCGAGAAACCTGTTTAGCTCACGGAATTCTTCGGGCGAGAGAATAACCTCGGTGTCGAACGCATCAAATCGTTCGAAGTCGTCGTCGATCGTCAGAACGGTATTCACCCCTTCGTCAATCGCTACCTGCGCGTAGTACCCGTCCCAGCCACCAACGTTTGCGTTCTTCGCCTGAGATAACCCTCCCCGAACGATGGCTTCGGATATTCCGTCGTACCACTGGATTCGCTTCGCGTCCATAAAATTCTGGAGGAGCCGAGACGCATCCGCGTTTGACCGTCCGTAGTACGTCGTCAAGACGGTATGTGCTCCGAACAGCGCGGGATACGGAACGACGGCAGTTATTTCGCCGGCGATAGCATCTCGGACGTACGAGAGCGCAGCATCACGAACAGGTGCCTCCGTATGTGCGAGGGCGATCACACCGACATCGAACAGATACGGGCCACCGGCATCACTCATCGCTGTTTTTCTCCGCTCCGCTTCGGACAGCGGCTCTGTGCTTTCGGGCGATCGGGTCGGCGACTTCGTCAAGCGGCATCGTCTCCCCACGCTCCGGAGCCGTTTCCTCGACGAGCTTCTCCATTCGCTCGAGAATCCGTTCGGGATCGTCTTCGGGCTCGACGACCGCTTTCCCGTCTTCTTCGTGGATCGCTACTTCCGTCCCGGGAGTGATACCGAGACGTTCTCGAACGTCCTGCGGGAGGACGATTCGCCCTTTGGAATCCACTTTCGCCATGTTCCCACTTGGTGTGGGAACGAAATAACCGTTTTGGGTGGCAGCGATGGCAACCGGCTTCGCGAAAACGCGCAGTCACGCTGGATTGGCGATCAGTGCACTCGTCAGGGATCGCGCAGTCCGAGACTGCACTCGAGTGCAGTGTCGACCGCCGTCAGTCGCTCGTCCGGTATCAACCGGCTCACGGAAGCGTATCGCGTTCACGGGGACGTCTCGAGCGACGCGTCGGAACAGCGGCACCGTGGACAGCCGTCGTCTTCGGACGCGTTGCGGCGGGCGTCCTCGTCGTGGACTGCCGCGGACTGCTCGAGCGGGGGACCAGCAGCTACCGACCGTGCGATCGACCGCTCGCGAACCGTCGGTTCGGTGGTGGCGGTGGAGAGTGGGGCTCTCTCGAGGGGACTCGCTCGGCGCCGTCCGCGGTCAGCCGTGGACGTCAGCTGTCTCCGGAAGCTGGCGGTCGGCGTCGCTCGGTGTCGTCGTCTCGCCCGGGATCTCGGCGTCCGACGGGAGGACGAGTCGCCGTTCGGTGTACTCGAGGCCGTTCTTGCGCTGGGTTCGCTTGCGGACCGCCAGCCGGTGTTTGGAGAGGTCGAGGATCGCGTCGATCGTCCGGGAGACCAGCTTCTTGGCGTAGGTCTCGCTGATGCCCTGTTCCTGGCGACGAATCCAGTGTTTCAGCTCGCTCGCCGCCACGTACTCGTCGACGCCCTTGCAGCCGCGAGTCCAGGGATCGTCGCCGACGGTCGGGTCGGTTCGCGCCCGCCACAGTTTCGCGGCGAGTCGCGTCGGGAGCGCGTTCGTCGTGGACCGGCGCATGTCCTCGTCCATCCGGGCGAGTTGCTGGATCGGCAGGAGATCCCCGTGGGCGAGCGCGGTCGTTCCGGACCTGTCCAGCGGATCGTCGTGGTCCGGGAGGCGGTAGTAGCGCTCCCCATCCGTCTTGGTGACCCGCTCGAGCGCGTCGTCCGCGACGTCGATCTCGTGGACGTCGACGTTCGCCTCGCGGAGGTGCGCGCCCTTCTCGAGTTCGCGCGCCTGGAGCTCCTCGAGCCGGGCCTTGTTCGCCCCCGTTCGGTTGCGGGTGGCCTCCGCGAGCGCCTCGACGCGCTCGAGTCGCCGGTCGTTCGTCTCGCGGTCGTCGACGGACCGCTCGACGGTCTCGGTTCGGGACTCGAGCGTTTTAGTGTGGGACTCGAGGGTTTCGACACTGTCCTCGAGTTCCGCGATCCGATCCGCGAGCCGGTCGTTCTCCGCTCGCAGGCTCCGGAGCTCGTCGAGGAGCGCCTCGAGCAGGTCGCTCTCGAGAGGGTCGGCGTCCAGGCTCTCGAGCAGTTGCTCCGCGTCGGTGGGGTTACTCATCGGTCTCGCCCTCCTCGTCGGTTCGGCCGTCCTCGGTCCGTCCGCGGTCGCGGTCGTCCCACTCCGCCCGCTCGAGCGCCGCCTCGATCGGTCCGGACACCGTCGTGATCCCGTCTCGTCGGTCGGTTCGTCTCGGCACCCGCCACCCCTCGCCCTCGAGCAGGTCGCGTCCCAGCCACTCGAGCTCCGCCCGGAGCTCGCGACAGTGGCGTTTTGCTTTCAGTCTGGTCGTCTGGTCTACGGTTTCGTCGTCGGTTATGGTCTCGAGCAGGTCGGTGATCTGGGTGTCGAGGTGCTCGAGGATCGGTCGGTAGTCGGTCGTCTGGCGCTGCGATTCGTCCGGTCGGTCGGGGCTTTCATTACCCCGTGTATCGTCGTTCGACATGGCTTCCGTAGGCTGGTTACGGGAGCTTCTCGCGGACTGGTGGGGCTAACACCGGTCCGCAATTCTGCGACTCACTCGTCAGAGAGCCGCATGTTGCTTCCGTGCTCGAGACAATGTACCCGTGTGACATAAATCTTGACTACGAACGTGGTTTTGTCCAGACCACGTAGGTGGTTCAGTACCCTGCGGATAGTACCGATTTTTCCGTTGGGCTAGCAGGATATCGTGAATAGATGGTAGAGCGGGTTCCCTGGATGTCTCCTGTCGACTACGAGATTATGCTCTTCTTCGACGAGCATCCGATCCAGGTCTCTCCGCGGGTTCTTGCCGCAAACATCGACTACGATCGCCAGTACGTGAGCAAGCGGTGCAGGACACTCTCCGACGCCGGATTGCTGACAGCAGTCGAGACCGGGCTCTATCAACTGACGGAAACAGGTTGTGACTATCTCGAGGGTGAGCTCGATGTGAGGGACCTCGAGATAGAGGAGTAACGCTGTTCAACGACAGCTCAAGAATCTCAACGCGCTCAATGGATTCGACTCGCCAACCCTTCGGCGCTCCAGTGCTTGTATCATCTTGGATCACTGGCTTGTCGGGCCTTTTGGTCTCTCCTACAATGGTTTGGTTGAATAGTAATCTGTAATCCTAAATTACAACAAGTCACAATTAGTATGTGGAATGAGGTAAATTTTACTATGAGGTGGAAGCAACAACTCTTGATCACAGAGACAAATCGAGATTGAAAAGAGCTTCAAACGAAGCCTATTTCATAGTGTGCTCTCACAACTAATACGATGAATAAAGAGTTTTCGCAGTATTTCATACAGATGAATTAAAAAATTTTTGCACATCTTAAAATATGAATTATAGGAAATTAATTGGGGATGTGGGTTTTTCATCGGCAAGGACTATTTTATCCTTATCTAGGGGAATATTGCTAATACCAATAATAACCAAAATATTTGGCGCAGATCTTTATGGACTTTGGTCCGGGGTTCAAGCTATAATAATAATTTCAGCAAGTATTGGCGGGCTACACCTTCATGGAGCATTAATTCGTTACCTTCCACAGGGATCAAAAGATGACGGAATATTCAGTACCGTTCTGACACTTTCTTTTCTTACTGCTATTCTTACTAGTTTGATTCTTATTTGTTTGGGTATCTTGGGAGTATTACCCGATATAGGTCAATCTAGTTCATGGATAGTCACTGGTTCAATAGCTGGTGTAGTATTCGTAAAGATCGTTTCCTTAGTCATTCTTAATTATCCTAGAGCGATCGGGCAAGTGAAAACATACGAAATCATTCAATCGTTTCATCTACTTATTGAATTATTTGCATTAGCAATGGCATTCACACTAACAGGCGATATTGTAATAGCTCTACTTTCAGTGATATTTACAACAGTTCTTGTAGACTTGATTGTCGTAATATACTATAGGCCACCGATTAAACCAGATTTGGATTATAGGAGTATAAAAAAATATCTGGAATACAGTTTACCAATGCTGCCGAAAGAGATGGGAAGTCGAATTATTTCTTCAGCAGATCGGTATCTACTACTATTACTTCTGTCACCTGCTTCTGCAGGGATTTATGCTGTAGCATATAGTCTTCCAACTCTCTTAGAAAAATTCACAGGAGTTCTAACGCCAACTCTATATCCATCCGTGACGGAAGCATGGGAAAACGGAAATATCAAATCCCTCACCAATTTTTATACGGAAGTATTGCGGTGGTATACAATAGCTGCTTTTCCGATGTTGGCAGGTATTTCAATTTTGGCCGAGCCAGCACTAAGAATGTTATCAACACCAGCTGTTGCATCCAAAGGTTGGATCTTAGTGCCTCTTCTTGGCATTGGGTTCATGGGCCGAGGATACGATAATGTACTCATCTATATTCTAACTGCTGCAGAGGAAAACGTGAGAATAGCAAAAATCACAACGTTGGCCGCTTTTTTAAACACAATATTAAATATAGTTCTAATACCAACTATAGGATTATTTGGGGCAGCAGCTTCGACTATCTTTGCCCAAATTCTTATCGCAAGCTATGTCAGTTACTGGGCACACAACTATGTCCCCTTTCAGTTCCCAATTATGTCTGCTATTCGGTCTTTTACTGTGACAGCAGTAATGTTATTAGTACTATTCGGATTGTCAAATACCATATCCTGGAAATCTCAATTAGTGGTCTTTCCGGTTATTGGGTTCTTAATATATGTGGCAGGTCTTAGTCTAGTTGGTGAGATATCTAAACAAGATATTCAGAAATTTTATTCAGTGGTAGCATAACTGACCGTATCATAAGAAAGATTATTAAGACCGAACAAGATAGGTGTGTATGTGTATTCATTACGGCAACTGGCTAAAGGGATACGGAAGCCAAGGATGGCCTCACTCGAGATAAATAGACAATTCCATCGGCTGTTTTCGACTAATAACGAATCATCTAATGTATTCGCGGAAGATTGGGATAATCTCATTATTTTAGATGGTTGCAGATACGATGTACTATCGGAAACTGACTTCGTAAAAAAAGCGGACGATTTTACTTCGCGGATATCTTCTGGGTCTAACTCTGTAGAATTTCTCGAATCAAATGTTAACGGTAACTATCTTGATGATGTAGTCTGGGTCAGTGCAAATCCATACGTCTCTGACCATCGAGAGTCTATATTCAAAGTAATTGATGCGTGGGATGAAGGATGGAATGACAAATGTCGAACTGTACTACCGGAAACAATGGTTGAGTATGCTAAAGAATCAGCTGTTGAGTTCCCGGATAAACGGCTAGTTGTACATTTCATGCAACCACACTATCCATTTATTGGCCCAACAGCTCAAGAATTACCCCAGCATCGTACCTTCACTGGTGAAGGGCAAACTAATGATGATCCAAAAGACATTTGGAAACATCTTCAAAATGGAGCCGTAGATAGATCACTTGTTTGGAAGGCATATACTGAAAGCCTGCAGAAAACATTACCATATGTTGATGACTTGGTGGAAGAATTACGGGGTAGAACCGTTATAACAGCAGACCATGGAAACGCCTTCGGAGAGCGAGGTTCACCGATCCCCATCTCAATCTATGGGCATCCACCAGGCCTTCGAAATAACGCCCTTGTGCGAGTTCCGTGGGTGGTCTTCTCCAGCAAAGATCGTAAAAATATTGTCCCAGATGTAATTGAAAGTAATAGTTCGGAAATATCGTCAGATATAAAGGATCGATTGAGGGACCTTGGCTATGTGGAATAAGATTTGGAAAGGTATACAATATCCATCAAGGATCCCATTCAAAATTGATAGATGTCTCGGGACGATACGAGCAAAGTATGAGTTCCAAAGTAATTCGCAGATATCATTGTTTTCCAAAATTACTGCGCCTCATCTGGTAACCATCGGGCCAAATACTGTAATCGATCCGTTTACAGTAATAAAACCACAACAATCCTCTGGTATTGATATTGGCGAAAATTGCACACTACACGAGTTTGGGTTCTTAGCAGGGAATATTGAGATTGGGGATGGTGTGAGAATTGCACAAAAAGTAAGTATGCATTCTTTTAACCATCAGATTGACCCGGAATCTCCAATTCACGAACAAGATTTAGAACACGGAAAGATAACAATCGGAGATGACGTTTGGATCGGCTGTGATGTTACTATACTGAAAGATGTAGAAATCGGGAAGGGGGCAGTAATAGGTGCAGGTTCAGTTGTAACAAGTGATGTTGAACCTTATGACATTGTGGTAGGAAATCCAGCTGACAGGGTTGATACACGGAAATGACCGCAATAGTGTGGTTAACAGACAATAGGGTTCAGTTCTCTATCAACTATTCATCTATCTCAGATGCCGTCGAATACACCTTCTCGATTTTTGGGAGTACTTGATCAGCTTGATATTCATTCGATTTCAATTTTGCATCCTCAGATATTTGATCGAACCTTTTGTTAGTGATTATATCAGAGATGGCTGAGACAAACCCTTCGACAGTACCATCTGTGATTACACCACCATTCCCTAATATCGATCTTATATCACCATAGTCGCTCGAAATAATAGGCGTCCCAGTAGCAAGAGCCTCAAGATAAACTCTTGCGAGAGGTTCATCCCAAATACCCGGGTAAATGAACAAGTCATGATTAGCATAAATAGTTGGCAATTTTTCATTTGGGACAAACCCCATAAAGTCTACTGAATCTCGAACACTAAGATCATGAGCCTGTTGTTCCATCCTAGTGCGTAGTCCTCCTTTGCCGACAATTGACAAAGAGACCTTTTCATCAACTTGTTCTTTAAGCTTACTTAGTATCGGAATTAGTTTGTCCACTCCCTTTTGTTTTTCTAGATATCCAACATACAATATATTATACGGGCTATTGAAATTGCTCCTGTGTTCCATACGAAACGTTTCATTCAGAGGATGTGGGATGACATGGATTTTATCAGCAGGAAATCCGAAATCAACATAATTACTTTTAACATGTCCAGAAGGCGACCGGAAGAAATCGATGTGACTAGTGTCAATATTTTTATCTTGTAGGAGTCGAAGATTCCCAAGACGGCTCACTATCCGATAAGGAGTGCTAAATTCATCATGGTCCGAGCTAGTGAGACTTACACATTTTGAGCAACGGAATAGCGATTTCTGTGTGCATTTTTCTTCATCCATATAAAGTAAATCATTCTTAGGACAAACTGCACCATAGGCGTTTAGTGTAATTCCAACTGCTGATGATGTCCTTTGTCCGATGTAACTCATAGCTGGAATCACAGTAGATAGGTAACAATTTATCACATCATATTTGTCGAATTCTTCAACTCTGCTTTTTAGAGCTCTATTTAGCTTAGTGTTTGTGTGAGGGGGGAAGTCTGGCAAATATATATATTCAAGTTCAAGACCAGAGGGTTCTTGACGTTCCTTTGGAGGTTTCTCTGTACAGTAGACGGTAACATTATGACCTCGATTTGACAATCCAGTAACAACCTGAGTGGCTGTATGGGTCGCCCCGGTTCCCTCGTCACCAGGCCAGCTGGGATGAATAAATGCGATCTCCATTAATCTTATTTACCAGGACTGATTCTTGTTTGGGTAAGAAGTTATCGGTACCACCTGATGGCTGTCGATTTTATGCAGACACTTTAGCGTTATCCGAAGAAATATTTAGTGGCCAAGAGAGAACCGGATATGAATACAGTTGACCGCTTGAAGCGGGCATTTAAGAATCCACAGCTGTTTGCGAGGGGGCTAAACCGTGCATACTACCGCCGTGGAGGACTTCGATCAGAAAATACTGCTGGAATAGATGTATTTGATCAAGATTGGGATACACTTGTTATTCTTGATGCGTGCCGGTACGATCTGTTTGAGCAGGTTAATCATATCGAGGGAAAACTCGCCACGAAACACTCTAAGGCATCTGCGACATCTGAATGGCTTCAGGCAAATATCGATGGCCGTGACCTGCTCGATACGGTATACGTCACAGCGAATCCCCAACTCGAGCGCAACCGAGAGAGGTGGGATGTGAACTTCCACGAGATCATTAATGTTTGGCTTGACCAAGGCTGGGACAAGGAGACCGGAACTGTACTTGCGGACACGATGACCCAAACTGCAATAGAGACATACGATCAATTCCCAAACAAGCGCCTTGTTGTCCACTACATGCAACCACACTACCCATTCGTTTCAGCCAACACAGACTTCGATAAGAAACATCTGGTGTCTATTGAAGATAGTAACGATTCTGCTGTTGGCGAAAATATCTGGAATCAAATATTCATTGGAGAACTTGACCTATCTCGAAAAGAATTGTGGGAGCTCTATGCTACAAACCTTGAATACGTACTGACTCACGTCAACGATCTTCTGAGCATAGTTCCCGGGAAGACTGTTATCACGTCCGATCATGGGAACTACGTCGGCGAACGGGCATTTCCAATTCCGGTTCGGGAATACGGCCACCCTCGGGGTCTGTATGGCGATGCTGTAATTCAGGTGCCATGGCTAGAGCACACACGTGGAGAAAGGCGAGAAATTGTGACGGGAGCAGACAAATCACAGTCACCAGATATTGAATCGGAAACAGTGAAAAACAGATTGCGAAATCTCGGCTACGTAGAGTAAATCTCCGGGTCCTCTACCTCCGTGATTCTATCGATGCAATATCCCATAGAGAGTGCTATAGTAGCGGAATGTAACGATACTCCGATAAAGGTGAGATCATTAAATAGTTGAACGAATAGAAATGAAAGAAGTAACATTGGAATTACTATTGAGTCATATCGATCACATTGGCGTATACCGTCAAATATAGTACTAATATATAACAACAGATAGACGAAGCCTCCGCCGAAGCCAAAGGCAACAAATGCACGGATGAATGAATTATGGATATTACCCGTTTCTGTTGGAGTATATGGTTGAGTTGCATCTACTACGTTACCAAAGCCGTATCCCCACCAGAGTTTATCTTGAAGGGCATATACACCGGCAATCCACCGCGTTCGTCGGTGATTAAGAGATATTTCCGTCAATGCTTCAGGACCAGGCACAACAGAAAAAATCATTAGTAACAGTAAAGATAGCAACGACAACCCCGAAATTGTTGCAGTCATAAGTAGTCTACGCCCCCCAATCCGATAGACTACATAGCCACTAAGGGTAACGACAAAGGCAACCCATCCAGTTCGATAATTGGAAAACGCCAACCCGACGACATTAATAGTGAAGAATAGAATTTGCAGTCGACCTTTGTCTTTCTGTAATTCGGAAAGAGCTGCTATTGATCCAACCAGTGTAAGGAAACCCAGTGCATTCGGATTCACAAAAACACTAGTAATCGGTTTGAGTGAAGGATACCAGTATATATTTGCACTCCAGAGAGACAGGTCAATGAAAGCAGTCTCGATTCTAAGGCCAAAGTAGGGGAGAAATCCGATACTGACTATTACTGCACTTAATCTACTCGCCGCAGCGAGGAAGTACTGCAATGGTATGATTTTTGGTATAACAAAGAGACTTGTTCCAGTAAATATGAGAAACGAGACATACCGAACAACTGTTCCACTTGAAAGGTTCAGAATGGTGCTTACCAAAATGAAATCTGATAAAAGGAAAAATAATAGTATGTGCTTTTTATTCACTTTAATATCCCAACCATGGTGATGAATATATAAGAGTGAGGAGAATGAGTAAACAAGGAAGACAACTACATAAGAAATACCTCTTGATACTGCCGTATGTTGAAGGATTATCGCAGAAAATAAGAAGAACGGTAGGACCAATGATGCAAATGAGCGGAATGTAATTGTGTTTGTCTGAACCAAAATAGCCATCAATAGTATACCTCTAATCTTTGAACAAGAAGTTTGCCATTGTTCGGTAACCAATAAAACCATGACGGAGCAACTCATTTTGTAATCTATGCAGGTACTTGTCTTTCTTAATAAAATCAACCATACCTCTATTCCGTTTGAGATATCGACCCGAATCGCGGCTATTACTGACGTTGAAGTATCGGTTCTCTCGTTCTATGATGAAAGTCCCGAGAAAATTGATCTTGTTGAAAAGGTAGAACATCTCCCGGTTCAAGTTCGCTGTCTCGGCGGAAGATCCAGACTCGATTGTGAGGCCTGGGCCCATTTCCAGCGCGAAATCATCCAAGATTTCGATTTAGTCCATGTTCACCATAATTTCTCGGGATCAATCGCTAGGATATTAGCGAAACAACAAGGCATACCTGTTATTGATACTGAACACCGAGACCACAACTCATTTTCACTACTGCAAAACTTAGTCAATGGTCCAACATTACCACTTGCAGATCGTGTCGTGTCAAATTCACAAGTGACTGAGGATTCCTTCAAATGGTACGAGCGTCTCCTACTTAATGATAAAGAACTCAAAGTAGTACATAATGGGGTTAACATAGATCGAATTCAAACCATTGTAGAGGAAACTCCCCGTTCTGATGACGAGAGTACATTCCGTATCTGTACAGTCGGGCGGATGGTACCAGTCAAAAACCAATCAACACTACTACGTGCATTCAATTCTGTCGTTGAGCGACACCCATCCACAGAACTCCTCCTTGTTGGAGATGGACCGCTCCGTAAGGATCTAGAATTACTCGCACATGAGCTTGAAATCGCTGGCAAAGTCCGATTCACTGGAGAAGTTCCACGAGACCGTGTGTATGAACTTTATGCGCAGAGCGATCTCTTTGTGATTTCTTCCTTTGCAGAGGGTTTCTGTGTTGCTGCTGTTGAAGCAATGGCTGCAGGACTCCCAGTCGTAGTTAGTGATATTCCCATCTTTCATGAAGTGATTAATAAGTGTGGCAGCTATGCTGACCCAGAAAAACCAGAACTCTTTGCGGAGAAAATTCAGGAATTACTCAAAAATAAAGACTTGAGACAAGAAAGAAGTTCGATATGTCATGCACGCGCCCAAAACGAGTTTAGTCTTGAAAAGACAGCAATCGATTATTCAAACATTTATAAAGAGGTGGTGGAAGGTACGACACAATGACGGAAGTTATCGTTTTGGGCCTTGACGGTGCTACGTGGGAGGTTCTTATGCCATTTATTGAAGATGGTCTCCTCCCAAATATTGGCAACATAATAACAACTGGTCGTTCCGGAAAATTGGAAAGTACATTTCCACCGATTACAGCACCTGCATGGTTGTCAATGGCAACTGGACAGAACCCAGGAAAGACAGGTGTCTTTTACTTCCTTAACCGAGACGATCCTAACTCATTTGACTTCGAGCCTCTCGGATCAGACAAATTCTATGGAAAAAGCTTCTGGGATGTGCTGTCTGCCCGCGATCAATCTGTCGGTGTTTTCAATTATCCGATGCTGTACCCACCCTACGATATTGACGGGTTCATGGTAAGCGGACTCGGGTCGGATGCTGACGATACTATCACGTACCCGGAACCACTCGGCATGGAACTCGACAAGGTTACCGACGGGTATCAAGTGAAAGTCTCATACGCTGATCCGAAGTATCAGGGCCGTCCCGATGCCCTCAAACAGGATCTCCTCGAGATTATTGAAAAGCGAGAGCAGGCGATCGATTATCTGTTGAGCGAAAAGAATCCGGACCACTTCTTTGGGATTATCAGCGCAACCGACTGGGCTCAACACTACTTCTGGCGATATCACGACGAGGAACATGCCTTGTATGACCCGGAGGCAGGTCACGAAGATGCGCTACAGCAGATTTGGGAACGGGTAGACGAGACAGTCGGACTCGTTACCGAGCATGCTCGAGGAGAGGATGCGAATCTCCTCCTCGTCTCCGATCACGGATTCGGTCCTGTAAATCGGACCTTCCACTCTAATGAGTGGCTCAAGCAACAGGGCTTCTCGTATGCGGAAGAGCAGTCTTTGATCAATCAAACCCGAACGAAATATTTCCCATACCTTCGTCGGGTTGGGGAAGCGGTCGTCAGGTTTGCTCCCCAGCTGAACGACATCGGAAAATCCATCGGTGAGTCGATCCGCAGTTCGCCGGGAGATGGAATCGATTTTGATCGAAGTATTGCGTTCGCCCCGAGACAGAATATTACATGTGGGATGATCTATATGCTCACCGATGATCCCGACGATAAACGGGCTGTAATCGACGAATTGGATAAACTCGTCGATCGAAACGATGGCCCGGAAAGTATCGAAGTATACGAACCTGAAGATCTATATCATGGACCGAAATTAGATTTGGCACCCGATCTTCTGTTCGAAATCAACGGATTCGAGTGTGCTGTTGATCCCAGACCGACGGCTGAGAACAACGTTTTCTCCGATGGGTCGCCGTCGAAAGCACGGAACGGAGGACATAATCAGGAAGGCATTCTAATCGCGACAGGGCCGGATATTGGGACCGATGATGCAGCCATAGAGGCCGACATTTACGATATCGCACCGACATTATTGTATCTACACGACACCTCGATTCCCCAGGAAATGGATGGAAGCGTTCTCGGGGGGCTCTTTGAAGATGAGATAGTGGATGATCAGTTGATATCGACTGATTCGTTAGAAAATCTTGTTTCCATAGGAAAATCCTCGAAGCGGAAAGACGATCAAGAGGTACAAGAGCGACTCAAAGACCTTGGATATATATGACAAGTCCGAACGTAGTTGTAATTGTCCTCGACACTGCAAGAGCAGACGTGATTGCGTCGGGCATTCACAATGGTTTTCTATCAAACATTGATTCGATTCGAAAGGAAGGGGCGATATTCGAACAGTGTACTTCTGCAGCGCCGTGGACGCTCCCCTCACACGGTTCGCTCTTTACCGGGATGGCATCCTCGAAACACGGAGCACATGCCGATCACAAAGAGTTGAATAATACGCAGACAACGATTGCGGAGGTTTTCCAAGCCGACGGCTATGACACAGTAGCCGTCTCGAACAACACTTGGATCAGCGAGGAGTTCGGCTTCGGGCGGGGCTTCGAGGAGTTCCGAAAGACGTGGCAGTACGTCCAGTCTGACATCGACCTCGGTCGGATTGCACGGACTGAGGAGGGGATGGACAAGCTCAAATCACTTGGTCGGGAACTGTTCGCGGGGAATCCTATAGTCAACGTCACAAATGCTATCTACGGGCAGTTCGTCCGAAACCACTACGACGACGGTGCAAAACAGACGAACGAGTGGATCAGAAGTTGGCTCACTGAACGGACTACCACCGATCCGTTCTTCTTGTTCGTAAATTACCTCGAGCCTCACCTCGAGTATCGACCGCCGAACGAATTCGCAGAACGGTTTCTCCCCTCGGGTATCTCGTACGAGGAAGCGATGGACGTTCCGCAGGACGCGTGGGGGTACATCGCTGGAACGGTTGAGATGTCCGATCGCGATCTGGAGGTTCTACGAGGGTTGTATCGGGCAGAAATTGCCTATCTCGATCAGCAGATTGGAGAACTCAGGGAACTCTTGGAAGAGCAGAACGAGTGGGAAGACACGATCTTCGTCGTCACAGGCGATCACGGCGAGAACATCGGCGATCACGGCCTGATGGACCACCAGTACTGTCTCTACGATACGCTCCTTCACGTCCCGCTCTTCGTTCACGGCGGGCCGTTCACCGGTGGCCAGGAAATCGACGACCTCGTCCAGCTGACCGATATCGCACCGACGCTCCTCGATGCGGCCGGTATCGATGCGCCGGCGTTCCGCGAGCAAGCGCAGGGCCGATCCTTCCACCCGGATGCCGACACGGAGCCCCGCGAGTACGCCTTCGCCGAGTACATGGCACCGCAGCCGTCGATGGACGCCCTCGAGAAACGCGTCGGTGAACTCCCCGAGGAGGTGCGCAAATACGACCGTTCGCTGCGGTCGATTCGATCGACGGAGTGGAAGTACATCCGCGGGTCGGACGGCTCCGAGGAGTTGTATCACGTCGCCGAAGATCCGGGCGAAACCGAGAATCTCGTCGACGCGGAGCCGGAGAAAGCGGCCGAACTCGAGTCGGAACTCGACGCCTGGCTCCGGTCGTTCGACCACGCTGATACCGGCGGTGACGTCTCGATGCGCGATGAGACGAAAGCTAGACTCGAGGATCTCGGCTATCTGCAGTAGGCGATCGATCGGAGCCGATCGGTCGTCCGCTCGACGGTCGTTTGCCACGTGTAGTCGTCCTCGAGCGGGTCGACGTCGCGGTCGGCGGCGAGCCAGTCGGAGACGTGTCGCGCGATCGACTCTCCGCCGTCCATATCGACCAGCGTCCCGCGGCCGGCGACGATTTCGTCCAGCTGATCGAGGTGGGAGCAGACGGCCGGAATGCCGGAGCTGATCGCCTCGAGCACCGTTCGCGGCACACCTTCCGCCCGGCTCGGTAACACGAGGACGTCGCTGCTCCGGTAGACGGCCGGCATCTCGTCGTACGAGAGGTGGCCGAGGAAGTGGACCGACTCGGAGAAACCTACTTCGGCGGCACGGTGCTCGAGTTCGTCGCGTAGCGGTCCTTCCCCACACAGATAGAGTTGCGCTGTCGGATGGTCCTGCCGAACCCCGTGGAGAGCGTCGATTGCGGCAGCCGGACGTTTGCCGTCTACCAGGCGGCCCACGTACAGGACGACGGGGCCGTCGGTATCGATCAGCTCGCTTGTCGGTCCATCCGGGACGAATCGTTGCGTGTCGATCCCGTTCGAGACCACCGCGATCCGACTCGAGACGCCGAACTCCTGGACCCGCCGTTTGTCCGTCTCGGTGTAGCAGAACACGACGTCGGCTTGGTTGAACGTCCACCGACCGACGGACCGGAGATACAGATCGAAGACCCATTCGGGGGCGTTCTGGGAGTAGAGCCCGTGGTTCGTGATCGCGAGCGGAATGTCTCCCAGGAACCGTTTCAGGGCGGCCAGGTTCGTCGAGAAGTACAGGTGTGAGTGGGCGTGGAGCACGTCGAACGCCTCGGCGTCCGAGAGGTACTGCGCCAGTCCCGGACTGATGTCGTTCCCGAGCACGCTCACCGCGGGATCGTACCGGACCACGGTGTATCCGTCGCGCTCCTCGACGTGGGGCAAGTCGGAATCCGTCCGTACCGTCAGCACGGTCACGTCGTGCCCCATCGCTGCCTGATCGCGACTCATCGCGTGGACGTGGTACGGTCCACCCCCTTTCACGTCGGGATAGACCTTCTGTGCGACGCGTAGAATCCGCATTGGCGGTACGTTCTCGAGGACTCCGATATGTCGTTCGGTTCGTGACTGTCGATCAGCGGACGGTCGCGAAAACGTCCTCGAAGACCTTCCACACCTGCCGAACGACGATCTTCACGTCGAACCAGAACGATTGCTGGCGGATGTACTCGAGGTCGTACCGCAGTTTCGTGTTCGGATCGGTGCTCTTCGCGTTGTTGATCTGTGCCAGTCCGGTCAGTCCGGGCTTGACGAACCAGCGTTTGCGCCACGACGGCGCGGTTTCCTCGAGCAGCGTTTCCTCCTCGGTCCAGACGGCGCGAGGGCCGACGACGCTCATGTCGCCGACGAGAATCGACCAGAGCTGCGGGAGCTCGTCCAGATGGGTTTTCCTCAGAACGTAACCAACGCGGGTGATCCGGTCGTTCTCGTCGTCGTCGATCGGGACGGCGGATTCTCCCTCCGGAATCATCGAGCGGAACTTGTACACGGGGAAGGTCTCGCCGAAGCCGGCGGTTCGGTCCTGACTGTAAAACACCGGCCCGGGGCTGTCGAGTTTGATCGCGGTCGCAATTACGACGAGCAGCGGCGCGAACGCGACCAGCCCGACGACGGCGAACGCGATATCGAACACCCGCTTGAACAGGTGGTCCAGCGGGTCCCACGGCTCGAGGTCCACGTCCACCAGTTCCCCGACGTCACCCTCCGAAACCAGCACGCTATCGGCGTACTTCCGGTGGACCTTGGCGTCCACGCCGTGTTCGTGACAGGCGTCCAGCGCGCCGAAGAACTCCGCGCGGTCGGCCTGCTGGAACGCGAGCACGGCGGTGTCGACGTCGTACGCGACGAGGACGTCCTCGAGTCGCGAGAGCCCGCCGAGGCGGGAGAGGGCGGCGAGCGGATCGGCGTCGTCCACGAGCCCCTCGTGGCGGAGTTCGACGCCGCCGTCGGTGATCGCGCGATCCGGGTCCGCCGTCGTCACGGACGCCGCGGCGGTGCCGGTGACGGTGGGACAGAGGTAGCCGACGACGGGGGCGTCGATCGCGGGCGCGACGCGCTCGATCTGGTCGGGGTCGTCGCCCACGATCAGCGTCCGGCCGTCGGTATCGACGGGCCGACCGCGGATAACGAGAAACCAGCCGGGCAAGACGACCGCGAGGAAGCCGACGGTCATGACGAGCGTCGCCCGCGGGAGGCGGTGGGACCACTGGAAGTAGCCGAGCGTCGCCAGCGCGAGCCCGCCGACGAGGACGCGCTTCTGGACGAGAAAGACCGTATCGAGAATGCGGCGAGGCCGCGGCTTGTACAGGGGCCAGGCCGCGCTCGCGATCGCGACGACGGCCAGGACGAGCGCCCATCGGAGCGACGGCCCGCTGAGGACCGTCGGTTCTAACCGATTAAACAGGGGAACGACCGAGGTAAAGACGGATTGGAAGGTAGCGTGGTTCGCGACGAGGACCGCGACGGCGACGAGATACGCAGTCCCGACGGCGCTCGCGAACCGATACCGCCAGCCGGTAAGCATCGACTAATGGAGTAACCTGCACTCCCATATATGCTTTGAAACGACTAACACGCCGACATACCACTATATATCGATTGTGGCCGATTCGGCTCCGAACGCTCGCTGCCCGGAGATGTACCGAACTCGATACGATCGGCGAACCGCGACGAAATACGCACGGTTTTTGTAGCCGTCGTGGGACCGTCGTAACGATGGACGTACTCGTCACGGGCGGTGCGGGCTTTATCGGCGGCCATATCGCGGAGACGATCGCACGGAGCGGCCACGACGTAACGGTGCTCGACAATTTCGAACCGTACTACGACCTCGGCATCAAGGAACGAAACGTCGACGCCGGCAGGGCGGCCGCGGACGAATCCGGCTCGAGCTACCGGCTCGTCGAGGGATCGATCACCGACGCGGAACTGGTCGAGGACCTCGTCGCCGACGTCGACGTCGCCTACCACCAGGCGGCGCAGGCGGGCGTTCGATCGAGCATCGACGAGCCGAAGAAGGTCAACACGTACAACGTCGACGGGACGATCAACCTGCTCGAGGCCGCCAGAGCGCACGACCTCGAGCGCGTCGTCGTGGCCTCGTCCTCGTCGGTGTACGGCAAGCCGGCGTACCTCCCCTACGACGAGGACCACCCGACGACCCCGGTCTCGCCGTACGGCGTCTCGAAGCTCGCGACGGAGCAGTACACCCGCGTCTACAACGAGATCTACGGCCTCCCGACGGTTGCGCTCCGATACTTCACCGTCTACGGCCCGCGAATGCGGCCGAATATGGCGATGACGAATTTCGTATCCAGGTGTCTCCACGGCGAACCGCCGGTGATCTACGGCGACGGCGAGCAGACGCGTGATTTCACCTACATCGAGGACATCGTCCGGGTCAACGAACGGCTCCTCGAGGACGACAGTGCGGACGGCGAGATCTGCAACGTGGGCTCGACGGACAACATCGACATCCGCACGCTGGCGGCGGTCGTCCGCGACGAGATCGATCCGAGCCTCGAGCTCGAGTTCGACGAGGCCCGCACGGGCGACGCCGAGCACACCCACGCCGATATCGAAAAGGCGAACGAGATCCTCGGCTACGAACCGACCGTCGACATCCGGGAGGGCGTTTCGAAGTTCATCGACTGGTATCACGAGAACCGGGAGTGGTACGACCCGCTCGTCCGGTCTTCGTAACCAGTACTGCCGAGCACTGTTCGCACGTGAGAGCGAGTCGGGAGTTCGTCGGTGAGGAGTAGAACCGTTGGAGGACGGGCTGGGCGCGCCTGTTACTCGGACGGGGTTGCAACGGCGGCTTCCGCGTCCTCCTGCAGCCGCCGTTCGGCTTCCTCCCGGTCTTCCGGATAGCCGACGTCGATCCGCCAGCCCTCGAGCCCGATCGCGTCGATCGTCCGTCCCGACCGAATCAGGAGGTCGATCGCTTCGCTGATCTCGTACTCGCCGCGGTTCGACGGCTGCACTAACTCGCAAGCGGGGAATATCGCGGGGGTGAACGTGTAGAACCCGGTCATCACGAGGTTCGACGGCGGATCGTCCGGCTTTTCGACGACGTCGGTGATCTCGCCGTACTTGTTGGTGTCGCAGACCCCGTAGCGCGACGCCTCCTCCCAGGGCACTTCCTCGACGAGGAACGCCGCGTCCGCGCGGTCCTCCTGCTGGCGGCGGACGACGTCTTCGAGGTTCGCGTCGAAGACGTTGTCGCCGAGAATCAGCATGAAGTCGTCGTCGATGTGCTGTTCGACGGTCAACAGGGCGTGTGCGAGCCCCTTCTGCTCGCGCTGGTGTGCGTACGTGATCGGTACCCCGCGGTAGTCGTCGCCGTAGTGGTCGATGATCACCTCTTTCAGGTAGCCGACGACGACGACGAACTCCTCCGCGCCGAGGTCGACGAGGGTATCGAAACAGTGGGTGAGGATCGGTCGCCCGTCGACCTCGACCATCCCCTTGGGTTTGTCCTCGGTGAGCGGCCGAAGACGCGTTCCTTCCCCCGCGGCGAGAACGACTGCGTTCATTACTGCTACCATGATGAGTCCCCTCATATGGCTTTTCTGGCCCGGGGGAAGTCGGCCCCGACGCGGAACCGAACGGTCGGCCGAGAGCGGCGTGACCGGTGACCGCAAGGATAATCTGCGCGGATCGCGCCTGATTCGGATAATGCACGTTACGGTCATCGGGAGCGGCTACGTCGGCACGACGATCGCCGCCTGTTTCGCGGCGTTCGGGCACGAGGTGACCGCGATCGATATCGACGAGGAGATCGTCGCGGCGCTCAACGACGGGCGGGCACCGATCGCCGAACCCGGGTTGGACGACCTCCTCGAGACCCACGCCGGTGATCGGCTCACGGCGACGACGTCTTACGACGCCGTCCCCGAATCGGACGTGACGTTCCTGGCGATCGGCACGCCCTCGAACGAGGACGGGAGCATCGATCTCACCGCGCTGGAAGGGGCCGCGGGAGCGACGGGCGAGGCGCTCGCCAGAAAATCGGACCGGCACCTCGTCGTCGTCAAGAGTACCGTGACGCCGCCGAGCATTCCGGACGTGCTCGAGCCGGCGATCCGCGCCGGTGCCGACGGCAACGACGCCGTGGAAGTCGGTACGAACCCCGAGTTCCTCAGGGAGGGAAGCGCGGTCGCCGACTTCCGGAACCCGGACAAGGTCGTCTTCGGGACCCGCTCCGCGTGGGCGACGGACCGGCTGGCCGCGGTGTTCGAGCCGGTGCTCGACGCCGAGACGCCGGTGATCGACACCGACCCGCAGACGGCCGCGATGATCAAGTACGCGAACAACGCCTTCCTCGCCGCGAAGATCAGCCTGGTCAACGATCTCGGAAATATCTGCAAGGAGTTCGGCCTGGACGCGTACGAGGTGATGGACGCCGTCGGTCTCGACGACCGCATCTCGGACCAGTTCCTCCGCAGCGGGGTCGGCTGGGGCGGCTCCTGTTTCCCCAAGGACGTGGACGCCATCCGAGCCGCCGCTCGCGAGGGCGGTTACGAGCCCGCGATGCTCGAGGCCGCCGTCGAGATCAACGATCGACAACCCGCCCGGATGATCGACCTGCTCGAGGACCACGTCGCGCTCGACGGGGCGCGGATCGCCGTCCTCGGCCTGTCGTTCAAGCCCCGAACGGACGACGTCAGGAACTCGCGAGCGATTCCCGTGATCGAGGGGCTCCGAGAGCGCGGTGCCGACGTCGTCGCGTACGACCCGGTCGCGATCGAGGCGATGCGGGCCCGGGTCCCCGATATCGACTACGCGAACGCTGCCGAAGGCGCGCTGGACGGAAGCGACGGCGCGGTCGTGGTCACGGACTGGGACGAGTTCGCGGCGCTCGACGACGAGTTCGACGCGATGAACGAGGCCGTCGTCGTCGACGGGCGACGAATCGTCGAACGCCGCGAGGGGATCACGTACGAGGGGCTGACGTACTAGGCGGCGTGCCGTAGTCGGTGATCGTGGCCCGACGAGGGCGGGATCGGACGGTTCGCTGCCGAGTACTCGTCCCTTTGCGGCGACGCAGCCGCTGCCTTACTATTCCGGGCGGCGAGGAACGGACGTCAGCGCCGTTCCGGCCGCACGTATCGACGGCGGTCGGTCCGGGTGCGATACCGACGCCGCGACGGGGCCGATACGATCAAACCCCTCCGCCGAAAGAGAAGAACAGATGCGTCTCTCGAGGAGGGTCGCGGTCGTCGCCGTCTTGCTCGTCGCGCTCGGTGGACTCTGCGTCCACTACGGCGCGACCCACGACGACAACTGGCCGCATCCGACCGGCGAGCAGCTCCAGGAACGGGGGGTCGAGGCGTTCGTCGGCGACCGCGTGCTCCTGTTCGGCGAGGTCCGAAGCGTCGATGCCGACGCCGACGTGATCACCATCCACGTCGTCGACAACAGCGACGCGGTCGCGGCCGAACTCGCGGTCAGCGGCGTCGACGAGCGGGTCGAACCGGGCGGCGTCGTGCAGGTCTACGGCGTGCTCGAGTCCGAGACCACGATGCGCGCGGCGGAAACGGTGGTCGTGAACCGCGATCGGTCGGCGACCGCGTTCAAACTCGGGGCGTCGGTCGTCGGCCTCTGCTTGGCGGTGGGGTACTTCCTCCGGCAGTGGCGCGTGAACGGCCGATCGCTCGCCGTCGGACCGAGAGCCGTCGACGCCGACCCAGAGGCCGACGAGGTGGACCACCGTGGCTGACCTCCTCTCGCACGTCCTCCTCGCGTACGCGGGCTGTACGGTCGCGGGCTGGTACCGGCCGATCCCGAGCCGCTGGACCGCCGTGGTGATGATCGGTGCGATCCTCCCGGATCTGAATCGGGGTACCCTGCTCGTCGGCAACGGGACACTCGAGGCGGCCCTCGGGATGCCGTTCGACCTCGACGGACTGGCGACCCTCGGCGGTGCCATCGTCCTCGCCGGGATCGGTGCGATGGTCGTCGCCGACCGGCATCGACGGGCGTTCGTCGCCCTGCTCGCGGGTGCGCTCTCGCACCTCCTCGTCGACGCCGTCAAGGCCTACGCCGACGGGGCCGCCGGGATGTGGCTGTACCCGTTCGCGTGGGTCCGCCATCCCACGCCGAGCCTCTACGTCTCGTCCGATCCGGCGGTTCTCGCGGTCGCCATCTCGATCGCGGTCGTGGTGGTCGCGATCGACCGATATGCGGTCCGAACGCGTTGAAACCGATGGCGACCGCGACCGGGAAAGCGCCGACATGACAACACCTATGGTCCCGGAACCGGCTCCCTCCCGCATGAACGTCCGGAGGAAGCGATGCCGCTGATCGACGACGAGGGGAACCTCTTCGGCGTCGTCAACGTCATCGACGCACTCGCAGTGTGTCTGGTCGTGGCCGTACTGATCGCGGGTGTCGCCGTCGTCGGGGTCCTCGGCGACGGAAACGGAGCCGCTGCTCCCGAGGGCTCGTCGACCAACGAAACCGGGGACGACAGCCAACCGGCGACCCGATACGCGACGATCGATCTCGGAACGCAACCCGATTACCTCGCGGCGGCCATCGCCGACGGCGACCGTGCGGTGGTCGACGCGGACGGACACAACCTGACGGTCACCGACGTCTACACCACTCCGACGAGCGGCGGTGACGAGGGACACGTCGTCGTCCGCGCCCGTATCGACGGCGAGTATCCCCCGGAAGGCGGCAACGAAACGGCGTTCCAGCTCGGCGATCGGTCCGTTCGGATCGGCGGCGACGTGACGATCGACACGGCCGACTACGAACTGCGGGGGACCGTCCACCAGCTCGAGGACGACGGAACGACCCTCCCGACCGCGCGAACGACCGTCCACCTCGAGTCCAACGTGTCGGCGACGACGGCCGACGCGATCGAAACCGGCGACGAGTATCGATTCGCCGGGCGGACCGTCGCGACCGTGACCGACGTCGCGACGACCGACCTGGAGAACTCGTCGAAGACGGCCGTCGAACTCGAGGCCGACCTCGTGACGATCGATCGGGCCGGAACGAAGACGTTCGGCGGACGGGCGCTCAGTACCGGCTCCCGGATCACGCTCCGGACCGAGCGCTACGACGTCGGCGGTGAACTGATCCGCCGCGGGCCGTCGGAGCCGACCGACGGGACCGACTAGGATGTTGCGAGCCGCACTCGAGGGGTCGACGGCCGTTCGGTTCCTCGAATCGCTCCCCGACCGAGCCGAGACCGCGTTCGAAGCCAGCGGGCTCCGCACGTTCGGGACCGCGGTCGGCCGGTACGTTCGCGCGTCGTACTGTTACCGGTGGCTGACGGCAGAGCCCGAGCCGGACGTCATCGTGATCGATCTCCGGGACACGTACACCGTCGGACCGATCGTCCGACTCCTCGAGGCGACGGGAGACGCGCTCGAGGACGGGTACGCACGGTCGCGGACCGAATCGGTCGTTTCGGCGACCGCCGAGGCCGTCCGCGCGCACCCGATCCGAACGCTTGGCGCTGTCGGCCTCGCCTGCGTGCCGCCGTCGCTGCTCGCGCTCACGCTGGTGGGATCGCTCTCGATCGCGCTGTTCGCCGGTCACGTCCTCGCGGCCGTCCTGTCGGCCGCCGCGCTCCGGTCGACGCGCTCCCTGTCGGCGCTGCTCGAGAGCCGTCCGGTGGCGCTCCTCGCGGCGGCGCTCGAGCCGCCCGAACCGCCCGACTCGGGTCGTGCTTCGGAGACGGACGGACCGGGGGCGGCGAACAGAACGGGTGCGCTCGAGGAATCGGCCGCCGCGGAGACGACGAACGACGAGACCGAGCCCTGACTCGCTGCTCGAGAGTGGACGAGCGCGACCGTTTCTCAGGATCGTCGGATGCTCGAGTTAGTAAAATTAATAGCCTACGGAGTGAGTAGTACCGGTGAATGAACGAAGTTGGGCCGTGGGCGATACTCGGGCTCAGTTGGGTCCTCGTCGTACTGGCGTCGGGGCTCTGTCTCTGCTACGCGATCAGGGCTGACGCCGCCGCTCGTGGGTCGAGCGCCTTCGGGTGGGGTGTCTGGCTGTTCCTCTTGCTCCCGATCGCCATCCCGGCGTACGCGGTGTACCGGACGCGTCTCCCCGCCCGTCGCGAACCGGCCGGCCCGCTCGAGCGGGTGCTCGGCGCGGTCGGAATCGGCGGGATGACCGCGGTCATCGGCTCGGCGCTCGTCTCACCGCCGGACCCGTTCACCCAGGCGCTCTATACGATGCCGCTGCTGATCGTCGCCGTTCCCGCGGCGTACCTCGTCTGTTACGAGCCCGGCTGGCGAGCGCTCGGCACGTGACCGGCGGTACCGCCGTGGCCGTCGCTCACACGGGTCGTCTCGAGCCGGGCGCGACGAAAACCGATGACGGCGGCTCTACAGGTCCATCCCGCCGTTGACGTCGATCACTTCCCCGGTCACGTACGACGAGTCCTTGCTCGCGAGGAACCGGACGACTGCGGCGATGTCCTCGACTTCCGCCAGCCGCTCGAGCGGGATGCCCGCGATGATCCGGTCGAGGACCTTGTCGGGGACGCTATCGAGCATGTCGGTCGCGGTGAAGCCGGGGGCGACGCAGTTAGCCGTCGAGCCGCCCTTGGCGAGTTCGAGGGCGATCGTTCGCGTGAAACCGAACATGCCGCTCTTCGCGGCGGCGTAGTTGGCCTGTCCGTAGTTGCCCTGTTTGCCGACGACGCTCGAGATGTTGATCAGCCGGCCCTCCTCCGCGTTCCAGATGTCGTCGTAGAACAGTTGGGTGCAGTTGAACATGCCGCCGAGGTTGACGTCCATGACGCGGTTCCACTCCTCGGGGGACATTTCGGTGAACTGCTTGTCGGCCGTGATGCCGGCGTTGTTCACGAGGACGTCGACCTGGCCGAAGGCCTCGTGACAGACGTCGACCATCTGCTCGACTTCCGCCCGGTCGGAGACGTCGGCCTGTGCTGCGACGGCCGAGCCGCCGGCCGACTCGATGGTATCGACGGCCTCGTAGGCGTCGCCTTCCGACGATCGGTAGTTGATCACGACGTTTGCACCTTCCTCACCGAGGTACTCGGCGATACCCCGGCCGATACCCCGAGCCGAGCCCGTGATAACACAGGTACGACCATCCATGGACATGAATCACACATTCAACGTCCGATGGTAAATAACGACCTGTTAGTTATCGGTACGATAAACTGGATAATAACCCGACTGCCGGCCGGTGCGCTGCGGTGCTACGCGATCGTTGCACCGCCGGCTCGGCGATTCACCGCTGCGCTGCCCGAACTGGTCGGAACCACTGGACGGAGTGAGAACCGGCGCGGAGTCGAAGCCGCCACGACCGCTAGCGGTCCCGAGCCTGGTCGATCCAGTCGTCGATCCGGCTCGGAGCGATGCCCGTCTCGGCGGCGAGTTCGGCGACGTCGGCCGCGACGAGCTGGTCGAACGTGTCGATACCGGCTGCGGCGAGGTCCTCGGCGTACGCCTGCCCGATCCCCGTCAGTTCGGTGAGGTCGTCGGCGTCGGACTCGATCTCCGACGCGGCGTCGTCGCCGGCCACTTCCTCGACGACGTCCTCGTCGACGGCCATCTCGCCGGGCTCCGCGGGTTCCTCCTGCACGTCGGCCTCGCCGCGCTCGACGATCTCGTCCGCGGAGCGATCTTCGCCGTGGTGGTCGCTCGTCTGGGCGTCGAGATCGGTATCCGTCTCGGTATCGGACCCGGTCTCGACGCTCGTTCCGCCGTTCGCGAGGTCTTCCGCTCCCGTCTCGTCGCCGGCGATGTCCGCGGCGAGCGCGGCGTCCGACTCCTCGGGTGCCGGCGTCGCGGACTCGGACTCGACGTCGGTTCCGTTCGACCGCTCCTCGAACCAGTCACAGACCTGCGGCCAGAGGTCGGCGTGACTCCGCGAGGAGACCGACATGCCGATGTGTCCCGTCGCGAACTCGAGGATGTCGGTGTCCTCGGAGGCGATCACGTCGTTGAACGGTTTGGAGGCTTCCGGCGGGATGAGGTGGTCGTACTCGGCGACGATCTGGAGGACGGGCATGTCGATGTTCTCGAGGTCGACGTGCTCGTCGCCCAGATAGAGCTCGTTCTCGTAGAGCTTGTTCTCCTGGTAGATGTCGCGGATGAACTCCTCGTAGGCCTCGCCGGCCATGTCGATGCCCTCGTCGAGCCACCGCTCCATGCGGGCGAAGTTCTCGACGAAGTCCTCGTCCTCCATGTTGTCGTAGAACCGGACGTACTTCGTCACGTTGTTCGCGACGGGGTCCATCAGCGCGAAGCCGACGTCCAGGAATCCGGCAGGGACGTTGTCGAACGTCTCGGTGACCACTTCGGGATCGTAGTACTCCTCCCCGCCCCAGAGCTCGAGGACCCCGCCGTCGCCGGCGAAACAGAGGCCGGCTGCCATCAGCGCCAGGTTCTCGACCTTCTCGGGGTACAGCGAGGCGTACATGGCCGACTTCGTGCCGCCCATGCAGTAGCCGAGAATGTTGATCGAGTCCTGCCCGGACCGTTCCCGGACGACGTCGACGCAGTTGTCGATGTACCGGTTGACGTAGTCGTCCAGCGACAGCGACCGGTCGAGTTTCGAGGGCTCGCCCCAGTCGATCAGGTAGACGTCGAAGCCGGCCTCGAGCAGCGTCTGGACCACCGATCGGTCGGGCTGGAGGTCGAGGATGTACGGCTTGTTGATCAGCGCGTAGACGACGAGGATGGGGATGTCGTATTGCTCCTCCGTCATCGGCTCGTAGTGGAGGAGCCGGAGCTTGTTCTCCGCGTAGACGACCTCGCTGGGCGTCTGTCCAACGTCGATGTTCTCGACGGTTTCGGTGCGCTCGGGAGCGACCTGGGTCTTGTCGGCGAGGTCGGCGGTCGCCTCCCAGGCTTGCCGTTGCATGTTCAGCGCGGTTGCGAATGGGTTGTTCATTGCTCGTCTAGGTGGTCGAGAACGCGATCGAGTTTCTCTTCGACGGCGTGCTGGCGGCGCTCGAGTTCGACGAGGCGGTCACCGATCTCGACGACGTCGTCCTGCGTGGCGAAGCCGAGCGAGCGGAGCGTCTCCTGTGCGGCCTCGTCGGCCTGCTGCTGGAGTTCGAGGACGTCGCCGACCGTCTCGCCGGTCATCTTCGCGAACGCGGTCGTCGACATGATGTCTTTGAACGCCTCGTTGGCCGTGTTGAGCCAGATGTCGCGGAACTCCTCGATGTCGACCTCCTCACCCTCGAGCTGATCGTTCATCCGCTCGACCATCTGCTGGGAGGCGGTCATCCACGTCTCGTAGGCGCGGGCGTAGCCCTCGACGCCGTCGGAGAGCTCGGTGTCCTCGCTGACCTCGCCGACGGTCTCCGACCAGCTCTCGACGAACTGGGCCTGCGCTTCCATATTGTCCTCGAGCGCCTCGAGGAATTGCTCGTTCCACTGTTCGACGAACGCGTTCCAGTTCTGCGCCTCGGGTTGTGAGTCTGACATGGGTAAAAATTGACGGTGACGTGTAAAAAGCTGCGGCCGGCTCTACGCCGAGACGTCGAACTCGTCGGCGGCCTCTTCGACGTTTTCGGCGACGGCGCCGACGTTCTCTTCGACCTGCTCGTGCGCCTGGAGGGCCGCGTCGAAGGACGTGTCGACGACCTCGGAGTAGCTCCGGGCGAACTCCTCGTAGGCGACTTCCGACTCCTCGAGCGCGTCGAGGTAGGCGTCGATCGACTGCGACTGGGCCTCGGTGGCCGAGTCGAAGCCGTCGTCGACGAGCTCGCGGAGTTCGTCGAAGTCGGCCGCTTCCTCGGGCATCGAGGCCTCGAGGGCGTCGAAGTAGGCGTGGACGGCGCCCTTGGTCAGTTCGGCGTTGGACTCGGCGAGCGCGCTCGAGGTCTCGACGGCGTCGGCGAAGGCGCTGATCGAGCTCCGCTGGGCCTCGAGGGCGTCGTGGGTGAGCGACTGGCTCTGTTCGATTGCGGTGCGCTGTGCGTCGAAGACTGCGGTGAATGGGTTCTGTGTCATGATTGCTCCTCTCGGTTGCGTTTGACGGGGACGACGATCGTCTGGACGATATCGCCCTCCTCGATGTCGAGGGCTTCCCGTTCGGGGCCGGGAATGCTGATCCGACCGCCGCTCTGAACGCGGGCCTTGAACGTCGCCGTGCCCATGTTCATCGGCCCGAAGGCCGACGTGTTCTCGAGCGGGTTGGCCGACGTGGCCTGCAGCAACTGTTTCATCATCTCCTGCTGGGATTCGGCGACCTGCTCGCCCGCTTCCTGCATCTGCTCGGTGAACATCGAAGGCGGGAACCAGAGCGATCGGTCGGAGTCGTCCGTCATCAACAGTACCTTGGCTCGTGAACATAATAAGCCTTTCCACTATCTACCATCTAGTGGCAAGAGGTGGTGTCAGTTGGATCATGAACCCGTTGTACGGGTGCGATGACTGTCACGATCGACAGACCGACGACCCTGACTCTCGAGTCGTCTGTCACGAATCCCGCCCGAGAGGCGCTCTAATCCCATATTACTCCGGCTATTCGTCAGTAAACGGCTGTTAGGGCAGCCAAAGAAGTCATATACGTCCCACACTAAGCCGCCGGTAGATGCCACACCAGAACGCTGGGGGAGACAACTTCGCGGCCATGGCGGACGCGTGGTCGACCATGACGCGAGGGTTCCTGCGAACTGCGACCGCGGCGAATCGAGCGGCCGTTTCGGCGA
The DNA here is from genome assembly GCF_900110865.1 of Natrinema salaciae. Lineage (NCBI taxonomy): Archaea > Methanobacteriati > Methanobacteriota > Halobacteria > Halobacteriales > Natrialbaceae > Natrinema > Natrinema salaciae. Next base: position 188,287 of record NZ_FOFD01000001.1, read on the forward strand.
TGCTTCCGCCCGCTGCCACCGACGACGGTTCGGCGGGCGAGCGGACCGCCCCGCCGATCCCGTCGGTCGACTACTCCAACCTCGACTGGCAGTTCGATCGCACCGTCGACGATCCCGACCACATCAACGTCGGCGACACCGTGACCTTCGAGAAGGCGCTGACCGACGAGGACGTCCGGGCGTTCGCCGCGGTCAGCGGCGACACGAACCGACTCCACCTCGACGACGCCTTCGCGGCCGACACCCGCTTCGGCGAGCGCATCGTCCACGGAACGCTCGTCTCCGGGCTCATCAGCGCCGCCCTCGCCCGGCTCCCCGGACTCACCATCTACCTCTCGCAGGACCTCGAGTTCAGCGGCCCCGTCGGCGTCGGCGACCGGGTCTCGGCCCGCGTCGAAATCGTCGAGAACCTCGGAAACGATCAGTACCGCCTCGAGACGGTCGTCCGCGACGAAGACGACGACGCGACGGTCATCGACGGCGAGGCCGTCGTGCTGATCGACGATCTCCCCGCCGAATAGCTGTTTTCCCGTCCCCCCGCCGGAGTTGGACGACGCGGTTGCAACGTCGCTAAGTACCTGCTCCCGGAACGGGCCCGTATGGGTCTCTTCGGAACTGCAGGAATCCGCGGTCCGGTCGAGGACGTCTCTCCCTCGCTCGCCCTCGCCGTCGGACAGGCCGCCGGTGAACCCGGGGAAACGTTCGTCGTCGGCCGGGACGGTCGAGAGACGGGACAGGCGCTCGCCGCCGCGATGGAAGCCGGCCTCGAGAGCGCCGGCGCCGACGTTCGGCGCGTAGGACAGGTGCCGACGCCCGCGCTCGCGTTCGCCTCGCGGGGGCGGCGGGGCGTGATGCTCACCGCGAGTCACAATCCGCCCGCGGACAACGGCATCAAACTCTTCGCGGACGGCGTCGAGTACGACCGCGACGCCGAACGTGTCATCGACGACCGCGTGACGAGCGGCGGCTCGCGGCTCGCCCGCTGGGACCAGTGGGGCGAGGGCGAGCGCCTCGGGGTGCTCGACCGATATCGCGACGCCGTCGAATCCTACGTTCGATCGCGGTTCCGCGATCGGACCGCCGAAGACGAGGCGTCGGCGGCCGGTCCTCTCGAGGGACTCCGGATCGCCGTCGACTGCGGGAACGGCGTCGGCGCGCTCGCGACGCCGCAGGTCCTGGAGCGCCTCGGTGCGACGACCGTGGCGATCAACGCGTCCGTCGACGGCCACTTCCCCGGCCGCCCGAGCAAGCCGACCCCCGAGACGCTCTCGGAGTTCACCGAGTTCCTCGTCGATGGCGATTTCGATCTCGGCCTCGCCCACGACGGCGACGCCGACCGCCTCGTCGTCCTCGACCCCGACGGCGAGGTGATCCACGAGGACACCGTCCTCGCCGTGGTCGCGGCCCGGTACACGGCCGATAGCGACGCCGCCGATCCCGTCGTCGTCACCACGCCCAACGCCTCCGCGCGCATCGACGAGCGGGTCCGCGCGGCCGGCGGCCGGGTCGAACGCGTCCGACTCGGGGCGCTACACGAGGGGATCGCGCGAGAACGCGCCGCCGGCGACGACGACACCGCGATCGTCTTCGCCGCCGAACCCTGGAAGCACATCCACACCGCGTTCGGCGGCTGGATCGACGGGGTCACCAGCGCCGCGGTCGTCGCCGCACTCGTCGCCGACGCCGGCGACACCGACCGCCTCCGAGAACCGGTCACCGAACGGCCGTATCGAAAGGTCAGCGTCGACTGTCCGGACGCGGCCAAGACCGATGCGATGACCGCCCTCGAGACTGCCCTCCCCGAGGCGTTCCCCGGCGCGACCGTCGATACGGACTACGGCGTCCGCCTCGAGTTCGACGACGCGTCGTGGCTGCTGGTCCGTCCGAGCGGGACGGAGCCGTACGTTCGCCTCTACGCGGAGAGCGATTCCGTCGACGAACTCGTTGGGGAGGCGCGAGCGGTCATCGAGGATGCGGTCGCGGGGACGACCTGACGGCGGCCGGCGTGGCTGCCGTCGGTGCTCTCGGAGTGGCACAAAATGACGGGGTACATGAAATTGCTCGGACTTAGCTGATTCGACGGCTATATACCGGATGTTTACCCTAATCCGGGTCATGGTACGAGATCGACGACAATTTATCAAAGGTGCGACCGCAATCGGGCTCGCCGGCATGGCCGGCTGCGTCGGCGGGTTCGGCGACGAAGGGGACACCGACGTACAGGTGGGAATGGTGTACGCGACCGGCGGCCTCGACGACGACTCGTTCAACGACATGGCCAAGCAAGGCGTCGTCGACGCCCGGGACGAGTTCGACCTCTCGTTCGACGAGACCGAACCGGAGGCCGCGAGCGAGTTCGACGGCGCGCAGCGCGACTTCGCCGAGTCCGGCGACTACGATCTGATCTGCTGCATCGGGTTCGCGCAGGCCGAAGCACTCTCCGGGAACGCCCCCGAGTACCCCGACCAGAACTTCATGATCATCGACTCCGTCGTCGAAGAGGACAACGTTCGGAGCTACACGTTCGGCGAACCGGAGGGCTCGTTCCAGGTCGGCCACCTCGCGGGCCTGTTGACCGACGAGGAGTTCGCAGCCGGTGCCGGCGAGACGAATCCGGACGAAAGCGTCGTCGGCTTCGTCGGCGGCCAGGAATCGCAGCTGATCGAGTCGTTCCAGGCCGGCTTCGAAGCCGGCGTCGAGTACGCCAACGAGGACGCCGAGGTCGTCTCGTCGTACGTCGGCGACTTCAACGACACCGCCGGCGGGCAGGAGGCCGCCCGAACGATGTACCAGAACCAGAACGCGGATATCGTCTTCCACGCGGCCGGCCGAACCGGCATCGGCGTCTTCCAGGCGGCCCAGGCGGAAGGCCGATTCGCGATCGGCGTCGACGACGACCAGTCGCGCTCGAACCCGGACTTCGCCGACGTCATCCTCGCGAGCATGGTCAAGCGCGTCGACACCGCGGTCTACACCGCTATCGAGTCCGTCGTCAACGACAACTTCGCGGGCGGCGAGGTCGAGACCCTGAGCCTCGAGCAGGAGGGCGTCGCCAACGTCTACGGCGACGAGCTCGGCGGCGAGATCCCCCAGGAGATCAAAGACCAGGTCGCGGACTCTCGACAGGCGATCATCGACGGCGAGATAGACGTCCCAAGCGAACTGTAATCGCATGAGCGAGCCGGGAGCGGGAACGACTGACGGGACGGGACCGACCGCGACGGCGGGTTCGACCGCCGCCGCGGGGGAGAGTACCGGCAGCGACCTCGCGGTCCACCTCGACGGCATCACCAAGCGGTTCCCCGGGGTCGTCGCGAACGACGGCGTCGACCTCCGCGTCGAACGGGGGACCGTCCACGCCCTGCTCGGGGAGAACGGAGCCGGCAAAACGACGCTGATGAACGTCCTCTACGGACTCTACGAGCCCGAGGAAGGACGGGTCGTCGTCGACGGCGAGGAACGCGCGTTCGACTCCCCACAGGACGCCATCGACGCCGGCATCGGCATGATCCACCAGCACTTCATGCTGGTCGATCCCATGACGGTCGCCGAAAACATCGCGCTGGGGAACGAGCCCACGAAGTGGTTCGGCATGGCGGTCGACCGCGAGCGGATCGACCGCGAGATCCGCGACCTCTGCGATCGGTACGGCTTCGAGGTCGACCCGGGGGCCACCGTCGAAGACGTCAGCGTCGGCGTCCAGCAGCGCGTCGAGATTCTCAAGGCGCTGTTCCGCGGCGCTGACGTCCTCATTCTCGACGAGCCCACCGCCGTCCTCACGCCCCAGGAGGTCGAGGGACTCTACGACGTCCTCGAGGAACTCACCGCACAGGGGAAGACGATCATCTTCATCACGCACAAACTCGAGGAGGCGACCCACGCCGCCGACGCGATCACCGTCCTCCGGGACGGGGAGTCCGTCGGGACGGTCGATCCGAACCGCACGACTCGGGAGGAACTGGCCGAGCGCATGGTCGGCCGGGAAGTGCTCCTTGAGGCCGACTCGGAGCCGGTCGAGACGGGCGAGGTCGTCCTCTCGGCGGACGGCGTCACCGTCGAGGACGCTCGCGGCGTCGAGGTGGTCTCGGGGATCGATCTCGACGTTCGCGCCGGCGAGATCCTCGGCATCGCGGGCGTCGACGGCAACGGACAGGCCGAACTGGTCGAGGCGATCACCGGCCTCGAGACGCCTGACGAGGGCACCATCGCCTACGAGGGAACGGACATCACGGAGTGGTCTCGCCGCCGCCGAATCGAGAACGGGATGGCCTACATCCCGGAGGACCGCCACGAACGCGGCCTCGTCATGCCCTTCGACCTCGTCGAGAACGGCGTCCTCGGCAGCCAGCGCTCGCCCCGGTTCGCCAACGGCGGGCGGATCGACTGGACCGGGGTCCGCTCCCACACCGAGGAGATAATCAATACCTACGACGTCCGGCCGCCGGACGCCGACGCCGACGCCAGCTCGTTCTCCGGGGGGAATCAACAGAAGTTCATCGTCGGCCGCGAGTTCGAGCGCGATCCGTCGCTCGTCGTCGCGACCCACCCGACCCGCGGCGTCGACATCGGCTCGACCGAGTTCATCCACGACCGCCTGCTCGAGCTTCGACGGGAGGGCGTCGCGATACTGCTCGTCTCATCGAACCTCGACGAAGTGCAGGCCCTCTCCGATCGACTGGCGGTCATCTACGAGGGCGAGTTTATCGACGTCACCGACCCCGCCGACGTCACCGAGGAGGAGATCGGCCTGCTCATGGCCGGGCAACGGCCGGGGCAGGAAGCCGCTGGGAGCCCGAACGCGGGTGATCGCCGGTGAAAACCCAGTTCGATCGGCTCCTCGACCGTCTCGTTCGGGCGTCAGTCTTCGAACGGATCGTTATCAGCGTCGCGGCGCTGTTCGCCGCCGTGCTGGTCGGCGGCGTGCTCGTGTTCGTCTCCGGCGGGTTCGCCTCCTGTCGGGCCGGCCTCGATCTGGCCGGGTGGACGTTCTGTTACAACCCGATGCAGGTCTACTACGAGCTGTTCCTTGGGGCGCTTGGCCACCCGCTCGAGGGCGGCTGGTCCCTCACCAACTACAGCCTCGCGACGACGCTCCAGCAGACGACGCTGCTGATCTTCGCGGGGCTGTCGGTCGCGGTGGCGTTCCGCGCCGGCCTGCTCAACATCGGGACGCAAGGCCAGCTGGTCGTCGGCGGGCTGGCGACGGCCGTCACCGTCGTCTACGCGGCGGCGGTCGTCCCCGGCGGGTTCGTCGGGACGGTCGTTCTGATCCCGCTTGGCGTCCTCGCGGGCGCGCTCGTCGGCGGGCTCTACGGCGCGATTCCGGGCGTGCTGAAGGCCTACGCCGACGCCAACGAGGTCATCACGACGATCATGCTCAACTTCGTCGCGGTTGGCGTGACGTCGACGATACTGTCCTGGCAGTTCCAGGATCCGAACAGCAACAACCCCCAGACCGAACCCATCCCCGAGTACGCGGAGATTCCGACCGTTCCCGTGATCGGGTTCGGCGGACGGATGGACTTCTCACTGCTCGCGCTCGCCTTCGCCGTCGCGCTCATGATCGGAATCGCCTGGCTGTTCGCCCGGACGTCGTTTGGCTACGAACTGCGGACGAGCGGCCTCCAGCCCGAGGCCGCCGCCTACGGCGGCGTCGACGACAAACGGATGACCGTCGCGAGTATGACCCTCTCGGGCGCGCTCGGCGGCATCGCCGGCGCGTTCTGGGTCCTCATGGTACACGGGCGCTGGCTCAAGAACGTGCCCTCGATCGGGTTCGACGGCATCGCCGTCTCGGTGCTCGCGGGGAACAACCCGCTGGGCGTCGGCGCGGCGGCGTTCCTGTTCGGCGTCTTCGACAGCGGCGCGCGCTCAATCGGGACGGGGACCAACGTGCCGCGGGAGCTGATCGGCATCCTGACGGGACTCATCATCCTCTTCGTCGCGATGCCGGAGTTCTTCCGGATGATCGGACGCCGGTTCCGCCCCGCGGAGACGCCGCGGCCGACTCGCGCCGACGGCGGTGACGGTGGTGAGACCGATGCGTAACCCGGTAGGCGGGACGCGCGATCGACTCGCCCGCCGGCCGATCGAATCGGCTGTCGGCGCGGCCATCGTCGGCCTGGCCTTCCTCTGGGTGACGCCGGTGAGCTGGCAGGCGGCGACGCTCCGGCTCGCCGTTCCGATTGCACTCGCGGCGATCGGCGGGATCTTCGCCGAGAAGAGCGGCGTCATCAACATCGGCATCGAGGGGCTGCTCATCGTCTCGGCCTTCAGCTCGATCGCCGCCGTCCACTGGCTCGGCGACGGCGGCGCGACGGTGGGTCTGCCGAACCTGTGGTGGGGGCTGCTGATCGGCGTGGTCGTCAGCGTCCTCTTCGCCCTTCTCTTCGCGATCGTCTGCATCGAGTTCGAGGCCGACCAGATCATCGCGGGACTCGCGGTCTGGCTCATCTCGCTCGGTCTGGCACCGTTTGCCTCCCAAATCGTCTTCGGCAGTACGAACACCACCAACGTCACGCGCTTCGGCAAGGTGACTGTCCCGGTGCTGTCGGAGGTCCCCCTCGTCGGCCCGCTGCTGTTCGATACCCCGCCGCAGGTGTACCTCATGCTCGTCGGCTCGGTCGCCGGCTGGTACCTGCTCTCCCGAACGAACTTCGGCCGGTGGGTCGTCGCCAGCGGCGAGAACCCGAAGGCGCTCGACACGGCCGGCGTCGACGTCCGGAAAGTCCGGTACGCCGCCGTGCTCCTCTCGGGCGTGTTCGCCGGCCTCGGAGGTGCCGGCTTCGCGCTGGGCCACCTCGGGACGTTCGCCGGTGGCGGCGACACGGCGATCGGCGGCCGCGGGTTCATCGCGATCGCGACCTACCTGCTCGCGAACTACCACCCGATCGGGGCGCTGCTCGGCTCGTTCCTCTTTGCCGGGCTCAACTCGGCCCAGACGATGCTCCAGTCGGCCGGCTACGCGATCCCGACGGAGCTCATCCGCACCATCCCGCACATGACGGTCATCGTCGTCCTCGTGTTCGTCGGCCGCACCCGCCTGCCCGATGCCGCCGGCGATCACTACGAGTCCGGCGAGGACTGAACTCGAGCCGCCTCGCTTCGTTCGCCCCTCACCGTTCCAAGTCGAACGTCGACGGGCGGAGACGCCCGCGAGAGCGGTCGATGCCTTCTTGCACCCGCTTGCGGTACGTGACGGCGTGACCGAACGCGAATCCGATTCAGCATCCGAACGCGATCTCATCGCCGCCGCTCGTGACGTTCAAGATCGGGCCCACGTCCCCTACTCCGACTATCCGGTCGGTGCCGCCCTCGAGACCGCCGACGGCGAGGTCTTCGTCGGCTGCAACCTCGAGAACGCGAACTTCAGCAACAGCCTCCACGCCGAGGAGGTCGCGGTCGCCGAAGCGGTCAAGAACGGCCACCGCGAGTTCTCGCGTCTCGCCGTGAGCTCCGGGCGACGCGACGGCGTTACCCCCTGCGGGATGTGCCGGCAGACCCTCACGGAGTTCTGCGACGCGGACCTCGTCGTCCACTGTGACGAGGGTGACGGCGACGTATCCGAGTACACGCTCGGCGAACTGCTGCCGAATACGATCACGCAAGAGACCCTCGAGTGACGGCCGGGCCGCGACGCCCGAAGCCCGACGGTCGACGGTCGACAGTCGATTCGCGCCGGGGCCGCCGCTCGATACTGCACCCCTCGAGCGCGGCGACGTCTATCGGTCCGATTCCGCGAGAACCGCTTTGAGAATCGTTCGGTGACACCGCTTCGTGGCGGTGTTCTCGAAGCAGACCAGCGCCAGCGTCTCGCCGGCGGCCAGCCGGTCGGCAAGCGCCGCGAGCGCGGCCCGTGCGTCGTCGTCGGTCTCGAGGTACTCCCGATACGCGTCGCCGAACCCGACCTGGTCCCACGCGGCGTTGTGGGCCCCCTCCTCGCAGAGCCCCTGCATCTTCATGGCTTCCGCGGCGTCGCGCATCGACTCGAGCAGGTCGACGGGCGGGCCGAGTTCGGGCTGATTCTCGTCGACGGCCGCGTGGAACCACGGCGTCGGCCGTCGGACGACGCCGACGCGCGTCGCGTCCGCCGGCAGATCGGCGAGGTCGTGCTGGATCGCGGCGACGTAGGTGTCCGCGATCGTCCCCCGTGCCATGGGCTCGCTACACGCGCCCCGCATTTATAAACACCGTCGACTCGAACTCCCGCTGTTCAATGGCTCGCGACAGCGAAGATCCGAACGCGGACGTCCAGTACCACCTCGAAGTCGGCCCCGACGACGTGGCCGACACGGTTCTCCTCCCCGGCAATCCCGAGCGCCTCGAGAAGATCGTCGCCTTCTGGGACGATCACGAGATCCGCGCACACCACCGGGAGTACCGCACGGCAACGGGGAGCTACGAGGGATCACCGATCTCCGTCACGTCGACCGGGATCGGCAGTCCGTCCGCCGCGATCGCCGTCGAGGAGCTGGCTCGCGTCGGCGTGGAGACGTTCATCCGGGTCGGTTCCTGCGGTGCGATCCAGCCCGAGATGGACGTGGGAGACCTGGTGATCACGACCGGCGGGGTCCGCCAGGAGGGCACCAGCGACGCGTACGTCCGGGAGGACTACCCGGCCGCCGCGGACTACGAGGTCGTGTCGGCGCTGGTCGCCGCCGCCGAGCGACTCGACTACGACTATCACACCGGCGTCACGATGAGTGCAGACTCGTTCTACGCCGGGCAGGGACGGCCCGGGTTCGAGGGGTTCGAGGCCGCCGGCGCGGACGAGCTGGTCGACGAGCTCAAAGCGGCGAACGTGAAGAACATCGAGATGGAGGCCAGCGCCATCCTGACGCTCGCGAACCTGTACGGCCTCCGCGCCGGCGCGGTCTGTACCGTCTACGCCAACCGCGAAACCGGCGAGTTCAGGACCGAAGGGGAGTCACGCGCCGCCGAGACCGCCACCCTCGCGACCCACCTCCTGGCGCAGATGGACGCCGTCAAACGCGAGGCCGGCGTCGACCGCTGGCACGCCGGACTGTCGCTCGAGTAGCTCGGCGGAGAGTGGACGGGAGCCCTCGTTTTCGTCGGGGCCGAAATGCGGAACTGTCGAGGCAGAGCCTCCGGCCTCGCAAGCAACGGTAGCGAGCGCCGTGAGTGACTCGAGAGCGGATTACACCACGAGGTGTGCCGTTAACTGCTCGCGATCGTCGAGGTCCGTCTCGTCGAGTTCGTTGACGATGCGTCCCTTGTCCATCGCGTAGCAGCGGTCCGCGAGCGTCTGAATGACCGAGAGGTTCTGCTCGACGAACAGGATCGTCGTCCCGAGGTCCTCGTTGATCCGTGCGAGGTCGGCAGTGATGGACTGGACGATAGAGGGCTGGACGCCCTCCGAGGGCTCGTCGACCAGCAGCAGATCGGGGTCGCCGACGAGCGCACGACCGATCGCGAGCATCTGCTGTTGGCCGCCACTCATCGTGTCGGCGTCTTGGGTCGCCCGATCCTCCAGGATCGGGAAGTACTCGTAGACGCGATCGTACAGCGTCGCGTCACCGCTTCCGACGTTCTCCCCGATCAGAAGGTTCTCCTCGACGGTCAGTCCGGGGAAGACGTCCCGTCCCTGCGGGACGTAGCCGACGCCCAGACTCGCGCGCTCGTCGGCGGATCGGCCGGTGATGTCCTCGCCGCGGTACCGAACCGAGCCGGTATCGGGCTCGAGCAGGCCCATCACCGTCTTCAACAGCGTCGTCTTGCCGACACCGTTCTTGCCCATGATCCCGACAATCTCGCTCTCGTCGATGCGGCAGTCGACGTCCCGAAGGATCGGCGTCCCATCGTAGCCGGCGGAGAGATCCGTGATCTCGAGGCTCATGCGTCTTCACCCAAGTAGATGCGCTGGACGGCCTCGTCCGCCTCGATCTCCTCGATAGCACCTTGCCGGAAGATCGACCCCTGATTCAACACCGTCACTTGATCGGAGATCTTGCGGACGAAATCCATGTCGTGTTCGATAACCACGAACGTCATCCCGTCGTCGTTGAGCGACCGTATGAGGTCGGCGACGCTCGCGGTCTCCTCGACCGACATGCCAGCGACCGGTTCGTCGAGCAACATCAGCGTCGGCTCGAGGGTCGTCGCCATCCCGATCTCGAGGCGCTGTTGTTGCCCGTGCGAGAGGTCGCCGGCCGGGGCGTCGGCACGGCCGGCGAGGCCGACCTCCTCGAGGGTCTCGTGGGCCGCCGAGCGGATGTCGTCCCGGTCGGTCCGTTGGAGCGGGATCTGCAGGTTCTGTGCGACGGTGAGGGCTTCGTAGATGTGTGGCGACTGGAACTTCACGCTGAGACCTGCGTCGATCCGTTCGTGTGACGGCACGTCCGTGAGGTCGATGCCGTCGAAGTAGACCCGCCCCGCAGTCGGCGAGAGCTGGCCGGTGATCAACTCGAGCAGCGTGGACTTGCCGGCCCCGTTCGGGCCGATGAGACAGCGCAGTTCCCCCTCGTCGACCGTGAAGTCGACGCTATCGACTGCGGTCAGGCCGCCGAAGCGTTTGGTGAGGTTCTCCGTCACCAGCACGGCATCGCGGTCGGTGTCGGTCGATGCCACGGCGGGCTCGATCCGGACGGTCGGATCGCTCGGGGTGCTCACGGCACGTCACCTCCGACGGTTGGTGGTCGGTGACAACTGACGACGGTTCGCGACTGGTCGATGTGATGGTCGGTCATTCGACTGCGTCCTCCGTTGAACGGCTGGACGAGCGGTCCCCGACTCGGTCGAGTAACCGCGTTCCGATTCGGTCGAGAAACGGTGCGACACCTGCCGGCATGAGCAGGATAACGGTGATCAGCAGGCCGCCGACGATGACGAACGCCCACTCGGGGCCGAGCGGGCCGATCCCTTCCGTCAGCCCGGTTCGCATCCGCTCGATACTCAGCGTCGCGCCGATGGTTCCGAGCAGCGACTCGCGGCCGCCGATGCTGGCCCACACGACGGGCAGCGCAGCGAACTGGACGCCGAAGACGGTCGGGTCGACGTAGTTCCCCCAAGCGGCGTAGAAGACGCCGCCGACGGCCGCGATCGCGCCGCCGATCGTGAACGCGATGAGTTTCACGAACGCGATGTTGTAGCCGAAGGTGGCGGTTCGCTGTTCGTCCTCGCGGACGGCGACGAGCGTCATCCCGAACTGGCTGTTGACGAAGACGCGCAACGCGAGATACGTAACGACCAGTGCCGCCAGCAGTGCGTAGTACAGCGGGACGATATCGCCGAGTTCGATGCTCGTCTCGCCGACCCCGATAACGAGGTCCGGGATGCCGGGCATCCCATTGAACCCGCCGAGTTGAGCCTCGCCGATCGCCCACTCGCTGCCGGCGGTCTGGGCCATGAACGTGTTCAACACCAGCGCCACGACGAGCGTGATGATGGTGACGTAGACGTCGCTGACGCCGCCGTAGAACATGAAGTAGCCGAGAACCAGCGCGAACAGCGTTCCGGCGGCGACCGCACCGACGACTGCGGCCGTGATCCCAGCGGCCGTCGAGACGTTCACGCCGATGATACCGAACGTGTAGGCGGCGATGCCGAAGAAGGCGACCTGGCCGAAGCTAAGGACACCGCAGTAGCCCCAGACCACCGTCAGGCTCACCGCCAGAAACGCCAGCGCGAAGTACTTCGTGGAGGTCAGGATCGCGTACAGCCCCACGACCTGTGGATAGGCCGCGAGGGCGACGACGGCTCCCGCGAAGGCAACCCAGAACGGCGTGGAGTTACCGAGCGTGTTCGGCCCCTCGAGTCGGTCGCGAATCCGGTCGAGAATGCCCGCACTCGAGCCGCGCGAGCCGACGACGGGACTCATCGGTCGACCCTCCGACGTTCACGCCAGTCCTCGACGTAGCCGGTGATGCCGTCGGGGAGCAGTCGGAGCAGGACGATCGCGACCAGCAACATCGCCATCAGCCCGATGAAGGTCCCGAGTTGCCAGCTGAACACCGCGTTGACGAGGCCCAGCAGCGTCGATGCGGACAGCGTGCCGACGACGACGGACGAGCCGCCGACCACGACGGCGACGAACGACTCGACGAGGAAGGTGCTTCCTCGATCGGGCGTGATCGCGCCGATGGCCGGAGCGTACAGCGCGCCGGTCAACCCCGCCAGCGCCGATCCGATGGCAAACGTCGCGATATACATCCGGTCGGTGTCGACGCCCATCGCGCGCGCCGTCTGGGGGTCCTCGATGGTCGCCCTCGCTTTCACGCCGAACTCCGTCCGGGTGAACAGGAGGTACAGGCCGCCGAGGACGGCCAGTGCGGCCGCCGGCAGGAACACGCTCTGATAGATCGGGGAGGTGTACGGCCCGTAGGCCACGTTACCCATCGGCGTCGAGATGCTGTCGAGGCTGGACCCGAAGGTGATGAGCAGCAGTTGCGCGACCACGAGGGCGAGCCCCCACGTCGCGACCATCGAGTCCAGCAGTCTGTCGTAGAGATGCCGGACGATAACCCGCTCGACCACGACGCCGAAGACCGTCGTGACGGCGACGCCCGCGACCATCGCAAGGGGGAGCGGCGCGCCGGCGTGGTAGGCGAGCGCCGTCCCGTAGATACCGATGAGGATGAATTCGCCGTGGGCGAGGTTGATGATGCCCATCATTCCAAAGATGACCGCCAGTCCGACCGTCACCAAGACGAGAAACCCGAAGGTGTTCAGGAACTGAAACAGCAGGGACAGCCCGTCGTAGACCGGCGACACCGCCATCGGTCCTGCCGCGCCGCTTGCCGTCACGGACGACCACCGCCACGGCCGATCGCGTTGTGTTCGGTCATCGTCATACGTCGTAGACGTCGCCGGGCTTGTACTGGGTCTGTTTGGACTCCTCGCGGAGGTCACACCCTGCGCCGCCCTCGACTTCCTCGCGGAGGAAGGTCGGTTCGATGAACTGTTCGGCGTCGAAGCTGATATCGTGATTCTCGTCGGCGTGTGCGACGCGCATCTTGTGTGTCATATGGTGGGTCGCACCGTCGAGTTCGATCGAGCCCGAGGGCGCGTCGATCTCCATGCCCTCCTCGAGCACCGAGATGACTTCGTCCTGATCGAAGGTCCCGGCTTCCTCGACGGCGTCGCGCCACATGTACACCGAGAAGTAGTTGTTCTGGGCCTCCTGATTGAGGTAGTTCGCGTCGGGCCATCGATCGTAGAACGCATCGACGAACCCCTCGTCGCGCTCGTCGCCGAGTTCCTCCATGTAGCTGACACCGGCGTAGACGTCGGTCAAGGCGTTCGGGTCGTAGCGAATGTGTTCGTGGCCCTGCGCCATCGTCGTGGAGGTGCCGATGGGGATCAGCATGTCGTTGGCGTCTCGCTGGTCGTAGAAGTTCTCGTGGTTGGACCCGACCAGCATCGACATGATGAAGTCGGGGTCTTCGGCCTGAATCCGATTGATGACCGACGAGAAGTCGGTTTCGTCCAGCGGGATGTACTCCTCGCCGACGATGTTGTAGCCGTTCTCCTGGGCGATGACGTCGACCCAGTCGCCGGACAACTGGCCGAAGTTGTAGTCGGCCGCGATGATGTAGATGTCCTCGCCGTACTCCTCGGCCAGATACGGCGTCACCGCGCCGAGCTGCTGGCGCGCAGTCGCACCCACGGGAAAGATCGTGTTATCGCACACCCCACCCTCGTACTGGGTCGTGTAGAAGTACAGCTGGTCGTACTCGTTGATCGTCGGCCGGATCGCCTCCCGGGTCGCACTCGAGTACCCGGCCCACAAGGCGTCGACCTCGTGCTCGAGGATCATCTGCTCGGTCAGTTCCTTGTAGCGTTCGTTGTCCGATTGGGGATCGGGATCCTCGATCTGTATCTCCTCGTCGAGGATGCCGCCGTCGTCGTTAATCTCCTCGATGGCGAGCCGCGTCGCCTGCCACTTCGATGTCCCGTTGAGCTGAAAGTTCCCGGAGCGATCCTCGAGAATGCCGACGGTCGGCCCGCCCGAGCCGCCTGATCCCAGACAGCCGGCCAGCGCGGCGCCGAGGCCCGAGGCGCCGGCCGTCAACATCGAGCGTCGAGAGACGCTACGCATGACGACGATCACCACCGTTACAGAGACGATTGGATAATTCGGTTAATGTGCTGTATTTGGCTCGAAATTGTTCTGAATGTTCAACCATTCCCCTACGACTTCGGCAATTGGAGGTGATATATAAGGTTTCCCACCATATCATCCGAGGACGGCCAAGGATGGTGACACAGTATGAAGGGCATCCGTTACCTTATACTCCTGCTGAACGAACAGACGGCTGATCGAAACGAATCTCCGCTCTTCGTGCTGCTGCCGCCGTGACAGCGCCGCTCCCGAACGCGCCGTTGGCCGTTGCACAAACAGGGCACCCCCGGCGTAATATCTCATTTAACTCGAGGCGACTGTCCACTTTTCGAGAAATACACTACCGAATGGTCGTTTCGGAGCGGGAGTGCGGAAGTATTGCGAACGCGATCGTGCTACGGCCTCGAGATGTCGGTCCGTTCGGACGCAACCGACCGTTTGGCGGACGGCTGCATCGGAACCAACAGCTGCCCGTGAACTGCCGACCGAGCCAGCCTTCAGTCCCGCATCCGAACGATCCCGTTCTCGAAGACCTTCCGGTTCGGAACGATGTACTCCTCCGAGTCGTCCTCGATCTTGGTGACGAACAGGTCGACCTCCTGGACGATGCCCGTCTGGTCGCCGATCCGGACCTCGTCGCCGATCCCGTAGGGCTGGTTGAGCAGCAGGTAGATCCCCGCCGCGCTCGAGACGAGGAAGTCCTTGAAGGCGACGGTGCCGACGATGACGATGCCGACGGCGTACACCGTCAGCAGGATCAACAGCGCCAGAACGTGTACGCCGACCTGTCCCAGCGCGATGATGAAGGTCACGTACAGCACGGAGTACTTGACCAGCTTCGGGATGACCGACACCTCGGGGAGCTTGACGCCCCGCAGGTACTCGCTGACGATCAGTTCCGACTTGTCCGCGACGATGAAGCCGAGGATGAGCACGAGGACGGCGATAAACAACTGCGGGATGAACTCCGTGACGCGGAGCCAGAACGCGTCCGTGTCCAGCAGCTGCGCGATGTGGATCGCGGTCAACACCGCGATGCCGTAGATGAACCACGAACTCAGCCGCGCGACGATCTCGACCGTCGAGGTGCCGATCGACTGTGCGGTCCGCTCGAACGGCGTCCCCTCGACGGCCTCCGGGACGCCCGAGGCCGACAGTAACTCCTCGTTGAGGCGGCCGACGAGGTAGCCGACGACGAGCCCGAGCGCCAGTACCGCCGCCGCTATGACGGCCGGTTCGTTCAGGAGCGGCTGCCACTCGACCATATCAGTACGCCTCCGGATCGACCTCGAGGATGAGTTCACCGGCCTTGAACGCCCGAACGAGCCCGTCGCTTTCCGAGAGCACGATCGAGATCGCGTTGGTGTCCCGCGTGATCGCGCCGCCGGCCATGTGCCGCGCACCGAGCCCCTTCGGGATGTCGATGCCCTCCGCGGACGGCTCGAGGTAGCGATACGCCGAGACGATCTTGCCCGCGTCCGAGATGATGAACGCCCCGTCGAGCCGCGAGAACTCCTTGAGCATGACGTTCACGATCGGGTCGCCGACGTGGACGTGGGATTTCTCGAAGGGGTTGTACGAGAGCGGCCGGGACTTGTTCATCACCTTCCCCGCGTCGCCGACGACGAACAGCGCGCCGACGGGCTTGCCCTTCTGCCCTTTCTTGCCCAGTTCGATCGCCACCTCGAGGACCGACTTGACCACCTCCGGGTCCGCGCGGGATTTGGCGAATAGATCGTAGATGCCGGTGTGGGCCTCCGCGTCCGCCCGAACGCGGGAGACCGTGTCGATCCCGTCGCTGAAGACGCTCGTCGCACAGGCGAGTTCGTCGCCGTCCTCGACCACGCCCTGCTCCAGGGCACCCTCGAGGCCGAAGCGGACCCGATCGGAGACGTCGTCGAACTCGAGGGGCAACTCGACGAACGTCTCCGCGCCGACGGCGTTTTCCGTGCCGACGACCACGATGTCGAAGTCGTCGACGTCCGTGAACCGCTCGTAGTACGATCCGCTGGGCGAAAAGAGCACGACTGCATCGACACTCGCGAAGAGATCCCCGAAGACGTCGTCTAACCCGGCCATTGATCATACAACCCGTTCCTGCCCGAATAAGCGTTGTGGAGCGTCTGACGCACGTCTGCCGAGTTGCTCCGGTCGTCCGAGCGGACGCCTCGACCCGTCGCCGTCGGTCGATTCCACGCCGTCGGTCGACCCGATGCCGGGACGGCCGGCCCGAGCGAGCCGCCGATTACCCCCCGCGAACCTGCTCGAGCAGGTCGGGCGGCATGCCACAGCCGCAGGGTTCGACCGTCCCGCTCTCCGGAGCGGTGACGACGACGAAGGCGACCGGCTCGCCGCAGCGCGGGCAGGCGGGGACCGGTGCCGGCTCGACGGTGACGCTCGTCACGCCGCCGTCACGATCCGACCCGTCGCCGTCACGACCCCCCTCGTTGCCGCCGCTCATTCGACTCCCCCCGCGATCCCTCGCAATCCGAAAATCGGACTCGAGACTACTCGTATCGGGCGATTCCGCGGTCGTGCGGGATGTTTATATCCCGGTAGTTTGAACGTATGCATGGCTCCTGAACCCTCTCGGGTTAGGAAGCCAGTCTCGGGTGCTTGGGGCACCCGGGACGTTTTGCGGACCGTCCCCGACGGAGACCGGCTTCCGTTCTACTCGTTGACCTGTTGTGACTTATAGCTACTGCTAATTGGTCGAAACTAACGCGGGCCCGGTGATCACCGGCTCCTCGCGTCGCCGGGTACCAGTGGCTCGAGTCGTCGATTTACCGGCTCGTGGCGAACACCGAACGGGACCGGATTCGAACGACGTGAAGACGTGCTCGCGACAGTAGCACAGATGGCTCCGTTGAAATCCACAGCCGCTGATAGTTTGGTAAAGGCGTGCTGAATACAGAGCGCACATATTCAGCAGTGACTCACTGCAATCGTTCGGCAGCCGAATCGGTCAGTATCGAGGATGAGTTCAGCAGAGAGACTTCGTTTCTTTCGGACACTTCCTGCTGAATCACCTGCTCAGTGTAGGTGCGAACCTCATATAGTGTACAGTCGGTGGGGGTCCCGAAAGAGGAATGTCCGCTCGAGAAATCAGCGGCCGTCTTCGTTCACGTTTATGCCGCCACCACTGTCTACAGCGACGGTGTATCCTTCATACTGGAACTGAATACGGAACGCTCCCACTTCTCGGCCCGTGACTGACTGTAACAATGTGTCAAGGGCCTCTGCATCGATCGTTTCATAAAGCGGTGATAACTCAGTAGTGGCGACCTCTTTCATGCCTGCCACTTCTTCGACGATTTGTGTACTTGGAAGGGGCTGGTTCTTTTGGTCGGTGCTCGTCATCTTCCTGAGGGGAAATTAGCCAGCGATAGTTATTAGATGGGCACCGGACATGGTCAGGTGAAATATCGGAACAAACCGTGTACCACCGGATATATCAAAAACATAGATCTCTGGTGGCCCCGGAAACTGCTTCTGTTCCGTTTGTCCTCTGTACTCAGCACGCGAGTGCTGTCAAACGCTACGGATTCCAACAGAGCCGCGCAGATCAAAGATCTGCTGACCTACGAATCGTAGATTCGCAGACAGTGCGCGGGACCGGATTCGAACAACGTGAAGACGTGCTCGCTTCGCTGCGTGCGTCTTCCCTCGTTCGAATCCTCGTCGCGATGCTTCTCCTCGCGGTATCGCTCGGAGAAGCATGCGCGGGACCGGATTCGAACCGGCGGACCCCTACGGGACAGCGTCCTAAGCGCTGCGCCGTTGGCCTGGCTTGGCTACCCGCGCTCACCACCGAGTTTTCACGAATCGAGTAAGTACCTGTCGGTCCGCGCGAGCGCCGTCCCGCGCCCGAACCGTCGGATCGACCCCCCGGTGGTCGGTCCGACCGGTCGTCGACGCTCGAGTGACGCTAGCAGTGCTTCACCGGTTCCTCCGGCGACCAGTCCGGCGGGACGATAAACGTCACGTGCTCCGGATCGCGGAGCTGGTGGAGTTCCGCGGCCTGTTCGGCCAGCGACCGCTCCCGGTACGGCATCTCGAGCCCGCAGCCGGTACAGACGAGTTTGCAGGTTGGCTCTTTCATAGCGAGTGTGCGGACCGCCCCCGATGACGGGTGTGCCACCCTTGGAGCGACACGCGGTTTAGTAGTCGTCTCCTAGTGAAATCGGCGGAGAACGGCCGAATAGCCGAACAATTCGTATCTGAACGTTGCGATCCGTAGTGCACCATTGGCGGGCCCGTCGACGGTGCACCGGTTGCGATCGCCGCGCGACCGTAGGTTTATGCCGGCCGCTCCGATATCCGGTCGTATGCACAGCGCCCGGGATCGCATCGAGTACGAACCGTGGCTCGAGGAACTCGAGGCCGCCGCGGAGCGGCTGGAACTCTCGACGGAGGCGCGATCGTGTGCGGTCGATCTCTTCCTCGCCGACGTCCCTGCGTCCGATCGCTCGAAGCGGGCGGTGCTGGCGGCCAGCCTCTACGCCGGCTCGCTCGTCGCCGGTGACGGCCGCACGCAGGGTGCGGTAGCCGAGGCTGCGGACGTCTCTCGGCTCTCGATCCAGTCCCGATGGAAGGAGTTGCTCGAGGACGCCGGGCTCGAGCCGCCCCGTTGGTAGGAAACCCGTACAACCGACTGTTTCCGCCCGCAGTCGCGGACTGCGGCCGTGTAAGTATACGATACGAGAACGGACACTCCGGTAGGTTCGGATTAGTAATTTCCGCCAGTAACGCGCTTTTCGGCGGTGTGACACCGTCGTCGCGCGATGATCGTTCCCGAGCGGATCGCGGACTGCGTCAGTCCCCGTCGAGGACGGTCCCGTGTTCGTCGATCTCCCCCTTGACGATCCGCGTGCTCGAGATGATGTCGCCGTCGTCGGCGAGCACGTGCGGGACGACGACCACCTCCAGAGGGTCGTGGCCGCGCTCGGTCCGGATCTCGTTGATCCGGTCGCCGCCTTCGCGGGTTTCGGGGGAGACCACGAGGTAGTCGTACTGTGGTTCGGTCGCGATTCCCGTCGGTGCTTCGAGGATCCGGATCTCGAACGCTCGGCCGTGGTCGGCCGCGATCGACTCGAGTTCGGTTTCGAGATCCGCCTTCCGTTCGTCGTACGACCGGACTCGTCGGTCGACGTCTCGTGTTTTCGGCGCGAGTTCGTCGCTCGTCAACCCGACTGTCACGTCTCCGAGTTCGAACGCCCGTTCGAACAGCCGTCGGTGCCCGTCGTGAACGGGGTCGAAGGTCCCACCAAGCGCGACGTCCATACCCCACGTCTCTCCCGCGGTGCGTATAAAACGGTCGAATCACTACATTTTCGCGCGCTGGTCGCGTCTCGGGTCCGCCGTGGCTTTCGACAACTGTCGAATGTCACCTTCACATTGTTTTTAGTAGTCGCCCGCAGTGTCCCCGATATGGGATTAGACGAGGACGCACTGGAGTATCACCGGACGGACCCACCCGGCAAGATCGAGATATCGACGACGAAACCGACGAATACGCAGCGGGACCTCTCGCTCGCGTACTCGCCCGGGGTCGCCGCGCCGTGTCGCGAGATCGACGAGGACGAGACCAACGCCTACCAGTACACGACGAAGGGGAACCTCGTGGGCGTCGTCTCGAACGGCTCGGCCGTGCTCGGACTCGGCGACATCGGCGCGCAGGCCTCCAAACCGGTCATGGAGGGGAAGGGCGTCCTGTTCAAGCGCTTCGCCGACATCGACGTCTTCGACCTCGAGCTCGACGATTCCGACCCCCACAAGCTCGTCGAGGCCGTCAAGATGATGGAACCGACCTTCGGCGGGATCAACCTGGAGGATATCAAAGCCCCCGAGTGTTTCACCGTCGAGGAGCGCCTCCGCGAGGAGATCGACATTCCGGTCTTCCACGACGACCAACACGGCACCGCGATCATCTCCGGCGCCGCGCTGCTCAACGCGGCCGACATCGCCGGGAAGAGCCTCGAGGAACTCGAGATCACCTTCTCGGGTGCGGGCGCGAGCGCCATCGCGACGGCACGGTTCTACGTCTCGCTGGGCTGCAAGAAAGAGAACATCACGATGTGTGACTCCTCGGGTATCATCACCGAGGAGCGAGCGGCGGCGGGCGACGTCAACGAGTACAAACGGCAGTTCGCCCGCGACGTCCCCGAGGGCGGCCTCGCGGACGCGATGGAGGGAGCCGACGTGTTCGTCGGCCTCTCGATCGGCGGCATCGTCTCACAGGAGATGGTGCAGTCCATGGCAACGAACCCGATCGTCTTCGCGATGGCCAACCCCGATCCGGAGATCGACTACGAGGAGGCCAAAGCGGCCCGCGACGACACCGTCATCATGGCCACCGGCCGCTCGGACTACCCCAATCAGGTCAACAACGTCCTCGGCTTCCCCTTCATCTTCCGCGGCGCGCTCGACGTTCGCGCGACCGAGATCAACGAACGGATGAAGGTCGCCTGCGCCGAGGCGCTGGCCGACCTCGCCCGACAGGACGTCCCCGACGCGGTCGTCAAGGCCTACGGCGACGACCCGATCCAGTACGGTCCCGACTACATCATTCCGAAGCCCGTCGATCCCCGCGTGCTCTTCCGGGTCGCGCCCTCGATCGCCGAGGCCGCGATGGAGTCCGGTGCGGCCCGGACCGAGATCGACCTCGAGGAGTACGAGGAGGAACTCGAGGCCCGTCTCGGCAAGTCCCGCGAGATGATGCGGGTCGTCCTCAACAAGGCCAAGAGCGACCCCAAGACGGTCGCGCTCGCGGAGGGCGAGAACGAGAAGATGATCCGGGCCGCCTACCAGATTCAGGAGCAGGGGATCGCCCTGCCGATCCTCATCGGCGACGAGGACGAGATCAGGGGGACGGCGGCGAACCTCGGACTGGACTTCGATCCGACCGTCGCCGACCCCTCGGTCGGCGACTACGAGGAGTACGCGGATCGCCTCCACGAGCTCCGCGCTCGCAAGGGCATCACGCGGAGCGAGGCCGGCGAACTCATCGAGCGCGACTCGAACTACTTCGGTAGCGTGATGGTCGAACGGGGCGACGCCGACGCCCTCCTGACGGGGCTCTCGCACCACTATCCGTCGGCGCTGCGGCCGCCGCTGCAGGTGATCGGCACCGACGAGGACGTCGACTACGCGGCCGGCGTCTACATGCTCACGTTCAAGAACCGCGTCATCTTCGTGGCCGACGCGACGGTCAACCAGGCCCCCGACGAGGAGGTCCTCGCGGAGGTCACCCGACAGACCGGCAAACTGGCCCGCCGGTTCAACATCGAACCGCGCGCCGCCTTGCTCTCGTACTCGAACTTCGGCAGCGTCGACAACGAAGGGACGCGGAAACCGCGCAGAGCGGCGTCGCTGCTGCAGGACGACCCCGAAGTCGACTTCCCCGTCGACGGCGAGATGCAGGCCGACACCGCCGTCGTCGAGGACATCCTCCAGGGAACCTACGGCTTCTCCGACCTCGAGGAGCCCGCGAACGTGCTGGTCTTCCCCAACCTCGAGTCGGGGAACATCGGTTACAAACTGCTCCAGCGGCTCGGCGGGGCCGACGCCATCGGACCGATGCTGGTCGGGATGGACGAGCCGGTCCACGTCCTCCAGCGCGGCGACGAGGTCAAGGACATCGTGAACCTGGCCGGCGTCGCGGTCGTCGACGCCCAGCAGGAGTAAACGCGTGACCGAGCGCGCTGCAGGCCCGCGGGACGCCGACGGCGATCCGGATTCGCGGTCTGTCGACGCCGCTGCGGAGTCGACGCCGACCGACGCCGGTCGGCCCGTCCGCGAACGCAGCGGTGCTCGAGTCACCAGGCGACAGCTTCTCCGTACCGCGGGAACCGCCGGGATCGTCGGGCTCGCCGGCTGTGCGGGCCGCCAGTACCGAACGCCGCCGGACTGCTCGTCCGTCGCTGCCGCCGCGGGCGGAGACGGGTACGAGCCGCTTCCGGCGGACGACGGGATCTCGATGTTCCGGCGCGGGTTGCGCCGGTACGGCTACTACCCCGAGGAAACCGTTCCCTCGGCGGTTCGCGTCGACTGGTCGTTCCCGACCAACCGCATCGGTCACACCGCGGCCAAGTCGACGCCGCGGCCGACGCCGGACGGGGAGACGATCCTCGTCGCGAGCGACACCGGCCGGATCGACGCCGTCGCGCCGACCGGCGAGCGACGCTGGCGCATCGACACGGGCGCGTCCCGAAGCCTCGGGTTCCACGGGACGCCGGCGATCGTCGACGGTACCGCCTACATCGGCGGCTACGACGGCGACTGCTACGCCATCGATATCGCCTCCGGCGACGTGATCTGGCGGACGTCGGCACGCGAATTCGGTGGCGCGATCGCGATCGGCTCGAGCCCCGCCTACATCGACGGGACGCTCTACCTGCTCGCCGAGTACAGCGACCCCGCCAGCGGTGCGCTCTGGGAGCTCGACGCGGCGACCGGGAATCCGACGTGGAGCGACGATCGCCTCTGGGGGATGCCCCATCCGTCGCCCGCGATCGACTGTCGGGCCGGCCGGCTCGTGACCGGTTCGAACGACGGCGTCGTCTACTGCTGGGAGTTTCCCTCCCTCGAGTTCGCCTGGTCGTTTCAGGCGGGCGGCGAGGGCGGCCCCAACGGCGAGGCCATGGCCGACGGTCGGTTCCACCTCGGCGCACAGATCAAGGGCACGATCCCGATCTACGACGGGGCGGCGTTCGTCGGCTCCTGGGACGGCCGCTTCTACCGGCTCGACATCGCGGACGGCAGCGAGGAGTGGTCGTTCGAGACCGGTCGCGTCATCATGTCGAACCCGGCGATCGATCCCGACCGGGGGGTCGTCTACGTCGGCAGCGACGACAGCTTCGTCTACGCCCTCGACGCCGGCACGGGTGACGAACTGTGGTCGGCAGACGTCGGTGGTCGCGTCATCGGCTCGATAACCGCGACGGCCGAAACGATCCTCGTCGGCTCCTACGACACGCACCTGTACGCCCTCGACAGGGCGACCGGCGAGCGCCGCTGGCGGGTCGAAAACCGCGGACACGTCACCAGCGGCGCGATCCCGCGCGGCGACCGGATCTACTACGCCGAGCGAGGCCGCTTTTCGAACTACGACGACGACGAGGCGGAGACCGTGCTCGAGGAGCCCGGCCAGGCGTACTGTCTGGTACCCGACGAGTAACCGATCCCGCCCGCCTCGCTTTCGGCTCCGTCGGTGGTCGCGAGCGGGCCGTCTCGTTGCATATAAATATGCGCCGGGACTGGATGAGAGTATGCAAGACCAGGGACGCTCGACGCGCAAGCGAACCGGTGGCCGACTGAAGAACGTTCGAAAGCGCCGCAAAGACGAGCTCGGCCGACTCCCGACCGAGACGGAGGTCGGCGAGCCGCGGTTCCGAACCGTCGACGCTCGCGGAAACGAGACGAAGACGCGAGCGCTCTCGACGGACGTCGCGAGCGTCAACAAGGGCGGCGAAACGGTCTCCGCCGAGATCGAAGACGTCGTCGAGAACGACGCCAACCCGAACTACATCCGTCGGAACATCATCACGAAGGGTGCCGTCATCGACACGAGCGAGGGGCGCGCCCGCGTCACCTCCCGTCCCGGTCAGACCGGGCAGGTCAACGCCGTTCTCCTCGACTAACGCGACCGCCGTTTCTGTTCGTCGCGACTCGTGCAGCGCCGTTCGGTAGCGTGCAGTGTCCCTTCCGGGCCGTCACCGCCGATCCGCAACCGATCACACGTCACCGATTTCGGGGTTCCAGGCCGGCGTGATCGGCGCTTCTAACCGCTCTCTGTCCGACTCGGAGAGATCGATCTCGAGCGCGCCCGCGTCGTCTTCGAGGTGATCGATCGTCCGCGGGCCGACGATAGGCGCGTCGACGATGTCCGTGTGGAGCAACCAGGCGAGCGACACCTGTGCCGGCGTCGCGTCGCGGGCGGCGGCGATCTCGCGAACCCGCTCGAGGACGGTCCAGTTCTCCTCGGTGAACCGCTTCTGCATGAACTCGTCCGTCGCGGCCCGGCCCGAGTCGTGGCCGCCGTCCCGCTCGTACTTGCCCGTCAGGAAGCCGCCGGCCAGCGGCGACCAGGGGATGACGCCGATCCCCTGATCGGCACAGAGGGGCAGTACGTTCGCCTCCTCGTGGCGGTCGACGAGGTTGTACTCGCACTGCATCGAGACGAAGCGCTCGTAGTTGTCGACGTCGGCCGCGGACAGCGCCTTCATGAACTTCCAGGCCGGCATCGTGCTCGCGCCGACGTACCGGACGTCGCCCGCCTCCACGAGGGAGTCGAGCGCCGAGAGCGTCTCCTCGATCGGCGTCTCGTCGTCCCAGCGGTGGATCTGATAGAGGTCGATGTAGTCGGTTCCCAGCCGCTCGAGGCTCGCCTCGGCTTGATCGAGGACGTGTTTCCGGGAGAGTCCCCGTCCGTTCGGCCCCTCGTGCATCGGGCCGAACACCTTCGTCGCGACGACGAGTTCGGACCGGTCGCGGTCCGCAGCGGCGAGGGCGTCGCCGAGGATCGCCTCGCTCTCGCCGCGCGAGTAGACGTTCGCCGTGTCGAAGAAGGTGATGCCGAGTTCGAGCGCGCGGTCGATCACCGCGCGGGACTGCTCGCGGTCGTGGATCATCCACGGCTGGCCGGTCCCGAAGTTCATACAGCCGAGACAGAGACGGGAGACCTCCAGTCCCGTGGTCCCGAGGTTCGTGTACTCCATGGGTCGACTGTTGCCGCCACGCGAGTTAAACCCACCACGGGGGACGCGAGCGCCGAAACGAGTCGCACGGGCCGATTCCGTCGGTCGCCGTCTCCGGCGACCGTTCAGGGCCGCGGTGCCGCCTTCTGTAACGCCGTTTCGGCGATGTTGCCGCCGTAGTCGGCGCTTCTGGACAGCGAGTCGACGATCAGTCCGAGCAACTGGGCCTGTGCGGGCTCGAGTTCGCGGAGCATATCGTCGATCCGGCGGGTGTGTTCGTCGATTTCGAGGACGGAAGCGAGCACGTCGTGGCCGAGTCGGTTCGCCTCGTCGGCATCGTCGGCGAACAGCGCGTCCATCGACCGCTCGAAGATCGTCCCGGCTTCGGCGTGGAGTCCGTGAATGGCGTCGGCGACGTCGGCGGGCAGATCGTCGAGTTTGAGCGCGAGATCGCTAATCTTGACCGCGTGGTCGGCGATCCGCTCGAGCTGGCGGGCGCTCGAGTGGTAGTCGAAGCAGGCCTCGCGGGAGACGCCGAGTTCCTCGACGGCGCGGGGCGATCGCAGCGTGGCGCGGAAGATCCGCGAGACGACGAGCCAGAGTCGGTCGACGTCGTCGTCGCGATCGATCACGTCGCGTGCGATCGCGTCGTCGTTCTCGATCAGTGCCGTCACCGCGTCCTCGAGCATCGATCGTGCGATCAGGCGCATGCGCGTGACGGCGTTGACGATCGACAGCTCCGAGGAGTCGAGCAGGTCCTGAATGACCACGCCCTCGCTCGTCTCCTCGAGCACTTCGACGCCGACGAGCCGCTGGGTCGCGTCGCGAATCGCGCCGCGTTGCTCGGTCGTGATCCCGCCCGCCTCGAGCGAGATGACGTCGAAGCCGCTGACGTACATCGTCATCACGGCCCGCATCAGTTCCTCCCCCTCGAGTCCCGTGACGTCGAGGGTCCCTTTCTGGCGTCGCGTTTCGCGTTCGGGGGTCAGAAGGAGTTCGTCTCCGTCGGGATAGAATTCGACAGTGGTACCGCTGCTGACGTCGTTGTCCGTCGCCCAGGTTTTCGGCAACGAGACGGTGAACGTCGATCCGCCCGTCACCTGCACCTTTCGCGTCTCCATACGAATCCATCCCGACTGCAACAATATAAATCCACTAGTCTATAGAGTAATACTGTTGTGGGGAATCAGGCCATCTATACCCAGATATCTCGACTTTAGATACCCAGAGATTGGTATACATACGACGATAACTGTTATCATATATAGGCCTATATACCACGTGTGTTCGACGGAGCACCGGCGTCTATCGGCCGGAAACGGAGCCGCAATCGGGCTCCCGAACGCCGATCGACCGGGGGTTGGCGGCGACGATCACCGAACGTCCTCGAGGTCGACGGTGGCTCGAACGTCCGCCGAGAGCCACGTCGTCGTTCGGACCGCTTCGGGACACTCCCGCGGCGCGATCGTCCACCGATCGGGTCGATCCTCGTATCGGACGACGGTCGACTCGAGCTCGATCGCGTCGGGGGTCCGGTGCGTTGCCGTAGCCGGGTGCTGTCGGGGCGAGGGAGCGCCGTGAGCGTTGGTGGATTCGTTCATGGGTTCGGGAAGCGGTCGTTCCCGTACGCGAATCGACCCACGACACGTACAAAGCCGCTGCTAATTGTGGTATTGAGTGATCCATACGCGGAATAGCTCTCCGTATCTGTGTCGGGTCCGCCGTCGAACGATGGCGGTGTCGCGGAACAGCCACGTCGGTCCGAACGGAGCGCCGATCCAGTGCACCAACGCGCTCTCGAGCGACGGGACGGATCGCTTCTCACCGCCATCGGTTTCGCCGCTACAACCGCCGAAAATGTCCGTCACCATCGTCGCGGACCGATCGTCACGTTCCGTCGGTTCGTTCTGGATACGAAGAGGAGACGGCGAAACGGGCGCTACCTTCGAGCGCCGTCCAGCGCCGAGCGCATGAACGTCTCGTGGACGTCGGTCGTCGAGCCGTCGTTCGTGGGTTCACACCGCTCGTACGTTCCGTCCGATCGCATCACCCACCGGTTCCGGTCGTCCGAGAGCAGCGTCTCGAAGAGCCCGTCGAGCCGGCGCTGGAGACGCGGATCCTCGATCGGCGTGACCGCCTCGACCCGATTGTCGAGGTTGCGAGTCATCCAGTCGGCCGAGCCGATGTAGTATCGACCGTCGCCTCCCGCTCGGAAGTAGAAGATCCGCGAGTGCTCGAGGAAGCGACCGACGACGCTGTACACGTCGATCGTCTCGCTGATGCCCTCGAGCCCGGGCCGAAGCCGACAGATGTCCCGGACGATGAGGTCGATGTCGACGCCAGCCATCGACGCCTCGTAGAGCTCCCGGACCAGCTCCGGGTCTTCCAGGCGATTCATCTTCGCGACGATGCGCGCCATCTCGCCGTTCCGCGCGCGCTCGGCCTCCGCGCGGACGAGATCGACGAAGCGGTCGCGCATGTTCCCCGGGGCGATGAGCAGTTTACGGTACTCCCGGTGCATCGAGTGGCCCGTGAAGTAGTTGAACAGCTTGACGAGGTCCTGCCCGATGTCCCGGTCGGCCGTCAACAGCCCCAGATCCTCGTAGCGCTTCGCGGTTTCGGAGTGGTAGTTTCCGGTCCCCACGTGCGAGTAGAGCCGGACGCCCTCGTCCTCGTCGCGGACCACCAGCGACGTCTTCGTGTGCGTCTTGTAGCCGATCGTCCCGTAGGCGACGTGGATCCCTTCCTCCTCGAGCTTCTTCGCCCACTCGAGGTTGTTCTCCTCGTCGAAGCGGGCCTTGAGTTCGACCATGACCGCGACCTGC
Source organism: Natrinema salaciae (assembly GCF_900110865.1). NCBI lineage: Archaea > Methanobacteriati > Methanobacteriota > Halobacteria > Halobacteriales > Natrialbaceae > Natrinema > Natrinema salaciae. The sequence goes on from NZ_FOFD01000001.1 coordinate 215,889, forward strand.
TTCCCGTTGCGAGCGGCCTCGAGCAGGCTCTCGACGATCTGGGAATCGCTCGCCGTCCGGTAGATCGCCGCCTTTATCGCGAGGACGTCCGGGTCGTTGGCCGCCGTTTCGAGGAACCGCTGGACGGTCCCCTCGAAGGAGTGATAGGGGTGGTGAACGAGGACGTCGTCGGTCCGGATGACGTCGAACACGGTCTCCCCCTCGTCGAGCCGATCCAGCCGCGGATGGGGTTGGGGCGACCACTCCGGCAGTTTCAGTTCGGGTCGGTCGAGGGCGGTCAGCTCCGCGAAGTCGCGGTAGTCGAGGGGGCCGCCGAGGTGGAACACCTCCCGGTCGTCGAGGTCGAGTTCGCGGGTGAGAACGTCGAGGATTCGATCGGACGTGTCGCGTTCGATCTCGAGCCGGACGACGGTGGCGAACCGTCGCTCCTCGATCACTTCCTCGATCATCTCGATCAGATCCTCGGCGACCTCCTCGTCGCGCCTGACCTCCGCGTTGCGCGTCACGCGGAACAGCGCCGTGTCCACGATGTCGACGTCCGGAAAGAGCAACTCGAGATTCGCCCGAACGGCGTCCTCGAGGAGGACGTACCTGGGCTCGTCGCCGAGCTGGATGAACCGAAGCTGGTTGCGCGGGATCTTCACCCGGGAGAACGTCAGCTCCGCGTCGGGTCGTTCTCGAGTCAGGACCGCGAGAGACAGGCTCTGATTCGAAATGAACGGAAACGAGTGGGCCGGGTCGAACGTCAACGGAGTCAGCGTCGGGAGCACCGCACTCTCGAAGTACTCGCGTAGCTGTCGGCGCTCGTCGTCCGACAGCGCGTCGTACTCGACCACGTCGATCCCCTCGTCGGCCAGCGCCGGCAGGATTTCCTCGCGGTAGCACCGTGCCTGCCGCTCCAGCAGCGGTTCCGCCTCCGCGAGGGCCGCGTTCCACTGTTCGCGGGGCGTGCGGCCGTCCGGCGTTTCGTCGGTGATACCCGCGGCGATCTGCTGTTTCAGGCCGCCGATACGCTTCCGGAAGAACTCGTCGAGGTTCGTCGTCACGATCGCGAGGAACTTCACCCGCTCTAACAGGGGGTTGTCCGCATCCAGCACCTCGTGGAGGACCCGACGCTGAAAGGCGAGTTCGCTGAGCTCGCGGTTCAGGTAGTAGGTCGGGTCCGAGAGGTCGACGGTCCGCTGCTCCGCGGACGAATCAGCACCCTCCGCCGCGGACGAAGCGGCCGACTCTGCCGCGGCGGAATCGGCCTCGGTCGGTTCCGCTGTGCCGTCGGCCTCGGTCGGTTCCGCTGTGCCGTCGGCCTCGGTCGATTCCGTTGCGCCATCGGTCTCGACCGACACGTCCGGCCGGTCGCGGTCCGAGTCCGTTGCGGAGGCGGCGTCCGTACCCGTCTCCGCAGCAGCGCTCGTCTCGATTTCGTCCCCAGAACCGACCTCGGAACCGAGGTCACGGCGATCGACATCGGCGACTCCTTCGGACTCGAGGTCGGTCGAGGCGGGCGATGCGCGTTCGGGTCCGCGCGGGCCGTCGGCCCGTTCGGAACGGTCACTCCCGTCGTCGGGTTCCCGCCGTTCGGAACCGGTGTTCCGATCGTCGTCCTCGGTCCCGTCCCCATCGTCGAACACCGACTGGAGCGCGAGCGTCGTCTCCTCCGTCGCCTCGCTCGTCCCGTCGTCGGTCGGCGGTTCGGTGCCGTCGCTCTCGGACTGCTCTCGCTCGTTCATCCCGAAACACCACTCACTCCGGTCAACTGTCGTCCCCGACGATTTTCTCGGCCGATCGATCGACGTGGCCGGTTCCGGGCACGCGTATCGTCCGCTCGCGGCCGACGTCGTACGCCGTGAGCGTCCCGCCGTAGACACAGCCCGTGTCGAGACCGACCGCCCACGCCCGCTCGATCGGCTCCGCGAGCACGGTGTGGCCGAAAAAGACCCGCGGCGGCCCGTCGTAGCGCTCGAACCAGAACGGCCCGTCGTAGCCGTCGCCGTTCGGCGATCGCATCGTCGACACGTCGTCGGCCGAGTGGGCCGACAGCGGCCGGGTCGGGTCGACGCCGCCGTGGACGACGAGCCCCCCGTCCCACGAAATCGCGGTCGGGAGCGACTCGAGGTACTGGTGGTCGGTCGAATCGAGCGCCGACAGCGAGGCCGATCCCTCGAGGATCTTCTGCTCGTTGTTCCCCCGGACGGATAGCAGCTGCGGGGACCGCCGCACGCGATCCAGTACGGCCTTGCTCTCCGGCCCCTTCCGGACGAGGTCGCCGACGAACACGGCGAGATCGTTCGGACCGAGATCGAGCCGCTCCAGCAGCGCCTCTAGCGCGTCGAGGCAGCCGTGAACGTCGCCGACGACGTAGACGTCGTCTTTGCTCTCGAGGTCGAGGTGCCGGTAGTCGAACGATACCGCGTCGTCTAACGCGTGAGTGGCGGTCGTCACGTCGTATACGGCAGAACGCTGGGTCGAGACTGGATAAGTCGTTTATATGTTGCGTATTGAACAGTATATAGTCGCGTATAGTTCCAGTACGATCCTCGAGACCGGCGGATCGCCGGCGACGCCGGCGGAGCGACTCGCGGGGAACCGGGCGGCTCGAGACGCGGGGATTTCTTTACCATCGCCGCCCGAGCACGGGGTATGCACGTCGTCGTCAACGCCGCGATGAGCGCGGACGGAAAACTCTCCTCGCGCCGGCGCGAACAGCTCGCGATCAGCGGCGAGGCGGACTTCGAGCGCGTCGACCGGCTGCGAGCCGAGAGCGACGCCGTCGCGGTCGGTGTCGGAACCGTCCTCGCGGACGATCCGCACCTGACGGTCAAAGACGACGACCTGCGGAAGCGACGCCGGAACGACGGACGGCCGGGGAATCCCGCACGGATCGTCGTCGACTCGAGCGGGCGGACGCCGACGGACGCGGCGGTTCTCGACGACGCGGCGACGACCTACGTCTGCCTGAGCGAGGCCGCACCCGTCGATCGACGCGCGGCCCTCGCCGACCGCGCCGAGTTGATTACGGCGGGCGACGACCGCGTCGACCTCCTGCGCGCGTTCGCGACGCTTCGGGAGGCCGGCCTCGAGCGGATCATGGTCGAGGGCGGCGGCGAACTCATCTTCTCGCTGTTCGACGCCGGCCTGGTCGACGAGCTACGCGTGTTCGTCGGGCCGAAAGTCATCGGCGGCCGCGACGCGCCGACGCTCGCCGACGGCGACGGGTTCGTCGCGGCGTTCCCGACGCTCGAACTCGCGGCGGTCGACCGGCTCGACGCCGGCGTGTTGCTGACGTGGCGCGTCGAGGATCGATAGACCGGGCGGAGAGACGAACGCGGTCGGGACTCTCCCGCTACTCGAACGTCGGGTCCCGATCCTCGACGAACGCGTCCATCCCCTCGCGCTGGTCGTGGGTGCCGAAGAGGCTCGCGAAAGCGCGTTTCTCGTACCCGAGGCCGCTTCCCTGCGATCCCTCGTAGCCCTGATTGATGGCCTCCTTGGCGGTCCGCATCGCGAACGCCGGTTTCGCGGCGAGCCGATCGGCCAACTCGTCGGCGACCGTCTCGAGTTCGTCGTCCGCCACGACCTCGCCGAACAGGCCCGCCTCGGCGGCCGACTCGGCGTCGAGCCGCTCGCCGAGGAAGATCATCCGTCGCGCCGTCTCGTCGCCGACCAGCCGGGGCAGTCGCTGGGTAGCCCCCCAGCCGGGAATGATCCCGAGATCGATCTCCGTGTTGCCGATCAGCGCCGACTCGCCGGCGACCCGCAGGTCGCAGGCCAGCGCCATCTCGCAGCCGCCGCCGAAGGCGTAGCCGTTGACCGCCGCGATCGTCGGCGCGGGGAACGCCTCGAGCGCGTCGGCGACGTCGTGGCCGAGTTCGCCCCACTCCTGGGCGGCTTCGGGGGAGAGGTCCCGCATGTATTTGATGTCGGCGCCGGCGATGAACGCGTCACCCGCGCCCGTCAGGACGAGTGCACGCGCATCCTCGTCCGCGGCCGTCGCGATCGCGTCGCCCATCGCCTCGAGCGTCTCGACGTTCAACGCGTTGAGCGCGTCGGGTCGGTCAACGGTCAGCGTCGCTACGTCGTCGTCCCACTCGAGTCGGACTGTGTCCCAGGACATACACCGCCGTTCGTCGGCGACCGCCAAATCCCTTCCCACGCGATTCACGTCGCAATAGCGGGGCGTCACCGCCGACCGACCGATCACACCCGTCACATCTTTCCTCGGCGGTCCCCTACGGACGCCCATGGAACGAGCCACGTTCGGCGGCGGTTGTTTCTGGTGTACCGAGGCCGCGATGAAAGAGCTCGAGGGCGTGTCGTCGGTCACCTCCGGCTACGCCGGCGGGCACGTCGAGGAGCCGTCCTACCGCGAGGTCTGTTCCGGGAACACCGGACACGCGGAGGTCGTCCAGGTCGAGTACGATCCCGACGCCATCGGCTACGACGACCTGCTCGAGGTGTTCTTCGCGACCCACGACCCGACCCAGCTGAACAGGCAGGGGCCCGACGTCGGAACCCAGTACCGCTCGATCGTGCTCTACCACGACGACGACCAACGGAATCAGGCCGAGGCCTACATCGAGGCCCTCGACGAGGAGTACGACGACGAGGTCGTGACCGAACTGGAGCCGCTCGAGACGTTCTACCGCGCCGAAGAGAAACACCAGGACTACTTCGAGAAGCACCCGAACGACGCCTACTGTACGATGCACGCGGCCCCGAAAGTCGAGAAAGTCCGCGAGAGGTTCGCCGAGAAAGTCACTACGAAGCAGTAAGAAGGGAAACGAGTCCGTTCGCGTTCGGTTCCCCCTCATGTGGGATAGCGAGACAGTAGCGGACCACTATAGATACGCAGTCACTAGATAACGATTTACGAGAGTTACATCTCCGCTTACATGGTCGGCGTATCAGGCAGAACGACGAGCGAAGGAACGACCGAAGCGACGTTCGCCGAGTCCCTTGATCCGTTGTTGCATCTCGGCCGATACGAGAAACGGGTCGTTCTCGACGAATCGGAGCACGCAGTCGGCGTTACGGCCTATCCGGAGTACCCCGTTCGGGTGTACGAAGACGAGAATCGGTGGGTGTATCTCGAGGGGCGGATCTACGACCACGACGGGTCGCTCGAACGCGAGTTGCTGACGGTCGCTCGGCACGCGCTCGAATCGGATACGGACGCGCTGACGGAGTGGTTGTTGGAGACCGACGGGGAGTTCGTCGTCGTCGCGGCCGACAAGCGGTCCGGTCGGCTCGCGTTGCTGAACGATCTCCTTGGTCGCCTCCCGCTCCATTATCATCACGACGGCGACTCGTTCGTCTTCTCTCGCGAGCTCCGCTACATTATGAACTGTCGCGACGTCTCCTTCGATTCGGTGGGTGTCGCCCAGTCCCTCCTGCTCGGCTATACGCTCGGGAGCCGATCGCTCCTCCGGGACGTCGAACGGCTCCGGCCGGCGACGCTACTGACGTTCGATCCGGCACAGGACAGGCTCACGACGTCGACGCTCCACACGTTCTCCTTCGACGAGCCCGCCTACGCCGATCGGAGTCGAGAGCGGAACGCGACGGAACTCGTCTCTCGGTTCAGGGCGGCCTGTCGTAGCCGCGCCGGTATCGGCGACCGCGACGTCGTTTCCCTGAGCGGCGGACTCGACTCTCGGTCCGTCCTCGCCGGCTATCACACCGGGGGGCTGCCGGTCACTGCCGCCACTATGGCGTCCGAAGCCTACGTCCCGATGCCGGACGTCGAGATTGCGGGCCAACTCGCGGACATCTACGGGATCGACTGGCGGACCTATCGCGTCGATTCCCCCCGAGGCGGCGACCTCGACACGATCATCAAGACGAAAAACGGACAAATCGGCCTTCTCACGTCGTTCATTATCGATTTCTTTCGCGAGCTTCACGACGACTTCGGTCCGTCGATGACCTACGTTACCGGGGACGGCGGTGACAAGGTTCTCCCCGATCTGACGCCGGCGAAGCCGCTCGCGGACGACGATCTCATCGACCACATCGTCCGCGAAAACCGATTCCTGCCGCTCGAGGACGTCTCGGAGATCACCGGCCTGTCGGAGTCGGCCATCGAGGAGAGCATCCGATCCCGGATCGAGACGTATCCCGAACGAACGCCCGAAGCGAAGTACGTTCACTTCCTCGTCTCGGAGCGAGCGGTCAACTTCCTGTTCGAGGGGGAAGATCGGAATCGGTTCTTCTTCTGGAGCACGACGCCGTTCTACTCGCTGCCGTTCTTCCGGTACGCGATGAACTGTCCGACCGATCAGAAGACGCGATACAAGCTCTATCGGTCGTTCCTCCGTGAGCTCTCCCCCGAGGCCGCGAGCCAGACGCACCCGGACTACAACGCGGCGGTCGATTCGCCGCGTCACGCGGCGACTGCGGTGGTCGACGACCTCCTCTCACGGTACCCCGGCGCGTTCGAGGTCGTCAAGCCGCTCATCAGGGCGATCAACGGACTCGATACCGATTCGTCGCTTCCCCCGACGACGATCGACTGCATCCAGCGCCAGATCGATCAGTGCGACACCGTGGGCGACGTCCTCTCCGCCGACGAGATCCAGCGCTTGCTCGACGCTCACGAGGAGTACGATCGCTCGGAGATCTTCCGCGTCTTCTCCCTGACCTCGGTCATCGACGACCTTCACTCCACCGAGAGCGTCCTCGAGACACACCCTGAGACGGTCTTCGAGTGACGAAACTGCGGCGGAGACGTGCGGTTCCGGGAGCCGCCGAGACTAACAGTCCGTATTTCGGTCCGGTCAGCGGGCTGTGAGATTCGTTTTCAGGAATATCCTATCCGACGGTACGTCGTTGTTACTGACGGTCGAGACGGTGTCGAAACCACCCGGAGACACTCACGGCGAGTGGAAAGCCGAATCCAGGTGACCGAACGAAACCCGCGTAAAAGCCGATCAGCTGCCGGCTTCGGTGTTTTCACCCAGCGTCGCCCACGTTCTTCTTCGAATATTGTTATAGACAAGTATTTCATAATATTCTGTACATATAGTCACGATTTATTGTATTTCATCGAAATACGTACTAATAGAAGCAAGAAAGTTTATGTTATCTCGACTTTCTCATTTCCCAGTATGGCACGCGACTATCCGGGAGGGAGCAGTGAAAATCCCGTCCCCACCGACGAACGGACCACTGAAACGACGATCGACCGGCGCTCGTATCTGAAGCTGGCCGGCGTCGCAGCGATCGCTACGGGGACGGCGACGGGAGCCGCGAACGCGGCGTCCGGTGAATACGAGACGATTGCCGCGAGCGGCCAGACGATTCGAATCGACTCCGGGGAGACGTGGGAGAACAAGCTCATCGATCTCGGCACTCGAAATTCGATCACGATCGTCGCGAAGGGGACCGACTGGACGATTCGAAATATCGGCTTTACGGGCGAAGTCGCGTACGACGACACGCTCTTCGCGGTGGCCGATACGGGCGGTGGCACCTCGCGAATGGAGAACATCTACTTCGACGAGTGTCCGTCCGATCGACCGACTGGTGGCAGTTACCGAGCGAAGTGCATCTGGGTCGATCCCGATCACAACGGATCGCTCGAGGTATCGCGGTGCAATTTTTCCGCGAACGGAAACAACGGCATCTACGGCTCGGCGCCCGCATACAACGGCGACGGTGGCGATATCGTACTCGCCAACTGTTACACCAACGACAGCCACCACACGGGGCTCCGCATCGGCGATTGCGGCATGAAAATCGTCGACTCCGTCGTCTACAAGAGCGGTTCCAGTTCCGCGAACCGCGGTATCTGGATCTGGGGCGACGGCGGCGACGTGGCTACCCTGGAGAACGTCCACGTCATTACGAACGGCGCGGGCGTCGGAATCGATACGAAGAACAGCCCGAACGTGAAGATGACCGACGTGTACACCGACGACGGCACCGGGACCGACGGCAACCCCGACCACTTCATCCCCGACGGCTGTCCGGAAAGCGCTAAAGCGGCAGCATCCGGCTCCGGGAACGAGGAGCAGCCGTCCGACGGCGACGAGTCGGCCGGTGAGGATCTCCCCGAACGTACCCTGACGATCATCGGCCAGGGCGATCCGACGGAGTACTACGTCGAAACGACCGGCGAGATCGTTCGCAACCCCGACCGCGGGACGCTCGAGAGCCACGACGCGATCGACGGCACGACGGCGACGGGATGGGTGACGACGACGAGCAACGTCGACGGGTTCAGGTTCGACGGAGAGCTCGTCGACGTCGGGTTCCACCAGGGGCGTGCGACCGTCGAGGTCGACGGGGAGGAAATCGACCCCGACGAGTACGGCGAGGAACCCGCTGCCCTCGAGAACACGATCCTGATCGACGGGTTCGGGACAGCGGGCACGAGCCACTACGAGTTCGCCGTCTCCGGCGCCGCCGAGAAGTCGACGATCAAGGGCGCGACGATCGACGGCGCGGACACCATCGACAGCGGGACCGTCGTCGGTAGCGTCGGCGGCTGGCGCGACGCGTTCCGCTTCGCCGGCGAGCTCGAATCGCTGACGGTCGACGGCGACGCGCGCGTCTCGGTCAACGGCGAGCTGGTCGACCCCACCGAGTACGGCGCGGAGTTCCCGCACGTCCTGACGATCGTCGGTAACGGGTCGCAGGCGGAGTATACGGTCACCGTCGACGGGCGAATCGAGACGATCGCCGGCGACGACTCGGACCGGTACGCGACGGTCGAGTCGGGCGACACGGTCGTCGGCTCGATCGAGCGAGGCGTTCAGCGCTTCCGCTTTTCCGGTTCGGTCTCGAATCTCACCTTCCACCAGGGGTCGGCCAACGTGTACGCCGATCAGGAGGAACTCGACCCCGACGCGTTCGAGTCCGCGCCCACACCCCCGCACTCGATCGTGATCGACGGGAGCGACGCATCGGGCACGACCGAATACGAGTTCACGGTCGACGGTGACGTCGTCAAGTCCAGTTATCGCGATGCGACGCTCGAGGGCGGCGACGTGATCGACGGCCGTACCGTCACCGGGAGCGTCGACGACGATCTCGACGCCTACTGGTTCGAGGGAGACATCACCGACTTCTGGCTGTTCGGAGATGCGTCGGTAGACGTCGAGTACGACGTCTGATCGCAGCCGGCTCGAGCCGCCGTGGAACGCTCGGGCTACTGACCTGCGTTCACTCGAAGGCTCCACGTTGAATACCGTTCCGCTGCTGCATTCGAGTGACCCATGTCTATCGGCAAACTCGGCCCCGAAAACGTCGTCACGACGAGTCCAGACAGCGACCTCGAGGAGGCGACGGAAACGCTAGCCGAGGAAAACGTCGGTGCGGTCGTCGTCGTCGAAAGCGACGAACCCGTCGGAATGCTCACCGACCGCGACGCGGCGCTCGCGATTCACGAGCACGACGACGTCGGGTCGGTCTCGATCGAGGACGTGATGACGGCCAACCCGGTAACGGTCCACGAGGACGACGATCCGATCACGATCTCGGAGGCGATCCGGGACAACAACGTCCGCCGGTTCCCGATCGTCGACGACGACGGCGACCTGGCGGGGATCGCGACGCTGGACGATCTGGTCGCGACGATCGGCGAGGAACTCGAGAACGTCGCCGATACGATCGAGGCCCAGTCGCCCGAGTACAGCCCGTAGCGCCGCGCGACCGCGAGCCGAGACGGTTCGAACCCGCGGCCCCGTTCGCCCTGCTCGGTTTCGCCGCTCCGCCGTCCGGGGAGTGAAAGCTACGTCCGTCTGGCGCACGTCGGTCGCGTATGGATCAAACGGACGTCCTCGTCGTCGGTGGCGGCGCGACCGGCGCCGGAATCGCCAGAGACCTCGCGCGCAGGGGTGTCGATGTCACGCTCGTCGAGCGAGACGGCCTCTCGTCGGGTGCCTCGGGGCGCTCCCACGGCCTGCTCCACAGCGGGGCGCGCTACGCCGAAGCCGACGGGCCCGGCGCGACGGAGTGTCTCGAGGAGAATCGCACCCTGCGACGGATCGCGGGCGCGTGCGTTCGGGAGACGCGAGGTCTGTTCGTGCAACTGGCCGACGACGACCCGGCGTACTTCGAGGCGAAGCGCGACGCCTGCGTGGACGTGGGAATCCCGACCGACGTCGTCGACGGCGCGACCGCCCGCGAGGCCGTCCCGGGGCTGTCAGACGACGTCGAGCGGGCGATGTGGGTCCCGGACGCCGTGGTCGTCCCGTCCCGGCTCGTCGCCGCCAACGCGGCCGGCGCGAGCGAGCACGGCGCGCGAATCCACACCCACGCACCGGTCACGTCGATGACCGTCGAGCGCGGCCGGGTGACGGCGGTCGAACTCGGCGGCGACGTCGACGACACCGTGTGCCCGGAGTACGTCGTGAACGCGACCGGTCCCCACGCCGGGAAGATCGCGGAGATGGCGGGCGTCTCCGTCGAGATGCGACCGACTCGCGGCGTCATGGTCTCGGTCGCGTACGATGGTCTCGAGCCGGTGCTCAACCGGTGCCGGGAGCCCGCGGACGGGGACATCGTCGTTCCGCACGACGGCGAGGTCGTCCTCGGGACGACGAGCGTGCCGGTCGGCGATCCCGACGACTACGAGCGGGACGATCGGGAGGTCGAGCGGACGGTCGCGGAGTGTTCGGCGATGCTCCCGTCGGTCGTCGACGCCGACCGCGTTCGGACGTGGTGGGGCGTCCGCCCCCTGTACGAACCCGACGAGGCCGCGCGGGGCGGCCGCGGAATCTCCCGGGGCTTCCACCTGCTCGAGCACGCCGACGAGGGCGTCGAGAACTGCTGTAGCATCGTCGGCGGCAAGCTGACGACCTACCGGCGGATGGCCGAGGCGACCGCGGATCTCGTCTGCGACCGACTCGACGTGGAGGCGACGTGTTCGACCGCGGACGAGCAGCTTCCGGGTGCGTCGGAGCCGGCGCGCCTCGACGAGTTCGTCCGGCAGTTCGACGGGCAGGGACCCACCGATATCGATCTCGTCGGTCGGTAATTCGTCATCCAGTAGTCGATCCGTCTCGGCGGGGACGCGTGGGGGATGGGTCCGAATCGACGGCTAGACTGCGATCGAGAAGCCGACCGGTCGGCTCACAGTTCCGACGACAGGTCCGACCAGATACTGTGTCTCGTCCCGCGGTCGATATCGACGCGCAACTCGTTGTCGTCGTCGAGGCGAATCGAGATCCGGTCGAGGTTGGCGACGTATCGTGACTTCTGGTGGCGACCCCGGCGGACGCCGACGGCTTCCTCCACGAGTCCGGCGTCGGTCAGGCAGTCGAGCTTTCGGTAGGTCGTCGAGAGCGGATGTGCCGTCGCCTCGGCGATGTCGTGGACCGTCATCGGCTCCTCGAGAATCGCGATGATCTCCCGGCAGGCCTCGTCGTCGAGCGCGCCGATAACGCGCTCGAACGAGGCGACGTCGTCGGACGAGGAGAACTCGAGGGACATGCGTGCAGCGACGTTAGGAGCGAGCCCTAAAGACACGTTTGGTTAGGAGTGTCACAGATCGGACACGGGCGGAGGAGGCAACTACATGTGCGATCGGTCCGACGGCTCCCGTATGAGCGACGATCGGACGCCCGAGTCCGCGGTCGAGAACACCCCCGGACAGGGACGGACGCCCGAAGCGGAGGCGATCGAGCCCGCCGCTCCCGAGGAGTTCGGCCTCGTCCAGGTCTGGTGGGGCGACGGAAAGGGAAAGACGACGGCCGCCCTCGGCATGGGGATGCGGGCCGCCGGCCACGGCTATCGCGTTCACATGCTCCAGTTCATGAAGGGCGGGGCCTCGAGCGTCGACGCTGTCCGCGGCGAGTACAACGCGATCGCGGCCCTGCCCGGCATCAGCTACGAGAACCTCGGCCACTACGGCTGGCACGGGATGGCCGACGGGAGCGAGGAGGCCGACCACGAGGCCGAGGCCCAGGCCGGCCTCGAGCGGGCCCGCGAGCTACTCGAGGCGGCCGAGGCGGCCGACCTCGCCGCGCCGATCGATCTCGACGCGGCTCCCGAAGCCGGGATGCACATGCTCATTCTGGACGAAGTGCTCTACGCCGCGGATCGGGGCCTCGTCAGTGAAGCAGACGTCCTCGAGCTCGTCGAACGGAAACCCGACGACCTCGAACTCATCCTCTGTGGCAGTCACACCGAACCGACGTACCTCGAGGAGCAGGCCGACCTCGTGACGAACGTTAGAAAAGTGAAACATCCGATCGACGAGGGACAGCGAGCGCGGCGCGGGACCGAGTTCTGAGCGCCGGCGACAGGCGGTATCGGGCGGACTGCCAACCACCCACAGAACCGGCGCGTCGGGGGCTCGCTTGGAGAGAGCGTCGTATGGGAGGGAGGGTCCGTTTGCGTCCCGAATACCGCTACTTCGCACCCGTTCAGGGTGAGCAGTCTCGAATGAACGCTGTGCGGTCACCCTCGCCGATCTCGGAGCCAGTCGCGCCGCGACCGGGACCCGCTACAACCAACGTTTCCCACGGCTACCGCGTTCTCGGACGATACTACCTCGTCTAGCGAACCGTGAGCGATTCGATGCTGCGCGCCACGGTTGCGTAGACGGCTCTCGGCTTTTTCGCTGTGTGAACGGGTTCCTGCGGCCTGAACGATTCAAATTCGATTCGCTTTTACTCGCAAACGTATGTATTAGCAGTAATGATACAGATTGAATTAAGCGAAGGTGCGAAAAATGGAATCGCTATCCTCCTCCTTCCACTCTCGACCCTGGTCTTACTCACGAACGAAGTTCTGTATCAACTGAGCCTCCTCGCTGACGCCGATCCAGGTATCATCGACGAGGTCGCACCTGTAATCGGCTGGGTAGTACTCGTTTCAGCTGTGGCGTATCTACTTGTCGGTCTTCGGAGGTACCTGCCCGTGGTTGATTTCAGGGAACGGCGCTGATTGCATCGTCGAGTGCTCCGTCTCCCGGTGCTCGGGCGCAAGGAGGTCGAAACCGCCGTCGAACAGCCGCTCGACGGGATGGACCTCGAGTCAGCGTTCAATCGCCCGGCGCGGTACGTCGACGGGAAATCGACCGACGGCAAACGCGCGATCGTCCAGCTGCCGATGGACACAACGACCGGCTGGTTCGAATCCCGTGCTATCGGCCCAGTGTTACTATTCCTCTACCAACACAATTATTATCAGTTCCTGAGAACGCTTCTGCGTTCAATGGGAGCGATTCAGGTAGACGGACTGCGGAAGTCCTACGGATCCGTCGACGCGGTAGACGGGATGTGCTTTTCCGTCGATCGCGGGGAGGTATACGGGTTTCTCGGCCCGAACGGTGCCGGCAAGACCACCACGATCCGGGTGCTGACCGGACAGATACAGCCGGATTCGGGCGACGTGAGCGTCCTCGAGACCGACCCGGTCGCGGACCCCCTCGAGACGCGCCGACGGGTCGGCATCCTGCCGGAGCAGGGATCGCCGCCGAGCTTTCTCACGCCCCGCGAGTACCTCGAGTTCGTCGGCGAGGTACGGGACATCGAGCCGGCGCGGGTCGCCGATCGGACGGCCGCGTGGGCCGAACGGCTCGGCTTCGAGAGCAAGCTCGACACGCTGCACACCGACCTCTCTCGGGGGCAACAGCAGAAGGTGATGATCGCGCAGGCGTTCGTCCACGAACCCGACGTGGTCTTCATCGACGAGCCGCTGGCGAACCTCGATCCGCTCGTCCAGGAGCAGGTCAAGCAGTTCCTCGTCTCCTACGCGGCCGGCGACAACGCCGTCTTCGTCTCGACGCACAACATCGACGTCGCCGAGGAGATCTGCACTCGCGTCGGCATCGTCGCCGACGGACGACTCGTGACCGAACGCTCCCTCGACGACGAGCCCGACGAATCGCTGCTCGAGGTGTTCCTCGACCGCGTCGACGGTGAAGACGCGCGAGATACCCCGTCGCTCGAGCGGATAGACGCATGACCGGGACCGGGACCGGGACCGGGACCGGGGCTGGGACGTCGGATCGGGCGAACACGGCGAGCCCGGACCGATCGGGGACAGGGATCTCGACCCGGCGGCTGCTCGCGGTGCTCTTCCGCGAGGAGTGGCGACTGCACACCCAGCTGTTCGGCGGGTGGCGGTTCGCGTGCTTCCCGTTCGTGATCGCACTGCTCGCCGTCGGCGCGGCCGTCGCGCTCGTCGAGACCGGCACTGCGCCCGAAACGGTCGTCGTCGGGCTGCACGTCCTCGCCGTCGGCTTCGGGCTCTACAGCGGCACCGCCGGGTTCGCCGGATCGGACATGCTCGAGAACGTGTTCGGGCGGCTGTCGCTGCTGCTCTCGTCGTCGACGACGCTGCCGCTCTCGCGGCGGCGCTTGCTCGGCGCGTTCCTCGTGAAGGACGCGCTGTTCTACGGGGTCGCGTTCGTGTTGCCGATGGCGCTGGGGAGCGTCGCGGTCGACGGGCTGTCGGCCACGACACCGCTCGAGGTGGGGCTGTTCTGGCTCTCGCTCGTCCTCGTCTTCGCCGTCGGCATGGCGGTGACCGTCTCGCTGATCGCCGTCCGCACTCGCGGCGTGGCACCCTGGACGATCGGGCTAGCGATCGGCGTCGCCGCCGTCACCGTCTGGGCGACCGGGGGGCTCGAGGCGCTCCGGCGCGTCCTCGTGCCGATCGACGGGCCCGCGATCACCGCCGTCGGACTGGCCGTCGCGACCGCCGCCGTCGCAACGGGGTCGCTCCGGCTGTACGATCCGACGTACGGGAGACCCGCTCGGACTGCGACGGATCGCTTCGCGCGGCTCAGCAACGCCCTCCCCGTCGATGACGCGCCGCTGGTCACGAAGTCGTTGCTCGACCTCGCGCGCTCCTCGGGCGGCGTCTGGAAGCCGTTCGTCTCGGCGACCATCCTGCTCGCGCTCGTGGCCGCGCTCGTCGGCGTCGTCGACTCGATCACCGGCATCGCGCCCGCACCCGGGATCTTCTTCGGCGGCGTCCTCGGGCTCTCGGCGTTTACGACGTACAACTGGCTGACCCAGTTCGACTCGCTCGAGGCCTACCTCACCTACCCCGTCTCGATCGCGGACGTCTTCCGGGCCAAACGGATCGCGTTCGTCCTGGTCGGCGCGCCGACGGTCGCGGTCCCCTACCTCGCAGCCGTGATCTGGTTCGAGGCGACGCTCGTCGACGCCGTCGTCGGGGCCATCCTGCTGGCTGGGTACGCGCTGTACTACTACGGGCTCACCGTCTACATCGCCGGCTTCGATCCCAACGAATTCCTCTTCGACGCCGTGCGCTTCGCGACCTTCACCCTCGGCGTCGCCGTCGCGCTCGTGCCGACGCTGGTCGCCGGCTTCGTCGTCGTTCCGCCCTCTCTCGAGCTCGCCGCCGTGCTCGGGCTCGCGGGGGTCGCTCTGGGACTCGTCGGAGTCGTCCTCTCGAGTCGCGCCGGTCCGCGTTGGGACGCGCGGTATCGGACGGAGTAGCGGGTTACCGTTCCGGCCGAGGTGCGGCCTCGTACCGCTCGATTTCGTCGGTCTTCTCCACCCGTTCGTAGATCGATCGCAGGGTGTCCTCCGCCCGCAGGAGGTCGTGTGACTCGAGGAACTGCCGCCCCTGATCGCTGATCCCGTAGAACTTGTACGGACGATCGTTCCGCCGGCGGTCCGTCGGGAGGGTCACTTCTTCGACGACCCCCACCTCGATGAGTCGTTGGAGGTGCTGCCGAATCGTCGTTCGGCTCTTCCCGGGATTGACGTAGTCCAGCTCCTTCAGCGTCGGCAGCCCCTCAGGGTGCCCGAGGAGGTCCTGAACGAGTGCGAACCGCGTCTCCTGCGTGACGACGTTCAGTCGCTCGCGAACGCTCTCGAGGTCGGTCGGCGTCCGATCCGGCGTGCTCATACCCGTTCCTTCGTTCGATACGCCCAAAAGCGTTTCGCTCAAATGCGAATCGTATGTGGACAATGTATTCACGATACGAGCCGATAAATTAAAGTCCCGAAGCCGCGTCATCTCGATCGATGAGCGAGCAGCCGGTGACTGTCGACGAGCTCGCTGCGAAAGCCGAGTCGTACCTCCACGAGTCGTCGCTGACGCCCGAGGAGTACGAAGCGCTCAAACAGAGCGTGGCAGAGCTATCTCCGCTTCTGACGACCGACAGAACGTACTTCGTGCTGGGAAGCTACGGGCGTCCGGAGATCCACCGCCTCCAACTCGTCAAGGACAGACTCAACCGACGATCGGATCGGTACGCGTTTTTGATGGTCGATATTCGAAGCGAATGGACGAATACGTACCTCAAATTTCGGCTCCTCGCCGACTACGCCGACGTCATCGTCGGCGTGACTGAGCACGATCAGGGCGGATTCCTCGTCGAGCAGGGCTATTTTACTGCCATCGAGACCTACTTCGAGAAGACCCACGTCCTCGTGCGGACGTACGAGGAGACGGACGCTGCGGACGTCGAGACGTCCGTCGATCCCGAGAGGCCGTACAGCGGGATGCAGACGGCGATATTCGATATGCTCGCGGACGCGGATCGACTGTGTACGTGGGAAACCGAGGACGAACTGCGTGATTGCGCCACCACACTGCCGTAGCGTGACAGTATCGCTCTCCGCCGGCCGATCCGCCGTCGAACGGACTGCGGAACCCGAGACGGCCACGTATCCGACGCGGTGTCTGTGCAATCGGCTGGAAACGCGACCGAACCGATAGGACGATACCACCGGCCGCGCGAATACGTCCCAACGCGGATGACCAGAACGCTTCTCGTCGCCGGAACCGCGAGCCACGTCGGCAAGTCGACGGTCGCGGCCGGCCTCTGCCGGCTGCTCGCCGACCGCGGGATCGACGTCGCCCCGTTCAAGGGCCAGAACATGAGCAACAACGCTCGCGTCGTCGTTCGACCGGAGACCGACGGGCGACAGAGACAGAGCGGCAACTCCGACGGCAGCACCGACGCCCGGTGGGGCGAGATCGGCGTCTCGCAGTTCGTCCAGGCTCGAGCGGCCCGGATCACGCCGACCACGGACTGCAACCCCGTCCTCCTCAAGCCCCGCGGCGACGGCGAGAGCCAGTTGGTTCTGCAGGGAGCGGCCCACGACCACGTTCCCGCCGGCACCTACTACGAGGAATACTGGGAGCAGGCGCGTGCGGCGGCCGCGGAATCCTACCGCAGACTGGCCGCCGACAACGACGTGATCGTCGCCGAGGGAGCGGGCAGCATCGGCGAAATCAACCTCCACGACCGGGACCTCGCGAACGTCGAGACCGCCGCGTTCGCGGACGCCGACATCCTCCTGCTCGTCGACATCGAGCGCGGCGGTGCCTTCGCCAGCCTCTACGGAACCGTCGAACTCGTTCCCGACGACCTCCGGGATCGAATCGTCGGCGCGGTGATTACGAAATTCCGGGGCGATCCGTCGCTGCTCGAGCCCGGCATCGAGGAGATCGAGTCCCGGACGGGGGTCCCGATTCTGGGCGTCCTGCCCTACGACGACCCCGGGCTTCCCGAGGAGGACAGTGTCGGCCTCCCGGGAGCCGAGGAGCGGGGCGTCGTCGGCGACGACGACGGCATTCCCGCCGACCGCAGGATTCGGATCGCCGTCCCTCGGCTCCCCAGGATCTCGAACGCGACGGATCTCGAGGCGCTGGCGGCCGAACCCGGCGTCTCGGTCGTCTACGTTCCGGTCGACGACGACGTCACGGCGAACCCGCTCGAGAGTATCGACGCCGACGCGGTCGTCGTTCCGGGAACGAAGAACACGGTCGACGACCTCCTGGCGCTCCGCGAAGCCGGCTTCGCCGACGCGCTCGCGGCTTTCGACGGGCCGGTTATCGGCGTCTGCGGCGGCTACCAGCTGCTCGGCGAGCGGATCACCAACGCCGCACTCGAGGGCACGGGCGAAGACGACGTCGTCGAGGGACTGGGCCTGCTCCCCGTCGAAACCCGGTTCGAGGGCGACAAGCGCCTCGAGCAGACCACCGTCCCCGTCGACGGAACCGCGTCGCCGCTGCTCGACGGCGCCGACGGCCCGGCGTCCGGCTACGAGATTCACGCCGGCCGGACGCGGGCGCTCGAAGCGGTTTCCCGGCCGCTCGGCGACTCGAGCGCGGCTCGCGGACGGGTGCTGGGGACGTACCTGCACGGGCTGTTCGACAACGAGTCGGTGCGGACGGCGGTTCTCGATCACGTCGCGGCGACGGCGGGCGTCGATCGGCCACCGCGCGGGGATGCTGCGGGGTCACCGTGCGCGTCACCATCGACGGACCCGGACGCCAGCGCCGCGACGCCGTACGATCGAGCGGCGCGGCTCGTCGGCGAGCACGTCGAGCTAGAAGCGCTCGGCGAGCCGTTCGCCTACGCGGACTCGCCGCGGTAGGTCCCGAGCAGTTCCTCGAGAATGATGCACTCCTGGTCGGTCTCGTCGTAGTGGGTGTCGATGAACCGTTCGGCGGCCTCGTAGTTTCCGCGGAGGCCGTGCTTTCGGACGTTGATCACGGCATCGAGGAAGAAGGTGCCACCGTCGGCCCCGAGCGCGTCGGCGTGATCCTGTTCGGTGATATCGAGTTCGGACTTGATCTCGTCGAAATTGAACGTCTTCACCTCGTGGTCGGAATCGATCAGGGTGAGGACGTACTCCGCGGAGAAGCGGTAGAACTCGGATTTACTCTCGAACATACCGTCGTCGACGAGCTGGTCGATCTGCTCGACCACGTCGTCCG
This sequence comes from Natrinema salaciae, assembly GCF_900110865.1. Lineage (NCBI taxonomy): Archaea > Methanobacteriati > Methanobacteriota > Halobacteria > Halobacteriales > Natrialbaceae > Natrinema > Natrinema salaciae. The sequence continues at coordinate 234,549 of NZ_FOFD01000001.1, forward strand.
GGTACCTGACGGTATCCTTCGCCATGTCCGCACACTCCACGCTGCTGACTAATTATTGTTTCTACTGTTTCTACTGTTCCGGGGGCGTCTCGGTGACGGTGAGCGCACCGGCGCGACTCGAGCCGTGCGGCCGACCTCGTCGAGCAGCTATAGTAGACGTTGAAAGTCATTGCACTTTCGCTCGCGAATCAGCGGCCAGCACGAACGGTGCTGGCCGCTCGAGTGCGAGCGGTGAGTAAATCGTTTCAACGACTACTATCGTCGTCCGGGTTCGTATCGAGTCTCGAAACGGAACGAACGTTAAAGGGAGGGGCCCGACTCCATTCGGACGAGTGGGTGTAATCGACGTGTATCCCGGCGTTCTCCTCAGTTCCCTCCCGTGGTGGCTGGCAGCCCCGCTGATCCAGCTCGCGGTGCTGGTCTTCGGGATGGCGCTCGACGAAACCTACGTCAATCGAACGACCGTGTTGACCGGGGCGATCGCGGTCCACATCCACGGCTTCGTCGCCGGGGAGGTCGGCCTCCTCGTCGGCCTCTACGCCGATATCGGCCTCCTGATCGGGGCGTACGGGCTCTACGCCTACGTCATCGACGGCTACGTCGGCAACGTCTTCCGACTGATCGCGTTTTTCCTCTACTCGCCGCTGTCGGTCTCTCTCGTCATCCTGACGGCCGGACCGACGCTGTTCGGGATCGAACCACTGGTCGTCCCCGCGCTGGCAGCGGCCGGATACGCGAACGTGCAGCTGCGAGCGTCCCTCGCGCCGAGCGAGCCCTACTACTTCGGTCCCGAATCCCAGGCCGCGTTCGAGGCAGCGGTCGACGCCGAAACCGAGGCGGAGACCGGCGCGGCCGACGGGACGAACGAAGCGGCGAAAGCGGCGGCCGAGACCCGATCCGAGACGGCGGAGCCCGACGGTGAGGCCGCCCGCGATTCGAGCGCCGATCCCTTCGAGGAGCCGTCCGACGACGGAGAGATCGATCCGCCCGGTGCCGAACCGGCTGCGACCGGCGGCTCGAGCGAGCGGGGTATCCTGCCCGAATTCATGCGCCGTCTGTAAGCGATTTCGCCGCGCCGGCCCGCACCACCTGCAGATTTATTGGGGCCGACGCTGAACCACGGGACGTAATGGCAGACGAAGCCGATCTCCGCGACCAGCTGACCGAGGCGTTCGAAGACGCCGACTATCCCGTCTCGGGTCCGATGGAACTCGTTCCGGCGCTGCCGAACGGTCCGGGGACGACATTCGAGTCCGGCGACTTCTCGATGACCGCGATGGAGCTGAACAGCAAGACCTCCGGGGGAACGTTTCCCTACGAGGACGTCGAGTCGTTCGTCGACGACATCATCAGCGAGCTGAAAGCGCAGGGCGAACTGTAAGCAGCGACGGCTGACGCCGGACCGGCCCGCGGCCGCGGCGCGAGATACGAGAGATGAGACGTGGTCGCCCTCCGAACCCGTGAGCACGGGTCGTTCGCCGTCGGACGGCCGAGAGACGACCAGCAAGCTTTTATTCCACAATCCGTTCTTGGTAGAAAGAGAGTTGCGGCTGGCGGATTCGACGGGGCCGCGCGGAGGGGACACACGGATGATCACGACAGACCGAGCGAGACCGATACTCATCGTGACGGACGCCAGAGAGCAGGAGAGCCGTCTCCGGACGCGTCTCGAAAAGGCGACCAATCGCGATGTCCGGACGGTTCCGGCGACCGGTGACCTCGAGGCGGTCCTCGAATCAGCGGCCGAAAGCGAGGAGACGCGTTCCGACGAAACGACGGTCGACGGGAAGACGGCGACCGACGGTGACTCGGCGGCCGACGGCGAACCCGCATCGACCGCTCCGTGCGCCGTCGTCGTCGAGCTCGACTGTCCCGGTGAAATTCGGACGGTCCTCCAGCACGTCCACGGCTGGCTCCCGGACGTGCCGACGATCGTCGCGCCCCGGGACGGCAACGAACGGCTCGCTACCGTCGCACTCCGATCCGACGCGACCGAATACGTGCCGACGAACCGCGACGAGGACCCCATCGATCTGATCGTCTCGACGATCGGTTCGCGGTCCGGGCCGGAGAGTGGCCGCGGCCGACACCACCGGATTCTCGCCAACAAGCTGCCCGACGAGGCCTTCGTCATCGGCGAGGACGGGACCTATCTCGAGGCCAAGGTCCGGCCCGGTTCGGCGGACCTCTACACGATGGCCGCCGACGAACTTCCCGGGACCACGCTCGAGGAGGCGTTCCCCGACGAGGTCGCCGCGAAGCTCCAGGAGTGCATCGATCGGGCGATTCGGACCGACGACGTTCAGTCGGTCGAGTACGACACCGAAACGACCGAGGGGGACCGTCGATACGAGGCGCGTGTCGTCCCGATCGAGGAGCGAATGCAGGGTCGACGCGCCGTCGTCTGGCTGGCGCGCGACATAACCGAACGGGTCCGTCGCGAGCGACAGCTCCGCTCGCGGCAGGACCAGCTCGAGACGCTCAACCGGATCAACGCGGTCGTCCGACAGGTGATCGAGACGCTGGTCGAGGCCCCGGCGCGGGACGCCATCGAGAGTGAGGTCTGTGAGCAGCTCGTCGATTCGGAGCTGTACTGCGGGTCGTGGATCGCCGAACGGACCGGCGACGGCCAGCTCTCCTACCGGACCGGCACGGGCGAGGCGGACACCTACCTCGAGCGCGTCCGGGATTTCTCGATCGATCAGGAGCGACCGGTGGCGAGGGCGGCACGGACCGGCGAGATCCAGACGACGAACCGTCTCCTCGAGGACGAACAGGCACCCGAGCCGCTCCGAGCGGCGGCCCGTGAAGACGACGTCAGATCCGCGATCGCCGTCCCAATTACGCACGAGGACGCGACCTACGGCGTCCTCACCGTCCTCGCGAGCCGTGACGACGCGTTCAGCGAGCGCGAGCGGGCCGGATTCAGACTGCTCGGCGAGACGATCGGCTTCACGATCATGGCCGTAAAGAACCGGCAACTGCTCTTCGCCGACACCGTCGTCGAACTCGAGTTTCGGATCGACGGCGGTGATACGTTCTCGTTCGACCTCTCCGAGGAGTACGGCTGCACCTGCTCGCTCGAGTGGGCCGGGACCACTGCGAACGGGCGCACCTTCCAGTACGTGACGATCGACGGGCTAGACGGGGAGACGGTTCTCGCGGAGGCCGGCGACCACGACTCCATCGAGGAGTGTCGGCTCATCCACGACGGGGACGAGAGCTGTACGATCGAAATGCGCCTGGCGAAGTCGGGGGTCCGTACGCTCGCGAATCACGGCGCGACGATCCGAGACGTCACGGTCGAGGACGGCATCGGAACGTGCGTGATCGAGGTCTCGCAGGACGCCGACGTCAGGGAGATCGCAGAGGCGCTGACCCTCGTCTACGAGAACACCGAACTCGTCGCGCGACGGCAGGTGGATCGGCCGGTTCGAACGGCAGCCGAACGGCGCGATCGAATCCTCGATCAGCTCACCGACCGCCAGCTCACGACGCTTCGACTGGCCTACTACGGCGGGTTCTTCGATTGGCCACGAGAGAGTACCGGCGAGGAGATCGCCGAATCGATGAACATCTCGCCGCCGACGATGCACCAGCACCTCCGAAAGGGGCTCAAGGCGATCCTCGGGGAGTTCTTCGAGAGCGACGGCCACTGAAAAGCGATCGGCGGGACGTGGCGGTGGCCGTGACGCGCATCGTCGCCGACGTTCAGTGTTTCGTGAGTGTCACGGCAGCTTAAAGGTCGCGTATGTAAACCCCAGTATCGATGCACGTCACGGCCGGTCGGTCGGGTAGCAATGACGAGAATCGGTCGGGCGACGCGGCGCGTCGCCCAGACGTCGGTGGTGGGCGGTCCGTGGTAGCGTCGCCGTGCGAGACGGTCTTCGAGGGGACGAACGGCCGGTACTACTCCGAGTGGCAGGTCAGGAGACGGCTCCGGACTGGCCGGTGGAACCGCTGCATGCGGCAGCGGACGCCGGACCGGTGGCTGGTCGAAACCGCGGACGAAGCGTTGCTTCTGCTCGCGCCGATCGAACCCGACGAGTTGCCGGCGGGGATCGAGATTCGCGTCGCCGACGGGCGCGTCCGAATCGTCGATACGCGACGGCCGGGATCGGATCGACGGTCGGCCGTTCGGTGGTGACGGCCGTCGCCGTTAGCTGATGGTCGCCGTCGTCGGCAGCCCGCGGTGGCATCCGCGCGCAGTACCTAATGGCTGCACATATGCAGCCACAGGAACTGGGTGTCCGCCTCGAGACGGCTGGTCGTGAAGCGCCGCGTCTTCCTCGGGGCAGTCGGATCGACGGCCTCGCTCGGGACGCTGGCGTACGCGACGCGCGGCTCGAGCGAGACACTCGACGTTCGGATCTGGTTTTCCGAGCGGGCCGCGACCTACGACGGCGTCGCCGATCGCATCCACGAGTACCTCGAAGAGATGCTCGCACTCGATTACTGGACGCTCGAGCTCTCCGTCGGCGGCACCGTTTCGGTCTCGACCGAGGACGCCGCACGCCTCACGACCCGCGGCGAGTGGCCGATGGCCGTCGCAGCGGGCGAGCTCGGCCGGCGCGACATCGAGCGGGTGTCGGACGTCAATCTGCTGGTGACCGACGGCGGGATGGAGGAGGCCCCGACCGGATACGGGATCCCGCACGTCGCATCGGTCGGCGGGGCGCGGCACATCGCCGAACTCGAGCCGTACGACGAACTGGTCACGGACGAGGCCCGATCGATCGTGCCGCTCACGACGCCGGCGCGGACGATTCAGGTACTGGTCCACGAGATCGGACACGCGCTTGGATTGGCCCACGAGCACGGCGTCGCGTTCATTTACGAGGGGGCGCTGGTCGCGACACCCATGCTCAGTGCCTACGCGTGGGCTCCCGAATACGACGCCGAGAGCTCGCGCTGTGGGACGACGATTCCGGCTGCGGACGACCGGGAACGAAAACTCAGCCTCTCCTTTTCGTCGTGCGCCCGCCGCGCGCTCGCCCCCGGCGGCAGCGTCGATTCGTGACGCCACCGCATCGTCGGTGCGCGACGCTCTCGGTTGCGGCGATCCGCGGACCGATCGGTCCGCGGTCCATGGCCCGCGGTCGGCAGAATAGCGTCGAACCGAATGCCGCTGCTGGACGACCGCAGCGCACCTCGGTGGTCGATCGGTGAGCGAGATCGAGTCGGCCTCGATCAGCTCGGTCCGTTACTCCTCGTCGGCGTCGTCTTCACCGCGGGCGAAACTGGCTTGCGCCTCACCGTCCTGCTCTGCGCCAGCGTTCGGCCCTTCGATGAGCGCATCGAAGTCGTCGACCTCGTCGTACTGATCGCGGTAGACGAGTGCCGCCTTCCCAGTCGAGGTGATCTCGTAGAGCCCGGACCGCTCCGCGGGTCCGATCTTCTGGACGAGACCGTAGTCCTCCAGTACGGGAAGCCTCGTGTTGATGTTTTTCCGGCTCTTGCCCGTGTGTGCAGCCAGGTTCGTTGCGACATTTCGACCCTTGTCCTCGAGCGCTTCGAGGATCAGGAAGTCAGTTGGTTGGCGGAGTTTCACTTTCGTTCACTCTCGTACCGGACTATATTTCCAGTGGTAACTAATACTTTCGGCTCGAGACGAGATGTTTGTCCTGGAAATTTCTATCGGTATTTTTAAGTGGTGGGCGGAAGAACAGTTCGGATGGGTGGGATGACGACCCCAGATGGCATCTCCCTACCGCACCATACAGGCCGGGCGCGACGATGGCCTCCCCACTCCACCGATCCGTGCCCGGTCGCCACCTGCTGTACCCGTCTCCCACCCCTCCCCCCCTTACGATATCCCCTCATTTCCGATCGCCAGTCGTCGATTCAGCGGCGATAGTCGATAGCGGTGCCGAACTGGATTCCCCGGCACCGCCATCGACACCGAACGGTCGCCCCGTTCCGAGTTACTGAGTCTCGAGGCAAGTCGATCGCGATCGTCCGGAGCGGGCTACCAGTTCGGTGCCGGTCGACCCGAGCCACGAGAGAACGGACGCGACCGCCGCGGGGGACTCGACTCGACAGGATGCACTCGAGGGGCTGTCACCGCCGACCCGAATACCGGTTCCGTCGGGTTCGACCGCCCGAAACGCGGACTCGTCGGTGACGTCGTCGCCGATGTACACGACGGCGGTCTCCGGCGGTTCGTCGGCGGCGATCAACTCGACCGCGTTCCCCTTGCCCCAGCGAACGTTCGGACCGATCTCGAGGATGCGTTTCCCGGTCGAGAGCGCGAGTGCGTCGCCGCCGAACCGGTCGACGACCTCGCGAGTGATCCGTCGAGCGATCGGTTCCGCGGCCGCCGGGACGGATCTGAAGTGGATCGTCCCGGTCAGTCGCTTGTTTTCGACCCGGCAGTTCGGGACAGAGCGCAGGGCGGTCTCGAGGATCGAACAGAGTCGGTCGATCTGGGCGGCGCGCTTGCGCGCGATCGGATGGACGGCCACCGTCCCCTTGCGGGCGAGTTCGAGCCCGTGATTCCCGGCGTAGATCGACGGACCGTCGATACGCTCGCGGACGTCCCGCAGGGCGCGCCCGCTGACGATCGCCGTCGTCACCCGCGGGTCGTCGGCCAGCGCGGCCACGGCGTCCCGATTCCGTTCGGTGGGTACCGCTGTATCTGGATCGTCGACGATCGGCGCGAGCGTGCCGTCGAAATCCAGACAGACCACCAGCCCGGCGGCGGCCTCGAGCGTCGCCCGGAGCTGTGACCGCCGCTCGTCGAACGGTCGCGGGGGTGACTCGGTCGCCGTCATCGACTACACCGGCGGCGTTCGTTCCTTCGAATCGGGGCCCGTTTCGGATCGCCGACGACCGCCGTGAACGCGACGGATCCAGTCGAACTGCGTATCCATCCACGATCGAATATCCCCGTCGAAGACGCGCTGGCGAAGCGTGTTCATCCGCCATCGCCGTTCGTGCGGGGACATCGAAAGCGCCCGCTCGAGTTGGGCGGCGAACCTGTCCGTGTCGGTCGGATCGATCGTCAGTGCGTGTGAACCGAGCCGCTCGTGTGCGCCGGTCCGATCGCTCAACACCAGCGTCCCGTCGCCATCGACGCTCGCGGCGATGTACTCCTGTGCGACCAGATTCATGCCGTCGACCAGCGGGCTCACCACCATCACGTTCGCGCGGCGGTAGAGCGAGCAGATCGCTTCCTGGGGGAGGACGTCCTCCGTGTAGACGATCGGCCGCCAGTCGGCGGTTTCGAAGCGGCGGTTGATCCGCTGGACTTCGCTGCGGACGAGCTCGCCGTGCCGTTCGTAGGTCTCGATCTCCGTTCGCGAGGGCGTCGCCTTCTGAACGAACGTGAACTCGCCGCGCCATCCCGGATTCCGTTCGAAGAACCGCTCGAGCGCGGTGAGACGTTCGGGAATCCCCTTCGTGTAGTCGAGGCGATCGAGGCCCAGTCCGATCGTCGTTCCGGTTGGAATACCGTACTCCTCGAACAGGTCGGAGAGTCGATCCGGACCGCTCGATCGCGCTTCTCGATCGTATGACTCGGCATCGACGCCCATCGGCGTCGCGACGACGCGGGTCGTGTCTCCGTCGTACCGGACCGTTCGACGGCTTCGATCGACCGTCGCGTTCGGAAGGAACCGATCGACGCACTCGAGGAACCGATCGGCGTACCGGTCGACGTGAACGCCGAGCAGGTCGTTGCCGAGCAGCCCCTCGAGGAGCTGGCCGCCGGCCGGGCAGTGCCGGAAGGTCGACGGCATCGGCCACGGGATGTGCCAGAAGTGAGCGACCGTCGCACTCGCCGGCACGGACTCCCGGACCATCCGTGGTGCGAGCGCGAGGTGGTAGTCCTGAATCCATATCACGGCGTCGGTGGACGCGTGATCGGCGACCGCGTCGGCGAACCGCTCGTTGACCGTCCGGTACCACTCGAAGTCGTTCGACCGGTCCTCGATCAGGTCGGGGAAGCCGTGGCAGAGCGGCCAGAGGACGCGATTACTGAACCCGTAGTAGTACGAGTCGACCGCCTCCTCGGAGAGCTCGAGCCGGCGCAGGGTGTATGCCTCCTCGCCGGGCGGGACGGCCACGCAGCTCCGCTCGTCCGTCACGTCGAAGTCGGCGTCGCCGTCTCCCCAGGCGATCCAGGTACCATCGGTCCGCTGAACGACGGGATCCAGGCCCGCGGTCAGCCCACCGGTCGGCTCGTCGACCGTGATGGCCCGGGTTCCGGCTGTCGAACGGGGGCCGCCGCCGTTCGGCGGGGGTCCGTCGGCGTTCGCGGAGTCGTCGTCCGACTCCGACGCGTCGTCCGCGTACTCGTGGCGATACGGTTGCCGGTTCGAGACAACGATCAACGAACCGGGACAGCTGGGACCGTCGGCGTCGGACGGCTCGTCCGCCCGCCCGCAGCCGTCGGCCCGTCGCTGTCGATTTCGTACAGTCGTCGACGACAACCGCTCGGTAACTCGCATTCGCTGAAAGCACACAGCGTCCCGACTGGTTGCTTCGCGGCCTGCGGTCGCCGGGGGGTTAATAGGTTCCCGCTAGCAACCGCGTGACGCCGACTGTGCGCTCGAGGAGTCAGTCACCGTCCGTGAGAGATCTGTGGGGTGTCTCTCTGACGGTGGTGCGCACGGGACGACTCTCCGACACGCTCATTCTCGCTCCCATTCTGGCTCTCGCTTTCACTCCCACTCTGGCTCTGGCTCCCACGTTCACTCATCCCCCGCCCCTGGCAGGCACTTTGAAGCGACCGCAACCAAACGTTGATTCCTCGGTCGAGCGAAGCCCCGTCCATGACCTCCCCGTTCGAGCGCCGGATCGCGGCCTGTCGGGACCGACTCGCGGAGACGGACGCCGACCTGATCGTCTGCTTCCCGAGCCCGAATCTGACCTATCTGACCGGCTTCGAGGAGTCGCCGTCCGAACGCCACCTGCTGCTGTTCGTCCCTCGGTCCGGCGATCCCGCGCTCGTCGCACCGGCGATGTACGAGGCGCAGCTGTCCGAACTCCCGGTCGCAGACCTCCAGCGTCGACTGTGGACCGACGCGGACGATCCGCTCGCACACGCCGCGGACGTCCTCGAGGGATACGCGCTCGGTGCGAACGACCCCGACCCGGCGACCGTTCTCGTCGACGACAGGCTGTGGGCGACGTTCGTGCAAGATCTCCGGGACCTGCTTCCGAACGCCGAGTTCGGTCTCGCGAGTCGCGTCCTCGAGCCCCTCCGGATTCGGAAAGACGACGTCGAACTCGCGGCGCTCCGCCGTGCCGGCGCGATCGCGGACCGCGTCTCGCTCGCGATTCGCGAGCGCGGTGACGACCTGCTCGGGACGACCGAATCGGAACTGGCGGCGGAGATCGACCGACTGCTCGCTGCGGAGGGCGGTTCGGAGCCGGCGTTCGAGACCATCGTCGCCGCCGGTCCGAACGGGGCCCGACCACACCACCACAGCGGCTCCCGGGAGATCGAGGCCGGTGACCCGGTCGTCCTCGATTTCGGTGCGTTCGTCGACGCGGAGCTCGGGGGCGGGACGGGCCGATATCCCGGCGATCAGACGCGGACGATCGTCGTCGGCGAGCCACCCGCGGCGTACGAGCGCGTTCACGAGGTCGTCAGTGCGGCGCAGCAGGCCGCGATCGACGCCGTCGAACCGGGCGTCACCGCCGGAGCGGTCGACCGCGCCGCCAGAAGGGTGATCGACGAGGCCGGCTACGGCGACGCCTTCGTCCACCGGACCGGCCACGGCGTCGGCCTCGAAGTCCACGAACCGCCGTACATCGTCGACGGCAACGACCGCGAACTCGAGCCCGGGATGGTCTTCAGCGTCGAGCCGGGAATTTACCTCGAGGACGAGTTCGGCGTCAGGATCGAGGATCTCGTCGCTGTGACCGCGGACGGCGCCGAGCGACTGAACGGGACGCCGCGTGGCTGGGAAACCGGCGACTGAGTCGGCGAGACGGACCCGTCGGACGCCGTCGAACGGGGACACCGGGTTTCCGGTGAAATGTCGGCTCGTTGCCGGCTGTGGCGGCCGGGAAGAGACGGCAGCAGCCTGCCAGTTGCGGGCGCTACGAGTCGTCCGTCTCGACGAGGACGTTCCGAACGACCGCCGGATCCTCGAGCAACTGATGTTCGGTGTAACTCCCCTCCGCGCTCCCGCCGCTCCGGCGGGCCTGCTCGAGAATGTCGAGGAACGCGTGTTCCTTCAGCAGGTCGCGAACCCGTCGCAACGAGAGCGGATCGGACCGTTCCTGGCGACAGATCTCCTCGTAGACGTCGTATATCTTCGTCGTTCGGAAGCCGTCTTCCTCGGCCGCGTTGAGCGAGAGGACGGCGAGCGCCTGCAGGACGTACCGGGAGTGGGGCGTCGAGCCGCGGATGAGCTCCCGAAACCGGTCGGTCTCGGCCCGCTCGCGGGCCTGAACGACGAACTCCTCCCGGACCGTCTCGCTGCCCTTCGATTGGGCGATCTCCCCGGCGTACCGGAGGATGTCGATCGCTTTCCGCGCGTCGCCGTGTTCGCGGGCGGCCAGCGCCGCGGCGCGGGGAATCACCGACGGCTCGAGCACGCCGTCTTTGAACGCGTCGCTGCGGGCCTGCATGATGTTCCGGAGCTGATTCGCGTCGTACGGCGGGAAGACGAACTCGCGTTCGCAGAGACTGGACTTGACTCGCTCGTCTAACCGGTCCTTGTACTTGATCTTGTTACTGATCCCGATGACGCCGATCTTGCACGACTCGAGTTTCCCGGCCTCGCCCGCACGCGAGAGTTGCATGAGAATGTCGTCGTCGTCCAGCTTGTCGACCTCGTCTAAGATGACGAGAACGACGTCGTACTGCGAGTCCAGCACCGTCCACAGGCGCTTGTAGTACGTCGAGGTGCTGAGCCCCTTGTCGGGAATCCGAACGTCGGTGATCGCCGGCTCGTTCAGCGTGTGGGCGATCGTCTGGACCGCCTGTGTCTCCGTGTTGTCCTGCGCGCAGTCGACGTAGGCGAACGCCGACGTGACGCCCTCGTCTCCCGCGACACGGACGGCTCGTTCGGAGATGTACTTCGCACAGAGGGACTTGCCCGTCCCCGTCTTCCCGTAGATGAGGAGGTTGCTCGGGCTCTGCCCGAAGATCGCCGGGTTGACCGCGTTCGCGAGTTCGGAAATCTCGTCGTCCCGGCCGACGATCCGCCCCTCGGCGGGAAGGTGATTGATCTCGAGGAGCTCCTTGTTCTCGAAGATCGGGTCGTCGCGCGTGAACAGGTCGTCGCCGGAACTCGACATAGGAGGACACCGTGTTTCCGGTGAAATAGCTGTTCCGTTTGTACTGCGACCCGTGGGTCGGACGACCGACGACCGATTCCGGCTCGAGAAACGGACGTTTCGGGTCGTTCGATTCCGTTCGAGGGCTCGATCGGGTCGTACCGTCGCGTCTCTCCGGAACCGAACTGGGTCGAACCGGACCGGACTGGATCGAACTGGATCGAACTGGAAGGGACACACACCGGGTTTCCGGTGAAACGGGGTGAACGCGGGGATGGGGGGCAGTCGAAACCGCGGTGGCGTTCACCGGAAACGTGGTGTGTCGGCTGCTACCACTGCTATCGGCTGACGATGCCGCCGTGACTCGAGGCGGGACGATTTCGTCGCGACCGACGCGACCGACAGTTCGAGTGCGCCACTCTCCGATCCTCGACCGAGAAATGAACCGATTCAATCAATGGGCTGTACTCATATCCTACTCATATAATTTTTGAATATAGGCTCCGGTGGGTTCCGGAAAATCCGGTAGGCTCTGGAACAGATCCGTCCAGAATCACCGTTCTAAAGGTGTTACACACGGTATGTGGGTCTCTATCTACTCTCTATGTACACTCTATCTACTCTCTATCTGCGCTGATTATGCCTCCGTTCTTTTCACCGGAAACCCGGTGTGTTTCCGCGGCCGTCCCTGTGGGATACTCCGTGGCCGTCTCTCGAGCGTGTCTCCGCGGTCCGCTCCAAGCGTGTCCCCGCGGTCCGCTCCGAGCGTGTCCCTGTAGTCCGCTCTGAAGGGCGTTTCGGTGGCTCTGTCCGAGGGCGACGAATATCCTCGAGCCGAGTTCCGTATGATACGCCGCCGCGAGCAGTTCATCTATCGCCGTCTCCGCTGCGGAATTTCACCGGAAACACGGTGTGGGTGCGAGTGTGGATGGAGTCGAAATCGGAACGATCACTCCGAGAAGCTATCCTGATATCCCCCCGAATCGTTCGGGACGCCGTCGTCCGGTCTCGAACGTCAATTCACCGGAAACCCGGTGTGCACCCCTCAGACGGGCTCACTCGAGTCCGGTCCCCGACGACGGTGTCCGATAATCCATCTCCGAAACCGGTACTCGATAGCATGGATGCCGCCGTGAGCGAACGATCGCGAGTAGCGATCGAACTCGTTGGACCGAATCGTGATCGAACTCGCTGGACGCCGATCCGAATCCGCTGCAACGGACTCGTCGGCGATCGGGACGGATACACCGGAAACCCGGTGTTTGTGGGACCCGCCCCCGACGGACTCCGCTCTCGAGTAATTCACCGGAAACCCGGTGTGTGTCACTGACGGGGACCGTCGGGAGCGAACTCTCGGTGATACCGCTCGCCGTTCGTCCGATTGCATTTCACCGGAAATACGGTGTGGGTGGGGAAGGCGTGGGAGATGGGAGAGTCGCGAGGAACGGTTCAGTAGTAGTAGAGCTCGAGTTCGTGCCCGCAGTTCCCACACTGCGTTTCCGTTCCCAGTAGCTGGTTCGAGTCGCTTTCGGCGTGGATGCCCGGACCGGGAGGGACGGACGCCGCGATCGTCGCGTCACACTCCGGACAGCCGATCTGCATATCTGCGTTCCCTGTGCGAGACATGGGGACAGAGATATTCGATGATCCCGCATAGTTATCGTAACCGTACGACCTCGGTAGTACCCCGTTCCGATCGGCCGATCATCGTTCGATCGCGATAGGTTGAGATTTACGACGTGAAACGCGCGACTCGAGCGGCGAGTGCAGCGAGTGCGGCGACCAGTTCACGTCCGCTCGACGCTACGTGTCGCGCTCAGACCGTATACGAGACCGCTTCGAAGTCGAAAAACGCCGTCTCGTAGCCGTCGTGGCGGGACACCAGCGGCGGGGAATCGACGGTCACCGTCACGCGGTCGCCGTCCGCGAACTCGTCGACGCCGACTCCGTAGTGGTGGCCGAACTGACTGTCGAGGGCCTCCACGAGCGCTCCGTCGTAGACGGTGTCCCCGTCCCGCTCCACGGTCGCCGACAGCGAGGTGAACGGGACTCCGTCGTAGACGGTGTCCCCGTCCCGCTCCACGGTCGCCGACAGCGAGGTGAACGGGAGGATGATATCGTTGTACGGCGTTCTGGTGAAGACCGCCAGATACGCGCCGTCGCCGAACCGATCGGCGTCGGTGACGAGCGCCGACACGTTCGCGTCCCCGCTGCGTTCGGTTCCGAGAACCTCGCCGGATAGCTCCTCGATCGACGGCCCCTGCCCCATCGGCGGCGAACCGAGTTCGCCGTCGCCGTGTCCGGACTGGGTATCCCCGCCGCTGTGACCGCCGTGATCCATCAGCGACAACGCGTCGGGGCTGCCCCGGTCCTCCTCGTCGATGGTCTCGAACGAGAGGTCGGTGATGTCTGCCCGCGTGTACTCGAAGTCGACCTCGAGCGTCGCCGCGGCGTCCAGTCGGTCCTCGAACGCGCCGGTTCGATCGAGCGTAACGGGACCGACGCGGGCGCGGACCGTGTACTCGCCTTCGCCTGGCAGTCGGATGTTGTCACCGTAGTGAAACCCCATCCGTTGTGAGATCATCGGCCACGGCGCGGAGATACCGGCGTCGACGAGCGAGCCGTCCTGCAAGACCTCGATGGTCGGGTCCACCGGAAGGACGGTGTCCGTCTCCCGGTCCCAGACGGTCAGCATGAGATGGAGGCTATCGTCGGCGTCGACTTCGACGAGCTGTTTGCCCTCGCTGGTCGCCTCGACGGTCCAGAACCGGTGGGGGAAGGTGTACGAGAGCGCGACGGCGTAATCGCCGTCGCTCGCCGTCCCGTACATTCCCATCTCCTCGCGCGAGGCCGGCAGGTAGACGGCGTCCGGCCGATTCTCGACCAGCGGCGGGTTGGCCCAGGCCGACTCCTCCTCGAAGCCGAGTCGCTCGAGACAGCCGGCGAAGCCGGCGGCTCCGGCCGCTCCGATCCCGGCCACGCCACGGAGATAACGCCGACGGTTCATTTGCCGAGGATTGGCGACCGTCGATAAAACGCCTGTTGGTTCACCGGTCGAAGACCGGCCGCGCCGAGGCAACGTCCGCCCGCTGTGTCAAGGCAACGTCCACCCTGCAAGTCGAGGACGAGCGCCCGCCCTTCGGGAACCGAACCAACGAACCTTTGATCGCGCCACCCTACGAATCGAATATGGACCGGCGGACATACCTCGGCGCGGCCGGAATCGCGGGGCTTACCAGCGTTGCCGGTTGTCTCGGCGAGGCACTCGGCGGTGACGACGGGAACGGGGACGCGGGCCATCCTGACGCCGTTCTCGGACCGCCAGAGCAGGATCTGAGCGACGCGTCACATCCGAGCTACGGCGACGAATATCCAGCAGCGACGCTCCCCGACCCGCTGTCCGGTGAGACGGTCTCGACCGATCAGTTCGAGGGCGACCGCACCGTCTTGATGACGTTCCTCTATACGAGCTGTCCGGACGGCATGTGTCCCGCACTGGCGCTACGATTGCAACGCGCCCAGGCGGCCGCGGCCGAGAACGGGTACAGCGACGAGGCCGCGTTCCTCGCGATGACGTTCGATCCCGAACGGGACACCGCGGAGAAACTGCGGACGTTCGCCGAGCGGCGGAGCATCGACTACGAGGCCGATAATTGGCACTTCCTGCGGCCCGAGCGGTACGAGGATGCGCAATCGATCGTCGACGAGACGTACGGAATTCCCGAGGAGTCACTGGAAAAGAACTACGACCACGATTACGAGAACGTCGAGTACACCTTCCCGCATCTCCCCTATATCTTCCTCGTCAACGAAGCGGGGATCGTCGAGCGCGTTTACGTCAGAGGCCATTCCGTCGAAGTGTCGCGTCTCGTCGACGACTTCGAAACGGTGGTGAACGGGTAGATGCGCAGACGGGATGTCATCGCCGGAATCGGCAGCCTCGGTGTGGTCGGTGGCGCGAGTGCGGTCGCTATCGGCGGCGTCCCCTCGTTCGGGAGTACCGAGGACGCCGACCCCGTCGAGCCACAGATGGTGGAGACGATCGACGCGCCGGGCAGCGAGGCCGGCGAGGTGCGCGTGCCGGCGTCCGACCAGCCGACGTTCATCGACTTCTTCGCGACGTGGTGCCCTCCCTGTTCCGAGCAGATGCCCGCTCTCATCGAGGCTCACGAGCGAGTCGGCGACGACGTATTGTTCATGTCTGTCACGAACGAGAACGTCGGCGGCTCGGTCACGAAAGAAGAGGTCGCAGACTGGTGGGCGGACCACGACGGAAACTGGACGCTCGGCATCGATCCGATCAGAGACCTGAGCGCCCAGTACTCGATCGGGGGGCTCCCGTACGCCGTCGCGATCGACGTCGACGGGCGCGTTCAGTGGTCGGACAGCGGTCGGAAGTCCGCGGACGAATTCGTCGACGGCATCGAACGAGCGATCGAGAACTAACATGGTCGATACGACACTCGCGACGTCGATCGCGTTCGGACTGACCTCCGGGATCGCGACGTTCTTCTCCCCGTGTTCCTACCCGCTCCTGCCGGGCTACGTCGGTTTCTACGTCAGTCAGACCGACGGCGACCGCGCGTCGCTCGGCGGCGCGCTCAGCCGGGGACTGATCGCCGGTCTGGGCGTGTTGGTCACCTTCGGCGTCTTACTCGGGGCGACGTTCTGGGTCGGCTACTCGACGCTGTCGCAGATCACCCTGTTCGAGGTCATTGCCGGTCTCGTCCTGATCGCGTTCGGACTCCTGATCGTCTTCGACCGCGCGCCGTCGCCGTCGATCGCGCTCCCGAAGCGGCGCTCGAGCGTGCTCGGATTCGCGATCTTTGGCGTCGGCTACGCGCTGGCGGCGGCTGGCTGTGTCGCGCCGGTGTTCTTCGGCGTCGTCACCCGCGCCCTCTCGCTGCCGACGACCGGGGCGGCGGTCCTCCTCGGAACGTACGTCGGGAGCTTCGTCGTGCTCATGGTGTCGCTGACCGTCGCGACGGGGATGGGGCTGGTCGCCGGTGCCGGCCGGCTCGCGGCGTACACCGGACTGCTGAAACGCCTCGCGGGGGCCGTCATGATCGTCGCCGGCGTCGGACAGCTCTATCTCGCGATCGTCGTTCTCGACGCGCTCTGACGCGCCTCGAGTCCGCCCGGCGCGGGATCGGAGCCGACTCCGGAACCAGCGGTCGGCGTCTCCCGATGCCGACCGAGCGATCGACGGACACAGTCGACCGACGTGGTCGACGGGTGCTCCCGTTATGTCCGGGACGAAACACTATTAATCCAAACTGTTATGGGGGCGTTTTTATATGCTGCCGTCTGTAGGTGTCGGGTCGTGAGCCGATACCGCTGCCCGAACTGTCTCGAAGAGGACGGTGAAGTGACCGACAGATCCGTGACCGAAGCGGGGCTGAAACGGCAGTTCGAGTGTCGGAGCTGCGACCATCGTTGGACCGTCGTCTTTTGATGTCGGTGTTGGGCCGATCGCCGGCAGGCAACGGCAGGTCCGGGATGTATGCTGGTGTCGCCCGAACGAGTACGCGAACGATGCATCAGGATTTGCTTCTCGCGACCGACGGGAGCGACGCCGCCGAGCGGGCGGCCGATCACGGTATCGAACTCGCGAGCGAACTCGGTGCGACCCTGCACGTGCTGTCCGTTTCGGAGGACGGTCCGCAGGCAGCGAACAAACAGGACAAACTGCGGTCAGATCCGGAGGACGAGGCCGTGACGGCCGCGGAACGAACCAAAGAAGCGGCGGAACGGGACGGCGTCGACGTGACGACGGACATTCGCCACGGCGTCCCACAGGAGCAGGTCGTCGACTTCGCGGAGACGAACGCCGTCGATATGATCATCGTCGGAACGGCCGGCCGATCCGGTCTGGACCACCTGATCTCCGGCAGCGTCGCCGAGGAAATCGTTCGGAACGCGCCGGTTCCGGTCCTCACCGTCCGCGACCGGTCCTGACGGATCGCGGTGCTGGTCCCGCGGATTCCCAATCCCGTGTTACGCCCGCGTACGAGAGCGATACTTAACCGACGTGCGTCCGATCCAGCCGCTATCGTGGCCGCTCGTTTCGCTCGCGTCATCGTCGGACCGGCCGCCGACTCGGCGGACGGCCGACCGTGGCCGACGCTACCGGTCGACCGCGTGTGGGTGCCGGAGGTGCACGGCCGGTGAGCGACGGCACTGTGACCGTCGTCGACGACGCGCCGTGCGTGCTCGTCGTCGGCGACACCGAGCCGGTCGACGACGCGATGGACGCCCTCGCGACGGGATTCGATGGTGCCACACTGCTCCGAGAGCGAACGCTCGAGGGTGCGCTGGAGCGACTCACCGATCGCGAGGTGCACTGTCTCGTCTGCCCGTTCGTCGCGCCGGACGAGCGATCGGGCTCGGGGGAGTCGCTAGTCGAGCGGCTCGCAGCCCGGGCGGACGACCGCCCGATCGTCGCCGTGGTCGACGGTGGGGAGGCCGATCGAGCGCTCGCGGCCGGGGCGAGCGACGTCGTCGACCGCGACGAGTCCGCGACGGTGCTGACCGCCCGCGTCGAGACCGCCGCCGAGCGAGAGCGATACCGGC
Source organism: Natrinema salaciae (assembly GCF_900110865.1). Classification (NCBI taxonomy): domain Archaea; kingdom Methanobacteriati; phylum Methanobacteriota; class Halobacteria; order Halobacteriales; family Natrialbaceae; genus Natrinema; species Natrinema salaciae. The sequence goes on from NZ_FOFD01000001.1 coordinate 252,357, forward strand.
TGGCCGCGTCGCGACCGGCCCACAGGTATCGGTCGATCCTCGAGCACGCCGCGGCGATCGTCTGGGTCCTCGACGCCGACGGCGGCGTCGAGTACGCGAGTCCAGCCGTCGAGTCCCGGATGGGGTACACGCCGACCGAACTCGAGCGAACGACGATCACCCGGCTCGTCCACCCGGACGATCGCGACGCCGCCCGCGAGGCGCTCGCGTCCGTCGCCGCGGCCCCCGTCGGGACGACCGAACGCCTCACCCTCCGGCTCGGTCACGCCGACGGCACCTGGCACGTCTCGGAACTCGCCTGCACCAATCGACTCGAGGACCCGGCCGTCGACGGGATCGTCGTCACTCGAACCGGCGTCCCGTCGGCGACGGCCGACGCCGTCGGCGACGGCGCTCGGGCGGGACTCGATCGGCTCGCTGCCCCGTTTTTCGCGATCGGTCCGCGCGGCGAACTGCAGTACGCCAACGAGGCGGCGATTCGCCTGGTACCCGGTATCGATCGGTCGAGTGACGACGGCGTTCCGACGGGCGCAGTCGTCTGGGAGCTCCTCCCCCCAAATCTCGGCGGGACGATCGCCGACAGCGTTCGCGAGGCCGAAACGACCGACTCGGTCGTCGAAACCGAGACGACCGTCCCCTCGATCGAGGGACGCCTCGCGATCGCCGTGCATCCCGGCGACGACGGTGTTTCGATCTGGGCGAGGGAACGCACGCCCGAGGACGCGGCGTCGCCAGCCGCGGGGGACCGCGATCGCCTCGCCCTCCTCGAGTCCGTCGTCGACGCGCTGGACGACGGACTCGCCGTGCTCGAGGGGTCGACCGTTCGGCTGGCGAACCCGGCCCTGCTGGAGCTCGCCGGTGCGGACGCGCTCGTCGGTCGGGACGTCGCGGACCTGTTCGACGACGAACTCGCGGCGGCGGTTCGAGAGCGGGCCCGATCGGCGGTCGTCAGGTGGATGGACCCCGTTTCGGGGACGCTCGAGCCCGACCGGGACGGCGCGCCGGTCCCGGTCGACGTGGTCGCGATTCCGCTGCCGGGTCCGGATCGAACGCTCTGCGTCGTCCGGGACGGACGCAACGGCCCGAGAGCCGCGCTGCCGGTGGTCCGGCGAACCGTCGCGGCCCTCCGCCGTGCCGACACACCGGTCGCCGTTCGCGAGGCCGTCGTCGATGCGATCCGCGAGTTCGCGAGCGCCGACGTCGCCGTCTGGTACCACGGGGATGCGGACCGGCTTCGCCCGGCGGCCGTCTCGACGGCTACGGACCGCGCCTCCGACGCTCAGCCCGCCCGTAGCCCCGACGCTGGGCCGTCGATCGAGCCCCTGTCGATCGACCCCGACGGGACCCCGCTGTCCGATCTTCTCGAGGGAGGGAGGCCGACCGTCTTCGATCGATCGGCGTTCGCCGACGTGCTCGCGCGAACCGGAGTCCGCGCCGAACGGGTTCTGGCCGTCCCGGTCGCGGGTCGAGGCGTCGTCCTCGCGACCAGCACGGAGCCGATGGCCTTCGGCGGGCTCGATCTCGATCCGATCGACGCCTTGTCGGACGCCGGCGCGGTCGCGCTCGAGTCCCTCGAGCGCGCCGACGACCTGCGGGCGTGCCGACACGATCGATCGCGGCTGCAGACCGTGGCGGAGCGGGCGGAACGGCTCCGGGAGACCGAACGGTCGATGCTGCGCGCAGACACGCGCGAAGACGTCGAGCGACGGCTCTGCGAGGCGGCCGTCTCGCTGGGAGCCCTCGAGTCCGACGACGGCATCGAACTCGCCTGGGTCGGCCGCGCGGACGACGGTCCCGAGACCCTCGAGCCGACGACGTGGGCCGGTCGCGACGGCGAGTTCCTCGAGTCGACGACGGTTCCGCTCGGACCGGACGTCGGTGCGCCGGCGGGGACCGCGGCCGCGACTCGCGAACCAGCCCTGATCCAGGACCTCGCGACGAGCGAGACCGCCCGCGGCGATGCCGCTGAAGCGGGCCGGACGTGGCGTCGCCGCCTTCTCGAACGCGGCTTCCGATCGGCGCTGAGCGTCCCGATCTCGTCCGGAGCGTTCCACCACGGCACGCTGACCGTGTACGCGGGGCGACCGTCGGCGTTCGACGAGCGGACGCGGCGGGTCTGCACTCACCTCGCGTCGATCGCTGGCAGCGCGATCGGCGCACTTCGGACGAAAGCGGCGTTGCTCGCCGATCGGGTCACCGAACTCGAGGTCGTCTGTCGGGACGACGCGGAACCGCTGTCCGCGATCGCGCACCGACTCGGGGAGCGCCTCGACGTGCGAGCCGTGGTCCCCCGGTCGTCGGGCGGGTCGACGGTGTTCTGTTCGGTCGCGGCGGCCGAATCGGCCGCCGTCCGCGCTCCGATCGAGTCACTCCCGGCGGTCGACTCGGTCTCGATCGTCGGCCAGGAGAACGGTGATCCCGTCCTCGAGATCGTCCTCCCCGCGGCGACGGCTCCCCCCATCGCGCGGACGGTCGCGGACCACGGCGGCGTGCTCCGCTCGGTCACGCCGGTCGACGAACGGACCAGGCTCGCGATCGACCTCGGCGATCCGATCGGCGTTCGGCCGTTCGTGCAGGCGCTCGAGCGGGTCCACCCGGGGACGGAACTGCTCGCCCGCCGGGAACGAGACCGATCGCCGCGCTCGGCACGAGTCGTCGATGCGCTGATCGACGAACTCACGGACCAACAGCGGCGGACGCTCGAGGCGGCGTACTACGGCGGCTTCTTCGAGTGGCCGCGCGAACACACGGGTGAGGAGGTCGCCGAGTCGCTCGGGATCTCCCAGCCGACGTTCAGCCGCCACCTCCGGACGGCCGAGCGCAAGCTGTTCGAGCTGTTGTTCGACGGATCGACCGGCGACTGAGCCGCTCGCCGTCGGGTAGCTCACTGTTACCCGGTGAAACGCTCGGGTAATTCGGTCTTTCCCGATGCGCGCGATGACGACAGTGGGGTGATAGATGAATAGGTATTCGGCGCAGCCGCGGGGTCGATTCCGTGTATAGCGTCCACGACCATGTACTCGGCATCTAATGTGGCATTCGATGAGTGCGTTCGCGGTAACACGAAATTACGACGGCCATCTCCCCGGATGGCGGATGGTCCCGTGAGCATCGACACCGCCGATACCGACGAACTGGCGGAGGCCGAGGGCGTAACCGATGCCAGCGCCGACCGCGCGACCGGCGTTCGGTCACGGGCCGAAGGCGGGATCGTCGCCCAGCTTCGACTCGATCACCCGGACCTGTTCCTGCAGCCGACCCTCCGGAACGCACCGGACGTCTCCGTCGAGCCCGACTACTGGACGACCGTCGAACCGGACCGCACGTTCGTCTTTCTCACCGTCCAGGGAACCGCCTTCGAGGGCTTCGAAACCGCCCTCGAGACGGACCCGACCGTCACCGATCCGGTGCTCGTCGATCGCTATCCCGACCGACGGGTCTATCGGGTCACGCTCACCGACCGCGCGACGACGTTCGTCGCCGAAACCGCCCGCGTCGGCGGCCGCCTGCTCGAGCTCTCCGCCGCTCGAGACGGGTGGCTCGTCCAGCTTCGCTTCCCCGACCGGGAACGACTCGTCGCGTTCAACGACGTCTGTCGCGAGCGCGATATCTCGGTCACAGTCGACCACCTCCGCATCTCCGACGACGACGACGACGGCGTCGTCGCCCTGACCGACAAACAACAGGAACTGCTCGCAGTGGCCCACGAGGAGGGGTACTTCGACGTTCCGCGCGGCATCTCCCAGGACGAACTCGCGGACCGGCTCGACGTCTCGAAGTCGGCTGTGTCCCAGCGACTGCGGCGCGCGATCGGCGAACTCTGCACGTCGACCCTTTCCTGAGCCGAGTCACCAGGGGCTCGAGTCGTCTCCGGCTCCGTATCGGCGGCTCGAGTTGTCTCCGGCTCCGTATCGGCGGCTCGAGTCGGTTCCCGCCGCGTCTGGATCGGGTCTCCGTTCGGTGGGGGAAGCCATCGCCTCGACGGCCGTCGGTGAACGCGAGAGAAAAATCGAATCGGCGATCGGGTCGTCCGTCGTCCCGTGCCGGCGTCGATCGAGCGTGCCCCCCGTCTCGATCCGGCCGCTCGGCGGCGGGTTACTCGTCGTCGTCGTCCTTCATCGAGCCGAGCTGGTCGACCAGCTCGTCCGTCGAGACGTCGGATTCGAACGACATCTCACCGTGATGATCGTTTTCGTGGACGTTGACCGCTTCGACGTCCTCGTCGTCGGTCGTCTGCTCCTGTTGTTCTGATTCGTCGTAGCTACCAAAACCCATACGCGCCCTTTCCGCCCCACCGCAAAAGGTGTGGTGGTTTGGTCCGTGTCGCGCCGCTTCATATCTGATATCACACACGTTCTACGACCGCCGCCGTCCGCGCTGCGGGTCGATTCGACGGGCGACCGCCCCGAACTGGGACGACGCGCTCACGATCACTCGTTGACGTACCCTACCGGCGGTTGGCTGCCGATACGGGCCGTTCGGCGCTCCGTACTCGAGCGCGGGTCGACTGTTCGTTCGGCGTACTTTTCCGCCAGATCCGCGTGTCTGTGGAAAACCGACGATACAGCGGCACTAATCGAGGGTTCGTTTTCGAAGACGGAGCCAACGGGAGTCGGGCCGCGGGACGCGAGCCAACGATCGTCGGCGGCCAGCGGCTGAGTACCCGAGGGCTACAGCGTTCAGTAGTCCGTCTATAGTAATGGGTTCGGGAGGTTTGCATTCCGCTCATGGTTGCGTACCGTCCGCCATCTCGAACACCCGCTATGGATCAGCAGTACATCAGGCCGTGTCTCTCACCGCTCTCGGGGAACAGTCGAGCCGACGGCGCGTCGGCGGAAACCGAAACCGTGACCGGGCCGCACGACCGCACCGAACGGCCCGCCGATCGGTGAGTAGCCGATGTGTGGAATCATCGGTCGCGTCGGCGACGGAAACGCGCTCGAACCGTTGCTGACGGGCCTGGAGAACCTCGAGTACCGCGGCTACGACTCGGCCGGCGTCGCAGTCCAGAACGGCTCCGGGATCGACGTGCAAAAACGCTCCGGGAAGGTCGAAGAGCTGAAAGACTCGATCGGCGAACCGCTCCACGGCGAGGTCGGGATCGGACACACTCGCTGGAGCACCCACGGGCCGCCGACCGACGCGAACGCCCACCCCCACACGGACGAGAGCGAGGACGTCGCGGTCGTCCACAACGGGATCATCGAGAACTACGCCGAACTCAGGGAGCGGCTGGCGGCGACCGGCTACGAGTTCACGAGCGACACCGACACCGAGGTCATCCCGCACCTCGTCCAGTACCACCTCGACGCGGGATGCGACAGCGAGACGGCGTTCCGGCGAGCGATCGACGAACTCGAGGGCAGCTACGCCGTCACCGCGATGGTCTCCGGCGAGCACGTCCTCTACGCGGCCCGGCAGGGCTCCCCGCTCGTCGTCGGCATGGAGGACGGCGAGTACTTCCTCGCGAGCGACGTGCCGGCGTTCCTCGAGTACACCGACAGCGTCGTCTACCTCGAAGACGGGGACGTCGTCGTCGTCGACGAGGATGGCGTCGAGTTCACCGACCTCGAGGGTAACCCGATCACGCGGCCGTCCGAGACGGTGGAATGGGACCCCGAGCAGGCGGGCAAGGGCGAGTACGACCACTTCATGCTCAAGGAGATCAACGAGCAGCCGACGTCGCTGGCCCAGGCGATCGAGGGTCGGGTCGATTCCACGACCGAACGGATCGCGCTCTCCGACTTCGAACCCGGGACCTTCGAGAACGTCGACAGCGTCCAGTTCGTCGCCTGCGGGACCTCGTATCACGCCGCGCTGTACGGCTCGCTCACGCTGAACCAGGCGGGGGTGCAGTCGACGGCGCTTCTGGCCAACGAGTACAGCGTCTCCGCGCCGCCGATCGACGACGACACCCTGGTGATCGCGGTCACCCAGAGCGGCGAAACGGCCGACACCCTCAACGCGCTCCGGCGGGCCGACGCCGAGGGCGCTCGCACGCTCACGGTGACGAACGTCGTCGGGTCGACGGCCGCCCGCGAGGCCGACGACACCCTCTTCATCCGCGCCGGGCCGGAGATCGGCGTCGCCGCGACGAAGACGTTCTCCTCGCAGGCCGTCATGCTCGCGCTGCTGGGCCAGCGCATCGCCGGCGACCTGCGGAACGGGCCGCCGGCCGACCTCGAGTCGCTGTTGCCGGCCCTCGAGTCGATGCCCACCGACATCGACGCGTTGCTCGACGAGTCGGACGCCGAGACGATCGCCGAGCGGTACCGCGACAGCCAGTCGTACTTCTTCATCGGCCGCGGCCTCGGATTCCCCGTGGCGCTCGAGGGCGCGCTGAAGTTCAAGGAGATCACGTACGAACACGCCGAAGGCTTCGCCTCCGGTGAGCTCAAACACGGGCCGCTGGCGCTCGTCACGCCCGAGACGCCGGTGTTCGCCATCTTCACCGGACAGGAAGACGAGAAGACGCTGAAAAACGCGGAGGAGGCACAGACCCGCGGCGCGCCCGTGATCGCGGTCTGTCCCGACGGCCACCCGGCCGTCGAAACCGCCGACGAGCACCTCGCGATTCCCGACACCGACCCCGAACTCGCGGGGCTGCTCGCGAACGTCCAGCTCCAGCTCGTCTCCTACTACGCCGCGGACCTCCTCGGTCGCCCGATCGACAAACCGCGGAACCTGGCCAAGAGCGTCACGGTCGAGTAGGCCGTCGACGGTCTCGGCAGGCGGCCGTTTGCGCCGTGAATCGCGACGAACCGGCGGCTATCGGGGTCGTGTAAAATTCTGGCACGAACGATCGGACCCGAGTAGGGGTCCTCGAGGCCGCAGGACGCGAGACCACCCCCGTAGCCTCGTATCCGCACGGCATCGGTAGTGGCGACCCGTACTCGACCGATGTCGGAATCGAACGTGGAGGGTCACTGTGCGATCGAGTCGCGGAGACTTCGTCACCGGACTCGCGGGTATCGACCGATACCCTCCAGTTAGACTAGGTGTTCGACATAGTATAAAGGCCACACCTGATCACTACGGTATCTCGCCTCGTTGACTGGACCGGTCGCCGCTCGAGAGCGCGACACTCGTCGGACGGCGTCGCGGTTATCGGTCCCGTTCGACCGTTTCGCCGGGCTCCGTCGTCACACCGGTGTCGAGCTTCAGGCCCGGCGTCAGCGTCGCGTCGACGCCCGTCCGGACCTCGTCACCGGCGACGACGCCGAACGTTCGTCGGCCCGTCGAGCGTCGCTCGCCTTTGACGGTGACCTCGACCTCGGCGTCGTCGCGCCGACGGGTCGCCACGTTCGTCCCCGCCCCGATGTCGACGTTCCGCCCGAGGACGCTCTCCGCGACCGACGAGAGCTTCCCGACCGACGTGCCCCGCGAGAGGACGCTGTTTTTCACGTCAGCGCCAGTTCCGATCGAGACGTCCGCACCGATCAGCGTCGCCCCGCGAACGGATGCGTTCGGCCCGACGGTCGCTCCCTCCCGAATCAGTACCGGCCCCTCGATCACGACGCCCGGCCGCACCGTCGCCCCGTCTTCGACGACCACGCGTCCCTCGAGGTGGGCCGCATCGCTCACGTCGCCGTCGAGCCGCCGCTCGAGTTCGCCGAGCTTCCACTCGTTCGCGTCGAGCAGCTCCCAGGGGCGACCGACGTCGAGCCACCGCTCGAGCGTCACGGGGGTGACCGCGTACCGCTCGACGAGCCGCGCGAGCACGTCCGTGATCTCGCGTTCACCTCGATCGCTCTGCGGAACCTCGAGCCACTCCCGGGCCTCGGCGGGGAAGGCGTACGCGCCGGCGTTCGCGAGGGTCGTCGGTGGATCGTCGGGCTTCTCGACGATGTCGGTGACGGTGCCGTCGGTCGTGCTGAGGACGCCGTAGTTACTGGGGGACGCCACCGTGGCGGCACAGACCGCCGGACACTCGGCGAACAGGCGGTCGATCGCGGCCGGATCGTACAGGTTGTCGCCGTTCAGGACGGCGAACGGGCCGTCGATGTGGTCGCGGGCGCTGTCGACGGCGTGGGCCGTCCCCGCCTGCTCGGTCTGGACGGCGTACGAGACCGGCACGCCCCGGCGTTCGGCACCGAAGTACTCCCGGACCGTCTCACTCTCGTAGCCGACGACGAGGACGATCTCGTCGGCCCCGGCGTCGACGGCGGCGTCGACCGCGTGTGCGGCGAGCGGTCGGTCGCCGACGGGAAGCATCGGCTTCGGGCGGGACTCGGAGAGCGGTCTGATCCGCGTGCCTTCACCTGCTGCGAGAACGATCGCTTTCATCACGACGACGTACCTCGATTCGCCGAATAATTATACGGCTGTTACACCGACCGGTCGGCGGCGACCGATCCGTCGCCCGCCCGGCCCGCCGCGGGTGGGGTCGGCGTCGCGACCGTCGCCGAACTCGCTCCGGTTCGACCGGCCGTCCGCGGTGCCGGTCGTCGATCACAGTAGGCGGCAGTCGGCGCGGCCGAACCGCCGGGCGTTCGACCCCGTTAAACATCTATTACCGCCGCGAAATATCGTATTTCTCCCCGACGAGCCGCCGACACTCTCGAGAGGCTGACTGTCTTTGGAACGTGTTAATCGCGACCGAAATATCCGACTACCGCGCGTCGGTTCGATTATGCGGCCCATAGTAAATACCGTTCTGTGGCTACGGGTTGTTGATGTCGACGGATCCATCCGCGAAGTGGACGCCCATGACGTCCGGCCAGCAAACGACTGCCCCCCGCTGTGTCAACTGTGGCAATCAGGTGACTCGCCAGTTCGCCCGCGTCTTCGGCGACAACCGCGACGTCGTCCACGCCTGTCCCGACTGTGCGACGTACCGTGAAATGAAGACGTCCGATTTCATTCCCAAGGAAGTCAGATAGCAGGTTGGCCACACTGCACCCCGCCCCGACGGACGCGTTCACGCGCCGCTCCCCCGACGGATCCGCTCGACTGGATCCGCGACGTCGTCTCAGGCGTCCGTCCCAACGGTCTCGGAAACCATCGTCCGTGCGGTCTCGAACAACTCGTCGGCGTCTGACGCCGATCTCGCCTCCGCGGTAACCCGGATCAACGGCTGCGTGCCGCTCGCACGGAGCAGAAACCACCCGGCTTCGGTCCCGACTCTGACGCCGTCGAGCGTGTCGATATCGTCGTATCGTTCGCTCACGCGTTCGCTGACCTCGGCCATGACGGCCCGCTTGTCTTCGACTTCGATCGACGTTCGCCGAATCGGATACCCTTCGATCTCCGCGACGAGTGCCGCCAGCGCCCCCCGCCCGGCGACCAGTTCGACCAGTTTACAGGCCGCGAGCGGGCCGTCCGGACAACGGGTCTCCTCGGGCCAGATCCAGGCACCGCTCGGCTCGCCGCCGAAGACGACGTCGGACTCGGTCGTCCGCTCCGCGACGTAGACGTCCCCGACCCGCGTCCGAGTCAGCGACGCCCCGACCGCCGCCAGCGCGTCGTCGACGGCGAGACTCGTATCGACGGGGGCGGCGACGCGGTCCCCCTCCCCCGCCGCCGCTCGAGCGAACAGCGCGAGCAACGCGTCTTTCGGGACGAACGTTCCGGTTTCGTCGACCGCCACCATGCGATCGGCGTCGCCGTCGTGGGCGATCCCGAGCTCGGCGTCCGTCCCCGCGACCAGCGTCGAGAGCGTCTCGAGGGTCTCTTCGGTCGGTTCGCTCGGTCGGCCGGGGAAGGAGCCGTCCCGCTGCCCGTTGAGGGTGCGGACCCGACAGCCGAGGTCGTCGAGCACCGCCGCCGTGATGCCGCCGGCACCGTTGCCGACGTCCACGACGACGCTCGGGGACCGCTCGAGCGAGACCGCCTTCCGGAGCGCGTCGGCGTGGTGGTCCCGCACGCCATCGCGACCGGTTCGGTCGCCGACGCCGTCCCACGCGGCCAGCTCGAAGTCGTCCTCGCGGACCCGTCGCTCGATCGCCTTGCGCTTCTCGGGCCCGAAGGCCTTCCCCGACGGGGTCCAGAGTTTGATCCCGTTGTCTTCCGCCGGGTTGTGCGAGGCGGTCACCACGACCCCCGCGTCGGCGTCGAGGTGGGCGATCGCTCGAGCGATCGTCGGCGTCGACTCGACGCCGACCGTGACAACGTCCGCGCCGCACTCGCGCAGTCCCGCGCCGATCGCGTCGACGAGCATGGAGCCGCTCTCGCGGACGTCGCGACCGACGACGACCCGATCGTGTCCCTCCGAGGCGACCGCTCGACCGACCGACAGCGCCAGCTCCGCCGTCACCTCGTCGCCGACCCGACCGCGAATACCGCTGGTTCCGAACATGGTTCCACCTGATGGCGGCGGTCGCCTTACTATGCACGGGTTACCGTCGGTGTGCTGGCAGCCCGGCCCCGCCGTCGTCGCGTCGGTCGCCCGTCGAGGCAGCGTTCGATGGCACTACCCGCGACGGAGCGGCGACGACGCGGGTCCGATCCGTCGTTAGTTGCTCCCTGTCGATTTGAACTGTCGGGGCCGTATATGTGACTCACGCGGATACGCTCGAGTGAGAATGCTACGGACACAGCGACAGTTCCCGTTCGACCCCCACGATCCGGGAGGCGACGGAATCGCCGCGCGGCCGGTCGACGCGTCGGGTTTCGGCTGGCGCGCCGCGATCGACGGTGGCGCATCGCCCCGCACGCCGCGGCTCGCCCCCTCGAGCGCAGTGACCGACGAACGCAACGAGTGGGACCCATGAGCACGACGGAACCGGATACCGAGGCCGCCGAAGCGGAGCAAACCGACGACGGGGCCGACACCGCGACCGACACAGCCGATACCGCAACCGACATGGCCGGCACCGCGACCGACGACGACTCGCTCGGCGACCTCCCGCCCAGCGCGAAACTCGTCTACAAGGTCCTCGAGTACGAAGCGCCGCTGACTCAGGAGGGGATCGCGACCGAATCCCGGCTCTGCCCGCGGACCGTCCGCTACGCGCTGGGGAAACTCGAGGACCACGGACTCGTGACCAGCCGCGCCTGTCTCGAGGACGCCCGGCAGTCGAAGTACCGAATCGGCGAGTAACCGGCGACCTCCCTCGCGGCGGCGACGCCCTCGCGTTGATCTCCGTCCGTTCTCGAGCGGCATCGATCCGCAGAGACGGGGCCGGGAGCCGCGGCGATGGGCCGACCGAGCGGATGCGGACGGGTGTGGACGAGACGAGCGCGTCGTCGGTTTCGAGAGACGCGGCGCTTGTCATCGCACAATTTCCATTAGGTATAAGGTATATACGCTAGAATATTTAGCCGGAAGCCGGCTCCAGTGAGGGCATGCGTCGAAATGCCCCGGGTGCTGTGACCACCCGAGGCTGGCTTCCAAACGCGACCCGTTTGCAAGCCATGTTTCGCTTACTCCTACCGAGACATAAACGTCTCGCACGACGACAGTATCGCACCCGAACGCGGACGCGACTCGAGCGGCCGCGCCGACGGCCGACCGGCGGCCGAACGCGGAGGGACGGATGAGCGACGACGACTCCGTTCCCGGTGACGAGCCGTCGGCCGCCGACGAACTGACGCTTGAGGCCGACTCCATCGCGTCGAACCGCTCGGCGATCCGCCGACGGCCGGTCCAGTGCCCGCGCTGTGAGACGCCCGTCGCGCTGGTCGTGAGCTACGGCCCGACGACCCACGAAGCGAGCCCCTGTGGCTGTCCGGTTTCCGGCGGTGTTCTCGAGGGGCTCGAGTCCGGTTCCGAGTGAGAAGAGCGGGGGTGTGCGACGGCCGATCCGTTTTTCTCCGCGAAGATCGTCCGCGTCTGGAGTGCGACTCGAGACGCACACCTGTCCGCTGTCCGATACGAACGACGCGGAGAATCCGTGACGCGCTACCGGTGTTTCTGATACTGATCGACCAGGAGGTCGATCCCGAACGCGCCGGCCGTGATCTCGTAGTGGAGCTCGAGGCGCGGGTTGAACTTCGCCTTGTACCGGTTGATGCTGGGGACGCCGGCTCCGACGAGGTCGTACTCGTCGATATCGCCGTGGAGGCCGTCGCGCATGACGTGCCAGTCCAGCAGGTCGTTGATCGCGATGTCGACGTCGACGTCCGGCTTGACGCCGCCCTGCCACCGGTACCGCGTCCGATCGGACTCGACGACCAGAATGCCACCGAGGAACTCGCCGTCGACGCGGCAGACGTACGGCCGGAGCGCTCCGTCGGGGAGGGTCTCGTGCAGCGACCGGGCGAAGCTGGTGCTCAACTGGAACGGCCGGCCCTGGCTCTCGTAGCGCTCTCGGACCTTGTCGACGATGCGTTCGACGTCGTCGGTGTCGCCCTCCTCGATCACGTAGTCGTCCTCGTCGGCGTTGCGGATGTTGCTCCGCGCGTCGCTGCTGAACCGCTTCAACAGCTCGTCTTCGGACCCCTCGAGGTCGACGATGTACGTGTAGCCGAGTTCGACGTCGTGGTCGTTCCAGGCGAACGGACGGATGTCGTCGAACCCCGCGGTGACGAACTTGCTGTACAGCGGCGACAGTTCGTCGTCGATCCACTCGAGACAGCCCTCGACGAACCGCTTGATCCGGCGATCCGCCTTCCGCTGTTTGAGCTTGCCGACGTTGAGCAGCGCGGGACCGAGGTAACTCACCCACGAGTGGGGAGCCGGCGAAAAGGCCCCGGTGACCGGTCCCCTGGTGTACTCGAAGACGGGAAAGATCCCGACCGGTTCCTGCCCTTTGAATCCCGCGAGCAAGTGCAGCGTGGTGCCGGTGTCCTCGGCCTGCAACCGGAGCGCCTCGGCCCGGAAGAACGGGTTCGCGCCGTCGGATCGGTCGACGTATCTGTTCCACTCGTCGGCGTCGGTTCGCGGGTCGAGGGTGCGTATGTCGATACTCATAGGTACCCGAGGTCGGAGAGTCGGTCTTCGACGACTTCGTCGTCGGTCGCCGTGATCGGGGTTGGATCGTACGCCGGGTACGCCCGCTCCTCGCTCCCGTCGACGATCGGGAGCGGCTCGCCGTCCATCGCCTCGTCGATCGGCACGTCGAACAGCGAGCAGATCGTCGGTGCCACGTCGAATATCGTCGCGTCCTCGAGCGAGGCGGCGTGGTCGAAGGCCGGTCCGGTGGCGGCGACGACGCCGGTCGGTTTGTGGTTCCAGGGCTCCATCGGCTCGCCGAACCGCGGCTTCCCGAGGTCGGCGACGATCGCGTTGTCGAAACCGGCGGGAACCGTCACGATGTCGGGTGCCTCGTCGACGTGCGGTCCCTCGAAGTAGGTCTCCCTGGGCTCGACCGCCTCGAACATCGGGTCGCCCTCGGGCGTTCGAACGGCCGATAGCGCCTCGATGAGCTCCTCGCGAACGGTCTCGTACGCCCCGGTTGGGACCCGTCCGTCGGGCTCGCGGCCCTCGAGATTGATCCGGACGCCGAGTTCGCTCTTCGAGCGGACGTACGCTCGCGATTCCGGAAAGTCGACCTGCTCGCTCGCCGCGCGGATCATATCGTTGGGCACGCGTCTGCCGATCGGCTCCTTCAGGCCGACGCGGTCGAGCGCTCCCGCGATGCGCTGGGTCGTGAGCCCGACGGTCGCGGCGAGGTTCATCGCCCGCTCGAGCGGGCTCGGCTCGTGATCGCCGGCCTCGGCACCCTCGAGGAGGTCGTTCTCCCAGGACCGCGACCAGTTCGGCATCCCCGCGCCGCCGCTCCGGCCGGTCACGTACCCCTCGTCCCGGAGGAACTCGTTTACTCGGAACTCGTCGCCGGTCACTTTCCCCATGCCGTGGTCGCTGACGATCAGGACGTTTTCGGGGTTGGTCCGCTCGAGCGTTTCCGCGAGCTGTCGGTCGACCTCGCGGTAAACCGCCTCGATCGCCCGCTTGTCGCCGGGTCGCTCGTGGAACACCGAGTCGGTCTGCTGGAACTGGACGAACCCGAACTCTGGGTCGAACCGCCGGGCGAGATAGCGAAACGCCGATCCCCGGAGCTCGACCGTCCGTTCGTACCCCTCGATCGACCGGTCCGGCTTCGGCCCGCTCTGGGGGTAGAGCCAGTAGTCGCCGCCACACGCCAGCTTCACGTCCTCGAGGACCCCCTCCGGGTGACAGCTCGGGTCCTCCGGGGCGGTCAGCCCGGGGATCAACGCGCCGTCGAACTCCCGTGCGGGATGGGTCACGGGCACGTTGACGACGACGCTCGTGAACCCGCGGTCGCTTAACAGCTCCCAGACCGGCCGCTCCCGGACGTGGGTCGCGTTGACCACGTCCCAGTCGTAGCCATCGAACGAGAGAAAATCGTAGACGCCGTGCTTGCCCGGGTTCTTGCCGGTGTAGAGAGACGGCCACGCGCTCGCGGTCCACGGCGGAATCTGGGACTCGAGCGGTCCCGCAGTCCCCGCTTCGAACAGCCGCTCGAGCGTCGGAAGCTCGTCCGACTCGAACAGCGGCTCGAGCACCGGCCGACAGCCGGCATCCAGCCCAACGACGAGCAGACGAAGGTTCCCTTCGTCAGTCGAACCTGCCATAGACGCGTTGTCCGTTCGCCCGTGCTTTGTTATGTAACCGCTGGCCGACTGTAAGCTCGTGCTGGCGGCTGTACGGTTGGGATAGCGGTTCAGATGGTGTGACTGTCACCAGCAGCCGGGGCGTGTAAGGAGTTGTTGACTCGCGGTCGGCGCCCGGTATCACCCCTATCACTAAGGGGTCGCTCGGTGCCCTCTCACGTCGATGACCGTCGCGCCACCGATAAATTCCTCGCGCGGATCCGAACGATGATCAGTGCAACCCCTTCCGTGTTCGACACCTCGTTCTCGCGGTCGGGGACGGGTATCGACGCGTTCGTCGACCGACACGCCCCCGACGTGCGGACCACTTACTACGGCGCCGGGAAGGTCGCGCTCCGGGACGGCCTCGCCGGCGTCGTCGACGCTGGCGGGAACGTCATCGTCCCATCCTATCTCTCGCCCGCCGTCGTCGAACCGCTCTACGAACTCGGGCTCGAGTCGCGGTTCTACGCCATCGACGAGTCGCTCGCGCCGGACTTCGCCGATCTCGAGGACCGGATCGACGACGACACCGTCGCCATCATGTCGGTCAACTACTTCGGCTTCCCACAGCCCGGCCTCGAGCGACTCGCCGCCCTGACCGACGAGTACGACTGTTACCACATCGACGACAACGCCCACTCGCCGCTCAGCGTCCACGACGGAACGCTGCTGGGGACCCACGGCGACCTCGGGATCACGACCCTGCGGAAACTGCTCCCGGTCCCTGACGGCGCGTTACTCTACTGTGCCGACGAGGAACTCCGCGAGCGGTTCGTCCCGTCGTCGCTGGCCGGCAGATCGGACCGCGTCGCCGCGACCGACTGCCGGTTCGTGGTCACCTCGCTGGCCGAGTCCGTCCTCGAGACCAGTCAGTCGCTTCATCAATCGGTCGAGGCGTTGCTCGACGACGGGCCCGACGACTCGTGGTCCGTGGATCCGGTCGGCCGATACGAGGCGGCCAAAACCCCCATGTCGAAGATTTCCGGGATCGTCGTCGACGCCGCCGACCTGGTCGGGATCCGGACCGCGCGCCGGGAGAACTTTCGGGCCTGGCGGCGCGTGCTCGACAGCCGCGACGACCTGTCGCCGTTCTACGAGGCGCTGCCGGCGGGGATCAGTCCCTACGAGTTCCCCGTCCGCGCGAGCGAGCCGGCGGCGTTCCTCGCGGAACTCGAGGACTGCGGCGTCGTCGGCGCTCACACCTGGCCGATACTCCGCGAGTCCGTTCGCGAGAGCGACGCGTACGAGACCGCGATCCGATACTCACAGGAGGTCGTCGGGCTGCCGGTTCACCAGGGGATTGACCCCTCGTCGATCGAGGCGGTCGGCGACCGCCTTCGACGGTAGCCGAGCGCGGTCGGGGCCCGAACGCGACTCAGTCCGCCCGGTTCGCGTCGCGTTCGGCCGCCGAGTCAGACAGCGCCGCCCGAACGTCCGCGTGTAACGCGTACGTCCGTTCGCCCGAGCGCTCGAGAAGGTCCGCCGTTCGGAGCTCCGACAGGAGACTCTGGACCGCGACCCGCGACCGCTCGACCCGGGCGGCGACGGTCTCCGTTCGGAGGTGGCCGTCCGTCGCGAACACGGCCAGAATCGCTTCGGCGGTTTCCACCGAACACTGCGATCCATCGCACGCGCGAGCAACTCGATCACCGACCCACGGGACGTCGAGAAGCTCCTCGATATCGCGTTCCTCGTCGGCGACGACGAATCCCGGCTCCGCCGCCGCTTCCTCCCCCGCGTCGCCCTCGTCGACGGACGTGTATCCGAATTCGATGTCGTCACCGCCCGCCTGGACGATCGGCGTCTCGGCGTCGCCGGACGCCCCGTCGTCGTCTCCCTCGTCACCGCCGCGCTCGGCGTAGGGCTGCTCGCGCTGGAGTTCGCGGACGACGTCGCGCAACTGGTCGTTCTCCGATCGGATTCGTTTCAGCGTCGCCGTCCGGGACTCGAGCGCCGCTTCGAGGGCCTCGATCCGGTCGTCGCGTGCGTCGAGCGTCTCCCGTAGCTCGTCGCGCTCGGCCTCGAGGTCGGCGATCTCCTCGTGGAGCCGGCGCAGGTCCTCGTCGGAGCCGGGCAGCTGCGACTGGACCGTCTCCGTGTTCTGCAGGGCGTCGGCCATCTGTCTGGCCGCGCTCGAGACGTCCCGGGCCGAGGACAGCTCGTCCTCCAGGGTCTCGATCCGCGTCTCCTTCTTCTCGAGTTCGGCCTCGAGCTCGTTGATCCGGTCCCGTTCCCGGTCCTTGCGCTCGGAGATCTCCTGGAGATCGCCGACCAGCGCGTCGGAGACGGACTTGAGTTCGGGCCGCTCGAAGTCGTCGAGGCCGGGCGTCGCACCGGCGTCGAAGGTTCGCTTCCGGCGGAACTGGATCTTCCGGACGTCGACTTCGGTCCAGTCCGTCTGGACGAAGGCCTGTCCGTCGTCGAGCTCCGAGACGAGCTCCGAGTACTCGGTGTCGATGATTCGCCCGACGACCTTCGTGTCGTTGTCCCAGGTCAGGCGGTGCCAGACGAGCCAGTTGGCCTGCGTGATGAAGTCCTTCTTGACGTCGGCCGGCCGCTGGCTGATACCGAGAATCCCGAGGCCGTGTTTGCGGCCGCGCTTGCTGATCTTGATCAGCAGGTTCCCGGTCTCGCCGACGCCGCCGCCCTCCGGAATATACTCGTGGACCTCCTCGACGACCAGCAGAAACGGCTTCTTGAGCTTCTTTTCCTTGACGAACAGCTGGCGGGCGATCTTTCTGAGCAACTCGTCGGCCACGTCCTCGTCGAGGTAGCCGGAGACGTCGAGAATGACGGGGACGTTCTCCTCGAGCGCGAGCGAGGCCATCTGCTCGGCGTGCTCCGGCCCGATCTGGATGTCGCACTCCTCGTCCGCCCCGGCGTGGAGCATCTCGTACTCCTCTTTGAGCCCGTAGTACTCCCCGTCCGTGTCGACGATGAGGAGCGGATAGCCGGCCTCGAGCAGTTCCTCGGCGATGACCGACGCGGTGTTCGACTTCCCCGAACCGGACTTGCCGGTGACGAACCCGCGCCCGGTGAGCAGTTCGACCACGGGCAGTCTCAGGTCGGCACCGTCGGCCGTCTCGCCGACGCGGATCTGGCGCTGCTGGGAGTCGTCGCTCACCGAGTCACCACCTCGACCGCCTGCGACTCGTTCATGGTATCAGTACAGTTCGAACACGCGACCTTGAATATTGGCCCCGTCACGGCAGCCGAGTCGCTATCGAGCGAGGTCGTGCTCGAGCCGGCCGCAGGCCGTGGTATTGATAACCACACCCGAAGAACAGTTATGTCATCCCGGACGAATGATATCGGTGTTCGCCGACCGATGATTCCGACCACACTCCAGATTCGCTTCGCCGGCCGCGCTCCGGTCGCGAAGTGGATCGTCGCGTCCGCGACCGCGCCCGGTTCCGGGCGCGGCGGCGGAGACGGCGCTCGTGGACGGAATCCGAACCGGTCGCTTCGGTCGAATCCGGTCGGCATCGGCTCCGTCCGCGCCGCGTAGATCGCTGCTCGGCCGGATGGCCAACCGGGCTGGTTTTCGGGACGTCCCCTCCGCCTGCCAGGTGAGTTCGGCGACCGGCCGGCGGGATCGCGACGGCGCGGGGAGCCACGCTCCCCCGTGGTGTACTGGCCAACACGCGGGCCGCGGCCCGAACGTCGAGTTCGATTCTCGACGGGGGCATATGGATCGACAACCCAGTGTCGTCGTCGCGACGCTCACCGTGCGCGTCCCGCTCGGCGCGACCGGTGACCTCGCCGACGGCGCAGTTCGAATCGTGAAGCGAATCGAGACTGTCGACGCGATCGCCGACGCCGACGTGCGGCGGATTTCGCCCGGACTCAACGATACGATCGTTGACCTCCGCGTCCGCGTCGAACTCGACGCGCCCGTCGACGACGACCCACCCGACGCGCTCGCGAGACGCGAACTCGAGGCTGGCGTCGGCGTCGACAACGTCGACAGCGTCGACAGCGTCGACCGCGTCGACCGGGACGTGCCGCCGAGAGCGGAGGTCGGTTGTCGGAGTCGCTGAAACGGGTCACCGATCGCGACCGCATCGATCGGGTGTTCACCGACTGTCAGTTGCTCCGATCGTCCTCGCGGTCGACCGTCCGCTCGCGGACCGTCATCCCCTTGCGACCGAGGTGCTGGAGCCGTCGCCGGGCGAAATCCTCCTCCCGCGTCCCCCGCGTCGCGAGGACGTAGACCAGCGCGCCGCCGGCCGGCCGCATGGTTCGCCCCGCTCGCTGGGTGCCCTGCCGTCGCGAGCCGCCAAGCCCGGAGGCGACGATCGCCAGATCCGCGGTCGGCAGGTCGATCCCCTCGTCGCCGACGCGAGAGATGAGCAACAGATCGCGTTCATCCCGCCGGAACTCCTCGAGCAGCCGTCGGCGCTCGTGGTGGGGTGTCTCGCCGCTGAGGAACGGGACGTCGAGGGCGTCGGAGAGCTCTCGACCCTGCTCCAGGTAGTCGACGAAGACGAGCGCCTTCGAATCGGGGTGGGCCGACAGCAGGTATCGCACCTCGTCGATCTTGCCCCGATTGCGGGCGGCGATCCGATACTTCTCCTGCCCGTCGGCCGAGCCGTAGGCGTTCGCCTGTTCGTCGTCGCCCCACGGCACGTACCGGATCTCGAGTTCGGGTTCGGCGACGTGCCCGGCGTCGAACAGGGCCTCCCAGTCGGTGCCGATCGGCGGGCCGACGAGGGTGAAGATCTCGGTCTGGCGGTCGTCTTCCCGGATGGGGCTGGCGCTGAGCCCCAGGCGGTGTTTGGACTGGAGGTGCGTACTCCGCCGGTACACGTCCGAGGGGACGTGCTGGCACTCGTCGAAGATCACCAGCCCCCACTCGCGGTCGTCGAACAGCGACCGGTGCCGGTCCATGCCGGCGATCTGGTACGTGGCGATCGTCACCGGCCGCACGTTCTTCTGCCCGCCGTGGTACTGGCCGATCTGGTGGGGCTCGAGCGAGGTGTACTCCGCGATCGCGTCGGCCCACTGTCCCGCGAGGTCGCGACTCGGCACTAGCACGAGGGTCTCGCCCTCGACGTGGGCCATCGCACCGGTCGCGGCGACCGTCTTCCCGCTGCCCGGCGGCCCGACGAAGACGCCCTCGCCGGCCTCGGCGAAGCGATCGACCCAGGTCCGCTGGTAGTCCCGCAGGCTGACCCGCAGGTCGATCGGTAGTTCCTCCCCGGACTCGAGTTCGCGGTGGTCCTGGACCGGATAGCCGGCCTCGTAGAGGAGCCGCTTGATCGCGGCCTCCGCCCCCTCCCGAACCCAGTCTTCGGTCTCGGAGATCGGCGCGTGGACGTGTTCCTCGTCGAGTTTCTGCCGGGCGACGTTCCCCATGATTTCCGGGCTCTGGGCCTCGAGCACGGTGTAGCCGTCCTCGTGAGTGACGAGCCGGAACTGGTGGGCGCGCTCCCACTGGCTCTGGACCCAGTCCTCGAGCGCGTCGGAGCGCTGGCCCAGCGCCTGCCGCATCGTCCGCGCGAGGTCGTCGACGGAGTCGTGTGGCGTCCCCCAGACGTCCGCCGGTCGGACGACGTAGCGGTAGCCCTGCTCGCCGTTGGCGTCGGCGAGGTGCGCGAACTGCGAGAGCTGCGCGCGGGTGAACTGGTCGGGTCGATCGACGACGATCTCCCGTCGCTTCGGGAAGACGACCACCCGCTCGCGGTCGGTGAGGTCCTCGAGTTCGGCGGGGTACCAGACCACGGGATCGGTCGAGACGGCGTGGCGCTCGAGGTCGCCGCGCTCGGCGAGGGCCTCGAGCCGCTCGGTCGCCTCCTCGTGGGAGAGCTCGAGGGCGCGGGAGACGGCCGCGGCGGTCAGCACCGGCCGCCCCTCCCGCTGGCTGGCGTCGTGGAAGTCGGCGATCGTGAACGCGTCGTCGGCGGTCGCTTCGCCGCGGTCGCCCGCCTCGCCGGCGTCGGCCGACTCCGGTGGTCGGCTCCGCTGTTCGTCGGAGGATGTCGAAGAACGGTCGTCGGTCACTGCCGAGTCGTAACGGGGGTGCGGGTAAACCGATTTCGTTCGCCGTCAGCCGGCCGCTCGAATCCGGGTCCGCGCCCGGCGACCGAGCGGGGCCGTCCCCTCGCGTCCGGATAGCTATATTTGACTGGATCGCATGGCATTCCAGTATGTACCGCGCAATCCTCCCGGAGGGACAGATCGAATGCGACCGGTACGACCACATCGAGAACGGCGTCGAGCTCTACGACGGTGACGACGAGTTCATCGCGTTCGTCCCCTACGCGAACCTCCACGCGTTGGCAGACGAGAACCTCTACACCGGTGACTCCACCGAGGAGGAGCGGTCGATCATGTAGCAGGCTGCTGATCGATCGCCTCGAGCTGCTCGCGGTACCGGTTTCGGACGGTGACGACGGTCGTCTGTGCGGTATCGGCGACGGCTCGCTGCGGGATCGTCTCGTCGCAGAGCAGTCCGGCGGCGTAGATGGCGGCGGCGGCGAACCCGGTCGGTGACTTGCCCGAGTGCAGTCCCTGCTCGGTCGTCCGATCGATGATCTCGATGGCCTTGGTCTCGACGTCCTTGTCGACGTCCAGTTCCGAACAGAAGCGCGGGACGAACTGCCGGGGATTCGTCGGCTCCAGGTTGATGTCCAGTTCGTCCGCGATGTATCGGTACGTCCGCCCGATCTCGCGCTGATCGACGCGCGAAACGGACGTCACTTCCTCGAGACTGCGGGGAATATCCTCCTTCCGGCACGCGGTGTAGAGGGCGCTGGTCGCGACGCCCTCGATCGATCGGCCGCGGATGAGGTCCCGCTCGAGCGCCTGTCGGTAGATGACGCTCGCGGTCTCCTTGACCGGCTTGGGGACGCCGAGCGCGCTCACCATCCGGTCGATCTCGGAGAGGGCGTACTTGAGGTTGCGTTCGCCCGCGTTTTTCGTCCGGATTCGTTCCTGCCAGACGCGAAGTCGATGGAGCTGGCCGTGTTTGTCGGCCGACATCGAGTGGCCGTTGGCATCCTTGTTGCGCCAGTCGATAGTCGTCGTCAGCCCCCGGTCGTGCATCGACTGGGTCAGCGGCGCACCGACGCGGGACAGCTCGTCGTGCTCTTGTGCGTTGAAGGCCCGCCATTCCGGTCCGTAATCGATGGGCTCTTCGGTAAGGACGAGCCCACACTCTTCACAGACCTGTTCACCGCGGTCCGGGTCGTGGACGATCGTGTCAGTCTCGCAGTCGGGACACAGATCAGCGTCAACCTCCTCCGACTGTGATTCGCTGCTGTGTTGATCGATTATAGACCGCGTCATCAGTAC
Organism: Natrinema salaciae; assembly: GCF_900110865.1. Taxonomy (NCBI): domain Archaea; kingdom Methanobacteriati; phylum Methanobacteriota; class Halobacteria; order Halobacteriales; family Natrialbaceae; genus Natrinema; species Natrinema salaciae. The sequence goes on from NZ_FOFD01000001.1 coordinate 274,152, forward strand.
CGGAGGAAGTCATGCCGTCACTGTAAGGGGTTCACATGGTTTCGCGGGAAACTCCGACTTACTACCTCGCCGATAGCCAGTCAGTGGACCGATACGTCGGACCGATCGCGGCCCACAGCCGACCCTGCTGCCGTCGGCCGAAGCGAGAAGGTAGACGAACGACGCGACCGCCGGCTGCCTCGAGCGAACAGACCCGTCGGTCGCGTCGAGACCGTGTCCCATCGGTCGTGTCCGGGTCAAACGACCGCCGCTCGGTCGTTCCGACCCAGAATGACAAATGTGCACATGGGACATGAATCGCGGTGATCGTTGCGGCGAATCGCCGACGTAAATCACTCGTTCATCGCGTAAATCAGTCGTTCGTGTGTGAACTGCCGCTTATATTTATATCGGTTGGATCGAACGTTCAGTACGACCGCCGTGTCGTTATCCAGTCAACCAACTCGAACTCGGGGCTCGCCGCGCTCCGGACCGCCCTCCCGTACGCCGTCGATATATCCCGACAATCGACTGATACCGATCGGACTCGAGGCCGGACGCGAGCGCCCGCTGCGACGGCGATCGGCCGCCGCCACGCGGCCGTCGAGAAGCCGTTCCGTACCCGCTTTGCAGACGGTGCGAAACGTGGTCGTGTTTAAGAGTATCTCTGTTGGTGTACAACTTGGTGTGTCAATCGTGATTTCGACTCGCCGTTCGAACGTACAGCGGTCGCCGTCGAGCCGATGCTCCGGTGGTACGGGGTATCGATTCAGGGGCGTGCCACGCTCGAATGGGGTCTCTACGACCGGAGGGTCCCGATAATGTCCTCGATCGATACGTCGCTGCCCGACGAGATCGCCTCGGTCACCGACGCCGACGAGGACGAACGTCTGTCGAAGGACGTCATTTTCGAGCTCTTAAAGAATCGCCGTCGCCGGGAAGTTCTCGCGTACTTGCTGGAAGCCGACGAAACGGTAACGCTCGGTGAACTGGCGGAACAGATCGCGGCCTGGGAGAACGACACCGAGGTCAACGCGCTCAGCTCCGACCAGCGCAAACGCGTCTACGTCGCCCTCTATCAGACCCATCTGCCGAAGATGGACGACGCCGGTATCGTCGAGTACGATCAGGACCGCGGGCTGATCTCGCTTTCGGACAACGCCGACCTCCTGATGATGTACCTCGATACGGATACCCACCGACAGGACCGGTGGGATCGGTGGTACGCCGCGCTCAGCGCCGTCGGCGCTGCCCTCCTCGGCGCGGCAGTTCTCGGCGTGCCGATGCTGTCGGCCATCCCACTCGCCGCGCTCGCGGGCGTCGTCGTCGCCGCTTTCTTCTGTCTCTCGACCGCACACGTCGTCCGAAACCGTTCCCAGGAACGCAACGTCGACGGCAAACTGTCCCGAATCGAGTGAGCGCGCGTCTGCGACGGCGGCGTCAGTACGTGACCGACGGTCTCCGTTTTCGTCCCGTTCTCGACTCCCGGACGCGATTCTCGAGCGGCGTCGCTCGCAGTCGCGACGTCGGTTCCTGTCCGTCCGCTGAGAAGGTTTTTATTGGGTGATTACGTACGGTCGACTGGCTCCCGACGACCGTCATCCGGTACCGGAACAGTCGCGTGCCAGCAGCTGTTCCCTGCGCGGGAGCCGTTCCGTACACGATCCGTCCTCTCGTCTCGCCACACGGCTCCCAGCCACAGCACCGCCCTCTCGTACCGTTCTCACTCGAGTGGAATCCGAAACGGAAGCCGAGTTCGACCCTCGACTCGAGGAAGCACCTTGATACCGGACGGATACCGGCCGTTCGGGTCGGGACGAGTGAACTACCAGTTTCTGCGTCTTTCAGCGCCCCCTGAAGGGTGAATAGGCGTGAAATAACCAAACGGCAATACGACTACCGGTTCACCAACCTGCTCCCATGGAAGGGTCGTCGCTGACAATCAGATACGCCACAGGTGGTGGACAGCATCCGGATGAACCGGTCGAACGGTCGCCGACCGGGACGAGACCGACCGAGACGTGTGCGGTCGGATCGAGACGAATCGGGACGGACGCGCTCCCGGCCGAAACCGCGGACGAGGAGCGATGACTCTCGCTGCGCGTCTCACCTCGCGATTCAAGGCCGAGTTCCTCGGCCGAATCGTCGCGATGCTCTCGAGCGGCCTGTTGATGGTCTTGCTGGCACGGCTACTCGGCCCCGACGAGTACGGCCTGCTGTTTCTGGCCATCTCGGTCTTCACAGCGATCGGGATCTTCACCAAGCTCGGGATCGCGAAGTCCGGGTCGCGCTACGTCGCGGAGTACAAGGAGAAAGACCCGGGACAACTGCCCCACATCTTCCGGACGTCGCTATCGTTCAATCTGGCGGCGATCGCGATCGTCGTCGCCGCCGTCGTCGTCGGTCACCGCGGTATCGCCGCCGTGCTCGACGAGCCCGGGCTGACGCCGTTTCTGTTGCTCGGTGCGCTGTACCTGATCTTCGAGGCGCTCTCGGCGTACGCTCGGCTGATGTTGCAGGGCCTCGAGGAGATCGAGACCGCCGCGACGCTGCACGCGATCAACCGCGGCTGCCGGCTCGTGTTCGCGGTCGGACTCGTGCTGCTCGGGTTCGGTGGAATCGGCGCGTTCGTCGGGTACATTCTGAGCCTCGCGATTACGGCCATTGGCGGACTGGTCGTGATCTACGTGCGGTTCTACCGGGAACACGAGGGATCGGCCGCGGCCGTCGACGGCCTCCGGCGCCGGATCGGGGAGTACTCGATCCCGCTGACCGCCACGAGTACGGCGAACGTGCTCGACAAACAGGTCGATACGATCCTCGTCGGCTACTTCATGACCCCGGTCGCCGTCTCCTACTACGTCCTCAGCAAGCAGATCGTCCAGTTCGTCGAGACGCCGGTCACCGCGCTCGGCTTCACGCTCTCGCCGACCTTCGGCGCACAGAAGGCCGACGGGAACGTCGAACGTGCCGCTCGTATCTACGAGACCGCGCTGACAAACTCGCTGCTCCTCTACATTCCCGTCGCGGCCGGCGTCATCCTCGTCGCCGAGCCGACCCTCGATCTGGTGTTCGGCGACGAGTACGCGGGAGCCGTCCCCGTCCTCCAGATTCTGGGCCTGTACGCGGTCCTGCAAGCGATCACGAAGATCACCAGTAACGGACTGGACTTCCTCGGTCGCGCACGCGAACGCGCCATCGTCAAGGGCGTCACCGCCGGCCTGAACGTCGTCCTCAACGTGCTCCTCATTCCGACGATGGGCGTCGTTGGGGCCGCGGTGGCGACGGTGATCACGTACTCGCTGTACACGTTCGCGAACGTCTACATCATCCACCAGGAGTTCGAGCTTCGGATCGGGTACCTCGCCCGGCACATCTCCCGAACCGTCGCTGTCACGGGCGTGATGGCGATGGTCGTCTTCGCCACCGTCGACTTCGTCGACGGCTTCCTGTCGCTGGCGCTGGTCGTCGGCCTCGGCGTCGCCGTCTGGAGTTCGCTTTCGATTCTCACGGGACTGCTGGACATCAACCGACTCGCCGCAATGCTCTGATCCATGTCACAGACACCACTCGAAACCGAGTTCGAACGATCCCGCGCCGCGGGGTCGGAACTGTTCGTCTGCCCGGACTGCTCGAGCCCGCTCTCCGTTCGCCCGCTCGAGTGTCGCCACTGCGCGTTCGAGGGGCGGATTCGAAACGGCATCCTCTCGCTTCGCTCGGCCACGACGCCGCCCGACCGGTCGCGGCGCCCGTTCGATGCCGACCTGCTCGAGCCGATCGCGGTCCGGACCGAGCGGACGTCGATCCGGGACGCGACGGCCACGTTGCGCGAGGACGAGGCCGATCACTCGCAGCTGCTCTCGGCGCTGTACGGGAGCGGACGCGACGCGTGGCGGACGTTTGCCGCCGAGGAGATCCGGGGGCGGTGTCTGGACGTCAACGCCGGGTTCGGCCGTCGATCCATGCTCCTGGCTGAACTCGCAGAGACGGTCTACGCCATCGAGCCGTCCCTGTCGTCGATCCGCATCGCGGCGGCCCGCGACGACTTCGAGAGCGGCGACCGCGTCGTCCCGATTCACACGACCGAGGATCGGCTGCCGTTCGCCGACGGCTCGTTCGACACGATCGTGGCCGACTTCACCGGTCGGCGGCCCCAGACGCTGGTTCCGCGGCTCGGTCTACTGGGCGACCTGCTCGCCGACGACGGGACGCTGCTCTTTCTGGCCGACGGTGCGACGACTCGGCTGGGACTGTCGGGCGGACTGGGTTCGTCGGCCGACGGACCGGCCTCGGGGCGCGACCTCCGCGGCGCGCTCCGCGGCACTCCCGACGGGTATCGGTCGCTGCTGTCCGCGGCCGGCCTCGCGTTCGACGACGTCGCCCTGTATTCGCTGTTCCCCACGGCGACGCGACCGCTGTACGTCTTCGACGTCGAGAGCGAGCACGCGGTCCGGAAGCTCTCCGAGATCGTGCTCGCGGAGCGCGGCCGCCTCGCGCAGGTCGCGAAGCCGTTCGTCTCGATCGGCGGGAAGACCGGCCTGCTCCGACGCGCCTACCCGAGCTACCTCGCGGTCTGCCGCAGTAGCGCCGACGCGTCGCCGGCACCGTTCGACGCGTCGGATCCGCTGCTGATTTCGGGTCGCTCGCGGTCCGTCGTGCTCGAGACCTCGAGCGACGGCGTCGACGGCGTGTGGAAGATTCCGAACCGGAACGACCACGTCTCGCTGACCGACAGGGAGCACTCGATCGTCGACCGGCTTCGGTCGAGCGACGCGCCGATCGTGGAGACGTTGCCGGCGGGAACCACGGTCGAAACCGGGTTCGGGCCGGCCCGGCGCGAGGAACCCGTTCCGGGGACTCCGCTCGCGGCCGAGCTGGACGGCGATCTCGACTCGTTCGACCGCGTGCTCCGAATCGGGTTCGAGTGGCTGACCGAGTTCCAGCGACAGTTCGGCGGCGAATTCGTCGAGCGATCGCCGGCCGCCGTCCGCGACGAGCTCCGGTTCGAGCCGACCGGGATCGAGCCGCCGGCGGTGAACGAGCCCGTCGAGACGTTCGAGACACCCGTTCACGGCGATTACCTCGCCGGAAACGTGCACGCACACGACGGCGAGGTGACGGGCGTCATCGACTGGGAGTACGGCGCGACCGACGCCTCGCCGATAATCGACGCCGGGTTCTTCGCACTCGACACGGCGACGCGAACGTTCGACGACTTCGAAACCGGGTTCGAGCGCGTCTTCTGTGACGACACCGAGTACGCCGACCGTGCGCGATCGATCGTCCGGCAGTACTGCGACGACCTCGGGCTGCCGTATCGAACGTTCGAACTCTACCTGCCGAGCGTCTATCTCCACCGCCTCGAGTTGGACTGGCGGTTCGGTGCCGCCAGTACCTACACGTCTCGAATGCACGAGCGAACGGCAGCCGTCGAGATCGTCTTCGACCGCCGGGAGTCGATCGACATCGCCTGAGTCGCCCGGCTCGAGTACCGATGCGGACGGAGTCGGTCGCGGGTAATTGGCTCTTACCTCGCGGTTCTTCGTTTCGTCGGATACGTTCCGGCGTAGAACGCACGCCGATTAGAATAAAAAGTACTGGGATAGATTCGATGAGTTCTCGAAAGATAGTCACGAAAAAGCGATAATCAGTTTATTTTATGGATTTTAAGGCGGAAAGCTTATGCCAGTAAGTAGGAGTTACCTGAATGCATGGCACGCGACTTTCCGGTATCGGATGACGGTGATTCCCGTGATAACAGCGCTGAAAACGCTGCTGACGGGAGTAATAGCTCATTACTCGACCGACGATCGTATCTGAAACTGGCCGGCACGGCGACGGTCGCGGCGACCGCCACCGGTGCTGCGAGCGCCGCCGGCGAGGAGTACGAAGTCATCGAAGCAGACAACAGCAATTACTTCCTCGACGACGGCGAGGTATTCGAAAACAAGATTATCGATTTCTCGAACGGGAACTGGTTTACCATCATCGCGAACGCGACGAACTGGACGATCCGGAACGTCGGATTCCGGGGCGTTCACGATCACGACCACAACGCGATCGTCGCTCGCGACGACTCCGGTGGAACGAGCACGATCGAGAACGTCTACCTCGGTGACGGCTGCGTTCGGCCGAGTACCTACAGCTCCCACGGGCAGTGTGGTATTTTCGTCCACCGCGACCACAGCGGCCACCTCGACATTCGCAACGTCTACACCGAAGACTGGCCGAACAACGGGATCTACGCCAGCGCGGCGGCCTACGACACGCCCGGGACGGTCACGATCGAGAACTGCTTCGGGAAGAACAACTACGTCGCCTCGCTTCGCGTCTCCGACGGCGGGAAGGTAATCGATAGCGTCGCGTACAACGACGGGAACGGCCGATACACCGGTCGCCCGTTCTGGGGCTGGGGCGACCAGGAGGTCATCGGCTGTGACCTCGACGGCGGTCCGTACGCCGGCGGCGACGCGATCTTCGGCCGCAGCGGCTCCAACACGTCCGTCGAGGACACTCGTCACACCGGCTACAACATGTCCGGCTCCGGAGGATACACCGAGGGCGCGAACGTCAGCACCAGCGGGACTCCCGACCACTCCGTCCCCGACGGCGTGCCGACCTCTCCCGAGGCGGCCGCAGGCGGCAGTTCGAACACCGACGTGCCCCCGCAGGACGAGTCGAGCGACGACACCGAGGAGCCGTCGCTCGCGAACACGATCGTCTTCGACGGGAACGGCACCGCCGACACCACGAGCTACGAGTTCGTCGTGAGCGAGGCGGTCGAGGCCAGCACCGACGAAGGTGCGACGATCGACGCGGCCGCGTCGGTCGACGGCGACCGCGCCAGCGGGACCGTCGCCGACTACCTCGACGCGTTCCGCTTCGACGGCCAACTCGAGCGCCTGACGGTCGACGGCGACGCGACCGTCCGCGTCAACGGCGTCGAAATCGATCCCGACGACATCGACGACGTGCTACAGGACGTCGTGCTCGTCGACGGGAGCCCCGAGGACGTGACTCGCTACGAATTCACCGTCAGCGGCGAGGCCGAGCGGAGCGGGTACGACGGCGCGTCGATCGACGACGAGGACGTCATCGAGGACGGGACCGTCCACGGCGTCGTCGCCGACTGGAAGGACGCCTTCCGCTACAGCGGCGAGATCGAGGAAATGACCCTCGACGGCCCCGGAACCGTCTCCGTCAACGGTGAACAGGTCGACCCATCGGACTTCGGCGTCGATCTCCCCCACGAACTCGAGGTGCGAGGTCCCGGCGTCCCGGTCGGCTTCGAGATCACGGTCGACGGCACGATCGAGTTCGACGGCGACGATAGACCGGAAGACGAGGCGACGACGATCTCGGGCTCGACGGTGCAGAGCACCGTCACCAGCGACACCCTCCGGTTCCGGTTCTCCGGCGCGCTGACCGACATCACGATGACCGGCGGCAAGGCCACGGTGACGGTCGACGGCGAGGAGGTCGACCTCGACGAGTACGGCGACCCCGAGCTGCTCCGCCACGCGCTCGTGATCGACGGAACCGACGCCTCCGGTCCGAGCACGTACTCGTTCCGCGTGGACGGGAAGGTCATCAAGTCGGAGTACCGAGACGCGTCGATCGACGACGGGGACGTCCTCGAGGACACGACGGTCCGCGGCGGCGTCGGCGGCTGGCTCGACGCCTACTGGTTCGAGGGCGACGTCGAGGACTTCACGCTCCTCGGCGACGCGGCAGTCGACATCCAGTACAACGCGCGCAAACAGTGATTCGGTCGCGGTTTCGGTGACCGTCTCGGTTCGTCTCCATCGTACGAGTCCTCTTTCTGCCGATTCTCGCCCCGTGAGAAGCTGATACGTCACGATTCTAGACCGGTGCCGATCGCTCTCGACGCGTCTCTCCCGGCCCGTCGTCCGGGCGTCCCCAGCCGGAGACGCCGCTCCGGTCGGACGGGGAGTTCGCCGTCGAACGGCAGGTTCCGCCGCCGGTCGATCGGGTCCCGTTTCCGAAACGACGGCTCGAGTCCCCGGCGGATCGCCGGGAGCGCAGCGCCGGTCGAAGTCGATAGCGAGCGGGGTCAGTCGGTGGCCAGCGCGGCGTCCCGAAACGGTCGGTATCTTCGTCGTTGGGTCACAGCTCCGTGACGGCGGTAGATTCGTCGACTCGCCGTTCCGGGGCCCGGCCGGACGCGCCACCGATCGGACGCGGCCACCGCCGACTCGCGGCCGCGATCGCTGTCGTCCGACCCGGCGGCTGGCGGTCTCGAGTCGCTTCGAGACCGACTCCCGCCTTTCGACGAGTGGACCGTCGCCGCCTCGAGGCCGCAACGGGCCGGCTCGACCGAACGCCGGGCACGGATTCCCTGGTGGCGTCGCCGTGGCGTACTCGGTTGCGAACTGTGGTGCCGTGTGCCGCGAGGCGACTATCGTCCGTCCGAGGTCGTCACTCGGCGGCGAACTCGGCGAGACGGACGGGCCGAGTGTCGTCACTCGGCGAAACGAAAACAGTGCCGGCAGAACGAGTACCGTAAACGGTCGCGTGCGGCGGTGGCCGCGCGACGAGCGTCGCGCGGGGAGGGACGCGTCAGCGGGGGACCGCGGTGTGCGGCGGGGAGGGGTGGAGAGCGTGCGTCAGCGGGATCGCGTCGGTCGCGTCGGTCGCGAGTTAGTTCTGCGAACCGGCCGCCGCTTCCTCGGGGCTGGTCGGGACGCCGTCGGGCATGAAGGCGTCGGGGTCGGTTCCGACGCCCTCGCCGAGTTGCACGGTCGAACCCGCGTGTTCGGCGATGCCGGCCTGTTCGTCGTAGTCGGTTTCCGTGACGACGACCTCCGTCGCGTTCCCGTTCGCACCGGCGTCGATGGCGGTGTTCTGGCCGTTCATCTCGATCTGGCAGCCCTCGACCTCGATCGTGCCGGGGGCCCACGCCCAGATACCGCGGCCGACGTAGCCCTCGCTGGCGTCGACGTAGACGCTGGAGTTCGTGACCTTGCTCCCCTCGGTACCCAGTCGGAAGTGCGAGACGTAACAGTTCGCGGCGAAGCTGCTGTCGATGTGGATCGTCCCGCCGCCCTTGTTGCCGGGCGCGGAGCCGTAGATCGCGTTGTCCGCGAAGTTCTGGATGTTGACGTTCTCGAAGTCGATGTGACCGTTGTGATCCGGGGCGACCCAGAACGCGGTCTGCCCGTGACCGTTCGGGTTGCCGTTGCCCGTGCTCGAGCCGTCGCCGAGATAGACGTTCTCGACGGTGCTGGTTCCGTTGCCCGTGTCGGAGATTCCGAACGTGGCGGTGCCGGTCCCGGCGGTGTTCTTCCCCTTGAAGCCGATGTTTCGGATCGTCCAGTCGCTACTGTGAGCGGTGACGATGATGTCCTGACCGGTCGTCATGTCGATGAGCTTGTTCTCCCAGGTTTCACCGGCGTCGAGGGAGATCGTCTGCCCCTCGGCTTCGATGACCTCGTAGTCGTCCTCGGCCGCTGCAGCGCCGGCGCCGCCGAGCGCGGTCGCAGCGGTCGCCACCGCGGCGAGCGAGCGAACGTAGTTTCGGCGGGTTAATCCGGTGTTGCGGCCTGTAGTCGGAGCGGATTCCGTCTCGGACGTACGGGGGTTCTGCGCCATACACTTGCGTAACATCGGCTTGTGCTCATAAACTTTTTCTTGCACTTGCGCTTTAAATTTACAGACTATATTTCTAACACTACAAAAAAGGGCACAATCTATGCGAATTCATTCACGAATATACGAACGTGTCGGCGGCGAAGAGGCGGACCGTAATACCGTATTTTCCGAGGAAACCAGGCAATATCGCGCGACGGAGCGCGTTCGACGCGCGATTCGACGCTGGTCGTCCACGCGCTCGAGCCAGGGGCGGAGCACTGTTTCGACTCCGACAGCCACGTGTTTCCCCGCTCGTAATACGCTATTACCCGGCGGGACGGCGGCTCACCGCCCGACTTGGTTCCCGTCCTCGAGTGGGCGATTCGTGTGGCGTCTCTCCCGGGTATTTTGTCGGTGCCATCCGGACACGATTCGCGGTGGTGGCGCTTCGCGCGTTCGACCGTCCGCGGAACGCCAGATCGATCCGAATTCGTGCGGACGAGCCGTCGAATCGGACGCGGTCGTCCGGCGACGAGCCGTTTCGACCGAAGCCGAACAAACGGTGCGACGCGAACGGCCGGGGCCGATCGGCGATCAGGCGTCGCTGACGGCGTACATCTCGAACTCGTCGTTCGAGATGACCTTGTTCGTGCCCCGGTCGGTATCGAGCCCCTCGAACGCGGCTCGCCGGTAGTTCAGTTCCTTGTAGACGGCGAACTCCTTGGTCTTGTCCCACTCGGTGACGACGAAGTAGTACTCGTCGGTGGGATAGGCGCCGCTGTAGTTGCCGTCCGAGAACCGAGTGGCGTTGACCGTCCCGGTCGACGCCGACGCGCCGCCGATGGTATCACCGCCGCCGGAGATCCCGTTGATCCCGTGATCGTACCGGTACGGATCGTATCCCATGCCCGCGTAGGGGGTCCCGTCGGCGCCGTGCTCCAACCCGTCTTCGTAGCCGCTCATCATCTCGGGCGTCACGTGCTGGCCCGGATTGTAGATCAGCGGCGACGCGAACACCGTCATCAGGCCCAGCACGAGACAGGTTCCGAGCACCAGCGCCGTGATCGCGTTCGCGCCGGGTCTCGAGATCGTCCGCGAGAGCCCGCCCGCGAGCTGTGCCAGCGCGACGCCGGCGAGGATCGTGATGAGCACGTAAATGAAGCCGATCTGTCGGAACGCCATCGTCGGGGTCCCGACGAAGTAGACCGCGAACAGGCCGCCGAGCGGAATGAGCCCGAGCGCCAGATAGTTGACGAGCGACCGGGCTTCACCGTCGAGACTCGTCCGACCGAGCCAGAGCGCCAGTACGAACAGGCCGACGACGAGACCGATGATCGCCGCGTCGAGAAACAGCTTCACGAACAGTTCGCTGAGACTGCCGCCGATGTCGGTCAGCGACGTCCCCCGCTGGTTGACCTCGGTCCCGGCACCGATGTCCTGTGCGAGCAGGCCGTACACGAGCCCCGACGCGGCGTTCCTGAACCGTTCGTTGCCCAGCGCCCAGAGTCCGAACATTCCACCAAGTGTGATCGTGTGCGCGTACGTCGTCGGGTGCTCGAGCATCGGATGGTCGTCGAACCGTCGACGGGCGAGGTACTGGACGCCGCTGATCGCGCCGACGAGGATGACGACGTTGAACATCTGCTGGGGGTGGACCAGCAGGAGCGCGAGCGCGGTCAGATAGACGAGCGCGCTGAACGGCGAGAGGCCGAGCGGGAGTCGCTCGGCCGTCGCCCGACGCCGGAGGTAGGCGACGATCGCGAAGACCACGGGCGGAACGAGAAACAGCGCGTTCGAGTTGGTGTGGATGCCCATGAACGTCGCGATGTTGTTGACTGGCAACACCATCCAGGAGACGATCGCGGCGAGCCCGACCGCCGCGCCGCCGCCGGCCACGTCGCGGACGACCAGCGGAACGAAGAGCAGAAACGGAACGAAGAGGACGACCATCCCGATCAGGAGTCCGCGCTCGATCGGGACCCCGCCGACGAAGTGGAGGACCGTCGCGATCGCGTGCAGCCCCGGATAGAACAGCTCGTGCGGGGCGGTTCCGCCGTTGACGATGTCCCGCGTCCAGCCGAGATGCGTGAGCGCGTCGCCCATTCCGGCGAACCGATAGTTCCGGATCACGGGGAGGCTCACGATGGCCGTGACCGTCGTCGCCCCCAGCGCGATTCCGAACACCTGCTGGCGGCCGCGACAGGAGAGCGATGTCCCGACCGCGATCGCGAGCGCGATCGCGAACCCGAGCCAGGTAGTCGTCGGCGGCCCGGCGTACGCCGACGCCTCGTAGGCGGTCGCCGGATTCGCCCTCGCCACCAGAATACCCGCTGCGAGCGCGAGAAATCCGATCGCGACCGTCACGTTGAGCGTCGATCGTCTCATGCGCTCTCACCGGACGCGTACGGACCAGTCTCGATGCCCATGTGTTGCTCCACTCGTCGGCCCTGTCGGGGTTTGTTATACGGAACCTACCCGCGAAACCACCAGCAGGGACCGGTTACGCGCCCGTCAGACCGACCGCCGAATCGAGCCCGATTACCGTCACGCTTCCCGCTCGAGTTGGCGAGTCGATCGCCGATCACACACGGACGGCGATTCCGAGGATAGTCCAGGATCGAGTATGCGTCCCCTATCGGCTCCGAACGGTCGTCTATGAATCGCTTTCTCGATTTCCGATCGATCAACGGTTCTGCCGGTTTTTGTAGCCGGTCGTGATCCGATCGTCCAACGAGGAATCCCGCTCGCATGTCATCGATCATCATCGACCGAATTGCAGTCGACGACGGAACCCTCGAGTGTTCGGTTCGGCCTTCGCCCGACCTCGAGCGGTTCTTCACGGACGAATCGTTCCGTACCAGTTACGACACGTCGATCGCGGACGTGCCGGAGGGTGTGCTCGCGATCCCCGTCCTCGCGCAGGTCTGTCCGGTCGCGTGGGCCAACGGGGCCGACGTCTACGTCGACGAGGTCGACGCGACGTTCGCTCGGGCGCTCGAGGACGTGAAAGCGTCGCTGTGCGAGATGCACGACTTCCTCGAGGGGGGGACACTCTACGCGCGGCGGACGATCGAGCCCGAGCCCGAGCCGAGCGACGAGAGCGGATTGCTCTTTACCGGCGGCGTCGACTCGACGTGTTCGTACGTCCGCCACCGCGAGGAGTCGCCGGCGCTGGTCAGCATCCGGGGCTGGACGATCAGCCCGGACCCCGCCGACGACGAGAAGTGGGACGCCCTCAGGACGCGCGTCGCCGACTTCGCCGACGACCACGGCTGCGAGACCGAGTTCGTCGACTCGAACATGCTCTCGTTCCTCGATCACCCCATGCTGTTGGCCCACTACAAGCGCTACGTCGACGGCGGCTGGTACAGCTCCGTCGGCCACGGGCTGGGGCTGCTCGGCCTCTGCGCGCCCGCGGCCTACGCGCGCGGGATGGAAGACCTCTACGTCGCCGCGACTCACTGGGAGGGGATCGACCTCGAGTGGGGGTCCCGCCCCGATATCGACGAGCACGTCCGGTGGGCCGGCACGCGGTGTCACCACGACGCCTACGAACTCACTCGCCAGGAGCGCCTCGACGTCATCGCCGACTACGTCCGCAGCGAGGACCCGACGCTCCAGCTCCAGACCTGTAACGACCAGATGGCGGGCAACTGCGGCGAATGTGAAAAGTGTTACCGCACTGCAGTCGGGCTCCGCCTCTCGGGGCTCGAGCCGGCCGAGCACGGCTATCCGTTCTCGGACGCGGACTACCCGCGACTCCGGCGCTCGCTCGAGCGCGGCGACTGGGTCCTCGGGCAAGACGAGCGCTACATGTGGGCGGACATCCGCGATCGCGCTCGCCGGACGGAGCCGGCCACGCCGGCCGAACGGACGTTCTTCGAGTGGCTCGAGGCCGCGGATCTGGACGAGCTCATCTCCGCGTCGGCGCCGCCGCTCAGCCATCGCCTCCTCCGGGCCGGCGCGAGAAACGCCCCCACGACCGTCTACAACGTCGCTTACCCGGCCTGGATCACGGCGAAGGCCGGCCTTCGTCGCGTGCGCTCCGATCGCTAGCACCTCTCGGCGACCCGTCCCGGTGGTCCCCCCACCGTCTTCCGCCCGGCACGCTTTTGCCGCCCTATGTTAACGGATACCAATATGGTGCGATGGACGTAGCATTCGACGATCTGGCTTCGGTCCTGCTCGAGCACGCCCAGGACAAACTCGCGATCGTCGACGAGGCGGGCGCGTACGTCTACGTCAACGAGGCGAGCCGCGCGCTCCTCGGATACGAGCCGGAGCGACTCGTCGGCGAGCACGGCCTCGACTACGTCCATCCGGAGGACAGGCGGACGGTCGCGGAGCGGTTCGAGCGGATCGGCGGGGCGTGCGCGTCGTCGGCGACGGTCCGGTATCGCCACGCGACCCGAAGCGGCGGGTGGGTCTGGCTGGAAAGTCGGTTCACGGCCCTGCCGGACGAGACCCTCGACGGCTACGTCGTCAGTTCGCGAGACATCACGGAGCTGGTGACCGCGGAGCGGGATCGCCGCGACGCCGAAAGTCGGCTTCGGACGATCGCCGGGGCGGTCGGCGATGTCCTGTGGATATTCGACGGCGACTGGAGCGAACTCCTGTTCGTCAACCCGGCCTACGAGGACGTCTTCGGGCAGTCCGTCGCGGAACTCGAGGCGGAGCCGCGGGGATTTCTGGCGGTCGTCCATCCCGACGACGTCTCCCGCGTCCGGAGGGCGATGGACCGCGCGTCGGCCGGCGAAGCCATCGACGTCGAGTACCGCGTCGACCCGGACGCGGACTACGGCCGCTGGGTCTGGGTCCGGGCCGAGCCGATCGTCGAGGACGGCGACGTCGTCCGGATCGTCGGCTTCTCGCGCGATATCACCGGCCGGCGGCGGCGGGAACGGCAACTCGCGGTCATGGACAACCTCCTTCGGCACAACCTGCGGAACGATCTGGCCGTCATCCTCGGCAACGCCGAGTGTATCGCCGGGGAGACCGGCGACCCGTCTCGCGGGCGCGCGGAGACCATCCGCCGACAGGGCCGAGAACTCCTCGAGAGCGCCGACAAGCAACGCGAGATCATCGACCTCCTCACGGCTCGACCGATTCCGTCGTCGATCGATCTCGCTGCCATCGTCGCCGACGCGGTCGAGACGATCGAGGAGCGACATCCCGACGCAGCGATCGAAACGACGTGTCCGGAGTCGGCGATCGCGCGGGGCCTCCACGAGATCGAGTCGGCCGTGACTGAACTGCTCGAGAACGCCGTGCGCCACGGAACGGACGATCCGCCGGCGCTGTCGGTCGCCGTGCGCGCCGACCGGGAGACGGTCGCGGTCGAAATTCGGGATCGGTGTCCGCCGATCCCGGAGGTCGAGTTTCGCGTCCTGACCGGCGACTGGGAGATGAACGACGTCTATCACACGTCCGGCCTCGGACTGTGGCTCGTCTACTGGATCGTCGACCTCTCGGACGGCGACATCTCGTTCGACCGATCGGAGACGGGGAACACGATTACCGTGACGCTCCCGCGAGAACAGTCGTAGGGTCGGGACGCGTCGTCGTTACTCCATGTAGCCGAGCCCCTTCAGCCGATCTTCGACGTCGTCGAAGTCCTCGTCCACCGTCTCGCTGTTCTCGATCTGCGTGACCGACGTGCGCTCGACCTTGGTCTCCGCGGGCGTCCCCGCCTCGTCGAAGGCGTCGAACAGCACGCGCCCGTCGGCGTTTTCCGGCACCGGTTCGCCGATCCCGTGAAGCAGGGTCGGGGCGATATCGACCACTCGAGCGCCCCGCAGCGTCGCGCCGGGCGCGACCGAGGGGCCGCGACAGAGGACGATCCCCTCGCTGCGGTGGCTCGCGTCGTACGTTCCGGTGTCGCCGAGCACCGTGTCCGACATCCCGCTTCGGGACTCGTACGCCCCCCGCCCGCCGACGACCAGGTCCGGCGACCGGTCGTCCGTCGGGAACAGGTCGTCCCCGTCGTGAACCTCGAGCAGCGGGTCGCCGTCCTCGCCGGTCGCCGACTCGAACGTGGCTCTGATATCGGCCTTTACCTGCGGCAGTTCGCTCGGCGAGACGACGCCGTTGTCGAAGCGCTCGGTGTCGTTGATGTAGCAGTTGCCCGTGTCGTGAACGAACGCGACGGTACGGTCGTAGTCCACGTCGTAGAGGGAGTGATCGCCGGGAATCTGTTCGGCGACCGAGTCGACCAGTCGACGAGGCAGCGACTGGACGAGGGTCTCTTCGGTGATCCCGACGCGATTGAGTGCGCCCGTGATGGAGTCCCGGGAGATCCCGAGGCTCGCGAGCGCGCCGCGAGTGCCCTCGTCCTCGCGGCGGAACAGGTACCCCTCCTGCTCGAGGATGCGATTGACGTAGACGAGCTCCTCGATCGGACCGAAGCCGTGGTCGGAGACGACGTAGAGATCCGCGTCGTGGTCGTCCGTGTACTCGATGACCTCGCCGAGCACCTGGTCGAGTTTCTTGTAGTGGGCGAGCAGGCGGTCCCCGTCCCAGATGAGGTGCTGGAACCGGTCGGGCGCGGTGTAGACGAAGAAGAACAGCTGCCAGTCGTCGCCGGCGCGGTCCATCTGAATCCGCATCAGTTCGCGCCGTTTCGCGAGCATGTCGTCGACGGCAGCCTCGAAGTCGTCCAGTCGGTCGGCGTACTCGGGATAGTCGAGGCTGATCTCGTAGTTCGGGATGCGGGATTCGATCTCGTCCTGGAGATCGGGCGGATGCGTGAACTCCCGATCCGTCGACGGCGTCATCATCCCCGTGACCATGGTGCCGTCGATCTCGCGGGCCGGATACGTCATCGGGACGTTGCCGACGTGGGCTGGCCCGAGCTGGTCCCAGAGGGCCGGCTGTGCGAGATCCCGGCTCGTGTACATCTCGTGGCTGTATTCCGAAGACAGGTTCTGGAACCCGTATATTCCGTGTTTGTCCGGCCAGACGCCAGTCGCGATCGACGGCCACGCAAGCGGCGTCGTCGGGGGGCGAGTGCTGTCGAGCGTTCCGGATGCGCCCTCCTCACGCATCCGGGCGATGTTCGGGAGTTCACCCTCGTCGCTCCATTGCTCGATGAGTCTCCACGGCACGCCGTCGAGTCCGAGCACGAACGCTCGCTCGGAGGGAGTCGTAGATCCGCTCATGATTGTGGTATGAGACGTCCGAGACGCCTGCTGTCCCGTTGGATGGCCGATGATCGCTTTGTTATAGAGAGGTTTCAGGCGACGTTCGGTCCTCGACAGCGCTGTTCGGTTCCGTTACTGCGCCGCTCGGCGCTCGTCTCTCTCCCGCCGCTTCGCGTCCGTCTCGTGCCCCTGACGGGACTCGACCACGGGTTCTACAGGGCGTCCATAACAAAGCCACTCAAACGCGACCGTCCGGATATGAAACGCGTTCAATCGTGGTGGGATCCGTGGGCAGCGTCGTAATTTCCCTCGACGCCGAGCTCGGCTGGGGCTTTCACGACCTCGCCGAGCCGCCGACGGAACGCGTCGAGGCCGGCCGCCGCGGCTGGTCGGTCATGGTCGAACTGTTCGAGGAATTCGACGTGCCGGCGACGTGGGCCGTGGTGGGGCATCTCATGCTCGAGTCCTGTGACGAAACCCACGCCGACCATCCGGCACCGGCGGGCTGGTTCGAACGCGAGCGGACCGACTGGGCCGCCCGCGACGACCTCCGGTTCGGTCCCGACCTCGTCGCCGATATCCTCGAGTCCGACGTCGACCACGAGTTCGCGAGCCACTCCTTTTCGCACGTGTTGTTCGGCCGCCCGGAGACGGACCGCGAACTCGCCGACGCCGAACTCGAGCGCAGTCGCGAACTCGCGGCCGAGTGGAACCAGTCGATCGACTCGTTCGTCTACCCGCGCAACGACATCGGGCACCGCGACGTGCTGGCCGACCACGGAATCGCGGCCTATCGGGGGGGCTCACCGACCCGAGACGGCGTCCGCGGCGTCTTCGACTCGACGATCCGCGATCGGTCGATGCTGGTCGACCCGGCCGTCGACGAACACGGCCTGGTCAACGTTCCGGCCTCGATGTTCCTCTTCGGGTTCGAGGGGCCGGCACGGACGGTCGCAGAGTCGATCTGGGAGGACCCGATGGTCGCCCTGGCCCGCCGCGGGATCGACGAGGCCGCGCACACGGACGGGCTCTTCCACATGTGGCTCCATCCCAACAACCTGACACACGAGCGGGACGACCGGCGGATGCGCGCGATCCTCTCGCACCTCGATAGCCAGCGATCCGCGACCGATCTCACCGTCGAGACGATGGCCGACGTCGCCCGCAGAGTCGCGGGACCTCTGTGCGTTGACGAACGGGCGACCGCGGGCTGGAGCGACGACTGAAGGTAGCCGCTACTCGCCCGCCAGCGCGGGTACGACGACGATAACAAAGCCCGCTGCCGGTCCGTTCTCGGACAGATGGCACCAACGCTTCTGAATCGATTGACCGACTCGAGTGCACTGTCCCTCGGGGTGCTCGGCGTCGGAAACATCGGCATGGTACACCTGAAATCGGCGGTCGCGATGCCCGGCGTCGAGGTAGCGGCGGCCGCCGACGCCGTTCCCGAGAACCGCGACCGCGCCGAACGAGTCGGCGCGTCCCGTACCTACGACGACTACGCGGCGCTGCTCGAGTCCGAGGAGCTGGACGCGGCGGTCGTCGCGCTCCCGCCGTTCCTCCACGCGGACGCCGTCGAGCGCGCCGCCGAGGTCGGCGTCAACGTCTTCGTCGAGAAACCGCTCGCCCGCTCGACCGCGGAGGCCGACGAACTGCTCGCGGCCGCCCGCGAGGCGGGGATCGCCGTCGGCGTCGACCACACGTTGCGCTACCAGCCCGACATGGCCGGTGTCAAGGAGGCCTACGACGAGGGCAGCGTCGGCCACGTCCCCTACGCCTCGATCACGCGGCTCAACGACGGCCCGCTCGGCCGGCCGCCGGCCGACGACGCGCCGCCGTCGTGGCCGCTGGACGCCGACGCGACCGGCGGCGGCTCCCTGCTCGAGCTGGGCGTCCACTGCTTCGACGTCCTCGAGTGGCTGTTCGGCGAGCTCGAGGTCCGGGACGCGTCGATGGGGCGGACCCTCGAGATCGACGTCGAGGACGCCGCGACCGTCCTCATGGACGCGCCGGAGACGGGAACGACGATCACGCTCCACTGCGGCTCCTACCAGTGGGAGCAGCTCCCGGAAGTCAACACCCGGCTGCGCCTCGAGGGCGTGACGGGGACGATCAGCAACCAGGACCACTTACCGGGGAACTTCTACGCGGGCGCGGCCACGTCGGCCCTCTCGAACGTCGCCAGTCGCCTCACGAGCGACGAGCCGGACGTCTTCGGCCCGACCTTCTACCTGCAGGCGCACTACGACGCGCTGGCGGACTTCTGTGACGCCGTCCGCGAGGGCGAGCGGCCGCCGGTCGACGGGACCGACGGTCGTCGCACGCTGGCCCTCGCCGAACGGGCCTACGACCTGGCCGCCGAGGCGGACGACGACGAGATCGACGGCCTCGAGACCCCGGAGGTGACCCTATGAGCGCGGCCCCGGTCCGGGCCGTCGGCGTCGACGCCGGCGACCGCCGCGGCGGCTGGGTCCCCGATATCGACGCCCGAATGGCCGCCCTCGAGTCCCCCGTTCGCGACGTCGTCGAGTCCGTGCGCGAGCCGCTCGCGGACGCCGATCGAATCACGCTCGTTCCGGACGCCCAGTACCCGTTCCACCCCTCGTCGGGGATGATCGCCGACCCCGCCGTCGTCGGCTCGCTCGTCGCTCGCCTCGAGCGCCGGACGGACGCCGCCGTGGCGGTCGCCGGACTGACCGACGATCGCATCGCTTTCGAGCGGACCGCCGAGTATCTGGGATACGCGGGCCTGCTCGAGCGGTTCGACGCGGAACTCGTCGATCTGGCGACCGAACCCTGGACGAACGACAGCTGCGAGGTCGACGGGAGTCCGGTCGCGGTGTCGGTACCGAACCGGCTCGCCGACGGGGCGGTCGTCGTCGTCCCGTCGCTGCGGCCGACCGAGGACGGGCCGGTCGCGGGCGCGATGCGAACGCTCGCGTCGGTCGTCGACTGCGACGACGCGCCCGAGCGCGTTCCGGTCGCGGCGACGCGCGTCGTCGACCCCGCGGCCGCCGTTCTGGACGCGACGACCGCCTACGGCGGGAAGCCCGCCGCCGGGAACGCGCTGTTCGCGGGGCCGGTTCCGGCCGTCGACGCCGTCGCCACGTCACTCCTCGGCCGATCGATCGAGACCGACGGCGCGCTCGAGATCGCCCGCGGGGACGAGGGACCGGTCACCGTCGAGGGGCGTGGCGTGGACTTCGACGGCCTTCGTGACCGCATTCCCGACGGCGAGTTGCCGTCGGCGGACGAGACCCATCCCGCCGTCTCGACGGCGTACCGCGTCTACGCTGCGATCGCCGGCGACGCCGTTCCGCCCCAGCTCGAGGGTGGTCGATGACCGCGACGACCGACTCCCCCACCGCGGCGGTCACCGGCGCGACCGGCTTCCTCGGCTCGCGGCTCTGTGACCGCCTGCTCGAGGAAGGATGGACCGTCCGCGGACTCAGCCGCCCGACTTCGGAGCGCGGCGATCTCGACGACGTCGAGTGGTACGTCGGCGACATCCTCGACGAGGAGACGCTGCGAGAACTCGTGGACGGAGCAGACGCCGTCTTCCACCTCGCGGGGATCGGCCTCTGGAGCGCCGGCCCCGGGACCGTCTGGGAAGTCAACCGCGACGGGACCGAGCACCTGCTCGAGGCCTGCCGCGACGGCGACGTGGGACGGGTGGTGTTCACCAGTACCTCCGGGACGCGCCGTCCGCAGGGAGACGACGACTTCGCGGACGAGACGGACGTGGCCGAACCGATCGGTGCCTATCAGGCCTCGAAAGCCGAGGCCGAGCAGTTGGTCGATCGGTACGCCGACGCGGACGGGGACGCCGTCACCGTCCACCCGACGTCGATCTTCGGCCCCGGCGACGAGGCGTTCACCGCCCAGTTGCTCTCGATGGGCGTCGAACGAACGATGCCCGCACACCTCCCCGGCGGCCTGAGCATCGTCGGCGTTTCGGACGTCGTCGACGGCCTCCTCGCGGCGTACGACCGCGGCACGACCGGCGAGCACTACATCCTCGGCGGCGAGAACCTCACCTACGACCGGGCGGTCTCCCGGATCGCGGACGCGGCCGACGGCTCGCCAGCCCGGATTCGCGTTCCCGCGGCCGCCATCCACGCCGCCGGCCCGGTCGCCGAGGTCGTCGACGCCGTCGCCGATCGGCGGATGTTTCCCTTCGACCGAGAGATGGCCCGGCTCGCGACCCAGCGGCTGTTCTACACCTCGCGGAAAGCCAACGAGGAGTTAGGGTACGAGTACCGGCCGCTCGAGGCCCACGTGCCCGAAGCGATGGAGTGGTACCGGGCGGAAGTCCGGTAGGCCAGTGAGACTCCCTCACCACCCGATCGAGTGCGAGCTAGCTGAAGCCGACTCCAACCGCTGCTCGACCGCACGGTTCGCCGATCCTTCCGAACGCTCCCGCTCGGTGGGCGATATCTGCTCGTCGAACTGGAAGCCGGCAGCGGGCTCGTGCTCGTACCGGACCGTTTTACTCGAGCCCGGCCGCGCTCTCCGTGCGCCGATTCTCCCCGTCGGTCTCGGCCTCGACCTCGACCTCGGCCTCGGCTTCGGTCTCGATGACCCGCCCGGCGACCCGCTCGTACACCTCGAGCATCCGGTCGGCCGTCCGGTCGATGCTGACCTCGCGGGCGGCGGCTCGGCCGTTCGATCGCTCGTCGCGCTCGAGGACGGCGAGCAGCCCCTGAATCAGTTCCTCGTCGTTCGCGGCGACGTACGAGGGGTCGACGCCGGCCAGCCGTTCGCGGACGTCGCCGACGTCGACGGCGACCACCGGCAGGTTACAGGCCAGGGCTTCCTTCACCGAGTTGGGCGATCCCTCGCTGTGGGAGGTCAACAGGAGCGCGTCGGCGGCGTTCATGTAGTCCGGAACGGCGTCGTGATCGACGCCGGAGACGGTCCGGAGCCTGACGGGTCGCTCGAGGAGATTGTCGACGACGGTCACGACGCGCTCGGCCCGCGGGTAATTTTTCACGTCCCGCGCGGGCGAGTAGGGGAAGAGTACCTCGCACGCGTCCTCGTCGTCGTCCCACCCGACGCTCGCCTTGGCACCGTCCTGCGGTTCGGGCCGAAACGTCTCCAGGTCGACGCCGTCCGGGATCACCGTACAGTCGCGGCCCAGAACGTCGCGCATCTCCGCGGACATGACGACGACCGCGTCACAGAAGGGCGCGGCGAGTCGGCTGATCGGGGCGACCGGACCGTGCACGTCCGATCCCCACAGCGAGAGGACGACCGGCGTGCGGACCTGTGCGAGCGCCATCGGTGCCGTCAGCCCGTAGTGGGCGTGGATCAGGTCGTAGCCGTTCCTCGCCTCCCGGACGACTCTCGGGACGGTCCGGACGTAGTCCGTCGGTCCACGAGCGGTGTCGGCGTCGACCTCGCCAGCGACCGACACCGTCGAAAAGGAGACGCCTCGATCCTCGAGCGCGGCCATCTGCTCGGTCATGAAGGGTGCGTCTTCGTTCGCCGTGACTGTGAGGACGTGCATCTCGAGCTACGGAACGCGACGCGCTGGGGCCGCTTTGTTATCCGCTGGCCCTCGCGAGTCATCTTCACGTACACCTAGATGTGCGATCCGTATACGGTGATTTCCGGCCGACGACCACCGTAGCGATGCTATTACAAAGGGTCGACGGCGGCTATCTGTAGCCGATGCGGATCCTCGTCTTGGCTAATACGCCCGCACACGTCCACCAGTATCGACACGCCGTCGACCGCCTCGAGCGAGCGGGACACGACGTGCTCGTCCTCACCCGCGAGTATGCCTGTACGACCGACCTACTCGACTACTTCGACATGCCCTACCGCGTGTACGGCGAGCACGCGACGGAGGCCTACTCGAAGCTCCAGTTCGCGCGCGAGCTCGGCGGCCAGTTCCGCACGATCGGCACCGAGGCGATCCGGTTCGGTCCCGACGTCGTCTTCGGCCGCGGCCCCTACGCGGCCTTCGCCGGCACGCTCACGCGGACGCCGGTCGTTCTGGTGCTCGACGACGAACCCGGGGACTTCAACCACACCGTCTCGCGTCCCTTCGCCGACTGCATCCTCTCGCCCGCGGTCACTCGTCGCGACCTCGGCGACGCTCACTACACCTTCGACGGCTTCAAAGAGTGCGCCTATCTCCACCCCGACGTCTTCGAGCCGAACGAAGACATCCGGGAGTACCTCGACGTCGATCGGGACGAACCGTACGTCCTCGTCCGGTTCAACGCGCTCGACGCGCTCCACGACACCGATATCGAGGGGTTCCGGCCGGAGCAGCGCCGGGATCTGATCGAACGCCTGAGCGAGTCGGCGACGGTCTTCGTCTCGGACGAGGGCGGCGAGATGGACCTCCGAACCCTCCCCGCGCGGCCGTACGACCTCCATCCAGCACTGATCCACGACGCGATGGCCGAAGCCTCGCTACTGGTCGCCGACACCGGCACGATGGCCACCGAGGCCGCCCTGCTCGGGACGCCGGCCTTCCGCTACCGCGGCACCGACGACCACGAGTACGGCGAGTTCCGGGAACTCGAGCGCGCCGGTCTGGCCGAGCAGTTCGACGAGTACGACGCCGTCCGGGATCGCTCGCTCGAGATCCTCGCCGACGAGGGCGCAGCAGAACGGTGGCAGGAGCGCCGGCGGGAGTACGTCGGCGACCTCGTGAACCTGACGGACCTTCTGGTCGACGTCGCCCGGTCCCGCGGCGAACTCGAGCGCCTGGACCGGTCGACGAAGCGAGTGCTGCAGCCGCGCTCGCAGTCGATCTAACGGCGTTGCTACCCGTCGCTCGATCCATAACGATCGATCCTGTTATATCTAAAATCACGAAACACTTTTACTGATCTTCGGAATAACGTCGACTACCCCCGTTCTATGAGTCTCTCCACACTGCTCAGTGAACTGTTCTCCGGTGCGGGTTCGGGAACGGAATCGCCCGAAACCGCGACCGAAAACGGAGACGATGTCTCGTCCGTCACGGTCGTCCACGAGTGTCGGAACTGCGGGACGAACGTCTCGGTCGGAACGTGCACGTGTCCGGCCTGTGAGAGCGAGGACATCGTGAGCTACTCGATCGAGTGACCGCCGCCTGGACTCGACGCGCATCGAGACGGCGTCTCGAGCGTCCGATAGCCGTCGCAAAATCGAATCGACACCGGCGCTGACCCGCTCCTCGAACGACGTCGCTACCGCACGCCCCGCTGCGCGGGCGCTCGATCGTCGCGGTCGCGGTCGTCGACCCGCTCGTCGTCCGGGTCTCCCTCCGCGCACGGCACCTCGAGTTCCTCGTTCGCCTCGGCGTCGAGCCTGATGGCAGTCCCGAGCGAGACGAGGCCGAGCAGGACGGCGACGAACGAGGAGACGCCGCCGGTGAACCCGTCCCGTCCGTTCGCCGCTCGAGCGGCCGACCCGAGCAGGCCCGCCGCCCCGCCGGCCAGGCCCGCCGCTCCGACGGCGTAGTAGACGACAGCCGGGTTGAACGAACGGACCAGGTATCTGGTCTTCAGTCGCCAGCAGAAACTCCGGAGCAACAGCAGCGAGACGAACCGAACGAACGGCACGTACTTGATGCTGCTCTCCTCGTCGCCGTACACGGCCGACATCGGGACGTCCGCGACCCGGAACCCCGCCACGTTGAGATGCGTCAGCAAGTGATTGAGGAAGCCGTACTGGTCGGTGATCGACTCGAGGTCGAGCGCCTCGATCGCCTCCCGCGAGATGGCGGTGTAGCCGTTCTGGGGATCGCCGATCGACCAGTAGCCGGAGGCGAACTTCGAGAGGCCGGTCAGCATGGCGTTGCCGACGAACCGGAACGTCGACATGTCCTCGCGGTCCGCCGGGCTGCGCAGCCGGTTCCCCTTCGCGTAGTCGGCCTCGCCGGTGACGACCGGGTCGACGATCCGATCGAGGATCGCCGGGTCCATCTGGCCGTCACCGTTCATCACGGCGACGACGTCCATCCCGTCCTCGGCGGCGCGGCGATAGCCGGTCTTGACCGCCGCGCCGTAGCCGTGGTTCTCCTCGTGGCGGATCGGCACGACGCGGCGGTCGTCGCCGCCGTCGGCCACCGCGAGCGTCGACTCCGCCGGTTCGTCCGCCGCGGCTTCGTTGACGTTCTCGGCGACCCGCTGGATCACGTCCCAGCTCTCGTCGGGGGAACGGTCGTCGACGGCGTAGATCCGATCGACGAAGTCCGGCACCGTCTCGATGACGCGGCCGACGAACGCCGCCTCGTCGTAGGCCGTAACGACGACGCCGATCCGGTTGCCCTTATACATCGTTTCCCCCGTCGGTGGTCGCGCTCATCGGTTCCGCGTCGCCGCGTTCGGTTCCGCTCCCGCGATCGTCCGCCCCCCGCGGCGATCGGCCGTCGCTCGAGCCCGCGAGGTCGTACTCGCGGTGGGCCGTCTCCGAGAGGTCGACCGCGTCCCGGCCGTCGACGACGACCATCGGCTCGAGCGCCGGCCAGTCGATCCGGTCGAACGCGGCGTGGGGTGTGACGACCACGGCGGCGTCGAACGCCTCGTCGGCCAACTCGTCGGCCGCGACCGGACGTGCGCCGTACGCCGCCGGATCCACGAGCGGATCGACGCCCGCGACGTCGGCCGCCCGCTCGCGCAGTTCGTCGATCATCGCCAGCGCGGGCGAGGCCCGCGTCTCCCTGACGCCGGGGCGGTACGTGAGCCCGAGGACGGCGACCGACGCGTCCGCGAGGTCGGTGTCGATTCCGGCGAGTTCGCGCTCGAGCCGGTCGACCACGACCGACGGCATCTCGTCGTTGACCCGGCGGGCCGTTCGCGTCACGGCCATGGGCTCGTCGGTCCGGCCGAGCAGGAAGTGCGGGTAGTAGGGGATGCAGTGGCCGCCGACGCCCGGACCGGGGTCGTGCAGCTGGCACATCGGCAGGTCGTTCGCCGTCTCGATCGCCTCGCGAACGGAGACGCCGAGTTCGTCCGCGAGCCGACCCAGCTCGTTGGCCAGGCCGATGTTGACGTCGCGGTAGATCCCCTCGAAGACCTTGACCGCTTCCGCGGTCGTCGCGTCCGAGACGGGGTGGACCGCGGCGTCCGAGAGCTCGTCGTAGACGACCGTCGCGGCTCGAGTGCTCTCGTCGTCGACGCCGCCGACGACTTTCGGGTACTCGCCGCGGATGTCCCGCAGCGCCGTCCCCGACGCGGTCCGCTCCGGACAGAACGCGAGGCCGAACTCGTCGGGCTCGAGGCCGCTCTCGCTCGCGAGGTGGGGTCGGAGGACGTCGCGACAGGTGCCCGGCGGGAGCGTGGACTCGGCGATCACCAGATCGCCGGGCGCGAGGCCGGTCGCGATGTCGTCGGCGACCGACTCGACCGTCGCGAGCGCCGGCTCGTTCTCGTCGTCCAGCAGCGTCGGGACGATGACGACGTGGACCCGCGCCGCGTCGGCCGCCGCCGCCCCGTCGGTCGTCGCCTCGAGCCGCCCGGCCGCGACTTGCTCGGCGACGACCTCGTCGAGGCCGGGTTCGCCGACGACGTGGCTCTCGCCGCCGGCGATCCGTTCGACGACCGTCGGATCGACGTCGACGCCGGTCACGTTCCCCGTCGTCTCCGCGTAGACTGCCGCGAGCGGGAGCCCCATCTTGCCGAGCCCGTAGACCGCGACCGGAACCTCGCCGCTCGTCAGCCGGTCGCGCTGTCGCTCCGGCGCGAGCGGCGAGCCGTAGAGCCCGTCGGTGTCGTCCGGCGAGCGCTCCGCCATCAGGCTTCCACCTCCCGTTCCCGCGACGGTTCGTCGTCTGCGTCGGTCGGCCCCGTCGCGAGCCGATCGATCAGTTGCACCGTCTCGAGGGCCCGGATGCCGTCCTGGGCGGTGACCTCCGGCTCGGTCCCGTCACGGACGGCCTCGACGAACGACTCGAGTTCGTATCGCAGCGGCTCGCCGGTGTCGACGTGGGGGCGCTCGACGACGCTCTCGTGGCGGTACCGGGGCTGGCCGTCGCCCGAGAGGTACTCGGGGTAGGAATCCCGGTGGATCAACACCGACTGCTCGAGGTAGTCGACCTCGACGAGACACTCGCGGGCGGTGACGGTGAGTTTCCGCACCTTCTTCTGGGTGACTCGGCTCGCCGTCACCGTCGCGACGGCGTCCTCGTACTCGATCGTCGCGGTGGCGTACTGGCCGCTCTCGGTCCCCATCGCGGCGACCGAGTGGGGTTTGTCGTCGAGAATCGAGCCGACGACGTCGACGTCGTGGACCATCAGGTCGTAGATGACGTTACCCGGGGCCATCCGGTCGATGGGCGGGCCGAGCCGTTCGGCCTGGATGCTGATCACGTCCAGGTCGTCGATCAGCTCCGCGACCGTCTGGACCGCCGGATTGAACCGCTCGATGTGGCCGACCTGCAGTACCAGCCCCGCTTCCCGAGCCTGCTCGGCCAGTCGCTGGCCCTCCTCGACGGACTCGGCGATCGGCTTCTCGACCAGCACGTGCACGCCCGCCTCGAGACAGGTCGAGACCACGTCGTAGTGGACGTGGGTCGGAACCGCCACCGTGACGACGTCACAGCGCTCCAGCAGCGTCTCGAGGGTGACTGGCTCGGTATCGAACTCGCTCGCGACTCGCCGGGCGAGGTCCTCGTCGCGGTCGGTGATGCCGGCCAGGTCGACGGTCGGTAGTTCGGCGTAGACCCGTGCGTGGTTCTCGCCCATCGAACCGACGCCGATGACGCCGGCACGAATCTGTTCCTCACTCGTCGCGTCCGTCCGTCTGTTCGTACTCATTGGGTGGTGTAGTGGTCGCGAACTGCTTCGACGACGGTCCGCCGGTCGCGCTCCGAGACGCCGGGATGGACGGGAAGCGAGAGGACTTCGTCGGCGGCCCGTTCGGCCTCCGGTAACGTCGCCGCCGCCGTACTGATCGTCTCGTAGGCCGGCTGGCGGTGAATCGGCGTCCCGTAGTAGATGCCGGTCCCCACGTCGCGCTCCGAGAGGCTCGCCTCGAGCGCGTCCCGCTCGTCGGTTCGTATCGTGTACTGGTGGTAGACGTGGCGGGACCCGGTCGGCTCCGTCGGCGTCTCGAGCGGGAGATCGGCGAACCGATCGTCGTAGAAGACGGCGATCTCTCGGCGCGCGCGGTTGAAGTCGGACAGGCGCTCGAGCTGGGTGCGGCCGATCGCCGCGCCGATGCTCGTCAGCCGGTAGTTGTGCCCGAGATCGACGTGGTCGTAGCCGCCGGTTCCGCTCACGTTCCGGCCGTGGTTGACGTAGCTCGCCGCGCGGTCGGCCACGTCGTCGCGGTCGGTGACGATCATCCCGCCCTCGCCGGTGGTCATGTTCTTCGTCGGGTAGAACGAGAAGCACGCGGCGTCGCCGAACGCCCCGACTCGCCGGCCGTCGACTTTCGCCCCGTGGGCCTGGCACGCGTCCTCGAGGACGAACAGCTCGTGTTCGTCCGCGATGTCGCACAGCGCCGGCATGTCCGCCGGCAGTCCGTAGAGATGAACGGGGAGGATGCCGACGATGTCGTCACGCTCGCCGAGGACCCGTTCGACGTCGGTCGGGTCCAGCGTGTACGTTTCCGGATCGATGTCGGCGAAGACGGGTTTGCCGCCGGCAAGCCGAATCGCGTTCGCGCTCGCGACGAACGAAAACGGCGAGGTGATCACCGCGTCGCCGTCCTCGACGCCGAGCGCCTCGAGCGCCGCGTGTAACGCGGTCGTCCCGTTGGCCGTCGCGACCGCTTCGTCGGTCCCGCAGTAGGCCGCGAACTCCTCCTCGAAGGCCCTGACTTCCGGCCCATCGGCGAGCCGCCCGTCCTCGAGGACCGATTCGACCCGTCGAACGGCGTCGGCGCTGAGTTCGGGGTCGGCGATCGGCACCGGCGTCGCCTCGCCCTCGAGGTCGGGCTCGGCGTCCGCCGCGTCGCCACCGGTGTCGATGCCGCCGTCGGTCTCCGGGTTCTGTTCGGTATCAGTCATGCGAGCTGATTCTCCCCGTCCAGCGGGTCCGGTAGTTCCCGAACGGTCGCGGGCGCGCCGACGGCCAGGCTGTCGGCCGGGACGTCCTCCGTGACGACCGCACCGGCCGCGACGAAGGCGTTCTCGCCGATCGTGACCCCCGGCAGCAGCGTCGCATTTGCGCCGACGGACGCGCCGTCCTCGATCGTCGGCCCCTCGAGTTCGGCGTCGGTCCGGACGGGGTACTCGTCGTTCGTCAGGACGGCACCGGGCCCGACGAAGACGTTACTGCCGATCGTCGTCTGCGTCGGGACGTAGACGTTCGTCTGGAGGCTGACGTGCGAGCCGATCGTCGTCTGGCCGTCGATAACCGTCTTGGTACCGACGAGGACGTCGTCGCCGATCGTCGTCGCTTCGCGGACGAGGACGTCGTGGCCCGTCGCGAACTCGTCGCCGATCGTCACGTCGCCGTAGACGATCGAACCGGCTCTGATCGTGGCGTCGTCCCCGATCCGGGTCGGCTCGTCGAACTCCCCGTAGCCGACCGTCGCGCCGTCGTCGATCGCACAATCGTCGCCGCGAACGACGTCGCGGACGGCTTCGCTCATCGCGAACCACCACCGCGGTCGCGAGGGTCGCCCCAGTTCTCGTTCGATCGACCGCGACGACGAGGTGTCGCCGCGCCCGTTCGAACCGCTAATCGAGATCGTTGTCGGTCGCGTATTCGTTTCATAGTGAATCGATACCCGCGTGGGCAGTCGTGCTGAAACAGCCGGTAACGAGGCTTTGTTATCCCCGGCTTGAGGGTTCCGTAGCCACGAACTACAGCGTCATCGAGGCCCGCGGGGCGCGTTCGGGAGGAGCCGACCGCTCGCAGCCGTGACCGAGTGCTCGACTCGGGTTAGATCGGTGAAACGTCGAATGTGCCGTCATTCACGGCCGCTAACTGGTATAATGCCCTTTCGAGGGGGTAGCCGAGTGATAGTAAAGTGTCACAGTCTGGCAGACGAGTCCGTGAGGTATCCGACAGCACCCGTGAGACGGGAACGGGATCCGATTCGACACGACGAGGGCATCCATGGCTGACAGCGAGCTCACACAGGCCGAACTGTTCGACGTATTCAGCAACGCGCGCAGACGACGGGCGGTCCAGTACCTGAAACGACAGGGCGGCACCTGTGATCTCGCGCCGCTCGTCGAACAGGTCGCCGCCTGGGAGAACGACACCGACCCCGACGACGTGACGCGGACGCAGCGGCGACGGGTCTACATCTCGCTGTACCAGACCCACCTGCCGATGCTCGAGGACCACGGCATCGTCGACTGGGACCCGGACGGTCACGAGATCGAACTCCTGCCGAGCGAGGACGAGTTCGAACCCTATCTCGATCGCCACCTCGAGGAGCAGCGACCGTGGCACCGACTCTACGCCGGGGTGACGGCGCTCGGCGCCGTCGCGTTCGGACTCTCGGTGTTGGCGGTCGGCCCGCTGACGGCCGCCACGGCACCGGCGGTCACACTGGGTCTCTGTGCCGTCGTTCTCTCCCTCTCGGTCGTCCAGCACGTCTCACGCCGGACGGATCTCGACCTTCCGTTCGGTCTTGCGAGTCGATAGCGTCAGTTACCGTCCGTGCTCGTTCCTGTCGCGTGCCACTGGTCGCACTGGTCGGCCGTCTCGCCGTCCCCGTCGCACGCTCTTCGTCGGGCCATCGCAGACGTTCTTCGCCAGCCGCACCCGTCGCCGTCCGACGCGTCTCGCGTTCGGTCCACTTCGACGCTCGAGTGACGTCTCTCTCGAGTCGTTCACGGGCGATCCGGGGCGATTGCCACGCGCTCGGCACGAGGCGGCGTCTGCGCCTTGGATCGGTGAGCGACGCTGGCGACCGCGGTCGCGCGTCGCCAGCCGCGTGGCCCAGCAGTGCTGCTCGTCGACACCGAAGACGACAGACGCAGTCGAGACGACCCGTCTCCGTCGACGCGCTATTCCCCGGTCACCGTCACCCAGAAGTGGGTCTCCTCCGCGGCGTTCTCGTTCGTCGGCGTGGCCGGCGGCTCGCCGTGATAGAGCAACACGCTGATTCTGACCGTTTCGTTCGCCGCCGCAGTCGGCGTCACCGACTGCTCTCCGGTGCCCGTCGCCCCGTCCGACACGGTCGCGTCGATCCGTCGTAACTCCGTCCGCTCGACGACCTCCCCGTCCTCGAGCGTCTGCTCCTGGACGACGACGGTGTAGTTCTGTTCGCTTCCCTCCTGGTTCTCCACCGCGATCGTGAACGGGATCGATTCGTTCGCCGCGACTTCGCTGGGGAGCGCGCCGGCGACGACTTCCCCGTCCTCGTCCTCGCTGTACAGTCCGAGCTCCGTGTACCCGCCCGCCGACACGGGCAGCAGGAACGCCACGACCAGCGCGCTCACCGCCGTTCCGATCGCGACCACGAGCAGCACCGACGACGCCGTCGCGACCGCCGACTCGTCCCGCCGGAGTCGACCGAGGCTCGCGATGGGGGCGACGGTGAACCGCTTCCCGCTTGCGGTTCGAAGCCGCCGGACGACGCCAAGCTGGGCGAAGACGATCGTCACGAGACCCACCGCGGCCGCGATCGACGTGGTCGTCAGTTCGGTCCCCACGAGCGGCAACGCCAGAACGACCACCGGAACGATCGCGAGCGAGAGGACGAACGCCAGTCCCACGCGTTCGGTGGCGTCGATCCCGCGGGGACGAGCGTCGGCCGTCGTCGCCGCCGTCTCGCGTGCGCTTCGCTCGCCGGCCGGAAACAGAATGGAAACGAGCGCGTAGCCCGGCAGAAACAGAGCGAACGGAACGGTTACGAACAGCCGAAGGGTACTATCGGCCCCGAAGCTCGTCACGACCAAATACGCGAGTATCGCACCGATCGAGACGGCCGCGAGATCGAACGGGTAGCGACGAACGAACCCGAACCGCGTCCAGGAACTCGTTCGATGACTCATCGGCGATCCACCGGCATTCGCCGCTCGGCGGTCGACCGCAGTGCGGACAATACGAGTGCCATTCTCGTCGGCTCATCTCACTCGTTCGTGCTTTGTTATGGCCGTGTTACCGACACGAACGGGCGGCTGTCCGCTCGACGACCGACCTCGGGGCCCCGCTGCTCGCGGCCGCCTCGTTCCGCGCGGCGCTCGAGCGCCTAGAAGTCGACGTACTGTGCCTCCCACTCTCGTCGCTCGTCGATCTGCTGACGGCCGGCATCGGTTATCGCGTAGTAGTTCGTGCGTCTGTCGAGTTGCCCCTTCTCGACCAGCTCCTTGTTGACGAGCGTGTCCAGATTCGGATACAGCCGCCCGTGATTGATCTCCGAACTATAGTACTTCTCGACCTCGTCTTTAACGGTCTGCCCCGACGGTCGGTCAGCACCTGCGATCACGTACAGCAGATCACGCTGGAAGCCGGTCAGATCGTGCATTGCTCAATCACACTGACCGTTCTATTGAGTAGATATTTGTTATCCGTATCATACAGCTTGCGGCGCTCTCAGTTACTTGCGATTACTCGAGCGAAAGTGACTGTTCGACGACCGAAACACGATTTCGAACGAGATACTCGCTCGGCCGCTCGCACGGGCCAGCAGCCGGCGTAATCCGATGGCGTTCACCGCGTCCGTTCGAGTACCAGCTCGCCGACACGCTCGGGACGGTTACTCCCCGGACTCCGAGACTGCGACGTCGATTCCGTCCGCGTCGATTCGCACGCGGAGGACATCGACGGTCGCTTCGTAGGCCGTCGTGTGCGACCCGTCGTCGTCGAACCGCACACACTCCGCCAGAAGATCGCTCTCGAGGAGGTTGTTGATTCGGCGGTAGACGGTCGCCGACGAGCTGTCCGTTCGTTTCGTCAGTTCCTTCGCCGTCTTCGGACCCTCGCTCGTGGCCATGAGGATCGTCCGAGCGCAATCGTCTCCGAGGACGTCGAGCTGGGCCGAAGGGTTGGCTGTCGACTCCGATCGAGTGTTACTCGCTTGCGTTGACATAGTCGTAGTCTCCCATCCGGGACGGGCAGGGGCCGTTCGCTCTCCGTGAGAGGTGACGATTCGAGAGGGCCGTGAGACCGACGGCTGCCGCGGGCTGCGGAGGTCGCCGTGACCGTCTCGCGACCCCTCCACGCGCGCTTCCAGCCGACGGTATCGTCGGACCACCACTGTCGGGGGTTCCACCATTACGTTCCGGCACGAAAATCGGTAAGCGATAGTGGTATTTTATAACGATGTACCTTATCCTCGGCCGCCACGTCGTTCCGCGACGTAAGATCGTATTTCGGTCCGGAAACTACGGCTTTCGACGGATCAGCGGACAGCTCAATCACCAGTTTGAGCGCCGAATGCGGCCCAACACAACTGAATTCGGATTGAGTACTACCGCCGTCTAATTCGGAACGTTGCGGTTTTGAAACGTCTCGCGACCGATATCGGCAGGAAAGCGCGAATTTCTCGGTTCTCAGGCCTGCTTCCCGGGTGAACGGTCAACCTCCTTTATTCACGTTTGCTCCCCTCGATACGATGATGCCCGGACGGGTATCGCGACGAATCGGTGGCGAGCCACCGAGTCGTGCGTCACAGCGGCGTGGATGAGTGCCGGTCGCCGGCGCGATCGATATCCGTCCGAGTACACCCCCACGAACCATGAACTCCACACAACACGATTGGAAGCCCATGGAATCGTCGACAGCCGGCGCTCGGTGTCGAAACTGCGGGACGCACGTCACACAGCAGTTCGCTCGCGTCTTCGGTGACAACGGCGACGTCGTCCACGGCTGTCCGTCCTGTACCACCTATCGCGAGATGCAATCCGGTGGCCATCTCCCCGGCGACTGAACCCCACTGCGGCGAGTTCCGTTTCCACTGCTGTCTACTGCTTTTCACAGCCGATCACAGCACCGTTCGCGGTGACCGCTCCCACTCGTCGACCGCCGGTCTCGGCCCGGCTCCGCTCGTCGGATCGGGTCGCCCTCGTCCTGCCTCGAGGGCGCAGCTGTCACTCGCGACTCGTGACTCGTGACGAATCGCCGTCGGCCTGATATATCACCGCTGGTGACGGCTGTACCGTCTCCTTACGGAGACGGACGAATCGCACCGCCGCTAGCTCCGAGCGGAGGCGGAGCGTACCCTGCAAAAGTTAAAGTTAGTGGTCAGTGAAGTGGGGGTACATGGTCACTGGTGGTGGATTGTCTCTCGAGACGCTGTTCCCCTTTTCACTAATCGATGTCAGTTCAAACGAACAGAACTGAACCGCTCGAGGAGAGCGAGGTGTTTCACATCCTCGGCAACGACAGGCGGCGGGCTATCGTCCAACTGCTCGCGGAGGAAGCCGGACAGGTCGACGTTTCCGACGTCGCGACCGAAATCGCGGCCACCGAGTCCGATACCACGCCCGTTCCGAACAACCTCTACAAGAGCGTCTACGTCTCCCTTCAGCAGACGCACCTCCCGCAGCTCCAGGAAGACGCCGTGATCGAATACGATTCCGACGCGAAGACGATCACGGCCGGTCGTCACTTCGACGACGTCTTGCAGTACGTCGACGGCCACACCGACGATCACTCGCAGGTCCTCCAGCTCCACCTCGGACTCTGTCTGCTCGGCCTCGCGGTCATCGCGCTGGCCGGGCTCGAACTGCCGGTCTTCTCGAGCATCGATCCGGTGCTCGCGAGCGTCCTCGTCTTTCTCGCCGTCGCCGCGAGCAGTCTCTATCGCCTGCTCGGCTGAGACGTCGTGACCGCTGTCGCCGGGGTGCTCGAGACGGCGACAGGACGGAATCG
This sequence comes from Natrinema salaciae, assembly GCF_900110865.1. Classification (NCBI taxonomy): domain Archaea; kingdom Methanobacteriati; phylum Methanobacteriota; class Halobacteria; order Halobacteriales; family Natrialbaceae; genus Natrinema; species Natrinema salaciae. Next base: position 308,587 of record NZ_FOFD01000001.1, read on the forward strand.
GCAATCCGGGCGCTCGCCGCTCCGTGCTGTGCCTCGTCGACGCTGTCGCGATTCCAGCGGTCGCTCGCGGATCGGGGATCGAGACACCGCACGGAAGAAATGAGTACGGGGACGAGATGCGTCCAGCCCGCACTGCCGCTGTCCGCCTCGCGACCACGCAAAAAGACGCGCTGTCCGTTGTCCGTTGGGTGCTCCTCGGTTAGGCCAGGACGCCGAGCATCGACTCGGTGTCGTTGGCCGTTAGATTATCGGTGCCGTTGTCGTCGGTGTCGTTGGTTTCGTTCTCATCGTCGAACTCGATCTCGTCCGACTCGTTGTCGTCGATTCCGGTGTCGGTCTCCTCGGTCAGTTCGAGGGTCGCGACCTCACCGGACTGGTCGGTGAGCACCATGTGGATGTACGAACCGGCCTGGAGATCGCTCGTATCGACTTCGAACTCGACCTCCTCGCTCGCACCGCTCTCGAGCGTGAGGCTCTGATTGTCGACGAGGTCACCGTCGAGGCGGAACTGCACGTCCTCGGTTCGCTCCTCGTCGGTGGGGTTCTCGACCGTCGCCGTCACGGTGATGGTATCGCCGACTGTGGCGCTCTCGGGCGCCTCGAGGTCGGTGACGTTGAACGATTCAGCGGTCACTTCCTCGGTTTCGTTGTCGTCGAAGACAGTCTCGTTGTCTTCGGTTTCGTTGTCGTCGAAGACAGTCTCGTTGTCTTCAGTTTCGTTGTCGTCGAAGACGGTCTCGTTGTCGTCGATGCCGTCTCCGATGTCGGTTTCGTTGTCTTCGGTTTCGTCGTCGTCGAAGATGGTCTCGTTGTCGTCGACGTCGTCACCGATGTCGGTCTCGTTGTCCTCGGTTTCGTTGTCGTCGAAGATGGTCTCGTTGTCGTCGACGTCGTCACCGATGTCGGTCTCGTTATCCTCGTCCGGGAGTTCGTCTTCAGTGATGTTTTCCATCCCGTCCGGGAGATCGTCAGCGCTGATATCTTCGCCGACGACGAGAACGTATACGGTCGTGTTCTCGAAGTTCACGTCTTCGACGGTGAGATCTTCGACAGTGACGAAGACCGGCTGTTGATCACCATCGATGGGGACGTCGTCCATCGGCGGTTGTTCGTCGTCGTCGACACCGTCCTCGACATCGTCGTCGACACCATCCTCGATGCCGTCGTCAACGTCGTCTTCGGTGTCGTTGTCGACATCATCCTCGAAGCCGTCGTCAACGGCGTCTTCGGTGTCGTTGTCGACACCATCCTCGAAGCCGTCCTCAACGCCGTCTTCGGTGTCGTCGTCGACACCATCGTCAACGCCGTCTTCGGTATCGTTGTCGACACCATCCTCGAAGCCGTCGTCAGCGTCGTCTTCGGTGTCGTTGTCGACACCGTCCTCGACACCATCGTCAACGCCGTCTTCGGTGCCATCGTCGACACCGTCCTCGACGCCGTCTTCGGTATCGTCGATAGTGACGATCGCTTCGTCGACGACTGGCTCGCCGCTCGCCGTGAGGAACGGCACGTCGTCCACGCCACCGCTCGTGACGAAGTCGTACGTCTGGTTGTCGTTCGTATCCCGATGCGGCATCGCGATCAGCGTCTCACCCTCCGCGGACGATTCGTTCCCGTCCGCCTCGAGCGACTCGTTCGCAGCCGCTCCGATCGGCTCGTCGAGGGTGATTTCGACCTCATCGTACGTGCCTGCCTCGAGATACGTCGAGACGCCGATGACGCTCCCGACGACGTTCCCCGTGAGGAGGCTACTGTCGTGAATCGCCACGAAGCCGGGGCTCGCGAGCGAAACGTTCTCGACGACGACCGTCTCGCCCTCGGTCGTCTGGTCTTCGAACGTCACGTACGCGCCTTGCTGGCCGTCGGACTCGTTATCGGACGGCGTTAGCTCGCCGTCACTGAGTCCGGCAGCCGCCTCGGCATGTTCCTGCATGTCGTCCGACTCGTTCGTCGTCTCGTTGTCCGTCTGGTCGTACTCGTCCTCGCTGACGTCGTTGCTCTGCTCGACGGTGTCGCCGCCTGTTGCGGCTGTCACCATCGCCCCGCTCGAGCAAACGAGCATCAGCGCGGTAAGTACGACGAGTAACTGTTTGCGTGCGTTCATGGTTGCCGTAATGGCATCCGTTTCGTCGTGGGTTCAGCGGATAAACTGGCAGAACCATTACGCCAAGAAACCGAATACTACGGCTCAGCGACGGGGATTCAGTGAGCGGTTCGCCTTCGGAAAACAACGATTGCTGATAGGAACGTTCCGTCAGTCGTCGTTGGTCTGTTCGGGCGATTTCGACGCCGTCGGCTCGTGTCCCGGCAGACAGACCAGGTTCTCCCGCCCGAGACGCAGTTTCGTGATCTGGCCGTCCTCCTCGAGGTCGGCGAGCAGTCGGCTGACCTTGGCTTTCGACCAGCTGACGGAGTCGACGATGTTCGACTGCTTCATTCGGCCCCCGTTCTCCCGGAGGAGCCGCTGGACTCGCTCCCGATCGGTCACGAACTCCTCCCGGTCCGTGTCCCCCTCGCTCCCGATCGAGTTCGGCTCATCGTACCGGTTGCGAGCGACGAGCACCCCGCCGAGCAGGGCGAGCGCGATCATACCGGCGAGGGCGGCGAGATGCGCGCTCCCCTCGAGTTGAAGGGGGCGGGCGGCCCCCGAGACGAACCCGGACCACGAACTCGCGGCGATTGCGGCCGCGTCACTGCTCGACACGCCGAGCGACTCGAGTAGCGTGGAAGGCCGTCGGATGCTCATAGCTGTGGAGCAGTCGTATTCGAGTGATTCATGTCCTGTACCGTCGTGACCGTTCTACAAATCGTTTTTTATAACTCATATGCTGTTAGTATATAACGAGTATCTCACGGGCTCCTCGAATTCACTCTCGTCGACCAGTTTCGGCTTCGAGACGGCCGCGAGCGGCCGATACTGTCCGGCGGCGGGACCGTGACGGTGCGGCCGGAACTCGAGCGGGTGAAACACTCGTCAGTCATGGTATAGACCGACTTTGCTCGACGGACCGAATAAACTCGACCGGACGTTCGAAACGGTTAGCGCGGATTCGCTCCGGATTCAGTCAGTAAAAGAATCTTGGAACGACTCTCCGTCGAACGGACACGAGACGGGCGGATACCGCGCTGGCCGGTTCCGTGGCGATCCCGAACCGGTACGGCGATTCGACGCGCCGCCGGCCCCGGTCTCGCGGGGTCGCAACGGACGGTTTCTTCGACTCAGCTGTACGACTCGCTCTCCCGGCTCGGTTCCGGCGCGGCGTCGGCTTCCTCACCGGTCAGCGCCACCCGTCCGTCGCCGACGAGCGATCGAATCCCCGACTCGAGGCCGACTCGCGCCTCGAACCCGAGGTCCCGCGCCGCCTTCGACGTGTCCGCGCCGCTGTGTCTGATGTCGCCGGCGCGGGGTTCGCAGTGGGCGATCGTCGACGACGAGTCGGTCGCGTCGCGGATCGTCTCGGCCAGTTCGCGGATCGACGTCCGCTGGCCCGTGCCGACGTTGTACGCCTCGCCGACCGCGTCGGTCGTCGCCGCTCGCAGGTTCGCCCGGACGATATCGCTGACGTGGACGAAGTCGCGGCTCTGCTGTCCGTCACCCTCGATGGTGATCGGCTCGTTCGCCCGCGCCTGCTCGAGGAACGTCGAGATGACGCCGCTGTAGGGGCCCTGCTGGCGGGGCCCGTAGGCGTTGAAGTATCGCAACGCGACGGTCTCGAGCCCGTACAGCTCCTCGTAGAGCCGGGTGTACTGGTCCAGGGCGAGTTTCTGGACGCCGTACGGCGAGGCCGGATTCGTCGACGCCGTCTCCGGCACCGGCAACTCGTCGGGGTGGCCGTAGACCGCCGCGCTCGAGGCGACGACGACCCGGGCGTCCTCCTGGCGGGCCTGCTCGAGGACCAGCAGGCTCGCCTCGAGATTCGTCCGATTGCTTTGCCGGGGCTCGTCGACGCTCTGGGAGACGCTGACGAGCGCGGCGTGGTGGAAGATCACGTCGACGCCGCGGGCGGCTTTCTGGAGGGCGATCGGGTCGCCAACGTCGCCCTCGACGACGGTCACGTCGTCGGGGAGGTGCGCGCGGTCGCCGGTGGTGAAGTTATCGAGCACTCTGACCTCGTTTCGGGGGGCGAGGGCGTCGACGAGGTGGCTGCCGATGAAGCCCGCACCGCCGGTGACGAGGATCGTGCTGTCGCGGATCGCTGGCGTGTTCATTGTCGGGCCGACCAGTCGCGCGCTGTTAAGTATCGCGCACGTACGCTCGAGCAGTGGCCGCTGAGACCGCGTAAAGCGCCGCTTATAGTCATGCCGTCACACTCGCGGACGGGCCTCGAGTCGCCGAAATAGCGCCCTCGTGTCTCGGGAATCGCGCCGACGGTCGCGACCGCGATCGAACTGTCGGTGAAAAATGCAGTACGGGAAACACGTTTGTGCGAGGCGCTCCACCGGTCGCGTATGATACGGACGGCGCTGTCGCGGCTCCGCGAGTGGATCGCCGTCGACGACCCCGAGGAGCGCATCGAGGGCTCGGGCGAGGCGATCGTCTCCCCCCAGCATCGACGGTCGGCGGAGGCGGAGCGCGAACTCGAGCGACTCGGCGACCCGCCCGACGGAACCGACCGCCGAAACCGGTGACGCGCGGGTCATCTCGAACTGGTCGCCCGCGGCTCGGCGGTCGGTGCTCGCGTCCCCGCTGCCCGGTCGCTCCGCTCGAGTAGGCGCTCCTTTCGGCATATTAGCAGTAGATATAAGTCACAATAGGTCAACGAGTAGAACGGAAGCCGGTCTCCTCGGGGACGGTATCGAAACGTCCCGGGTGGGGCAAGCACCCGAGACTGGCTTCCAAACCCGGAAGGGTTCAGGAGCCATGCTTACGTTCAAACTACCGGGATATAAACATCCCGCACGACAACGGAATCGCCCGACACGAGGAGCCTCGAGTCCGGTTTTCGAATTGCGAGGGATCGCGGAGGAGTCCGGATGAGCGACGGCGACGAAGCGGGCGACGACACCAACAAGGCGGGCGACGACACCGACGAGGTGGCCGTCTTCGTCGAGCCGGCACCGGTCTCCGTCTGCCCGCGCTGTGGCGATCCGGTTTCCTTCGCCGTCGTCACCCCTCCGGAGAGCGGGACGCTCGAGCCGTGTGGCTGTGGGATGCCGCCCGACCTGCTCGAGCAGGTTCGCGGGGGCTGATCGGGGCTCGCTCGAGGGCGGCCCCGCTATCGGCGCGACCGGTTTCGGGAAGCTATATGCGCCGCCCGCCGCAACTCCACGCCAATGACCGTCGACCTCGTGGTGCGCAACTGTACCGTCGTGACGCCCGCCGGGCGGACGCCCGACGCGGGCGTCGCCGTCGAGGACGGTGAGATCGTCGCCGTCGGCCGGAGCGACCGCCTCCCCGACGCGGATCGCGTCCTCGACGCCGAGGGGAACGTTCTGGTCCCCGGAATCGTCGACTGCCACATCCACAACCGCGAACCCGGGCTCGAGTACAAGGAGGACTGGGAGTCCGCGACGCGGGCGGCGGCCGCCGGCGGCGTGACGACCGTCGTCGGAATGCCGAACACGGACCCGGTCATCGACCGGCCCGAGCACCTCGAGCTCAAGTTCGAGCGCGGCGAGGCGTCGGCCCACGTCGATTTCCAGAGCTACGCCGTCGTCACCTCGGAGAACCTCGAGTTGATCCCCGAGATCGCCGAGGTCGGCCCGCTCGGGTTCAAGATCTTCCTCGGCTCGACCGTCGGTGACGTGCCGCCGCCGAACGACGGCGAGATACTCGAGGCGATGGAGCGCATCCGCGAAACGGGCAAACGGCTCGGCTTCCACGAGGAGAACGGCGAGATCATCGACTACTACACGGAGCGGTTCAAAGCCGCGGGGCGAAACGAGCCGATCGACCACTCCCACTCCCGTCCCGTGATCGCCGAGCGGGAAGCCGTCGAGCGGATGATCACCTTCGCCGAGGAGACCGGCGCGAAGATCCACATGTTCCACGTCTCGTCGGGGTCGGCCGCCGAGGCCGTCGCCCGCGGGAAGTCCCGCGGCGTCGACGTCACCGCCGAGACGACGCCCCACTACCTCTGGTTCACCGAGGACGTCGTGCGCGAGAAGGGCAACGTCGCCCGCGTCCAGCCGCCGATCCGGGACGCCGCGGAGCGCGACGCGCTCTGGGACGCGGTCGACGACGGCACGATCGACTGCATGGCGACCGACCACGCGCCCCACACCCCGGAGGAGAAAAAGGTCGACGACCCGTTCGGCAACACCTGGGACGCCATCTCGGGGTTCGTCGGCCTCGAGACCGAAGTGCCGGCGATGCTCACCTTCGTCGATCGGGGTCGGTTCACGCTCGAGGAGTGGGTCCACCGACACTCGACGCGCCCGGCCCAGGTCTGGGGGATGTACCCGCAGAAGGGATCGCTGCAGGTCGGTACCGACGCCGACTTCACGATCGTCGATCCGGATCGGGAGTGGACGCTCGAGGACCGGACGGACTTGCACTCGAAGAACTGCGTCACGCCGTTCGAGGGCGAGTCCTTCACCGGCAAGGCGGTCGCGACGGTCGTCCGCGGCGCGGTCGTGGCCGAGGACGGCGCGGTCGTCGGCGAGTCGGGACACGGAACGCGCGTGGACGTCGACTGAGACGGCCACCGGCCGAGTGCGAGTCACCGCCGCGCTGATCGATGGCTCGAGGGGGCGGGCCGTCCTGCATAATGATGCCGTTCCGTGATCGTTCTCAGTTCGTGAAAGTCGCGACGGGTTTATATTCGGCTGCCGTCCATCCGGCCCGGGTGAGGATCGCTCGCAATGACCGAGACAGATTCCACGGCGGACGAGAGCGAGGAACCGAACGAGCAGACGGGGACGGACAAGACCGAACGGTTACGGTCCGTGTTCCTCTCCGTCACCGACGGTGAGACGGAGCCGATGGTCGAATCCCAGCGAGAGGACTCCCAGACCCGGGAGATCCGCGAGGAGCGGACCGACGACGTCGTCGGCCCTGCGGAACACCACGGACTCGGCGACGCGATCGACGATCCCGAACCCGCCGACTGAACGGTCACGGTGACCGATCGGGTCGTCGCCGCTTCCGGCGGCCGCTCTTCGATTGCGGGTCGTATTCGGTGGCCGCTCCGTTTCGCTTTGTTCTTGTGCTGCTCTATTTCACACGAACGTATATTATATATGCTCGAACTAGAAAAACCATAATTAATAGCATATGGTACTTGGTTCGTACAATGGTCGATCGACCTGCTTCCTCGGAGGGACGGACTAACCGCTCGCGACGAACCGTACTGAAGGCCGTCGGCGGAACTGGACTCGCGGCGGCGACCGTTCCCGGCTTCGGTGCCGCGTCGACCGGTGACGGGTTCCTCTGTTCGGTTTCCTTCCCGACGTTGTTCCGGAAGGACAACACGCCGCTCGACCCCGAACAGGTCGGCGTCGTCAACGGGCAGTGGAACGCTGACGGGATCGTTATGCACCGGAACGAAACCCTCCGTGGCTGTGGCCTGTTCGGCGGGAACTGCGACTCCTACGAGGTCGATCTCCCCTTTGTTATCAGCTGGGCCACCGACGCGGACCCGGACGACATCGGCGACGTGTACGTCCGACTCAACGTCGACACGCCCGCGACCTCCTACGAGAACACGAACTGGAGCTGGATCATCGAGAGCACCCAGACCACGGTCGAAAGCCAAAACGCCACCGGCACGCTCATGGCCGAGTATCACACCGAAACCGGCATGCCCGGAAACCTGTTCAGACCGACAGCTCTCGAACTCGAGGTCGACTTCAGCGACTCGAACATCCACGACGGCGTCGAACGACACGAAGTCGAGTTCGCGACCCCGAACGAGGGGCTGCTCGAGGCCCAAAACCTGATCGGGACGACGGATACCATCTACGACAGCGGCGTCACGATCGCGAACCGCCTCGTCAACATCAACCTGAATACGCTGCGCAAGGCGGTCCGGCTCTGGGCGTACGCGCCGAACGCCGGCGGCGTGGACATGATCGATCCGGACGGCCTCCCCGAAAACGCGGTCGTCTCGGGGATTTCGGCGTTCGAAGAGCCGATCGAGGAACAGCAGGAACGCGACGTCTGGGCGGGTGAAGACGCGGTTCCAACCCTCGCCGGCCCCACGGTCGTCCGTCGGTCCTGAGGCCGACCGGACCGACTCGGCCCGCCGTTCGTCGGTCGATCACTCGTCGAGGTCCGCACCGACCGCCGCGTCGACCGACGAGAACCCGTCGCGCTCGAGCAGCGCCGCCAGCCCGCGATTGATCCGCTTGGCGGTCGAGGGACCTTCGTAGACGAACCCGGTATACAGCTGGACGAGCGAGGCACCGGCCCTGATCTTTTCGTACGCACTCGCCGGGGAGTCGACGCCGCCGACGCCGATAATCGGCAGATCGCCGTCCGTGTACTCGGCGAGGGTGCGGATGACGGCCGTCGATCGACTCTCGAGCGGGTCGCCGCTGAGGCCGCCCCACTCGTCCCGTCGGGGCGACGCGAGCCCCTCGCGGCTCGTCGACGTGTTCGTCGCGACGATGCCGTCGAGATCGAACTCGGTGACGATGTCGACGAGGTCGAGGATCGATTCGTCGGGTGAGTCGGGGCCGATCTTCACCAGAATCGGGACGTCCCGATCGTTTTCGGCCTCGAGCGTCTCGAAGATCGCCCGGAGGTGCTCGGGCGAGCCCTCGTCGAACTCGTCGGGGGTGTTCGGACAGGAGACGTTCACGACGACGTAGTCGGCAAAGGGCGAGAGCCGGTCGAAGACGCGCCGGTAGTCCTCGACCGCCTCCCGTTCGGTCGAGGAGTTCATCTTGCCGACGTTGACGCCGAGGGGGATGGTGGGAGTCCCCTCGTCCTCGAGTCGCGATTTGACCCGCTCCATCCCCTGGCCGTTGAACCCCATGCGGTTGATCATCGCGTCGTCCTCGCGAAGGCGAAAGAGCCTGGGGCGGTCGTTACCGTCCTGCGGATAGGGCGTGACGGTCCCGATTTCGACGAAGCCAAAGCCCAGCGCCGCGAGCGCGTGGGTCACTTCGGCGTTCTTGTCGAAGCCGGCGGCGACGCCGACCGGGTTCGGAAACGTGGTGTCGAACAGGTCGACTTCGAGGGCGGGATCGTCGTACCGGTAGGCGTACGAGAGCGCCGTCCGCGTCGGCCACGTCGACTGGGCAGCCCGGAGCGTCAGCTTGCCGAGATCGTGGGCCGTCTCGGCTGGGAGTTTGAACGCGAGGGGGCGGACCCGCGAGTACAGCGTCATTGTGATTATGACTACGTCGGGACGGCGGAAAGGTAAACGTCTCGAAGCCGACGAGAGCGGGCCGCTCTCGAGGCCGGCTACACCGACTCGAGGACGTCGCTCACGTCGGAGACCGACCGCAGGTCGTCCAGCGCGGCCAGCGCGTCGTCGGTGGCGACCGACGTCGGCGCGTGCGCGGCACACATCCGGAACTTCTCGTGCAGTTCGTCGTCCGAGAGCGGATCGTCGTGCGTGCCCGGCGGTCGGTCCTGCGTGCGCTCGTACACGTCGCCGGCCCGGGTCGTCACCGCGACGCGAGCCGCGTTCGAGTCGTACGGCAGGTCGTCGTCAACCGTCAGCGAGACCCGTTCGCGGACGGTCTGGACCGCCGGTTCGTCGATACTGTCCTCGTCGAACGCGTCGAGTCCGACCCGCTGGCGGGCGATCGCGCTCCCGATCAGATACGGCATCGAGAACTTCGCCTCGAGTCCCGTCGCGGGATCGTCGTGCGCGAGCGCGTCGGCCGCGCCCTGCGAGGCCGTCACGACGACCGCGTCGACGTCGTCGGGCGTGAGCTCGTGCGACTCGGTGAGCCGAATCGCGGCGTAGATCGCGGCGTGGGTGTAGTAACAGCAGGGATACTTCTTGACGTCGATGCCGTCCTCGCACAGCGCCCAGCGGGTGCCGAGGTCGGGCAGTCGCTCGAGGGCCGGTTCGCCGTCGCCTCGGTAGAGATCGAAGAACCCGCGTTCGCCGTCGACCGCCGCCGAATCCGCCGTCGCGCCCTCGGCGGCGAGCAGGGCCGCGGTGGTTCCGGAGCGGGCGGCCTGTCCCGCGTGGACCGGTTTGGTCGTCGTTCCGAAGTTGCGCTTGAGCCCGGCCGGCATCGAGGCGGCGACGTTGAGGGCGTGCGCGGTGCGTTCCGGGGAGAGTCCGAGCAGGTTCGCGACGGCCGCGGCGGCACCGAAGACGCCGACGGTCGAGGTGGCGTGCCAGCCTCCCTCGTAGTGGCCGGGGCTGATCGGTCTCGAGAGGTAGTTCTGGGTCTCGAATCCGGCGACGAACGCGGTGAGCAGCTCTCGGCCCGTCGCACCCTCGCGCTCGCCGACGGCCAGCAGCGGGGCGACCATCGGGACGCTCGGGTGCCCGTCCATCGCCGCCAGCGCGACGTCGTCGAAGTCCAGCGCGTGGCCGGCGGTCGCGTTGACGAAGACGGCGTCGGAGAGCGGGAGCCGTTCGTCTCGGCCGAGGAGCGTCGCTTCGCCGCCACCCCCGCCGCCACCGCTTCCGACCGTACTCGCGGCGATATCTCCCGCTTCCGCGCCCGCTCCAGCGAGGGTCACGCCGACGGTATCGAGGATGGCGCGTTCTCCCAGCCGACGTGCGGCGTCGGGGACGTCCTCGCTCTCGAGCGAGGACGCGAACGCCGCGAGTTCGGCGATACCCCTGCTCGTGTCTGCGTCTGTCATGGCTGTTCGTCTACCGGGGAGCGGTATAATCGTGCTCCCCGCGTCGCCCGGTGTCCCGATCCGTTCGAGGCGGTCAGTACTGCTCGAGCAACGCCATGATCGCGCCACCGCCGCCGACGCTCATGCCGACGAGGCCGCGAGCGACGTCCGAATCGTCGCGCAGCTGATAGCCGAGGCTCGCGGCGAGCATTCCGCCCGAGGCGCCGATCGGGTGCCCGAACGCGACCGCGCCGCCGCGGGGGTTCATCTTCTCGCGCGGGATACCGACACGGTCCATGACGTACACCGACTGCGCGGCGAACGCTTCGTTGATCCAGAACGCGTCGACGTCCGCGACCGCCAACTCGTTGCGCTCGAGCAGGCTCTCGACGACGTCGCCGACGGCCTCGTTGAACGCGTCGGGGTCGCGATAGACCACGTCGTAGTCGACCAGCGTCGCCAGCGGCGCGAGGTCGCGATCGGCGGCCACGTCACCGTCGGCCAGCAACACTGCGCCCGCGCCGTCGCTGAGTTTGGACGCGTTCCCCGGGGTGATCGTCCCGTCGTCGCGAAACGGCGTCGGCAGTCGGGCCAGATCCGACAGCGTCGAATCGGGCCGCGGGCCCTGATCCCGGTCGACCGCGTCGCCGTCGTCTGCCCGGTTCGTCTCCGACGCACCGCTGGTCTCGACCGGAACGATCTCCTCGTCGAACGCGCCCGATTCGATCGCCTCGGCCGCCAGTCGGTGGCTCTCGAGGGCGTACTCGTCCTGGGCCTCCCGAGGGATCTCCTCGCGGTCGACGAGCCCTTCGGTGATTTCGCCCATGTGAACGTCGAGGGACACGTCCCACAGCGAGTCCAGGATCATCGAGTCCTTGAGCTCGACGTCGCCGTACCGACGACCGCTCCGGTAGTCCGGGAGGACCCACGGCGCGTTCGACATGGATTCGAACCCGCCAGCGACCGCGATCTCGGCGCGGCCGGCCGCGATCCGATCCGCCGCGAGCGCGATCGCGCGCAGTCCGGACCCCGACGCTTCGTTCACGGTCGTTACCGCGGTCTCGTTGGGAACCGACGATTCGACGACGGCCTGCCGGCCCGGGGCCTGTCCGATCCCGGCCTGAATGGCGTTCCCGAGGCCGACCCAATCGATTTCCGCGCCGGCGATCTCGACGCGCTCGAGCAGTCCGTCCAGCGCCGTTCGCCCCAGCTCGACCGGCTCTATTCCCGCGAGCGAGCCCAGCAGCGTGCCGTGTGGCGTTCGCGCACCGTCGACGAGAACCAGGTCGGTATCAGTGTCGGGCATGCGCGATCGCACCACGCGGAATCGAATCAAGGTTGGCGATGACTCGCGTTCGCCGGCGGGTCCACCGTCCGCGTCCGATCGGAACCATCGAGCGCTCGCCGAACCGTCGCTTGGGCCCGCGCGCTCGTTCCCGGTCCGCTACCGCGGTCTCGCGTCCCCGCGGCTCCGGTTTCGCACCTGTCGCTACGGGACGAATAATGACAACTTCCAAAATAAAACCACAAATGTCTAGTTCTAGGCCAATATCTTCTACATATATCCACAAAGTATTTGCCAGGACGACCTGCAGAACTCATTCGAAGTCACGAATGTCCGTTCTCGACGAACTCATCGACAGAATCGGAATCCCCCGCGAGCCGGCCGACCGATCGTCCGTCCACTACGAGTGCCGCCGGTGCGGGACGACGCTCTCGAAACGCGACGCCTCCTGTCCGAGGTGCGGCTCCGCAGACGTCGCGGCGATTCCGCTGTAACGGTATCGCCGTTCCGCCGACGGCTCGTGCGAGCCGTCGGTCGACGGTACGGGATCGCGGACCCGAGGCCGTACTCGCGGCCCTAGATCGCGCCCGACTCGCGCAACGCCTCGCGTTCCTCGCTCGAGTAGCCCAGCGCGTCGAGCACGTCGTCGGTGTGCTCGCCGAGGTCCGGCATCGGTGCCGCCGCGAACTCGAGCGAATCGGAGTCGATCGGGTTGTCGATGTACGGCACTGGCCCGTCCTCGGTCTCGAGTTCCTTCACGAGGTCCAGATGCTCGGTCTGCGGGTGGTCGAGCACGTCGTCGAGTCGGTTGACGTCGCCCCACGGAATGCCCGCCTCGGCGAGCCGCTCGGCCCAGTAGTCGCGGGGCTCGTCTGCGATGCGGGACTCGATCATCGGCTCGAGGGCCCCGCGGTTCTCGACGCGCTTCTCGTTGGTCGCGAAGCGCTCGTCGGCGAGCAGGTCGGGGCGCTCGAGAACGGCCTCACAGAGCAGTTCCCAGTGGGCCTCGCTGAGGACGGCGAAGTTGACGTACTGGTCGTCGGCCGTCTCGTGGGGGCCGTACGGTGTCAGCAGGTGGTGGCGCATCCCGATGCGTTCGGGGAGTTCGTCGCTGTGCCAGTACTTCTGGGGGAAGTAGCCGAGCCACGAGAGCATCCCGCCGAACATCGTGACGTCGAGTTCCTGGCCCTCGCCGGTGCGCTCGCGGTGGAACAGCGCGAGCAGCGCGGATATCGTGCCGTAGGTCGCGGCGTTGATGTCGCAGACGCTGAGCGGAATCTTCGCGGGGGCGTCCGGCGAGCCGTTCATCAGTATCAGTCCGGTCTCGCCCTGCATGACCATATCGTACGCTTTGCGGTCGCTGTAGGGGCCGTCCCGACCGTACCCCGAGACGTTCAGGTAGATCACGTCCTCGTTGATCGCCGCGACGTCGTCGTAGCCGACGCCGAGCCGTTCGACCACGCCCGGCGAGTAGTTCTGGACGACCACGTCGGCCTCCGCGGCGAGTTCGCGAAAGAGTTCGAGACCCGCGTCGGACTTCAAGTTCAGCTCGACGCTCAGCTTGTTCCGATCGACCCAGACGTGGGCCGAAGAGTCGCCGTACACGACCGAGTCCCAGTGGCGGTTGACGTCGCCCACGTCCGGGCGCTCGACTTTGATCACCTCCGCGCCGAAGTCGCCCAGCATCCGCGTACAGAGTGGCGCGCTGATCCCGCTCTCGAGGCTCACGACCGTGATGTCGTCGAGTGCGAGCACGGTTAGCGGTCCCCCATTCGGTCGACTGTCGCGGTCATTTCAGCAATCCTCCGGCTGCGTGCCGATCCCGTCCGGCCAGCCCGGCGGTGCCGCGGCCGAGGGCTCGGCGTACTCGCGTTTCAGTACCATCGGCGTGCGCTCGAGGCTCAACACGAGGTCGTCGTGCTGGTTGTACGCCCGGAGTTCGGTCTCGACGATGCCGACGTGGTCGCGGGACTCGAGTTCCCGCTTGCGCAGGACCTCGCTCTCGGCGAAGATGGTATCGCCATGGAAGACCGGGCTGTGGTGACGAACGTCGTCGTAGCCGAGGTTCGCCGTCGCGTTGACCGAGACGTCGATGACGCTCATCCCGACGGCCAGCGCGATGACGACGGTGCCGTTGACGAGGCGCTCGCCGAACTCCGTCTCCGCGGCGTAGGCCTCGTTGAAGTGCATCGGGTTGAGGTTCATCGTCACGTTGGTCATCCAGACGTTGTCCGTCTCGGTGACGGTGCGGCCGAACGGATGCTTGTAGACGTCGCCGACCTCGAAGTCCTCGTAGTAGCGGCCGTGCCATCCTTCGACGAGCTGTTTGTCCGGCGATTCCTCCGTGTCGTCCGTGTCGTCGGTCGTGTCCGTCATGATTCTGAGTCGCGTATTGCGGGTCGCGGATCGCGCGTCGATCAGTACGAGCGCGGCAGGCCGAGTACGTTCTCGCCGAGATAGTTCAGCGCGAGCTGTTGGGTGATCGGCACCAGCCGCGTCAACCGGGCCTCGCGGAAGTAGCGCTCGACGTCGTACTCCGTCGCGATGCCGAACCCGCCGTGGGTCTGGACCGCCGCGTCGGCCGCCTCGTAGGCCGCGTCGGCCGCGAGGAATTTCGCCGCGTTGGCGTACGCACCGAGGTCTACGTCCTCGTCGGAAGCGGCTCGGTCGGCGGCGTTGTACGTCAACTGCTTGGCCGCCTGCAGCCGCGCGTAGGCCTCCGCCAGCGGGTGCTGGATCGCCTGGTTCTTCCCGATCGGGCGGTCGAACACCTCCCGGTCGTTGGCGTACTGGACCGCGCGCTCGAGCGCCAGCCGTCCGAGGCCGATACATTCGGCGGCGATGACGAGCCGCTCCTCGTTGAGTCCGTCGAGCACCTGGTAGAACCCGTCGCCCTCGCCGCCGATCAGGTTCTCCGCGGGGACGCGCAGGTCGTCGAACCAGAGCTCGAACGAGTGGACGAAATCGCTCGCCGACTTGGGGATCGCCTCCATCTCGAGTGCACCCTGTTCCATCGCGTCCTCGAGGTCGACGAGGAACATCGAAATGCCCCGCGTCCGTTTGTCGACGTCCTCGAGCGGGGTCGTGCGCGCGACGAGAACGATGTAGTCGGAGACGTCGACGCGGGAGGTCCAGATCTTCTGGCCGGTGACGACGTACTCGTCCCCGTCTCGTTCGGCGCGCGTCTCGATCGCCGGCGAGTTCGACCCCGCGTTGGGTTCGGTGAGGCCGAACGCCTGGATCGACGCTTCGCCGTCGGCGACCTTCGGGAGCAGGTCCCGTTTGAGCTCCTCGCTGGCGTACTCGACGATTGGGACGGAGTTGTAGACGCCGCCGTGGACCGCCTGCGCGGCGCTGAACCCGCCGCCGTTGGCGGCGATCTCCTCCATCATGACGACGGTCTCCTGGGTTCCCATTCCCGCGCCGCCGTACTCCTCGGGCAGGAGGACGCCCATCCAGCCGTGGTCGGTCAACGCGTCGACGAACTCGCGGGGGTACGTCCCGTCGGCGGCTCGCCGACGCCAGTACTCGTGGTCGAAGTCGGAACAGATATCGCGGACGCTGGAGCGAACGAGCTGTTGGCTCTCGGTGAGCGCGACTGCGTCGCTCAGGAGTCGGGCCATTGGCTGCCCCTCATCAGGTCGGGAGAAAAACGTTGTGCCCAGCGCTCGAGTTTCCGGTGACGGCGGCCGGGTTTCACGCCTCGAACCGATCCGCGACCCGTTCGCGTAGCACCGTCTTCTGGACCTTCTCCCCGTTGGGCCCCTCCGTCGTCGGGAACCCGTCGACGAACTCGAACGCCTCGGGGACCTTGTAGTCGGCCACGCGGTCGTCGAGGAACGCCTCGAGATCCGCGGCGATCAGGCCGCCATCCGCGGGAACGACGAACGCGACCGGTACCTCCCCGTGGCGCGGGTGGGGTGCGCCGACGACCTCGCACGAGCGGACGTCGGGGTGGTCCGTGACCGCCGACTGGATCTCCCGCGGCGCGACGAGGAAGCCGCGCACCCGTAACGCGTCGTCGAGCCGCGAACGGTAGTAGACGTAGCCGTCGTCGTCTCTCTCGGCGAGATCGCCGGTGTAGAACCATCCCGAATCGTCGACGGCCGCGGTGGTCGCCTCGGGGTTGCCGAGGTAGCCGTCGGCCAGCAGGTAGCCCCGGATCGCGAGTTCCCCCTCCTCGCCGGCCGGTCGTTCTTCCCCGGTCTCCGGATCGACGATCTTCGCGTCGATCGCCGGGTGGATCGGCGGCCCGCCGACGCGCTTCCGTCGCTCGGCGGGGTCCGACGGCTCGCCGACGAAGATCTGACTGTTGGCCTCCGAGAGACCGTAGGGCTGGACTACCGGGAAGCCGAACGTCGACTCGATGCGGTCGAACAGGGCCTCGTCGTACCCCTTGCTGATGAACCCGACGACTCCCCGCTCGACCGTCTCGACGCGCGACGGGTCGAAGATCTCGTGCTCGAGCAGCCGCTCGAACATCACGCCTAGCCCGGTGAGGTACGTCGCGTCGTACTCGTCGACCAGCCGGATCGTCTCCCCGGGGTCGAAGTGCGTCTGCGCCACGAGCGTTGCCCCAGTCGCGAGGACGCTGAAGAGGGTGTTGTACCCCCAGATGCCACAGAACGGCAGCGTCGCGACGGCGACGTCGTCCGCGGTCACGCCGAGATGATCCGCGACGTGGGCGGAGTGGTTCAGCAGCGACCGACTCGACTGCAGACAGCCTTTCGGGTCGCTCGTCGTCCCGCTGGTGTAGAAGATCGCCGCCGGAGCCTCGGGGTCAGTCGCGGGCTCGAGTTCGCCCCGGTCACGCTCTCGTCCCGTCTCGAGCACGTCGTCGTAGCCCCGCAGCGCCGGCAGGTCGGCCGACGGCTCGAGACTCACCACCGCCTCGAGCGCGGGGGCGGAGTCGGGATCGAACGCGGCCGGCGACTGCGCCGTGACTTCGGGGACGGCGGTCGCGATCATCTCGTGATAGTCCCGCCCGAGCAGTTCGTCCTCGCTGACGAGAACGCTCGCGCCCGAATCCGCGAGCATGTACTCGAGTTCGTGGGGCCGATAGCGGGTGTTGACGGCGACCGTCGCCGCGCCCAGCGACGACGCCGCGAGTTGGCAGGCGATCCACTCCGGCCGGTTGCCCAGCCAGACCGCGACGACGTCGCCCGCCGAGACGCCGAGATCGGCGAGTCCGCCGGCGAGCGCACGGCTTTGGGTTAGCAGCTCCTCGTAGGTCCACGTCGTTCCCTCGAAGACGACGGCCCGGCCGTCGGGGCGGTCCGCCGCGACCGACGCGATCCCCTCGTACATCGTTTCGTCCGGCCACGCGAGCATCGGCAATACACGTGGTAACGAAGACCACGATAAAAACGGTTGGGTCGCCGCCGGGCCGCCCCGGCTCAGTCTTTGCCCCGGATTCGCTCCGCGTTCGGCCCGAACGCCGACTCGAGCAACTCGGGAACGGACTCGGGCGTCACGTCCGAGTACCAGCTGTTATGGGGCTGGATCGACACCGCGGTGCCGCCCTCGCTACAGAGCCCGAGACACGAGGTCTCGCTGACGGAGACTGCGGTCCAGAAGGCGTTTCGCTCCCGCAGCCAGTCTTTGATCGCGGCGACCGTCTCCTCGGCACCGACCGCACCGCAGCTCGCGTGCTCGGAATCGCGGTCGTTGGTACAGACGAAGACGTGCGCGTCGAGGCGCTCGCGGTGTTCCTCGGTTCGATTCTTCATGGGCTGGCCAGCAGTTCCTCGCGTCGGTCGGCGGCCGACCGGACGCCGGCTCGAGCCTGTAGCCAGCCGAAACAGCCGGCGACGAGCGCCCAGAGCGCGGCCTGGCTCAACGCGGTCAGTCCGCGGAACGCGGTCACGAGCTCGGCCGGCATCGCGCCGGGCTCGACGACCGTCGGGGCCGCGATCGCGGTGACCGCGACGAGCGCGACGATCGGAACCGCCGCCGTAGCACATCCGAGTGCCCGGCTTCGAGCCGACACGCGCCGGTAGCCGTAAATCGACGCTGCGGCGACGAGCGCGCCGACGGCCATCAGTCCGACGTAGATCGCGATCCGGATCGTGGGATCGAACGCCTGCTCCGCACCCGGCGTCGTCGGCGGGAGCACCAGCCACGGCGCGAGCGAGACGCTGAGGAAGCCGGCACCGGCCAGGACGGCGATCTTGCGCCGCCCCCGACCGGGCAGCGCCGGCTCGAGGAAGTAGAACGCGAGCGCGAGGGCCCCGCCGAGCAGGATGCCCCAGAGGACCCCGCTGCCGACGCTCACGGCAGCGGTCGTCGCTTCGTTCACCGCGTGAGCATGCTCGCCCGCGGCGTGTGCGTGTTCGCCGGCCTCGTGTGCGTGGGTTCCGTGTTCGGCACCCTCGGCGACGGTTTCCATATACCCGATCAGCGGGTTCGCGACGAGCGCTATGTAGGTCCCGTAGGCGACGCCGGCGATCGCGCCGGCGAGCACGCCCCGTTCGAGGTAGTCGACGAGCATCGGTATCAGTGACAGACGACGCCGGCCGCGTGCCGGAAGTTGTGCATCGCGTCGTGAGCGAGGGGCTCCTGAAGGAAGAGCAGCGCGAACGTCATCGCCGCGACGAACGCAAAGACGGCCAGTAGCTGTGCTGTCGTGAGATCGTCACGTGCGGTCCCGATTCGATCGTGAACGGTTTCGGTCGTCATGCAAGTCAACTTTTCCTACTGAAAGTGTGATTGTAAAGCTACCGATCGAACGGTGACGGCTCCGAAATCCATCCGTGCCGAACGACCAGCGGAACGGACTCCCGACTGTCACGAACGCCCCGACGAGTGCGCCGAAATGGGGGACGACTGGCGGATAACGAAATCGTTTTCCTACGGCTACCGTTTGATTCGAGTAACAACGAGAGCCATGAGTATCCAACGACGGTCGCCAGGAGGGAGACGTCGTGGCGGCTAAACGCCTGCTCGTCCCGCTGTCGGACACGGTGACCGTCCGGCAGACGGTCGGCTACGCCGTCCAGTCCGGGCTCGAGGGGGCCGACTCGCTCGAATGCCACCTCGTCGTGGCGCTGCCGTACGACGCCGACGTGCCCGAGAGCGAGCAGTACAGCGAGGACGCTGCTGGATTACTCTCGCGGGCGCGAAACTGGATCGAAGAGGACGCCGGCGACGCCGACGTGACGGTGGAAACGGCGACGCTCGGTGCCGACGAGTACCTCTTCGGCCCGCGCGACTACGCCGAAATATTCGACACCTACGCCGACGAGCACGGGATCGACCGCGTCGTCCTCGATCCCGAGTACCAGCCCGGCGTCACCGCCCAGCTGCTCCAGCCGCTCGAGCGCGAACTCGAGCGCATCGGGCTCGCCTACGACGAGGCGCCGGTCGAGCGGTCGGCTCGCCGCGGACGCCTCACCGGCGGGACCGAGGATTTCGATCGCCTGTTCGCGACCTTCATGATCTCCTACGGCTTCTATCTCGTGCTCGGCGATCCGACCTACTGGTTCGATCTCGTCACCGGCGCGGCGGTCGCCGGCATCGCCGCCGTCTCGCTCGCACAGGTGACGTTCACCGTCCCGCTCGACCGCGTTCAGTCACCGATCCGGGTCGTTCGATTCATCGTCTACGTCCCGTACCTGCTCTGGGAGATCGTCAAGGCCAACATCGCCGTCTCGGCCGTGATCCTCCGGCCGTCGATGCCGATCGAACCCACGCTGACGCGGGTCAACTCCCGCGTCAGGAGCGGGCTACCGCTGACCGCGCTGGCCAACAGCATCACGCTCACGCCGGGGACGCTGACCGTCCGGGCGAACAACCAGCAGCTGCTCGTCCACACGCTGATCCCCGCCGCCCGCGAGGACCTCTTCGACGGCGGGCTCGAGCGGGGGATCCGCTTCGTCTTCTACGGCCGCGACTCGGCGGCGATCCCCTCGCCGCGCGAACGCGACGACGCCGAAATCGTCGGAGGTGACGAGCTGTGATACCGGCGTCCCTCGACGAGCTCTTCCTCGCCGCGGCCGTACTGTTCGTCGTGCTGGCGGTCGCGTTGTTCTATCGCGCCGTCGTCGGGCCGACGACGCAGGATCGGCTGTTAGCCGTGAACGTTCTCGGGACGAACACGGTCGTCATCCTCGCGCTGTTAGCTGCGGGGCTCGACCAGGCGTGGTTCCTCGACGTGGCGCTGATCTACGCCCTGCTGAACTTCCTGATGTCGATCGCCATCTCGAAGTTCACCGTCGAACGGGGTGGGGTGCTGTGATCGAGGCCGCCCGGTTCTGGGCGATCGTCGTCCTGCTGGGACTTGGCGTGTTCTTCACGTTCGTCTCGACGGTCGGCGTCATCCGCCTCCCGGACATCTACGCGCGGGCCCACACCGCCTCGCAGGCGGACACGCTCGGCGCGGGCTTCGCACTCGCCGGCGTCGCAGTGGCGTTCGGCTGGAAACAGGGGGCGATCTACACCGTCCTCCTGTTGTTCTTCATCTTCATCACGAACCCGACGGCGGCCCACGCGATCGCCCGCTCGGCCGCGGAGACGGGCGTCGAACCGATCCTCGCCGAAGAGGACACGGACGCGGACGAAACCGACGCACCCACCGAAACGGACGGTGAGCTGACATGAGCCTGTTCGCCTACACGCTCGCGGTCTTCATCCTCGCGACGGCCGTCGCGACGGCGCTGTTCCGCGACATCCTGTCGGTGATCATCGTCTTCGGGGCGTACAGCCTCGGCATGGCGATCCTCTACACGTTCCTGCTGGCCCCCGACGTGGCGATGACCGAGGCCGCGATCGGTGCCGGCGTCACGACGCTCCTGCTGTTGCTGACGATCGCCCGCACGACGCGACCGTCGACCGACCGGCTCAGAGAACGGATTCACGTCCCGGGAGTCGTCGTCGTCGGTGCGTTCGTGCTCCTGCTCTGTACCGCTGTCCTGCCCGAGATGTACGCAGTCGGCGGGACGAATACGCCGGTCTGGTCGAATCCCGAGGTGACTCAACACTACATCCAGGAGACGTACCATCAGACGAAGGTCCAGAACGCTGTTACGTCCGTGCTCGCCGCCTACCGTGGGTTCGACACCTTCGGCGAGGCGGTCGTCGTCTTCGCCGCTGGCGTCGCGACGCTCGTCGTCCTGAAACGCGAGGTGTTCGCCTAATGTCCGGCTCCGTCGACGATACCTACACCGAGAGTCAGGTGATCATGACCGCCGTCAAGATCATCGCACCGTTTACGCTCACCTACGGACTGTTCATGACCTTCCACGGGGGCGACGCCCCCGGTGGCGGCTTTCAGGGCGGAACCATCGTCGGGGTTACGGTCCTCATGCTCGCCTTCGCCTTCGGCATCGAACCGACCCGACAGTGGCTCCGGAACTCCTTCCTCGTCGGCATCGTCACCGGCGGCGTCGTCATCTTCGGGGCTATCGGCCTCGCGATGGTCGCCCTCGGCGGGGGGTTCCTCGAGTTCACGATGCTCAAAGAGGCCTTCCACATCAAGCCCAAATGGGGACTCGAGGCCGTCGAGATCGGCGGTATTTCCCTGATCGTCACGGGAACCATCATCAGCCTCTTCTTCACGATGGCAGCAGGCTTCTCGCCCGAGCGGCCCAGCGGAACCGGTGGCCGCGAGGAGCGCGGTGAATCGGGCGATCGGGAGGTGAGCGACGATGATTGAGTATCTGTTCAGCCACTACACGTACGTGCTGATGTTCGTCCTGCTGGGTACCGGGATCTACATGGTGATCGCCAGCGAGAACCTCGTGAAGAAGCTGATCGGCGTGAACCTCTTCCAGACTGCCATCTTCCTGTTTTTCATCTCGATGGCCTACATCGACGACGAGGGTGCATCGGCACCGATCGTCCCCGCGACGAAGGACCCCGGCGAACTCATGGTCGCGAGCCCGCTGCCCCAGGTCATCGTGCTGACCGCCATCGTCGTCGGCATCGCCCTGACGGCGGTCGGACTGGCGCTGATCATCCGCATCTACGCGGAGTACGGGACGCTCCGCGAGGACACGCTCAGGGAGGTGCGGGCCGATGAGTAGTGTCGACCTGCTGTTGCCGCTGTTGATCGTTGCGCCGATCCTCGCGGCGACGCTCCCGATCGCGCTGGGCCTGTGGTTCGACCGGACCGGCTGGTCCGTCGCCGCGCTCACGACGCTCGGCCTGCTCGGCGCGGCCCTCGCCCTCGCACGCGCCGTTTACACCGGTGGAGAGGAGGTAACTCACCGGCTCGGCGGCTACGATCCCGAGTACGGGATCCAGCTCGTCGCCGACGAGTTTTCGATGCTGATCGTCCTGCTCGTGACCGCCGTCGCCGCCGGCGTCCTCGCCTACACCCGGCGGGGCGGCCCGCGCGGGAACACGTTCTACACCACCTACCTGCTGCTGGTCGGCGGCCTGCTCGGCATCTCGCTGACCGGCGACGTCTTCAACCTCTTCGTCTTCCTCGAGATCACGAGCCTGGCGACCTACGCGCTGGTCGCCAGCGGCGACGGCCCCGAGGCGGCCGTCGCCTCCCTGAAGTACCTGATCCTGGGGACCGTCGCCGCGTCGATGTACCTCATCGGCGTCGCCTTCGTCTTCATGGCGACCGGGACGCTCAACATGCTCGAGCTCGCGGCGGCGATTCCGGACGCGGAACGCCAGGTCCTGATCCACACCGGCTTCGCGTTCATGGTCGTCGGCTTCGCCGTCAAGGTCGCCCAGTGGCCGCTCCACACCTGGCAGCCGAGCGCCTACCAGCAGGCCCCCGACGGCGTGACGCCCCTGATCGCGGCGCTCGTCTCGACCGCCTCCGCGTACGCCTTCGGCCGCCTGATCGTCACCGTCTTCGAAGTCGACTACCTCGCAGCCGTGCCGAACGCGGCCGCGATCGTTCTCACGATCGGCTGCGTGAGCGTCCTCGCGGGCACGGTGCTCGCCGTCATCCAGACCGAAGTCAAACGGATGCTCGCGTACTCGTCGGTCTCCCAGTTTGGGCTAGTGATTGCCGCCTACGGGGTCGTCATCGCCGGCAGCTCCGAGACGGCGCTGATCGGTGCCGCGATCCACCTCGTCGGCCACGGCCTGCTGAAAGCCGGTCTCTTCCTCGGCGTCGGGCTCGTGGCGGCGAGTTACGGTGCCCGGACCGTCGACGAGTACGCCGGCCTCGCCAAGCGGCGACCGATCGCCGCCGGTGCCATCGCCGTCCTCTTGCTGGCGCTGGTCGGCGTCCCGCCGGGTGTCGGCTTCGTCGGCAAGTGGTACATCGCCCTCGGTGCCGTCGAATCCCAGCTCTGGCCGGTCGCTGCCGTGATCTTCCTCAGTACCATGCTCACCCTCGCCTACGTCGCCCGCCTGCTCGAGAAGATGTACTTCACGCCGCCGACGGCGGCCGAACGACCCCGCGCGCCGGGCGCGGTGGCGACGGACGGCGGCGACGCTGACTCCGACGAGTCCACCGCCGCTGCGCCCGAGTTCGGCGGTCCCGACGCCGCCGCAGCCATCCACGGGACGGACGCCCGCGACGCCGTCTCGACCGGGATGGTCGCCATCGTCGTCGTCGCCGCGCTCGGTGCCGTCGCCCTCGGCTTCGCCGGCGGCGCGATCGCCGACTTGCTCTGGCCGTTCCTGACGGAGGTGTTCAACTGATGGTCGCAGATATCCGCCCGCTCGCCGCCGTGTTGGTGTCGGCGGTCGCCATCGTCCTGATCGTCGCGTCGCATCGCCGGCCGAACCTCCGCGAGGGCTGGTCCGTGCTGGCCGCCCTCGCGAAGTTCGGCATTATCGTCAGTATGCTTCCCGCGGTCATGTCCGGCACCGTCTTCCGGTGGAGCCTCGCCGATTCGACGGGGATTCAGTTCCTCGAGGGGATCGACTTCGCCCTGCGCGCCGATCCGCTGGGGATCTTCTTCGCGTTACTCGCGAGTTTCCTCTGGATCTTTACGTCGTTTTACGCGACGGGGTACATGCGCGGGCTCGACGAGCACGCCCAGACGCGCTTTTTCGCCGCGTTCGCGGCCAGCCTCTCGACCGCCGTCGGGATCGCCTTCGCCGCGAACCTGGTGACGATCTTCGTCTTCTACGAACTCCTGTCGCTGGTCACCTACCCGCTGGTCGCCCACAACGAGGACGACGAGGCCCGCATCGCCGGCCGGAAGTACCTCACGTACACGTTCTTCGGCGGCGGCGTCTTCCTGCTCGCCGGAACGGTCATGATCTACTGGCTGACCGGGCTGGTCGCCGACGGGCCGACCCTCGCCTTCGAGGCAGGGGGGATGGAGGCGCTGGCGGCGGCCGCACAGGTCGAGCCAGTCTACGCACAGGCCGCCTTCTTCCTGCTGATCGCCGGCTTCGGCGTCAAGGCCGCGCTGATGCCGCTTCACTCCTGGCTCGCCGACGCGATGGTCGCGCCGACCCCCGTCTCCGGGCTGCTCCACGCCGTGGCGGTCGTCAAGTCCGGCGCGTTCGGCATCGCGCGCGTCATCCTCGAGGTCTACGGCCCCGGCCTGATCCACGACCTGCCGCTCGACGTCCCGGGAATCGGCGAGGTCGGACTGAACATCCCCGTCGCGATCGTCGCCGCGTTCACGCTGACCGCGGCGAGCATCATCGCGATGCGGAAAGACCACCTCAAGCGGCGGCTGGCGTACTCGACGACGGCACAGCTGTCCTACATCGTGCTCGGGCTCTCGATGCTGCATCCGTACGCGATGGTCGGGGCGCTGTTCCACATCCCCGCCCACGCGTTCGCGAAACTCACGCTGTTCTTCTGTGCGGGCGCGATCCACGTCGAGACCCACACCGACTACATCAGCGAGATGGCCGGGATCGGCAAGCGGATGCCGCTGACGATGACCGCCTTTACCGTCGGTGCGGCCGGTATGGCCGGTCTCCCGCCGATCGCCGGCTTCGTCAGCAAGTTCTACATGCTCATCGGAGCCGGTTCCATGGGCGGCGAGTACTGGCTGTTCGCCGGCGCACTGCTCCTGTCGGCCGTCCTCAACGTCGCCTACTTCTGGCCGATCGTCTACACCGCCTTCTTCGAGAGCGAGGATCGACACGACGCCAAACCGCTGCTCGAGTTCCCGCGGGGCGGCGTGCTCCAGTCGTACGGGGCCGACGAGGAGTCGGTCGCCGCCGACGGCGGGGAGCCGACCGACGCCGAGGACGCGGGAGCCACAGCTAACGCCGAGACCGCCGAGAACGCGGCGGACGAGGCGGACGAGTTCGAGTACGCCGTCGACCGCAATCCCAGCGATCACACGGCTTCGGACGATGCCGGGAACGAGGGGACGGGGACGACGGTCGACGCCGTCGACCACCACGGCGACCACGACGACCACCTCACCGGTGGGCCGCCGGCCGCCGGCTGGCAGCGCCGCTCGCCGTTGACCGAGAGTACGTGGCTCATGCTCGTGCCGATCGCCGTGATCGCCACCGGTGCGGTCGTCCTCGGCGTTGGCCCCGACTACGCCGTCTTCCTCGAGCTGGCGACCCGGATCGTCGAGGGCGTCTTCGGAGTGCCGTTCGAGGAATTCGGTGAGATTCCGTTCGAGGAACTCGTGACGGAGGTGAACGAATAATGGCAGTCGAATCCCTGTCGCTCGCGTACCCGCCGCTTTTGATCTTCGCGGCGGCGCTGCTCGTGCTCGTGCTCCCGCGGATCGCCGGCTTCACCGTCGGCGCGCTCAGCCTCGCGGCGGTGCTGGCGATCTCGCTCGTCGCACCGGGAGGACAACACCTGGCCGGGACCTTCCTCGGGTTCGAGGTCGTCCCGTTCTACGTCGACGACTTCTCCCGGATGGTCGGCATCGGACTCGGCTTCCTCGGCGTCTGCAGCGTGATCTACGCCTACTCGAGCGAGGCCAGCGAGACGCTGGTCGCGTTCGCGCTGGTGTACGTCGCCTCGTCGGTCGGGGCCGCCTTCGCGGGCGACTGGCTCGTGCTCCTGTTCATGTGGGAGCTGATGGCCGTGACCAGCACGCTGGTGGTCTGGCACTACGGCGGCGAGGCGGTCCGGGCCGGCTTCCGGTACGCGCTCTTCCACGGGACCGGCGGGGTGCTCGTGATGATGGCGGTCGCCGTCCACTACGTCGAGGTCGGGACGTTCGTCTACAGCGATGCGGGGATCGCCAACGGGATCCCGGCGATACTCGCGGTGCTGGGGATGGGCGTCAACGTCGCCTTCGTCGGCTTCCACACGTGGCTGCCCGACACCTACCCGCGACCGCACATCGCAGCCTCGGTGTTCCTCTCGGTGTACACGACGAAGACGAGCGCGTTCGTCCTCTACCGAGCCTTCCCGGTCGACGCCCAGAGCGAGATTGGGATCTACATCGCGTACATGGGCGGTCTGATGGCCGTCTACGGCGCGACCTTCGCCCTGCTGCAACACGACATGCGGGCGCTGCTGTCCTACCACATTCAGGCCCAGCTCGGCTACATCGTCGCCGGGATCGGGATGGGGACGGTGGTCCACTCCGATATCGCCGTCGCCGGCGCCATGAGCCACCTGTTCAACAACATCCTGTTCAAGAGCCTGCTGTTCATGGCCGTCGGCGTCGTCATCTACCGGACCGGCGAGGAGGACCTGTACAAGCTCGGCGGGCTCTGGCGCGAGATGCCCCTGACCGCGATCGGGTTCGGGCTCGGCGCGCTCTCGATCACCGCGATCCCGGGTTTCAACGGGTACGTGAGCAAGGGGATGCTCTTCGATGCAGCTGATCCCCACTACTACGGCGAGCCGGAGTTCCAGGCGCTGTACTGGCTGCTCTACCTCGGGGCCATCGGAACCTTGCTGTCGTTCATCAAGCTCGGTTACTACGTCTTCCTTCACGGCGAGAGCGACATCGAGGTCGCCGACGCTAAGCCCGGCCAGACTGTCGCGATGCTCGGACTGGGCGGTGCCTGTCTCCTCTTCGGCGTCTGGTGGCAGGGGCTGGCCGACCTCGCGCCGACGATTCACGGGGCCGATTTTGCGTTCGAGTATCCCGGCGGCGAGAGCCACCTCCATCCGTACAGTGCGAGCCACCGCCGGACGGCGGGGATACTGACGGCGATCGGTCTCGTCGGGTTCGTCGTCGTCCGCAAGCCGCTCTCGAAGCTCGATCTGGGCGATCCGGCGATGGTCGTCTACCCCGCAACCTACTACGTCAGCCGCTGGACGATGCTGGCCGTCACCGAGACCTACGCCGTCGTCGACGCCGCCGTCGTCGGGCTGGTCAAACGCTGTTACTGGCTCGGAAACAACCCCGTCCTCGCAGTCGACGCGGCCGCGGGTCGGCTTCCAAACTGGCTGGTCGACGTCGAGGAACGTCAGCCGACCGACGGCGGTCGCCCGTCGACGATCCACCTCCGAACGAGTATCGGGACGACCGTCTTGCTGTTGACGATCGCCCTGACGGTGGTCCTGTGGTTCCTCGTCGTCTGAAATAGTCGCTCGAGACTGCCAGCGTCCGCGAAAATTCCACACCCGGTTTCTCGATCCGTTCGCCGGTCGCCAGCGCGCAGTCAATCGGTTTCCGGCGACTCGCTCCGTGACCGGCCGTCGCGATCCGCGGCAGTCGGCTGTTCCTCCGAGACGACGATCGATTGCTCGAGGACCGACGCCCGAAGGGTCGGTTTCGAGGCCGTCGCCTCGCGGCGATACGCGTCGGTGTCGCGCTCGCGGCGAACGCCCCGTGGCGTCAGGTAGTCGCCGTCGATGTCGACGCCGGCCCCCTCACAGAGGCGCTTCAGGACCGACCGCGCACCCTCGGTCGTGATCGCCGGCGGCGCGATCGAGCGCTCGCGTGCGAGTTCGGTCGCCGTCGCGTCGTCGAGCAGGGCCTCGATTTCGGTCTCGTCGTGCCCGCGGTCGCGCAGGACCGATCGCACCCGTGCAGCGATCGACGGCGCGTGCCCCGTCGGAAACAGCGGCCAGTCGTTCGACGGCGGGTCCAGCACGACCCGGTAGCGACGCAGCGGCGTCCGCGCCCGCGCGGGCAGCGGGACGTCCTCGAGCCGCTGCGATTTTCCGAGGACGCGGATCGTTCCGGTATAGAAGTCGACGTCGTCCCAGGTCGCACCTGTGCGCCGGTCGTCTTCGGGCACGCGGAACAGCTCCGAGCCGCGGACGGTCGAGTGGGCCAGGACCGCCACCATCGCGTACTCGCGCAACCGGGTCCGTCGCTCGGCGGTCGACCGAGCGCCCGCCTCGAGCCCCCGGTCGCGGACGTAGCGCTCGAGTTCGCGACGCTGGTCGGCCGTCCAGGAGTCGCTCGTCGGTCGGGCGTCGGCGGTCGGCAGCGCGGTTTCGGCGCGGTCGGTCGCCGCGGGGTTCGTGTCGCGGATGCCGCCGCGGACGCACCACGAGAGGAACGCGCGGACGACCGCGTAGTAGGTGCCGGCGGTCGAGGCGGTGTACTCCCCGCGGTCGGTCCGCCGCTGCAGTTCTATTGCGTACGCGCGCATGTGCTCGACGTCGAGCGCGGCGATCGATCGGACGTCGTGATCGCGCTCGAGCCAGTCGGCCCACCGCCGGAGGATCGATTCGGCGTTGGACGCGTAGGCTCCCGCGCCGGCCCCGTCCGGATCGCCGACGGCCTTTCGCTGCAGGTAGGCGTCGACCGCGTCCGCGATCGCGACGTCGGTCACGCGTCGATCACCCGCTCGATTTCCCCATCGGCGACGGACGGCGGTCGCCGGTCGCTGCTCGGTCGCTCGAGACGGCCGTCACCACAGTCGAACCGGGTCGCGAGGGTGACGCCAGGGATCATCAGTTCGTCTGGTACTGTTTCACGGATCTAAATCCGTGTTTCGGTCTCAGGGGGGCGGAAAAAACGCGAACCGATTGCGGTCCGCGCGGCAACGGCGTCTCAGTCGAACGCGCTGAACCGGCACACGTCCGCGTAATCGCTGATGAGTCCGTCTACGCCGACCGCCGCGAGGCGGGCCGCCTGATACCAGGTTCCGACGGTGAACACGTTCACCTCGCGTCCCGCTTCGTGTGCGACCGCGAGGAGGTCGATGTCCGACCAGCCCGCGCCCGCTTCGTACCGTTGGTCGGCGTAAAACGGCGTTCCCCGGATCATCTGGTAGGGCGGGTGGACCGCCTCGGCGTCGTACCGTCGCGCGATTTCGACGCCGGCCCGCACGTCGTCCCAGAGGAGCGGTGCAACCGCGTAGTCGGACGCGTCACGCGTCGCCGCAAGCGCCGCCTCGTAGAACGACGAGAAGCGGTATTCGTGCTCGAAGTCGTCGACGACGTCGAGCACCCGCGCGACGAACGGCTGCCAGATCTCCGTCTGGGCCGCGCGCTCCTCGCTCGAGAGCGATTCGGCGAACCGCACGTCGAACGAGCCCGGATTCTTCAGTTCGACGTTCACGCCGACGTGTGCCGGAATCACCTCGAGGACGTCTCGGAGCAGCGGCACGGTTTCGCCGCTCTCGAGGACCTCCGCGTCCGTGACGGTGGCAGTGTCCGTCTCCCAGACGACGCCGTCGACGTCGGTGAGCCCGCGCTCGCCGCCGTCGCGTTCCGCGAGCCGATCGTCGTGGAAGACGACGACATCGTTCTCGGCCGTCGGAACGACGTCGATCTCGATCGCGTCGGCACCGCGCGACGGTGCGTACGGAGACTGAATCCCGCGGGCCGATGCTTCGACGGCTCCGACGGTATTTTCGGGATACAGGCCGGCGAATCCGCGGTGGGCGATCAGTTCCGGGCACCCGTCAGAGTCGGGGAAGCGACTTGCGTTCGACTCTCCGGGCCGGTACTCGTCGGATTCGCCGAATCGCTGTTCGCCGGGTCCGGGCTCTCCCTCGTGACCGCGGTTCGCGCCTGCAACCCCCGCGAGTCCGGTCGCCGACGCACCCGCCGCGACGAGAAAGGAACGACGGCGGAGCGCGGCGCTGGACGTGTTCGGGTGGTCGGTTCGTCTTTCGTCGGCGTTCGCCCGTGTCATGGACACGTCGGAGAACCGGACCGTCAGTCATAACCTGTTATAATTGTTGCCGGTAGCGCTACGAGCACTCGGTAGTGGGAACGATTCCCACTGGACGCCTCCAAACGGCTACCAGGACCGCCGCCGAACCGACGGAGGCGGCCCGGGCGAATCTCTGTATCGCAATACGTGGTATACCGTGGTGAAATGACTCCGCCCGCCGATCGGATGCGGGAGTCAGGACGGGTGTTGATGGCGAATCTTCTCGGCAGTCATTCCCGGAACCGGCGTCCCACAGTCCTTGCACTGCCAGTTCGGGGTCACCGTCCCCCGCTCTTTCTCGAGGTCCTGTTTGAACTCGATGTGTGCGCCACACGGACACTGGTAGGTCGTGCGGGTCATAGTTGAGAGGAACCGACGGGAAGCGATAAACGATTCGCCGTCAGCCGCGGCGACCGAGAATCGATCGGTCGAAGACGATTCGACTGACGACCGCCCCGGTATCCCAGTCAGGGCTGGGCGGTCGAGTCGGAGGTCTGCCCCCCGTTCACCGGCTGCGACGGCATCGGTCCGTTCGGATTTCCGGTAGTCGGACTCTCGTTGAAGACGGGGTCGGAGGTCTCGCCCGTGACCAGGAAGTCCGCGAGGTTGCCGACGAGGACGTCGTTGTCGACGCGGTAGGCGTTTTCGGGCTCCAGGAAGCTCGAGTCACCGATCACGGCCATATCGCCGCTGTGTGCGGCGACGGCGTAGGTTCCCGCTTCCCGCGTCGTCGAGAGGGTCGTTCCGTCGATCGTCTCGAGGTCGGTCTCACCGTCGTCGGTTCCGACGGGTGCCGCACCGCGCAACACCACGCGATCGACGCCGTCGGTCAGCGGCGAGTCGCCGGTCGGCTCGGCGTAGACGCCGAGGTGGTTGTTGTCGTTCTCCTCGAGGTTGTAGAGGTAGCCGGTCTCCGTGTACAGTCCGGCCGTCGCGGCGATCTGTGCCGTGTCACTCGTACTCCCCGGGCTGGCGGCGATGACGGTTCGCCCGCCGGCGTCGGCGAACTGTCCGATGGACTCGCGCTCGGTCGGCGTGAACGTGGCGGAGCCGACCGTCACGAAGGCATCGGCGTCGGCCAGCGTCTCGCGAAGCGTCTGTCTCGAGGACGGACCCCCGTCGTAGAAGACGACCTCGTGGCCGTTTTCGACGAGTGTCGAGACGAGTGGACCGACGCCTCTGTTCGTGCCACCGAGCGAACCGACCGATAGCGTGTGGCCGGAGCCGTCGTCACTGATCGGGAGTGGCTGTCCCATACCGGCACCGCCCGCGCTGCTCCCGCCGGTGTGAACGACGACGGTCTTCCCCGTGGTCGTGCTGTTCATCGTGATCTCGCCGCCGTCGGGTGCCTCCTCCGGAATCACCGTGTCCGGATCCCAGTGGTCCGTGTCGACGTCGGACGGTCGGGGCGTGTCGTCGTGGACGACGAGCCCGCCGACGGAGACGGTACCGACGATAACGACGAAGACGACGACGAAGGTCCCGATCACGGCCCGTGCGGAACTCACGTCTGCTCACCTCCGTTGTCGGCGGTCGACGGAGTTGGATCGGCGTTCGTCGCCGTTCGATCGTCCGCAGTCACCGCCCCGTCACGGTCGAACAGCGCGTTCCAGAGTTCGGTCGTGACGAGGAGCGGACGGTTCGGATTGAGCGTGGTGCCCGCCGTTTCGACGGCGTCGCCGTCGCGTGCCGTTCCCTCGAGCCCCAGCGGGAGGCGCTGTGGCTGTTCTGACTCGCGGATATCGACCTCGTACGATCCCATGCCGGCCTCGTCGGCGACGTCGCCGATCGCGTCGTCGACGGTGCCGATCTCGTCGGCGTAGCCGTTTTCGACCGCCTCGACGCCGGGGTACGTCTGCGCGTGCGCCACTTCCTCGCGGCTCAGTTCGAGCTCGTCACCGCGCTGTTCCATGACGCTCTCGAGGAACGCTCGTTTGATCGTCTCGGTCTGTGCCCGGTGGTCGTCGGGGTGGAACGTCCCCTTGTCGGGGGCGCTCGCGCCCTCGTTCGGCCCGGTCGGCTGCGGGGCCGGTCCGATCACGCCGACGCTGCCGACTTCGCCCGTTGGCGTCACGTAGATCTCGTCGGCCGGCAACATCGTGTAGTAGGCGCCGGAGGCACCCACCGTGTCGACGGCCGCGATTACGGGCATTTCCTCGGCGGTCCGCTCGACCGCCATGTACATCCGTTCGCTCGAGCCGGGTGCGCCGCCGCCGCTGTTGACGTCGAGGACGACCGCCTCGACGGATTCGTTGTGGCGTGCGTTCCTGAGCTCGGTCTCGACCTCCTGGGCCGTGTTTGCGTCGATCGTTCCGCTCACTTCGATTACCGCAACGATTCCGTCGTCGTCCGTCGTTTCCCCGTACACCTGTGGGGCGACGAGCGCCCCGGCGGCGACGGCGAACACGGCGGCGAGAGCAATTTGCTGTCGCCTCGAGAGTCGTTCGAGTGGCCAAAACACCATGACAGCGGCGGTTCGTAGCAACTGAACGTAGTTCCGTACGTGCATTTTCTGGGTCAGAAAAAGCGGTGGACAGCCGATCCGTCGCCGGGTAGCGGTCGAGTTTGTCCCGAGGGTGCGCGCTCGAAACCCCGATAGTGTGATAGTCGCCCGAGAGAACAGTGGGCGGAAACGGCGTGCTGAAGGATGGGGCGGTCGTCGGTGGGGACGATGGCGGAACCGCATACGATTCCGATCCGGGACGAAGCCGCGGCCGACGACGCACTCGAGATCGCTGCCGTCCACCACGAGGCCGATTCCGACGACTGGCTCGTTTGCTGTCACGGCCTTCGAAGTGACAAGTCCGGCAGTTACGAACGACGGTGTCGGCGGGCCCGCGAAGAAGGGTACAATGCCGTCCGGTTCGACGCCAGGGGCTGTGGCGAGTCCGACGGCGAGTTCGTCGAGTCGACGCTCGAGGCGCGGCTTGCCGGCCTTCGCCGCGTCGTGGGCTACTTCGAGTCGAGCAGCTACAGCCTGTTCGGCTTGAGTTTCGGTGGGAAAGTCGCGCTTCACGCCGCTGCCGAGGACGACCGGGTCGGTGCGGTCGCCACGCTGGCTCCCGTGACTATCTTCATTTTCAATCACCTTCAGAAGCTCAGTCCTTAGTGGCCTTCATCGCTTTCTACTACTTCATAACTGTAAATATCGATGAAGGTTTTAAATACAGTCCGAAGAATTAAAATGGGGTAGAAGCCGCCTACCGCCCGTCAAGCGTTATCTACGTTAGTAGGGTTTTTCATTCGTATCGATATCACAGAAATCTTTCATATCGGCTAGCCGGTAGCTGTCATCCGGATCGTGGTAGTTCAGAATCTGATGAGAACTACACTTCGTAAAGACCGGCTGCGGTGTCGGATTGAAGTACTGAGTCCAGTCGTCTCCGAAGCAGTCCGTAAAGTCTGGTGGCGAGGCGACTTCGTCAGTGTAGCCGGTAGCCATAACCGTGGGTTCAGCCGCGTCGAAGTAGGCTTCAGGCTTACCCATATAGTGACTACCTTTCATCGTATGAGTCAGTTCATGGATAATAGTATTATATCCATGATCATATCCGGTTGCCCAGTCAGCCGCATGGCCGTCATTAATGTAGCAGATAGCGCCTTCGTAGTCGTAGAGAAGTTCGCCGTAGGTCTGGCCGTCTTCGCCACGGTAGCCGGAGGCATGGCCTAGATGCCAGTTACCGTCGTCGATGAAGACGATATTCGCGGCACCAGCCGTCTGCATGTCGTATGAGATTTCGCCACGCAGCTTCGCCACCCAGTCGTCCCACCCATCGTGATTCTTATCATACGTTCCGTCGTTACCGTCAGCCGCCTGAACGTTCTGGTTATCGCCTTTATCATTAACGTAAACGTCGTCTACGTATGGTGCCCACGATTCCAGCCACGTAGCAAAATCATAAGCACCCTGACGCGCACCGTCGAAAAACGATTCCGACGCGTTTCCTGCACTCTGGTCATAGTGTAGATTAAACCAGAGTGTAGTCTGATTATCAGACGACACATCATTAGTTCCATCGTCAGCTGTAACGGTACCTGCACCGGCTGCACCGGCCGTAATTCCTGCTGCTGTTCCTTTTAGGACGTCCCGGCGTGAAAATACTTCGGACATTACGAATACTCATGTGTGGTGGAAGGTGATAAATCTTTATCAGTATAAAATAAA
Organism: Natrinema salaciae; assembly: GCF_900110865.1. NCBI lineage: Archaea > Methanobacteriati > Methanobacteriota > Halobacteria > Halobacteriales > Natrialbaceae > Natrinema > Natrinema salaciae. The sequence continues at coordinate 342,666 of NZ_FOFD01000001.1, forward strand.
TACTTATATATGGGATGTTGAGAATTTTCCACACACTGTGCGAATTCAGGCGACATAACATTAGTACACGGTACATCCTAAATATAGTCCGACGAATCGATCAGTGCTGTAGGGTAGTCAGCAGGCGCGTTAGTGGTGTGAAATCAATGTAGCACATGAGCGTATGCGACCATGTTCTATCTATATCTTTCTGTCACCCTAAATAATCGCTCGTAGCGTCTGTAATAAGGCACCCGGCTTCATGCACGGCTGAACGATCTAGCGCATAATCGCCCATAGTGAAGGCGTTATGAACTTCGTCGCTATAGATATCTGTGTCTTCAGTCCAGCACCTAGTTTGGTCGGTGAAATCTTTAGCGTAGCCGCCGTAGCCGGCCTTATCGTGGTGTTGCCCGGTGATTAGTACGTTTACGGCAGACTTAGTGTTATAGTTACCCATACGCCCATGTTTTGCTCGGATTTTTCGTTAATCCGGCTATTAATAGACTTATCGAGTGACCTGTCTATATCAATATTGTTTATTAATGGACAATCGGATATTCCGAACACATCAGGTCCGTGTCACTGATCAGATCGATTAGCATGTTATGCTGGTGTGAACTACTCCGCCCTACCGCGCTCGGGCCTACCCGGCCCTCGCTTGTTGAGGACGGAGCTTCCTGTTTCTGTGTCGGAACTTGCAGGAACAAGTCCCACATCGGTTCCAGACTCCGCAGGCGATTTCCCTTTATAGGCGGTTCGGAGTGTCCCACTCCTACCGAATCGACACTCGGCCACAACCGACGATGCACGCTTTTTGTCGCGTTTGAACAACGCCGGAAGCGTGGCGAGCATCTTACTGCCCTCTTCGACTGCCGGGTAGTAAGGATGCCGATTCACACGGAAACAAGACGTGCGGGCGCTGTATCTCCTCCCTGCTCGCTTCGCTCGCTGAGGAAGGGGGCTTAGCGCCCTCAATTACAGCTAAAATCTGTGGGTGGTCGTTAACGCTTCCGCTGTACGGCTGGCGGGTGTTAATGTCGATAAAGACGTTACAGATTCCGCTCGTTCCGTCGTGCGCGTAATAGCCGTTCGTACAGCGGAATAAAATCTTCTAGCGAAGCGTAGCCTTCGTAATAATTCTCGTCGTAGTGAGCCACGAAACGAGACGTTCGGCGAGTATCGGGCTATAGTTGACCACGACGGGGACTGGACCTTCGATACCGGGGAACGAATCGACCAACGGTTTTTCGACGACCTCGAGCAGTACCCGTTCGCGGATGTCGCGGAATCGCTCGAGATCCCGGTCGCGATCTTTCACGGCGGCGACGACGAGGTCGTCGATCCGGCCGATAGCTTCGCCGCCGCCGGGCGACTCGAGACCGACGTCTGCCTCGAGCGGTTCGCCGGGGAAGGTCACCGGTTCTCGCGGGCGGGCGAGGATCGATTGCTCGACCGGCTGTTCGGCTGGCTCGAGTGGGTAGAGCAGCGTCCCTAACGCGGCTCAGCGGGCGTTCCGAACCGGCGTCCGGGAGGCGATCGGGGACCTCACGGTCTCGTACCGCTGCCAGCGCCCCGGTGTCCCTCGAGCGGCGACATCGCGACGTAGAGCGCCAAGAAGATCAGGACGACGTTCACCGTCGCGACGAGCCCGCCCAGTCCGGATCGGGTCAGCCCGAAGACGATCGTCGGAACGGCGGCGAGCAATCCCACCGCGACTGCGGCTCTTGGCGTAAGCGTCTCGAACATCGTGTGGACCGTCCATCGAAGCCGCCTTTAATGGGCCACACTGTTCCAGCCGAGACGCTCACGGTGGGGGCGTCGGAATCGGCGTCTCGACGGGGTTCCCGGTATCGGCTGAACGGGCGCAGGATGTCAATCTGACTCCGAGGGATCGCCACCGAGCGGTCGAATCGCCCAGACGAGGAGCGCGACGATGGCGAGGAAGCCGATCAGCGCCGTCTCGAGCGGTGAAATACCGATCCCGAAGAACGCGAGGACCGTGCGTCCCTCGACGAGGATCACGAGGGTCAGTGCGACGAGGATCAGTAATTTAGCGGGGGAAGTATGCATCAGGTGACTAGCGCTCCGACGTACTCTAGTCCGAACTGGAGGTACATGACGGCTTCGCTGGAGACGGGAAACGCCCTGATGTCCTGGCCGAAGAGTCCACTCTGGCGCACGATGGCGACCAACGGAAGCGCGTAGGCGAGAACGAGCAGCACGAACGCGATCCCGAACCACAGCGCCAGGTTGTCCAGAACGCGGGGCGAGTCCTCCGGCCCGGACAGTGCCGGTGGGATCGTCCCGTCGACGATCGGCTCGCTGTCGTTGTTGAACACCGTCAGGAGCATGAGAGCGAGAAAGAGCATCGCGGAGAGAAACAGCAGGGTGCCGCCGAGCGCGAGCTGGGCGTTGAGTTCGCCCATCGAGCCGACGCCGACGTTGTAGTCGAAGCCCTGGTACTGCGGCTCCGCCGTCCGGCGCGGGACGCCGACGAGCCCCGCTCGATACATCGAGTTCGTCATGAACACGATGCCGACGAACCAGAGTACGACCTGAAAGAGGGCGACCTCCCGGCCGACGAGCCGGTTCCCGGTCAGTTGTGGGACGAGCCAGTACGCTCCGGCCATGAGCGTCAACGCGGTCGCGGTCCCCACCTGTGTGTGAATGTGTCCGGGAATCCACAGCGCGTTGTGGACGAGATAGTTGATGTTCATCCCCGCGTTGACGATGCCAGTAAAGCCGCCGAACGCGAAGACCGCTCCGGCCAGCGCCATCCCGGTAAACGCCGGGTTCCGCCACGGGAGCGCTCGGAGCCAGGCGAACGTCCCTTCGCCCCCGCGCTGGCGGGCCCCGTGTTCCATACTGGCGACGACGGTAAAGGCGGTCAACAGGCTCGGCAACAGCAGGAACATCGTGTTGGTCATCGCGATGAACTTGAACCCTTCTGCGATGCCCGGGTCCATGTACTGGTGGTGGATCCCGACCGGCGTCGAGAGCAACACGAACAGGATGAACACGACCCGCGCGAGCGGATCGCTGAACAGTCGCCCGCCCGAGAGCTTCGGTAACACGTTGTACCACAGCAGGTACGCCGGCAGCAACCAGAAGTACACGACCATGTGGCCGAAAAACCAGAACAGCGTTCGCGTCAACAGGGGATTGACGCTCTCGATCATCTCGAGCGACCACGGCAGGAGAAACACCAGAATGGCGGTCGCGATGCCGATCGTGCCGAGATACCACATGATCATCGTAGTCAACACCATGAACGTCGGGAGCGGGATCCGCTCGTCGGGGTGGTCGTCCTTCCAGGCCCACCACGTGCGGAACCAGTCGAATCCGGCGAGCCACGTCCCGACGACGAACACGGTCAGTCCCGCATAGAAAAGCGGGTGAGCCTGCAGCGGCGCGTAGAACGTAAAGAGCACGTCCGAACTCAGCTCCGAGCCGAGCACCACCGGGGGCTCCTCGAGGAATCCGGCGAGGATCGCGATCCCCGTGACCAGCGATCCGATCGACATCAGGCCGTACCAGAGCCAACTGAATCGTCGGTCGACTGGACCCCGCTCGAGGCTGTCCGTTACCGCCCACTGGTAGAGCCCGACGAGAAAGAAGATGGTGAACGCGATGACGAGGAAGACGCCGTGGCCGGTCAGGACGGTGTAGTACTCCGCCGACTCGAGAAAGCGGAAGATGTCCGTCCGGTGGAATGCCTGAATGAGCCCGAAGAGCGCGCCGATCCCGAACGCGATAAACGAGTTCAGGAAGGCGGCCCGAACGAGACGCGCCTCGGCGGGATACCGATCGACGAACAGGGTGGTCATGTATCCGCCCCTCCGTCCGTCCCGTTGGTCTCGTTGCTCACCACTTCCACCGATCCCGTCTCCTCCTCGTCGTCGACGGAGACCGACCAGTCGTGCTCGCCCTCGCCGAGTTGGGCGCTATCGACGGTGAACGTGACGTTCTGGGTTCCCTCGCCGTCGACTGTGACCTCCCGCTGGAACGTTTCGGTTCCGATCTCGGCGTCGACCGTGGTCTCGAGCGGCTCGAGTTGGCCGTTCTCGACCGTCGCGGTGAGTTCGATCGTGTCGTCCGGCGCGACGGTGTCCTGTGACTCGACGGAGAGGTCTGTCAGGTCGAACTCGTCCTCGGGCTGGACGACGATCAGCCCCTCCATCTCGTGGTGGCTGACGCCGCAGTACTCGTGGCAGATGAGGCCGTACTCGCCGGAATCGTCGAATTCGACGGTCATCTCGGAGATCTGCCCCGGAATGGCCATCGCGTTGAGGTTCGTACCGGGGACGTAGAAGCCGTGAACGACGTCCCGGCTCGTCACGTGGAACGTGATCTCGTTGTTCGCCGGGATTTCGATCGGATCGGGTTGGAAGATGAACGTCTGGGCGACGACGTACACCGCGTACTCGTCTTCACCGATCTGTTCGACTCGTGGCTCGCCGAACTGTTCGTCGTCGTTGAGTTCGTTCGGCGCGATCGTCTCCTCTTCGTTACCGATCATCGTGATCCCGAGCCCGACCGACCCGTACGTGATCGTCACGATGAAGCCGACGATCAGCACCATCGATCCCACGATCCAGAGCTTCTCGTACGTGTGAATCCTCATCCGGCCATCACTGACACAATCGTGCCAAAGACCGTCAGGTCGTTTCCGACGAACTCGACGAAGTACGTAAACAGCCACATGAGAGTGAGAGCCAGGAAGTACAGCGCGACCAGCGCGAGTGTCCCCCAGGGGTCGTACTCGTCGTGACTGATCTCTCGCGAGACCTGAGAATCCATATCGGAGTTGCCACTACAAGCAAAGAAATAATGGCTACAGAGTGTTTGCACGGGAAATACCGACTTGGCCACCGAAAGAATAGATTACCGTCCTGTGAACTCCGCCAGGTGGTCGAGCCCGGCACGCCGTCGTCGGCGCTTCCCTCGGCTGAGCGACGACCGCGTTTTCTCGTTCGGAAAAATCGGACTGCTTTTCATAGTTATACCGGAACGAACTGCTATACCAGTGAGTGAGGATACCGACCTGTCGACACTGCTCGAGGTTCTCGACGACGAGTACGCACGGGATATCCTCACCCACACGAGCGTCGAACCCATGTCTGCCAGTACACTGAGCGAACGGTGTGATGCGTCCCTCCCGACGATCTACCGGCGGCTCGACCGGCTCGAGGAGTGTCGTCTCGTCACCGAAGAGACGGAACTCGCACCGGACGGCAACCACTACAGCGTCTACAGCGCGAACCTCGACCGGCTCGAACTCTCGCTGGAGGACGGCTCGTTCTCGCTCGAGTTATCGTATCGCGAAGAAGACGTCGCCGACAAGTTCACCCGTATGTGGGAGGGACTGCGATGAGCCGAAACGTCGTCCGGATAGACGAGGCGACGTTGTTCGAACTGGTGACAGTCGCGAGCCTCTTTCTCGTCGCGCTCTTCGGGACACTCATCGCCTACCAGGCCTATCGGGGCTACCGTCGCAACGGTGCGACGTCGATGCTCTATCTCGCCATCGGTCTCCTCCTGTTGACGCTGTTTCCGTTCCTGATTAACGTCGTCATGGCGACGCTCGTCAGTTCGGACCGGATCGTCATCGCACTGCTGGAGAACGTGAGCCGACTGCTCGGGCTGGTCGCGATCACGTACTCGTTGTACGGTCGTCATTGATCGAGAATCGGATCTACCGACCGTGTCGGGCCGAAGCGATCCCAGGATCACCGTCGCGCTGGCAACGAGAGGGCCGGTCGACGCGGAACGTCCCCGCGGAGGGGCGGTTCGCGGGAACGCGTGGGGCAGGCGTCGCGACCCTGGGATGATCGGATGCGGGGAAGCACGGGGGATCGCTGAAGGCGGACGGGGATAGCCTCTCGTCCCCCGTTCGATTCGTATCGGTGCTTCGTATTAGTGGTACGAGCGCGTTTTCTGGACCGGAAAATACGGCAATACCTGCGGCTGCCGGCCGTCGGTCCGCAGGGTTCTTCGAACTCGCCGCCGTAGGGCCGCCATGCAGTATCTCGTGGGAACCGACTCCGTCCACACGACGGCGGCGATCTGTGATTATCTGGCCGATCGGGTAACGCCCGACGACACCGTGACCGCGATCGGCGTGTCACCGTCCGACGATCCGACGGCACGTCGCGATCGCGAGGAAGCGCTGAACGTCGCACCGGTCAGGCTCGCGACCGCGGGCGACGTGAAGACGGCGCGTCGATCGGGTGCCCCCGCCGAGACCCTGCTCGAGGCGGCGGACGAGGTCGACGCCGACGAGATCGTCGTCGGAACGCACGGCGGCGATCCCGAGGCGACGCGCGAACTCGGCTCGACAGCGCGACGCCTTCTCGGCGACGCGAGCCGGCCGGTCGTCGTCGTTCCGATCCCCGAACTCTAACGGTTCGAACAGCACGTCCCGGCCGAGCCGGCGGCGTCCCGTGATCGACGTCGGAACGGTGAACGGTTGTACTGACCCGTGCGTCGCCGGGAGCGATCTGCGGTCGGTCGGACGGCGACGGGTGCGGGAGAACAGGAGAGAGAAAGCGGCCGGTTGCCACCCCGCCACTGCGCGGGACGGCCGTTCTAGAACGGGAACAGCGAGTCGGCCTCGAGGTCGCGTTCGATGAGTTCGATCTCGTGACCGTCCTGATCTTTCGTAAAGGCGTACATGTCGTCGCAGCTCTCGGGATCACGATAGTCGGCGGCCTCCCGCTCCATGAGTCGGTCCCAGTCCGCTTCGAGGTCGTCGATACGGACACAGAGGTGCCCCCAGGCGTCGCCTAGCTCGTAGCTCCGGCCGTCGTAGTTGTAGGTGAGTTCGACGGACATCGCTTCGTCGGCGGCGTCCGTGGGTTCGACGAAGTAGTTCGCGAAGGTGTCGGCCTCCCAGCGGCCGACCTCGTCGTACTCGAACTTACGCGTCCAGAAGCCGAGCGCCTCGTCGGCGTCCTCGACGCGGATCATCGTGTGATCGAGCGACCAGCGTGCGCCGGTCTCGCGCTGGACGATCTCGATCTCGTGGCCGTCGGGATCTTTGACGAACGCGTAGCGGCCGCCACAGGATTCGGGGTCGCGGTAGTCGTCGACGCCCTCGTCCATGAGCTGCTGGTAGTAGTCCTCGAGTTCGCCCTCGGGGACGCGGACGGCGATGTGGCCCCAGGCGTCGCCCACGTCGGGCTCCTCGCCCTCGTTGTGGGTGATCTCGAGCATCGCCCCGTCCTCGTGCATCTCCTCGGGCCCGAGATAGACGATGGTGAACCCGTCGCCCTCGTAGCGATCTTTTTCTTCGTACTCGAGGTGGGTCCGATACCAGTCGAGCGATTCCTCGAGGTCGGCGACGCGGATCATCGTGTGGTCGAGCGTTCCGTCCATACGCAATCTCTGTCTTGCGGACGGCAAAAATATGGCGGAGACGGCGGTCTAGTCGAGGTCTTCCGGGGTGGATCCGGGTTCGGCCTCGGGCCCTCGACCGGTGCGGTCGACGTCGGCTGAGGAGGCTCTGGGAGCGATGCCTTTGCGCTGTGCGTCGATCTCCGAGAGCCCGTAGACGAGTCCGACCAGCAGGACGACGCCGAGGGGGAGGAAGACCATCCACGGAACACCGAAGAAACCGTAGAGCGCGTAACAGACGACCACGACGAACAGGACGGTTCCGGCGTAGTAGAGCTGCGTGCGGATGTGATCGATGAGGTCTGCACCGGTGAACGTCGCCGAGAGGACCGAGGTATCGGAGATCGGTGACGAGTGGTCCCCGAAGATCGCGCCCGAGAACACTGCGCCGACCATCACCGGCATGAGTTCGAACGTGCCGGTGAGTTCGTAGGCGACCCGGATCGAGATCGGCGTCACGATACCCATCGTCGCCCACGACGAGCCCATGGTGAACGCGACGAACGCGGACACGAGCAACACGACGATCGGGAGGACGGCCGGCGAGACGACCCCTTCCGCGATGCCGGCGACGTAGTTGCCAGTGCCGAGCTCCTCCGCGACCGCACTGATCGACCAGGCGAGGACCAGGATCGTCACCGCGGTCAGCATCAGGGAGAAGCCATCGAGAATCGTGTCGACACTGTCTCCGAGGTCGAAGAGATCGTAGGCCAGTCCGATGAGGATCAGGGTCGCGACCATCGCGAACGAGCCCCAGACGAGCGCGGCCGCGAAGTCGCCCGCGCCGACGACGTCGACCAGCACCTGGACGACGCCGTCGTTTCCGATGGCGGTCTCGAGCGACGTCGTCGCACCCGCCTCAGCCTGCTGGTCGAGCCACGACTGATAGCCGGTCCAGAACGCCCCGGAGAGCGTGACCGCGATCAGCACGACGATCGGTGCGAAGAACGTCCGGAGCATCGGTCGGTCCTCGATCGGCGCGCCCAGATCCTTCTCGACTTCCTGGAGGGGCTGTGCCTCGTCGCGGTTTACCTTCCCAGTCTGCCACGATCGGTGTTCAGCGTCGAGCATTTCCCCGTAGTCGCGCTGTGAGAGGACGATAACGCCCACCATGACGATCGCGAGTAGGGAGTACGTGTTGAACGGAATCGAACTAACGAACGTCTCGAACACACCCGGCGTGTCAGCCGCGGTGACAGCGTAGTCGTCGCTCTCGACGAGGGCAGTGTATCCGTCGTCGATCATCGAGAGCTGGAACGCGACCCAGCTCGAGAGCCCGATCGTCGCAACGGGCGCGGCCGTTGAGTCGACGATGTAGGACAGCTTTTCGCGAGAGATGTGCAGCTGATCCGAGATCTCGCGCATCGTACTGCCGACGATCGCCGTGTTGGCATAATCGTCGAAAAACAGGAGGATTCCCAGTATCCACGTCGCCGCGCCGGCATTTCGCTGGGTCTCGAGCCTGCTGGTCGCCCAGTTCCGGACGGCGCTCGCACCGCCGAGTCGCCAGATCAGTGCCACACCCGATCCGAGCAGCAGGGTGAAAACCAGGATATTCGCGTGGAACACGTCCGCGATGGCTCCAGTGATCCACTCGAACGTTTGTCCGATGCCGATGCTTCCGGTAGCGATGACTCCGCCCGACCAGATCCCGAGGAACAGCGACAGGATCGGTCGCCGCGTCCAGATCGCGAGGACGATCGCGAGCAGCGGCGGAGCCAGCGAGAGTGCGCCGAATTCAGCCATACCTACCTAGTCTTCGGGCTGTCGTATATTCTTCGCCATTCCGATACGAATACTGTCAAATCAAACATTTTAGACTGAGTGAATGTCGGAGAAAGAGCACCTCGGACGCCATCTACTCTACCATTCGACACAACTATGGGTATTTTATATTATTCATGGCCGAATAATTTCGCAGACCGAGCGCGGTGACGGATACGTGTGGGCAACGGGGCCGAACCGGCTATCGCCGCAGGATCAACTTCAGCACGTCCTCGTCCTCGAGGACGTGATCCTTCCCGACCTGCTGTTGATCGTGGGCCGCACTCGGACCGGTCACCCGGGCGAAGCGGAACCGCTCCTCCATCTCGCCGCCGAGTTTCTCGATCGCCTCGCCGACGGTGGTTCCCCGCTCGATCACGAGCGGTTCCTCCCAGTCGATGCCGCGGCCGGGTTTGTCCATGTAGACGCGGATGAGGCCGAGGTTGTCCCAGATGCGGTCCTTGAGCGCCTCGAGGCCCTTCTCCTCCTCGGCGCTGATGAAAGTGACGTCCGCGGGATCGAGGTCGCGCTGGCGCAACTGCTCGTCGACCGTCTCCTTGTAGTCGGGATCGATTAGGTCGACCTTGTTGACGCAGGTGATCGAGGGAATGTACTCCCGGTTCTCCATCAGCCCGTCGACCAGCCGGTCGATGGTGACGTTCTCCTGCAGGTTGACGACGGCGTTGACGTAGCCGTGCTCGCGGAGAACGTGCTTGATCGTCTCCTCGTCCAGGTCCTGGTCGGTGCTCGAGGTGATCTTGATGCCGTCTTTGATCTTCGGTCGGACCGTGACCCGCGGGGGCTCCTGATCGACGCGGATGTTGATGTCGTACAGCTCCTTCTGGAGGCGGTCGTACTGCTCGATCTCGAACACCGAGAGCATGAAGATGATCAGATCGGCGTTGCGGACGACCGCCAGCACCTGCTGGCCGTCGCCCTTGCCCGTCGCAGCGCCCTCGATCAGCCCGGGGACGTCGAGCAGCTGGATGTTCGCGCCGCGGTGGGTGAGCATGCCCGGGTTGACGTCGAGTGTCGTGAACTCGTAGGAGCCGGTTTCGCTCTCGGCGTTGGTCAGCGAGTTCAGCAGCGACGACTTGCCGACGCTCGGAAATCCGACCAGCGCGACGGTCGCGTCGCCGTGCTTCTCGACGGAGTAGCCGCCGCCACCGCCGGAGCCGGACTGCTGTTTCTCGAGTTTCTCCTTTTTCTCCGCGAGCTTCGACTTCAGCCGGCCGATGTGGGCCTCCGTCGACTTGTTGTAGGGCGTGTTGGCGATTTCATCCTCGATTGCCTCGATTTCATCCTCGAGCCCCATTTGTCCGTATACAACCGGTCGTGCCGAAAAACCCTTTCGAGACACACGTTGCGAATCCCGACCGACGGCCCGGCCCTCGGCCCGATCCCGACGGCGACTGCGACCGAGCGCGGGGCCGATCGAATCGGCTGTAACTGACGCGACGGTCCCGATTTCGACTCCGTCGCGATCCTCCGGCCGAACCGAACACTCGTTTTCTCGGTTGTCTTCGTCTCACCAATGTTGTACTAGCTATACCGGCCCGTACGCCGTACGATACCGTATGCGACGGCGGGAATACGTGGCAGTGGTGGGAAGTAGCGTGGGTGCCCTCGCGACGACGGGCGTCTCCGACGCCCAGTCGCGCTCCCTCGAGCGCGTGTGTCCCACGGAACGCACCACGGCCGTCCGGCCCGGTGACGAGATCGTTTTCGAGGCCGCGGCGACGCCGGCGGTCGAACCGCCGGCAGCGGACTGGCGAGTCGACGGCGCGGACGGGGATGGGGACGAGATCGCACCGGCGGCACCGTTCTACAGCTACACCGATATCACGGGTAACCCGGCCGCTTACGGCCGGTTCGACGAGACCGGGTCGTACGACGTGCGCGTGACCGTCGACGGGACGACGGTCTCGTGGACGGTCGACGTCACCGAGAGCGCGCCGGCGGTACCGAGCGTCGACGTGACGTGCGACCCTGGACCGGACGCCACAGTTACCGTGCGCGACGAGATCCGCGTGACGGCGACGGCCACCGACGAGAGCGGGACGCTCCGGCGACTCTTCTGGCAGGAAGGGCGCAACGCGACGTACGTCGACCGCACCGATCTGTCGGGGTCGACGGCGACGGTCACGTACACGACGGCCGGCGGGAACGCGATCTGGTTCATCGGCGAGTACCCGATGATGGCGTGGGTCGCCTGCCGCGACGGGCGGCTCTCGAGCGGTCGAACCGACGGGCCGTCCGTCGACGCGTTCCACCGTGTCTCGAGTATCGACACGAACGCGCCGGTCCGTGCGGGCGACGAGCTAATCGTCGAGGCCGAAATCGAGCCCGAAGGGAGTTCCACGTATCACGCGTTCGTCGACGTGGAGACCGAGCTGATCGTCGGTCACGATCCCACCCGCGTCGACGGCGAGACGGTCGAGGTGTTCACGGGGCAGACCGAGACCGTGCGACTCGAGTTTACGACGGCCACCGTCCGCAACACGCAGACGTTCCCCGCTCGCGTCGAGACGGCCCACGATGCCTCGGAGACCGATGTCACCGTCGTCGGAACCGAGGACGCCGACGCCCACGGCTCACTCGAAGTGACCACCCTCTCGACGAACGCGCCGGTGACCGGCGGGGAACGGCTCGAGGTAACCGCCGTGCTCTCGAACGCGGGCGACGGCCCGGCCGGTCGCGAGGTCGAACTCGTCGTGGGCCACGATCCGACGACGGTCGACACGCGGGCGGTGACCGTCGGCGCGGGCGAGACGGTGACGGTCTCGCTGGGGTACGAGACCTATCCGGTCGAGAACGACGACGAGTTTCCCGTTCGCGTCCGGACGGGCGACGACGCCGCCGCACAGACGGTACTCGTCCGCGGACGCGACGGGGGCGGCAGCGGAGGCCAGGGTGACGCCGCGTTCGCGGTTTCGATCACCGGGACGAACGCGCCGGTGACCGGCGGCGAGTGGCTCTCGGTGAGTGCCGTCGTCGAAAATACGGGTGACGCCGTGGGGAGCCACGAGATCGATCTCGTCGTCGGTCACACGCCCGAAGTGGTCGACGGGACGAGCGTGCGTCTCGCTCCCGGCGAGACGAGGACGGTGTCGCTCGGCTACGAGACCTATCCCGTGGCCTCCGACGACACGTTTCCGGTGCTGGTTCGGTCGCCGCACGCGAGCGACACGCGGACGGTAACCGTCCACGGGACGGGGTGAGACCGGTTCTCCGCCGCGGGGATACGTTCGGGCCGCGGACTCCCGACGCGCTCGACCGATGCATCTCCGCGGCAGCAACCGGTAGACGAGCGGGCGGCGTGGCTCATGCACCGGTGATCGTGCGATCGAAACGAAGAGCGACCTCGCAGTTGCCCGGCGGTGAACCCGGTCGCGTTCTGGAAGCAGCCGTCGTCGCCCGATGGGCCGCGGTGGAAAAGGTATTGTCGGTCAGCTCTCGCCCCCGCCGGTGTGATACTCACCGAACGAATCGGCCATCGTCGGTGCGCTCACGGGTCCGATTCAGTGGTGGGTCGTGATGACACTGATCCGACGCCGGGTCCGTCCCCGTTGAACTGGAATTTCGTCCGCTACGGGCGCTCCAGTCGCCGGTATCCGGAACGGACCATCTAGATGTATGTTATCCATGTGCATAGTTGGCCTGCATGGTATCGCCAGCGACCATCGGTCGCGATCGTCGCCGCGTTCGCCCCCCGACCACTCTCGACTCGATTACCGAAACCAACGGAAGTTCGACACACATAAACGATTGGCGACGGTTTTACTACGTATGCCAACCGCGTCGCAGCTGCGCGACAGCACCCAGATCGTCCTCCCGCGAGAGACGCTCGAGGGACTCGAATCGCAGCTCGACGACGAGTTCACCGTCACCGTCTTCCCGGCGGGCGAGGACTACTGTCGGATCATCGGTAGCCCCGTCGAGATCAAGGCGGCCAGCGAGTTCCTGGCTCGCCACGGCGTCACTATGCGCTGATCGACGCTTTCTCTTCTCGCCAGCAGCTCGATCGGTTTCCAGTGCGCAGTTTCGATCCGCGTTCGCGACCGATTCCGTCGGTCAGCGGGGAGCCGTAGCCGTCCCTACCGCTCGACGTGCGTCGGCGCGTCGAACCCGCCGCGGACGAGCGGCTTCGCGATGTGACGGCGCGCACACGGCGGCACCTCGTACCAGCCGACTTCGAGGTCGCGCTCGAGCGGTCGTTCCGCCTTCCCCGCCGTCCCGGTCTCGCAGTCCCGGCAGCGGTAGCCCTGCGCTCGACCGGCGCTCTCCATCGTTCGCCCGCAGTCGGGACAGGTCGGCGTCACTCGTTCGGTCCGCACGAGCTCGCGGACGGCGAACTTCTCGAGTTTGAGCGTTCCGTCGGACACCTCGCCGCAGGCGGTGATCCGATCGCCCACGCGAAGCGCTCGCACGCGGTCACGAAACCGCTTCGTCGGCTCGAAGGCCGCACAGGCGAGTCGTTCGGTCGACCGCTCGCCGTCGCCGTTGCCGTTCCCGTCCGCGGCAGTGACCGGCGGCTCGAGATCGACGAAAACGTGTCCGCCGCGTCTCGTTTCGGGCTCGCCGGCGACCCTTCCCTCGAGTCGGTAGGCCCGTCCGTCCTCGACGGCCGCGATCGAGCCGTCCCGGAGGTGGACGTCCGTGCCCTGATTGGTCACGAAGCACTGGCTCGCGGCGACGGGCTCGCTCTCGATTTCCTCGGCGACCGCTCGCACCGCGTCCGGATCGTCGCCGCGGATCCCGTGCAGGATCGGGCCGGGCGCGTGTGGGACGCAGACGGTCTCGCCCTCGCCGCGGTCGACGGTGTCCCACACCGCCGGATACCCCCGCTCCGCTGCGGCGAAGACGCTCTCGTGATCCACGTCGCGGGGCGTCCCCCACCGTTCGGGCGCGCGGTAGGAGATGTACTCGTAGGTCCACTCCTCGAGCGCCGCTCGGGCCCCGACGGCGGCCAGCGCGCCGATCCGGCCGCGGCCGTCGCCGGCGTGCCACGACCGATAGCCGCGGCGCTCGATCAGGGCTGCGGCGTCGGCGGGCTCGAGGTGGTCGCGGATCGCCGCCCGCGCGAACCGGCTCACGTCGTCCGGAATCGCGGCCGCTTCGGGTGCGTGGTCGGCCACGACCAGCCCCGGATTCGTCCGCTCGTCCCCGGTTTCGGCCAGCGACTCGAGTCGGTCGCGGCCGATCTCGACCGCGCGGCCGGGGTCGCAGTCGGTGTGAATCGCCAGCGCGGCGTTCCCTCGCGTCTTGTACTCGACGGCGGGGTTGAGCCGAACGAGCAGCGGCCGGGCGACGGACGCCCCGTCGTGGCGCAGTCGCTCAGCGATCGCCGTGGCGACGTAGGTCGTACACATGCCTCGCTCGCGCGAGTCGGTATCGTCGAGCCCGACGACTGTCATCGGCGGCTCTTGGTCGGGTGTCCGGTAACCGTTTTCGGGATTCCACCGCCGTCGCCGCGCGGAGAAAACCAGTATATAACTATGTTCCCGATACGGGTTCGAATCGCGATACGGCACCCGGACATCCCGGGGAAAATGTCTTATACGAGGAATCGCTTACAACCCCGTATGTCCCGCTCCGCACTGGTCGGCAACGTGACCGCGATGTTAGAGGACGCGGGATTCATGGTGAGCGATCGGTGTGCGATTCGACCGAAGAGCTTCGATATCGCCGCGCGGCGCGGCGAGGACCTCATCCTCGTCAAGATCCTCGCGAACATCGACGCGTTCAACGAGGCGACGGGCCACGAGATGCGCCGCCTGGGTACGTACCTCGGCGCGACGCCGCTCGTCATCGGCCTGCGCAGCCGCGACGAGGACCTCAAACCCGACGTCGTCTACTTCCGACACGGCGTCCCCGTCTTCAGCCCCGATACGGCGTACAACCTGTTCATCGAGAAGGTCCCGCCACTGATCTACGCCGCTCCCGGCGGCCTCTACGTCAACATCGACGGCGACCTGCTGGCCGACGAGCGCGAGGACCGCGACTGGAGTCTCGGGCAACTCGCCAACGAACTCGGCGTCTCGCGTCGGACCGTTTCGAAGTACGAGGACGGGATGAACGCCTCCGTCGAGGTCGCGATGGCGCTCGAGGAACTGTTCGAAGCACCCCTGACCAGCCCCGTCGACGTACTCGAGGGGGCAGACGACGTCCACGAGAGCGAGGCGACGCCGGACGATCCCGAGGCAGACCCGGACGACGAACAGGTCGTCGCCGTCTTCACGCGGGCCGGATACAGCGTTCACCCGACGGCCCGATCGCCGTTTACGGCGATCAGCGAGGACGAAGACGACAGCGACATCGTCCTGACCGGCCACTCGAAGTTCACGAAGGCCGCGGAGAAACGTGCCCGGATCATGAGTTCGATCGGCCAAGTCACGCGCACGCGATCCGTGTACGTCGTCGACCGGGCGAAACAGGAGTCCGTCGACGGCACCGCGCTGGTCGAGCGCGACGAACTCGCGAAACTCCGGAACGCCGACGACCTCCGGGACGTTATCCGGGAGCGCTCCGAGCACGAAGAAGCGGCCTGAGAGTGTCGACGGGTCGCTGACTCCAGCCTGACTGTCGGCCGTCAGTTTCTGGTACCGCTCGACCGCCGCACGAGAAACGCGACCTGTCGCTCACCGAGCGTCCCTACGCCGCACCGCCGCCGTACGTCTCCTCGAGGTACTCGACGATGTCGCCGCTCTCGTTCATTCCGTCGACGCCGTTCGCCTCGTCGACGATGACCGGCACGCCCGTCTGGCCGCTGACGTTCTCGACCTCGGTGCGTTCGCCGTGCGAACGGGGGACCTCGATGGTATCGTACTCGAGCTCGAGTTCGTCGAGCTTCGAGCGGACCTTCGCACAGTACGGACAGCCGGGAAGCTCGTACATGGTGATGTCTGCCATTGTGACGTAACGTAGGGGCCTCGAAGCGTAAGAACACACGGGTTGCGGCGGTCTCCGCGATCAGGAGACGGGATGATGAATCAACGACGATCGGATACGTGACCTGGATTAGCCGATCATGCCGCTCGTGTGGACGTAGAAGTAACCCACGAGGACGGCGGCCATGAGCCACTGTCCGAGGCGAATGTCGTCGAACTCGCCCATCGCAGCCTTGAGGATCGGGAACGCGATGATGCCGGCCGCGAGGCCGTTGGCGATCGAGTAGGTCAGCGGCATGATCGTGATCGTCAGCCCCGCGGAGACGGCCCACGCCGGATCGTCCCAGTCGATGTCGAGGACGCCCTGTAACATGATGATCCCGACGACGACGAGCGCGATGAACGACGCGTACGCGGGAATCATCGCGATCAGCGGAATGAGCACGAGCGTGGCGAGAAACAGGAGTCCGACGACGAGCGCCGTCAGGCCCGTCCGGCCGCCTTCCTCGACGCCGGTCGAGGATTCGACGTACGTCGTCACGGTCGACGTCCCGACCATCGCGCCGACGGTCGTCCCGATCGCGTCGGCCATCAGCGGCTTGTCGATGTCGGGGAGGTTGCCGTCGTCGTCGAGAAAGCCGCCGAACTGCGAGACGCCGATGAGCGTCCCGGCGGTGTCGAAGAAGTCCACGAAGAAGAACGTGAAGACGACCAGCGTGAACGTGAGCGGATCGATGTCCTGGAGCCCGTCGACGAAGGCGAACAGCAGCGGGGAGATGTCGTACTGCGGGGACGTGACGACCGCATACGATAGCTGTCCGTCCTCGCTCAGCAGCGCCGTCGGCAGAACCGACGTCGGGCTGGCCAGTCCCGTGAAGTACGCGAGCCAGCCGGCGACGGACGTCCCGAAGATACCGAGGATGATCGAGCCGGTGACGTCGCGCGCCCAGAGCACGAACGTCAGGAAGAGGCCGAACAGGCCGAGCAGGGCTGCCGGGTTCGTCGCGATGTCACCGAGCGCGACGGCGGTCGCTTCGTCCGGAACCACGACGCCCATCTCTTGCAGTCCGATGAACAGTAGGAAGATCCCGATCCCCGCGCCGACCGAGAACTTCACCGGCTCCGGGAACAGCCTGATGACGTACTCTCGAGCGCCGATCGCCGTGATGACGATGAAAACGATCCCCTCGACGAACACGGCTGCGAGAGCCGTCTCCCACGGGATTCCCATCCCGATGACGACCGTGTACGCGAAGAAGACGTTCAATCCCATACCGGGGGCGAGTCCGAACGGTCTGTTCGCGTAGAACGCCATCACGAAGATGGCGACTGCCGACGCGATGATCGTCCCGATTGCGATCATCTGGACGACCTGTAAGTAGGAGTAGCCGGGAATTTCGATCGCGTCCGCCAGAATGAACGGATTGACCAAGATGATGTACGACATCGCGAGGAACGTCGTCACTCCCGCGATGGTTTCGGTACCGACGTCGGAATCGTGTTCGGCGAGCCCGAAGTAATTCTCGAGTGCCCCCATATTGGATGTCCGAGCATAACCAGAGCGATTAGTTAAACGTTCCTGTCCGGATCTGCGAGCGTAGTATCCACATATGTGCACATTTGCCGCCGAGGCGGAACCCGGGTGAGACGGATCGACTGCTAGTTCGATCGCTCGCGTCGGCCGGGGATCGAACGCGCTCCCGTGGCGAGACGGACTAACGTATTTCACCTCGGAGCGCGTACCACGGTAGCATGAGGTTTGTCATCGTGGGATACGGTCGGGTCGGATCGCGGACCGCGAGGATCCTCGACGAGGAGGGCCACGACGTCGTGATCGTCGACAGCGACGCGGATCGCATCGATCGCGCCAGCAACGACGGACTCGAGACGGTTCGCGGTGACGGGGCCGACGAGGACGTGCTCGTCGACGCGGGCATCGAGAGCGCCGACGCGATCGGCGCGTTCACGCCCGATCTCAACGCCAACTTCGCGGCCTGTATGGTCGGCACGCACCACGGCTGTCGGACCGTTCTGCGAATCGACGAGGACTACCGCGAGGACATCTACGAGAAGTACGCCGCGGAGGTCGACGAGATCGTCTATCCGGAGCGTCTGGGGGCGGCGGGCGCGAAGACAGCCCTGCTCGGCGGCGACTTCAACGTCGTCGCCGACCTCGCCGCGAACCTCCAGTTGACCGTCCTCGAGATCCGGGAGGGGTCGCCGGCAGTCGGCAAGCGAATGAGCGAACTCGAACTCCCGGAATCCGCGCGAATCTACGCCCACGGCCGCGCGCGAGAACCCCTGACCATTCCGCTTCCAGGAACCGAACTCGAGGTCGGCGACGAGGTCGCGGTCATCGCCGAGACCGATCGGACGGAGGAGGTTCGGTCGACGCTGTTGCCCGCCACCGCCTGACCGGCGGTTCGATCGCGTATCGAAAGGGAGAGAAACGGGTACAGGCGCACCGGCGGATGGGGGATTGGGAGGGGTGGGGAGACCGCCGCGCGCCTGTTCGACACGTCACGACGGGGACCAATAAAACTGCGTCAGACGATCGACCGACGGGAGTCAGACGAGCCGTCGTCGGACGTCAGGTATCCGTTTCGTTCCCCTCCTCGAGGCGGAAGACGAGGACGTTCTGGTGGACCATCGAGGGGACGAACGAAAACGGGTAGCCGTAGACGTGGAGGTCTTTCGTGGGGTCGTACCAGATCAGGTTCGCCGCCAGCGTCAGCGGGGCCGTCGATTCGATCGCTCGCGCGAGATCCGCCGAGAGAAACTCGTAGGACTGCTCGCGGTACATGTCGCCGATGAAGACGACGACGTGGCCGTCCGGCGCGACGGCGTCCGCGAATCGGTCGAACTTGTCGGCCATGTCGGCGAGCCAGTCGTCCTTGGAGTCCCACTCCCCGCCGTCGTCGCCGGCCTCGATATCGGCGGCCGCGTCGGTCCCGTCCGGCCCGTCGAACGATCCAAGCTTGCTCTCTCGAGTCCGACGCTCGTTGCGCGTCTGCTCGAGTTCGTCCATGTGCCAGTAGGGAACGTCGGTCAGCAGAAGCTCCACGTCGTCGTCGGGCACGTCGTCGATCAGGTCGGCACAGTCGCCGTGGCGCATGTCCTGGGCGGCGAGCGGCGGGTCGCCGCGAGCCCCGCGCGCTTCGTTTTCCCGCTCGAGGACCGTCCGATAGATCTCGATCCAGCGCTCGGTGCGCTCGAAGCCGATCGCCTCGCGACGCCCGGTACCCTCGTGTTCGCAGAAGCTCGCGCCCAGCAAAGTGCCGCCGACGCCGGCGAACGGGTCGAGGACGGTGTCGCCGGCCTTGCTGAACCGGCCGATCAGCTCCGCGCAGAGCCGCGGCGGTTTCTGGCCGCCGTGATCGCTGCGCAGGTCGTGCTGGACGGCGGGCGGATAGCCCTCGGCGATCACGGACTTCGTGGCGTACTTCCACTCCCTGCCCGTGAGATCGTTCACCCGGTTGCGCTCGTCGTAGATTCCACGGCCCTCCAGGTAGCGCTGATGGTCGGCCAGGTCGTCGGTATCGATCACCTCGCCGTCCTCGACCGGGAGGGACTCCTCCCGCGCGCGGTCGGCGTCGAATCCGCCGTCGTCGTCCGTGAACAGGCGGCTCTGGCGGTGTCGATCCCCGTCGTCTGCCATGTATGGACTCGAGTGCTCACGCGAGGCGCTTAAACGCTTGTACGTCCCCTCGAATACGTTTCCCGAACTGGTGCGTCGACCGCTGACGGCCGTTCCCGGCGCTTTTTACGGCCCCGTCCGAAGAGACGCACGATGATGGTGCCCGTCGGAGACGCCGTCGCGTTTGTCGCCGGCATGTTCGCGCTGTGGATCGGTGCCCGCCTGCTCGTAACCGGTGCCTCGAGACTCGCGAGCGCGGCCGGCGTCTCCGCGCTCGTCGTCGGCCTCACGGTCGTCGCGTTCGGAACCTCCGCGCCGGAACTCGTCGTTTCGACCGGTGCCGCGCTCGAGGGGCAGGGTAACGTCGCGGTCGGGAACGTCGTCGGCTCGAACGTGTTCAATCTCGGCATCATCCTCGGGGCAGTTGCCACGCTCTCGCCGTTTCGAATCACCGGCCAACTGCTCCGTCGTGACGTGCTCACGATGGCGGCATCGACGGTCGTCGCGGCCGCCGTCCTCGCAAACGCCGTCGTCTCGCGGCTCGACGGTGCGATACTCCTCGTGCTCCTGGGCTGCTACCTCGGCGCGCTCGGCCTCGCGATTCGGACGGGCGACGACGCCGCGGCGAACGGGGCGTCCGCGTCGCTCGAGGCCGTGGACCGCTCGTCGTTGCCGGTCGGGTCCACCGCCGTCGGCGGAGCGACGCGCCTCGGCCTGGACATCGTCAGCGTCGTCGCCGGCCTCGCGCTGGTGATCGTCGGCGGCCGGCTGCTGGTCGACGGCGCGGTCGGGGTAGCGCTGACCGCCGGCGTCTCGGAGTGGGTCGTCGGCGCGACGATCGTCGCGGCTGGCACCTCGGTGCCGGAACTCGTGACCTCGGTCGTGGCCGCACGCGGGGAGAACGTCAGCATCGCCGCGGGGAACGTCGTCGGCTCGAGCGTCTTCAACGTCCTCGGCGTGCTGGGGGTCGCAGCGTCGATCCGTCCGCTCACGGTCGCTCCCGCCGTCTTCCCCGCGCTGGCGTGGCTCGCCGTACTGACCGCCTTCACGACCGCGGTACTCGCAACGGGCCGACGGCTCACCCGTCTCGAGGGGGTCGCCCTCATCGCGCTCGGTGCGAGCTACTGGGTCGGTAGCGTGGTCGCCTGATCCGGCGCGAGTCGGCGGCTCGCGGCCCGGTAACGCGAGTGTTAGCGAGGCCATATGAACCCACCGACCGTACGTCGGGGTATGAATATGCTCGTCGACGGGGAGTGGCGGACCGACGCGTACGACACGACCGACGACGACGGCTCGTTCGAACGGCAGTCGACGACGTTTCGAAACGAGATCCGAGACGATCCCGACGCCCGGTTCCAGCCCGAGGCGGGCCGATACCACCTGTACGTCTCCGCCGCCTGTCCGTGGGCCCACCGGGCGCTCGTGACGCGGGCGCTGACGGGACTCGAGGACGCGATCTCCGTCTCGGTGGTCGACCCGTATCGCGACGAAGACGGCTGGCAGTTCACGCCCGACAAGGCGGGTTGTACGCCCGATCACGTCCACGGCGCGGACTATCTCCGAGAGCTGTACGTGCGCGCGGACCCGGACGCGACCTGTCGCGTGACCGTGCCGGTCCTGTGGGACAAACGAGAGGACACCATCGTCAACAACGAGTCCGCAGAGATCATGCGGATGCTCGCCACCGAGTTCGGGAGCCTCGCCTCGCGGAACGTCGATCTCTACCCCGAGGGCTATCGGGCGGCGGTCGATCGAATCGTCGACGAGATCTACGAGCCGATCAACAACGGCGTCTATCGGGCCGGGTTCGCGACGAAGCAAGACCCCTACGACGAGGCGGTCGACGACCTCTTCGCGGCGCTCGATCACTGGGACGAGGTGCTGGCAGAGCAGCGCTACCTCGCCGGCGACCGACTGACCGAGGCCGACATCGCGATGTTCACGACGCTCGTTCGATTCGACAACGTCTATCACACGCACTTCATGTGTAACGTCCAGTACGTCCGGGAGTACGACAACCTCTGGCCGTACCTGCGGGACCTCTACCAGACACCGGGCGTCGCCCGGACGGTGAACATGGACCACATCAAGGAACACTACTACACGACCCACCCGGACGTGAATCCCCACCGGATCGTCGCCCGCGGCCCCGATCCGGAGTTCGACGCCCCCCACGACCGCGACGAGCTGCCGGGCGGACCGCCTTCGGCCCTCCTCGCGGGCGCGAGCGCCGACGAGTAACGGAGCGCGCTCGAGAGAGAAGGAACCGAGCCGGCGGGCTTACGACTCCGCGGCCGTCTGATCGGCCTCGCTTCGGTCGGCGTCCGCGTCTTCGGGTTCGGGATCGGTTTCCGCGGGCTCGGTTTCGTCGGCCGCGCCGGAGGCGGAGTCGGCCCGATCGGACGCGGTCCGACCGGACTCGCGCCGCCAGTTCTCGAAGCTGTGTTCGAACTCCTCCTCGGAGACGAATAGCTTCCAGAGAATCCACGCCGGGACGAGGACGGGGATCAGCGGCAGCAAAACGACGACGAGTACCGCGGCCATGATGTAGCCGAACAGGGACATCTGTGTGTTCGGCCCGTAGCCCGTCGACTCGGACACCTTGACTGACATGTGTGACGGTAGGAACGTGTCGGTATTCCGTCTTTCGATCTCACGGGTCGTCCGACGGGCTCTCGAGGCGACCGACGCTGCGTCGTCCGTGACATCAGGGCGAGTCGAGACCGTCGCGCCCGCTCGAGTCGTCGCTCAGCACCGCTTCGGCGTCGTCCTGCGGTCGATACGCGAGCGACTGCATGGTCTCGGACAGCGAGAGGAATCGCTCGGAGTTGTCGGAGATCCCGTGGGCGATCAGGGGCGAGCCGTCGAGTGCCGTCGTCGCGGCCGCGTTGAGGAGCCGTCGACAGTCGTCGGGGCTGAGCCACATCGCGCGGGCGTAGCGCTCGCCGGAGGCGTCCCGTTCTCGACACTCCTGGCGGAGTTCGTCGCGGGTGAGCAGCCAGCCGATCCGCAGGTTCACGACGTCGAACCCGTGGCGGTTCGCGTAGTACGACCCCATCGCCTCGCCGAAGACCTTCGTGACGCCGTAGTAGGTGTCTGGGTCCGTCGGATCGGCCGGCCGGACGATCTCGGGTGTGCCGACCGTCGACTCCGGTCGGATTCCCGAGACGGTGTTTTTCATGTTGACCGCGTGGTTCGAACTCGCGAAGACGACCCGCTCGAGTCCGTTTTCGGCCGCCGCCTCGAAGGTGTTGTAGACCCCGTCGACGTTCGGCCCGCTCACCTCGTCCCACTCGGCCCGCGGCGACGGGTTGGCCGCGAGGTGGATCAGCACGTCCTGCCCGTCGAGAGCGTCCAGAAACTCCTCGCGGTCGGTGATCTCGAGCGGCGTCGCGTCCAGGTCTTCGGTCTCGCTGTGGGAGAAGAGCGTGAGCTCGTGGTCGTCGTCCGGAAAGGCGTCGACGGCCTCTCTGCCGACGTTCCCTGCCGCGCCGGTGATCGCGATACTCGTCATACCGAACGGTCGATCACCGGACCAAAATAGGTCGGGCCAGCGCCTTCCGGCCGAACCGTCCGCATCGCGGACGGTGGTGTCTCCGGAGACATCGGGACGAGAGCGACCGACAGCGCCCCCAACGCTCCAGGCAGCGCCACTTCCGTTCCCGCCCGTCGCGGAACGCACGGGCGGCCGATACCGAGTCCTCGGTGGAGTCGCCCACCTACGGCTCGACGACGATCTTCCCGACGGTCTCGCGGTCTTGCATCGCCGCGAAGGCCGCGTCGGTGTCCTCGAGCGCGTAGGTCTCGTCGATCTCGGGTGCCAGGTCGCCGTCGGCCGCGAGGTCGACGAGTCGCCGGAGATCGTCCTGGGTGCCCATCGTGGAGCCGATAACGCGCTTGTGTCCGAGAAAGAGGTTCGCCACGCGAATCGTCGACTCGCCGCCGGCCGTGCGGCCGCAGATCGTCATCGTCCCGCCGCGACGCATGACCGACTGTCCCAGCTCGGTGAACTCCCCGCCGAGGTGATTGATCACCGCGTCCGGCGCGCCGATCCCCTCGACGGCCTCGCGAATGTCGTCGACGTCGGCGGATCGAATCCCGTGATCGAGCCCGAGTTCGCGGACCCGCTCGAGTTTCGCTTCCGAGGAGGACGTGCCGATCGTCTCGGCACCGAAGATATCGGCGAGTTGGACGGTCGCGACGCCGACGCCGCCGGTCGCACCGGGGACGAACACCAGATCGCCGGGACCGACCTCGGCCCGCCGGAGCATGTGGAAGGCGGTCATGGACGCCGTCGGAATCGCGGCGGCCGTCGTCGCGTCGACGCCCTCGGGCAGCGGGATGAGGCGATCGGCCTGCACGCGGGCGGTCTCCGCGAGGCCGCCGTGATACAGCGAGAACCGTTCGCACAGGTTCTCCGGCCCCTCGCGGCAGAACCGACAGGAACCGCAGGTCTGGTTCGGGCAGAGGACGACCTCGTCGCCGGGTTCGACGCCGCGGACGTCGTCGCCGACCTCGCTCACGACGCCGGCCACGTCCAGGCCCGTGACGAACGGCAGGTCGGTGGCGTCGACCATCGCCGACTCCCCCTCGAGGATCCAGAGGTCGTGGCGGTTGATCGCGCAGGCCTCGACGTCGACCAGCGCCGCTTCGGGGCCGCAGTCGGGGACCTCGCGCTCGATCGTGCTCACTCCGTCCGGGCCGATCAGATCGGTGAACGCTGCGGCTCGCATCGGTTCTCCGGTCGGTCTCGAGGGTAAAGATCCTATGGAAGGCGGAACGGGTGACGTTCGTACGCCGCGTTCCCAGTCGCGCTGGGCGGTGGCTTGCGACCGTCCGGCCGCAGGCCTTTTCGTCGGCCGACCGAACACGTACCCGTGACAGCCCCCACGACGTGGGAGGTCGAACTACGCGTCCCGGCGGACGCCGAGCTGGACGCCGCCGGGGAATCCCGGACGATCGAGGTCCGCGACGACGAAGCGATTCTCGCGGCGGCCCGATCGGCGGGGCTCTGGCTCTCCGCCGACTGCCAGCAGGGGTGGTGCATCACGTGCGGCGCGAAGCTTCTCGAGGGCGAGGTGGACCACAGCCGGGCCAAGCGCTACTACCCGGAAGACGAGGACGCGGGCTTCGTCCTCACCTGCGTCGCGCGCCCCCGCTCGGACTGCGTCATCGAGGTCGAACGGTACGACGAACTGCTTCGCCACCGCGCGGAACACGACCGGCCGCCGGGGCGATCGAAGTTCGGGTAGGTCGGCGAACGGGACGCGGGACGATACCGGCGACTGCCCCACCGAACGTTTTCCGCGCTCGCGACGTACGGGCGGCTATGACCGAGCCGCAGTTCACCGGCGTCCTGCTCTACGACGGCGACTGCCCCTTCTGCTCGGCGGCCTCGACCGCGATGCGCCGGCTCGAGGCGGTCGGCGTCGTCCCGTGGGACGACCCGGCTGCACAGGCGTTCCTCGAGGCCCAGTTCGGCGAGACGCCGTTCGCGCTGTTTCTCGCCGATATCGAAGCCGAGACGGTCTGGGCGGGCCGAGCCGCGGCGGCGGAGCTGTGCGAGCGGGCCGGAATGCCGGTGCTCGTGCAGGACATCGTCGACGAGCGCTACGAGCGCGTCGCGGACGCGGTGCAGTTCGTCTCCGGGACCGACCGCGACGTCGATCCCTTCCACGACGCGTACCCCCTGGCGGACGACGCCGCGGCGCTGTTCGACGCCCTCGCAGCCAGCGGGAGCCGGACGCACGTTCCGAACGCGTGAATTCGACCCCCGCGTATCGAGCGTCGATACCGGAGTCACGAGGGGGCGAGCGTCCGATTGCGCCGCTCGAGGCCGCCGATCACTGCACGTCGATCGAGCCGCGCATCGACTCGGGGTGGACCTGACAGTAGTACTCGGCCATCTCGGCCGACGCAGTGAACGTAACCGTCTGGGTCGCTCCGTCCTGATTCATGAACTCCGAGGCGAGCAGCTCCTCGCCGGTCTCGTCTTCGATCGCGAAGTTGTGCTGCAGGCCGTCGCCGTTCTCCCAGATGAGGGTGTACTCGGCCCCCTCCTCGAGCGGCAGCGTCGGGTTTTCGGTCCCCGTGATGGCGTCCGGGGCCTCGCCTTGCCAGCCGGGTGCTTCCCCGAGGAGCCGGATATCGGCCTGTGTGTCGGCAGCGTTACCGGTATCGGCCGCTCGTCCGTTCGCTGTGTCGGGATCGTTCCAGTCCGCGAACGGTCCCTCGACGATCTCGTCTTGCTCCCACATGGCGTGAACGAACGGCTGCGTCTCGCCGTTGGGGAGTTCGAAGGCGGTCGGGACCGGCGCGTACACCGGGCCGTCGGGCGTCGGTTTGATCGGCAGGACGACGCCGTGGGTGTGATGGGCCTGCCCCGCGATCGTCGTGTCCGGATCGAGGGGCATCTCCTCGTCGAGCGCCATCCGGTACTGCTCGTCCCGCACCGTCTGGGTCGTCATGAAATGGATAACGCGCATCCCGTCGTCGGTGGCCCGTTCGCCGTTGATGGTGACGTGGCCGACGCCCCAGGACGCGCCGTAGGTGTACACCTGCGGAAACAGCGGTGAGCCAGTTCCCGAAATGCCGTGTAGCTGCCCGCCCGTCAACACGCCGCCGCCGGTCTCGTAGCCCGGAATCGGCGGTTGGATGACGTGATCGTGCTCGAGTTCGTACTCGTTGCCCGCCGGATCGGTGAACTGCGCGTCGAGGTCGACCTGATCGGGCGTATCGCCCGGTTGCCCGGGGAGATCGTATGGCCGGTGATCCCGATAGCTGATCTCGAACGCTCCACTGGTTACTTCGGCATCGTTGCTGTACAGCGTCGGTTCGGCCAGCCGCTGCTGGGCGATCGAGTCCCCGTTCGAGCCGTTCGAGTTGCCGTCCGAATCGTCGATCGGTTCGCGCGCCTCGTCGGGCGCGGCCACGAGGAACGGGAGCTCCTCGAGCAGCTGTGGAACGGCCTCGCCGAGCGGCGACGGCAACCGACTCGCCTGTTCGATCCGCGCCTCGAGGAGATCGGTGCCGGTCCGCGGGTTCGCTTCGGTTCCGAACACCATCGGACTCAACGGCCGGGGACCGGGACGCACCCAGTAGACGGCGTTGCCCGGTTCTTGCCTGGCGGTAACCGTGACTTCAGGATCGCCGCTGGTTCCGCTCTCACTGCCGTTCTCGCCGTCGGACTGGGCTGCGCCGACGCCGGCCGTGCCCGCGATACCGCCGATCGATGCCACCGCCCCCAATTCGAGGAACCGCCGTCGTGATGACGACATACGTGACCGATCACTGAGGATGCGGATAAAGGCCGACCCGGTGGTGTGTACCAGCCGAATGGCCATCGGTCACGAAACAGTCCTCGTGCCGAAAGACAGGGCGAATGAGACGCCCAGTACTGCTACGTCGGGTTCGGCTCGGGCAAGGCGCGACGGCCGCGCGGCGGGACGAGGTAGTTCGCCCGGTTGCGGACGCTGATGTACTGGAGGATGCCGTTGTTCGTCCGCGACCCGACCGAGCCCTCGGTGAGGTCGCGTCCGGTCATCGCCCGCCGCGTTTTCACGAAGTCCGCGATCGACCGCTGCAGGGAGAGGAAGTGGACCGCCGCCCTGCCGTCGTCGGTCGAATCGAAGTCCCGCCGGAGGATGATCGGCTCGCCGTCCTCGCGGGCACGAGCGGCCTTCTGGGCGTGGCCGACGGTCCCGGGGTTTCGGGCGTCTTCGGCCGCGCTCCCCGGGATGTCGGCGATCCCGCTCGAGTCCCCGAGGTTGTGGCCGGCCCCGTCGACGAGCCCCTCCTCGGCGTGGGTCGGGGAGAACATCTTGGCGACGCGCTGGTCGCGACTGTCCTGTTCGTACCACTGGTGGAGGTGAAGCTGGATCTTCGAGAGGTGGATCGTCGTCCCGCCGGCGAACGGGCCGTCCGGAATCGTCACGCGGTCCTCGCTCGCCTGCGTCTTCCTGAACCCCGATTTGAACCCCATGAACAGCGGCGCGTCCTCCGGGACGGGCTCGCTGTCGGGGATGCCCCCGACGCCGGACTGGTTCTTCGCCGGGAGCCCGCGACCGATGAATCCCGTTCGGCGATCCGCGACGTCGAAGATCCCGTCGAACGAGTCCTCGACCGCGATCCCGTTGAGTTCCTCGAGTTCGCCCGTCAGCGCCTCCTCGGCGCTCAGCGTGACGTGGCCGTAGTCGCTGGCCAGGTGGACGAGTGCGTCGTACTCGTCGAGCCGTGGGTCCTCGATCGGCGCGAGCGCTTCCGGGTCGGGCAGGTCGACCGTCTCCGGGAGATCGGTCTCGAATCGGTCGACGTATCGGGGACCGTACCCGAGCGTGAACGCGAGCCCGTCGTTGCCGCGCTCGTAGGCCCGCTCGAGGGTCCGGAGCGCGGCCTCGATTCGCTCTCGCTCGCCCTCGGCGTCGGCCGGGCCGTCGCCGACGTACTCGAGGCCGAGCAGGAGGTGGTGCTCGGGCGGTTCGACGTTTCCGTGGTCGTCCGTCGCGAGGAAGTCGTTCCAGGCGTGCTGGCGCTCGGGGAGCTCGTCGGGGGAGAGACTCGCCTGGGGCACGTCCTCGGTTTCCTCGCGCTGGAGGCAGGCGGCGAGCGCGCTTGCACCGCCGATGGCGACTGCGCTGCGGACGAACGCGCGACGCGAGAGCCCGTGATCCGAACCGTGCATGCACGACCCTCAGGGGTTGGCGACTAAGGATATTGCGGTCGCGCTGGTCGGCCGAGAGCCGAGCAAAACGCTGGGGACCGGAATCGACGGGCCGACGGGACGGGGTCGGCGACTGGCTGCAATTGCAGGCAAAGGTTGATGCCTCGAGTTATGGGAGTGGATCGGTAATGTCCGACGAGAAACCACACGCGGCAGGCAACGTCGGTGCCGGGGATACGAGCGAACGCGTCGGGATGGCGGTGCTTCGCGAGCGCGGACTCGAGCCGGAGGAACTGCGCGAGAAACTGATAGACGCCATCGGGGCGGAGTTCACCACGTACTACTACTACACGAACCTGCGAATGCATCTGGCCGGCCACGAGGACTACAAGGAGATCACCGAGGACGCCCGCCTCGAGGATCGGGCCCACTTCGAACTGGTCGCGCCGCGAGTGTACGAACTCGGCGGCGCGCTGCCCAACGACATTCGGGAGTTTGCGGATCGAGCGTCCTGTCCGGACGCCGAGGTACCGACTCCCATGGACGACGACGGCGGCTTCGACACCCACGGCCTCGACGCCGAGCACATTCTCGAGGTGCTGCTCGAGGCCGAGCGCTGTGCCATTCGGACGTGGTCGGAGATCTGCGACATGACCCACGGCGTCGATCCCCGGACCTACGACATGGCCCAGCGCATCTTGCAGGAAGAGATCGAACACGAGGCGTGGTTCGTCGAACTCCTCTCGATGGAGCGCGACGGCGAGATCAACCCGGCGGGCCACTTCGTCCGGGGCGAACCCGGCGACGCGCCGCTCTCGACGAACCGCCGGTTCAACGACAGTGCGTAGCCGACAGCGGGTGCAGCGACCGGTACAGCCATCCGTTCTGGGGTGGTACCCGTTCGCATGAAGCAGGTCGAGGTGTTCGTCGACATCGACGCGCCGCCGGCGGTCGTCTGGGACGCCCTTCTCGCCTTCGATACCTATCCCGAATGGGATCCGGTCGAGCGGCGGATCGAAGGCGTCGCAGTCGATACGGCGACGGCGCGACGCCGCAGTGATGTGGACTTCCGCCTTCACGACGGCCCGATGGCCGTCGCGATCGACCCCCACAGGCGGCTCGCCTGGCTCGACCGGCTCGTCGTCCCCTTCGCGTTCGACCGCTATCACGAGTTCCACCTCGAGCCGATCGACGATCGTGAGTCGAGTGGACCGAAGCAATCGTCGAACGCACCCTCCGATGACAGTCAGCGGACGCGATTGCTCCAGCGGGAGACCGTTCGAGGCGCGTTTGTCCCGTTCGTGTTCGACGAACTCCGTGTCGAAAGAGCGTTCATCGAGATGAACGAGGCCATCGCGGCTCGGGCGGAACGACGGGCGAGCCCGATTTCCTGACCGGGTCTCGCTTCCGCTCGAGAAGCCTACACCGCGACGTCAGTTATCGAGGACGGAGAGAGCGTACAGCACCAACCGCAGGATGTGGATGAAGACGCCCATCACGGCGATGTAGATACCGATGGCGTTCCGGATCGGACTCGCGTACCTGTTCTCCTTGACGGCCCAGATCTCGTACGTGAGATCCGTGACGAACCCGAGGAAGAACAGGACGGACGCGAAGAGCATGAGCGAGGGATTGGTGAAGAACCCGACAGCACCCGCGGCGAATCCGGCGACGAACAGTCCCTTGGCGTAGGTCTGCCAGCCCGCGAACGATCGGTCGGTGCGGTAGACGACGACCACGATGCCAGCCGTGAGGAGTCCCGTAATGATCGTCGTGATAGCGAGCGCCGGAACTCGAAGCGCGGACGGTGCAATCACGAGGATCGCGGAGCCGAGGAGCGTATACCCGAACTGAATCAGCGTGACGCCCGCGCCCGCGATCGGAATGTTCCCCGTTTCGATCCCCCTGTTCGACACCCAGAAGCCGCCACCGATCGTGACGACGAAGGTACCGATTCCGACAAAGTAGTTCGAGAAGAGGATGAGTCCGAGGTCCGCAAGCGGCGTGTAACTCCCAACCAGCATCAACAGGATGTTTGCCGCGACGAGCGCGGTCGCGATCCCCGCAACTTTTGGGACGTTGACCGTTGACGCGTACTGGTCGGTCCGTGTACTGCTATGGACTGATGACATGTTCGTACGCACAACGATAGAACATGGTGATAAATATTACTGTCCGTACTGCGTAGAACAACGTCGTACGCGGCTGGCACGGGACCACAGCGGTCACGGGTCACGGTCCGTCGCGATCGGTGATCGGTGCCGAGACAGGACGGATGTGGTCGATGATAGTTCACTGAATGACCGCCTCGCCGTAACGGCGAGGGATTCTCTCCCCGACGCACGAGAGTGCGGTCGGCGGGCTTTCGGCGGTGCGTCCGCGCTCGCTCGAGTTCGCCGTCCGGATCGGTGACCGCTCGAGCACGGCACCGGCGTCCCGTCCCGATTTCTACGGCCGGAGTTCGGGAGACGGGTGAAAAGCCGTTGATCGTCGCCTCGATCCGGATCCTGCCGGCGATCGCTCCCGACGGGCGAGCCGTCCGCAGGTTGAAATACGGACGGGTGACCAGAGTCGCCGTGAGCTACGAGCTGATTCCGGAGACGTGTGTGGAGCGCACCGATTCCCGCCGTTTCGATCGGGTGGATCATGGGACATAGGGCGCTGGTCGCCTATCGGCGACCGGATCGGCTCTACGACGTGCGGTACAGTCACTGGGGTGGCGAGGACCTCACGCTCGCGGACGCGATCACGGCCGCGACGCCGCTGGCCAACGGCGCGATCGACGGTTCGCTGCTGGCGGATTCGATCTCCCGGGACCGGATCTTGACGGACTATCTCGATCCCTGCGTTCACGAGGCGCTGTACCTCGTCAGCCCGGCAGCGGGCTACGCGGTCGACCCCTATTTGGTCTGCTGGCTCGAGTGGGGTGACGGCCGGGACGGCGGTCGGGGCGCGATCGTCGCGTCGCAGCCCGGCGACGGCACGACGAGGACCTGGTTTCGCGCCACGAAGACCGTGCTGGCCGATATCGTCGAGATGGGAGTGCTCTCACGACGGGCCGCACAGGCGTATCTCGAGGCCCGCGTCTGCGAGGAGCGTGCGGGAATCCCCTACACGTACACGTCCGGCGATTCGGACGAGACGGCGGCCGACGACGCAACGTACACGCCGACGCCGGATTACTGGCCCGCCGACGAGCGACGGGACGGCGGTGATCGAACGGGATACGGCGACCGAACCGACGAGTGAGAATCGGGTGGCCGAGCGGGCGAGCGAAAGGCGGGTTCTGGCTCACTCGTCACTCGTCGGTCGTCCAGCGCGCGTCGGCGAGCGTCCGCTGGACGACCTCGTTGCCGACGGCTTCCCCCAGCGTCTCGAACCCGGCGCGCTCGCTCCGGTCGCTCGCGTTCGCGACCAGCCGCGAGACGATGAACTCCGGCGTCGACCGACCCACGGTGCCAAAGCGGGGCTGGTAGTCGACCAGCAACTCGAGGTCGGGGTTCAGCCCCTCCGCGAAGATGCCGTCGACCCGCGCCTCGGGCGGCAGCGGCTCGAGGTCGTCCGCGAGGTGGGTGACGAACACGCCGAGCGCTTCGCGGTCGACGGAGAGCGTGACGAGGCCGTGGAGCAGGTCCGCCGCGCTGCCCGGTTCCGTGATCGCCTCGAACTCGTCGACCAGCATCAGCGTGCGCCCGCCCGAGGATAGCGGCGGGACGATCGACCGGAGGGTGGACTCGAGGACGCCGGCGTTGAAACTCGCGTGTCGGCGGTGGAAGACCAGCGAGTCGACGGGGGTCACCTCGGCCCGGTCCGCGGGGACCGGCAGCCCCATCGTCGCCAGCAGGACGACCTGACACAGCGTCTCGAGCAGGGTCGTCTTCCCGCCGCTGTTCGCGCCCGTCAGGACGGCGACGCGTTCCTCGCCGGGGACCGAGTCGACGCCGTCCGGAACGCTCGCGACGCCGTGTTCACCGAGCGCGTACGTGACCGGTTGCACCGACTCGTCGTCGCGCGCGGCGAGCGTGAGGTTGCGCGCGTTGACGACGGAGACGGCGTCGTCGTCGCCCTCGAGGAAGGCCGGTCGCGTGCAGTCGTACTCGAGCGCGAACCGGGCCAGCGAGAGGTGCAAGGCGATGTCGTCGACCGCGTCGACGGCCCGATCGACGGCGTCGCGGTTCTCCGCGAGCGTTCCCTTGAGATCGCTGGCGACCAACACCTCGCGTTCGTCGATCGCGGCGGTGAGATCGCTCCGGAGGGTTCGCAACGTGGTGCCGACGAAGTCCGTCGCGTCGGTCGCGTCGGCCGGCATCGCACCCCGGACCTGATCGATCGTGACCTCGGTCTCGGTCAGCAGGCGGTCCTCGAAGGCGTCGCGGAACTGGTCGACGTCGCGGACGCCGTCCGAGCGCAGGTCCTCGATCAGCTCGAGGGCGTTGGCGTCCATATCCTCGATCGCCCCCAGCGTGTCCCGGAGCCGGTCGAGTTCCTCGTCGGCACCCTCGCGGACGCGGCCGCCGTCCAGCGCCGCCAGCGCCTCGGCGGCCTCCGCGAGTCGGTCGCGCTCGAGGCCGGCGATGGCGGCGAACGGGCCGGAGTCGACGCCGGCTTCGAGTAAGGCGAGCGCAGCCTCGACGGCCGCGTGTTCGCTCTCCTCGCGCTCGTCGTACCGCTCGTAGGCCTCGAGAACGGCCTCCCGATCGGCGTCCTCGAGCGCGGCCCAGGCGTCGCGGGCCGCGAGCACGTCGTCGAGCCGGTCCGTCATGGCCTCGCGGGACGTCAGCGGTGTGAGCACGCGGATCCGGTCGGCCGCACGCTGCGTGACTGCGTGCTCGACCGCCAGGTCGAGCAGGTCCTTGTACGCCGATCGCGCGTCGCCGGTCGCCAGCACGTCGATCCCGTCGCCGCCCGTCGCCCGGCGGAGGATGCGCGTCGCTCGCCCCCGCGCGAGGCCGGCGTCGGCGAGCGCGCGCACGTCACCGCTCTCGATGGCCTCGATCGCGCGCTCCCGCCCCAGCTCGTCGACCAGCGTCGCCCGCGTCTTCGGCCCGACGCCCCAGTACTCCTCGAGTCGCATACTGATCGGATTCGAGTCGACTCTCTTGAACACTGTGCCTCGAGCGCCGGATCGCCGCGCTGGTACCCATTCGTGCGTTCCCCACGATCTACGGCTTGGCCTCGAACACGGGGTTCAGGGGCGTCTCGGTCGCTCGGTAGACCACGTGAGGTTGCCGTCGGCGAGCGCGAGCGGACGTGCGCCGCTGCACCCACTGATCGTCCATGTCGCGGAAGGCGTCGAACGTGGCTACGAAGCCGTACGCAGCGCCGGCGACGCGGGTCGTCGATAGACACGTTCGTGGTTCGCGACCGCCGATCCGCGATTCGAACCGATCGGGATCGAACGCGTGCGCGACGAGCGCTGCCCCATGGATCGCTCGCTCGAGACCGCGGCTCGGCGGCGATCGCACTCCGGCACCGCCACTCCCTCGAGGTATGCACGAACGTGCACGAAATTCGCCGTCGGGGACTGCATTGAAAGCACAAACACGGGGATTTTTATCGGCTGGGTGCCCTACTGACTTCCATGACTGATGGGCGGGGCGAGACTCCCCGGCGAACAGGAATGACCGAGAAGTGCGGCGTCGTCGGCGTCTCACTCGACGGTCGAAACGCGGCGCGACCGTTGTACTACGCGCTCTACGCGCTCCAGCATCGCGGTCAGGAGTCCGCGGGGATCGTCACCCACGACGGGTTTCAACAGCACAGCCACGTCGAGATGGGACTGGTGGGGGACGCCTTCGGTGAAGACGATCTCGACACGCTCAACGGCGCTGCGGGGATTGGCCACGTCCGGTATCCGACGGCCGGTTCGGTCGACTCCTCCTGTGCACAGCCCTTCTCCGTCTCGTTCAAGAGCGGCTCACTCGGCCTGAGCCACAACGGCAACCTCGTCAACGCCGACGAGATCCGCGACGAACTCGCCGCCGCGGGTCACGCCTTCACCAGCGACGGCGACACCGAAGTCATCGCCCACGACCTCGCGCGCAACCTCCTGGAGGAAGACCTCGTTCGCGCCGTCAAACACACGATGGGGCGCATTCACGGCTCCTACTCGCTGACGATCAGCCACGACGACACCATCCTCGGCGTGCGCGATCCGCAGGGGAACCGGCCGCTCTGTATCGGCGAACTCGAGGACGGCTACATCCTCGCCTCGGAATCGGCCGCGATCGACACCCTGGACGGGGAACTCGTCCGCGACGTCCGCCCGGGCGAACTGGTCGTCCTGCAGGACGACGGCGAGGGGTTTGACTCCTACCAGCTCGTCGAGCAGGAGAACACCGCTCACTGCTTTTTCGAACACGTCTACTTCGCGCGACCCGACAGCGTCATCGACGACACGCTCGTCTACGAGGCCCGGCGCTCGCTCGGCCGCAAGCTCTGGGAGGAGAGCGGCGTCGAGACCGACGTCGTGATGCCCGTCCCGGACTCCGGACGCGCGTTCGCCGCCGGCTACGCCGACGCCGCGAGCGAGACGACCGCCGACGGCGAGTCACGGGCCGCCGACGACGACGGCGTCGAGTTCGCCGAGGGGCTGATGAAGAACCGGTACGTCGGCCGGACCTTCATCATGCCGACACAGGACGAGCGCGAACGCGCGGTGCGGCTCAAGCTCAACCCGATCAAGTCGACGATCGAGGGGAAGACCGTCACCGTCATCGACGACTCGATCGTCCGCGGGACGACCTCGACCCAGCTCGTCCAGCTGCTCAAAGACTGCGGGGCCGAGGAGGTCCACGTCCGCATCGGCGCGCCCGCGATCGTCGCCCCCTGTTACATGGGCATCGACATGGCCACCCGCGAGGAGCTGATCGCCGCGGGCAGATCGACCGACGAGATCCGCGACGCGATCGACGCCGACAGCCTCGCCTACCTCTCGACCGACGCCGTCGCCGACGTGCTCGAGGAAGACCGCATCGACCTCTGCCTGGGCTGCGTGACAGGCGAGTACCCGTACGACATCGAGGGCGAGGAGACCGACCGCGACGTGAGCCGGCCTGACGTGGGCGGGACGCGGCTTCCCGCGGACGACTAACTGTTGTTGGGAATACGGCTTCTTTGGTCAGTCTCGAAAGAGAACAGAACTCGGTTGATGGAAGGAGAGAAATATAGGCTTCTTCGACATCGTTGACGGATCGTAACGGATGCGTTCGATAGTAAGTACTTCCATCCGGGAGTGTACAGTCCAAAGATATTACTATCGGAAATGGCCCATGTACAATTGGAATAGGGGTTATTAATAACCATGTATGATAACAATTACTAACACAACGAACACTGAAAATCCGTCTGGGCGCGTCTCTGAGAGCCCACAACCGTAATACTGAGGAAAGAACATGGACTCAGAACGACCGAACGTGAGAGTCAGAGAGGATGAATCGCCAGGAGAAAATTATCTAGTAGAAATAGAATACAGCGACGAGCATGTCGAACAAATCGAAAAAGAAATCGAAAGACAACTAATCGACAGAGGCGTCGATACGAGGGGTGTGGACATCGCGGGAACACTCGGTGTAGGCGACACAGTGGAGTGCCATCACTTCAAAAACTGCCTAGTAGTGTGCACAAAATACTAACCGTCTCATTCAGTAGGTGATTTTTCGTTTTTGTATGGTATCCGGGTCCGCTCGCGGATACAAACGGCGTTCGCTGACCGCACAGGTCACCCGTGGAACGCCTCCGCGAACTCAGCCGGCAGCGTGCCGATGTCGATCCCCCACGCGATCGGCAGCCAGCCGACCGCCACGAGCGTGATCAACACGATGCCAATGACGTTGAGTCCGACGCCGATCTTGGCCATCTGCGGGAGCGTGATGTAACCGCTCCCGAAGACGATCGCGTTCGGCGGGGTTGCGACCGGCAGCATGAACGCGAACGAGGCGGCGGTCGCGCCCGCGATCATCAGCCCGAACGGGTGGACGCCGATCCCCACCGCCACGCCGGCGAGAATGGGCATGAGCATCGCCGTCGTCGCCGTGTTCGACGTGACCTCCGTCAGGAAGATCGTCATCACGACCACCGCGAACAGGATCGCGATCATCGGCACGCCCTCGAGGAGTCCGAGCCCTTCGCCGATCCAGGCCGCGAGGCCGGTGTCGCCGAAGCCGCTGGCGATCGCGAGGCCGCCGCCGAACAGGAGGATGACGCCCCACGGGATGTCGACGGCGTGGGTCCAGTCGAGCAGGAAGGTGCGGTCGCCGTCCGCGGTCGTCGTCGGCAGCGTGAACAGGACCATCGCGCCGCCGATCGCGACGATCGTGTCGGCGTCCTCCGGCGGGGCGACTCCGAGGAGCGGATCGATCAGGCTAGCTCCGATCCAGGCCGCGGCCATCCCGACGAAGACGACGGCGACCCACCGCTCTTGTCTGTTCATCGGCCCGAGTCGCTCGAGTTCGCGGTCGATGGTGTCCGCCCCGGCGGGAAGCTCGTCGAACTGCGGCGACACCGCGCGAGTGACGTACACGTAGACGGCGACGAGGCCGATCGCCGAGATCGGGACGCCGTAGAGCATCCACTCGGCGAACGAGACCGACTGGCCGAAGAGCGCGTCGGCCTGGCCCGCGAAGAGGACGTTCGGCGGCGTGCCGATGAGCGTCGAGACGCCGCCGACGGACGCGCCGTAGGCGATACAGAGCATCAGCGCGATCCCGAAGGAGAAGTTCCCTTCGGTCGTCTCGACCGCGAGGTCGGTCTCGTCGATCAGGTCCGCGGTCTGGTAGATGACCGCCAGCGCGATCGGCACCATCATCATCACGGTCGCGCTGTTGGAGACCCACATCGAGAGGAACGCGGTCGCGAGCATGAACCCGAGAATGAGTCTCGAGGGTTCGGTGCCGACCGCTTTGATCGTCCGGAGGGCGATCCGCCGGTGGAGCCCCCACCGCTGCATCGCCATCGCGAGGAAGAAGCCGCCCATGAACAGGAAGATCAGCGGGTGGCCGTACGACGGCGTCGTGTCCGCGACGGGAAGGGCGCCGGTCAGCGGGAATAGAACGATCGGCAGCAGCGACGTCGCCGGGATCGGGATCGCCTCGGACATCCACCAGACGGCGATCCACGCGGTGACGGCGGCGACCGCTTTCCCCGCGGCCGACAGTCCCTCCGGCGTCGGCGACAGGAAGATGAGCGCGAACAGGAGCGGCCCGAGGACGAAGCCCACCCGCTGTCGGAGGCCGTACGTCCCGCCGACGTCGAACGGGGAGCCGTCGTCGCCGCGACTTCCGTCGCCGCCACCGGCCCCGCCGCCGGGGCCGTCAGCGGTTTCGGTTCCGGACTCGCGTCCGCCGCGTTCGTCGCCGTCGCGTCCGCCGTCGGGAAACGCCCGTCGCGCGAGGCGGCGTTCTTCGGCAGTCAACTCGTCCATATCGGCGATCATGGCCGGCGCATCGAGCGTGAGATACGCCTTCGTCCGGGCGTTGACGATCCACAGGTACCGCCACAGGCGCCGCGAAGCCGCTCGAGCGGCCCGCTCGCGTTCTGCCACCATGCTCACGGTCCCTCCCACGAGCACCCGCATTACTACTGGTCGCTTACACGGACCGGTCGCGTCGGTCGGCGAAACGCCCACGCCGGTGGCCGGACGAGTCGCGGTATGCCGCCGTTGCAGTTCGACACGACGCTGTCGCTATCGGACGCGGAGAAGACGGCGCTCGCCGAGCGGGTAACGGAGCTGTACACGACCGAGATGGCGACGACGGCGGGCCACGTCGCCGTCACGATACGCGACCGCGGGGCGGCAGCCCTCCACTTCGGACGCGCCGTCGATGGGCCGTTGTTCTTTCTCGACGCCGAGATCCGTCGCGGCCGCTCGCTCGAGCGGAACCGAGCGTTCGCGCTCGCTACCGTGGAGTATTCCGGGAATACGTTCGATATTCCGGACGAGCACACGAAGGCCGTCTTCACCGACCATCCCGACGAGGCGATGATGGGCGTCGACCGCGTCGGGGGCGACTGGGACGGCGACCTCGACGAGTCGGCGTGACGCTCGCGGCGGCCGGCACCGACCGTCACCGCGCGACCCCGCCGGAACTGCGCGCGACCGCTGAAACCACTAACCGTCTCGCTCCCGTACGAGGCGTATGTACCGCGTGTTGCTTCCGGTCGACGAGAACGAATCGCGAGCGCGGGCACAAGCGAGCGCCGTCCGCGAACTCCCGAGCGCGGCGACGACCGTCTCGGTCGACGTGCTCCACGTCCGCGACGGCGGGACCGGAGCGGACGCCGAGTGGGCGGCGGGCGGATTCGCCGAGGAGTACGCCGACGAGATGGAGCGAGTAGCCGACGACGAGACCCTCCCCGCCTCGGTCGAAGCGGCGGCCGACGTGCTGGCTGCCGGCGACCTCGAGTGGACGGTCCGCGCCGCGGCGGGCGACCCCGCGGAGACGATCCTCGAGGCGGCCGACGAGGACGACAGCGACCTGATCGTTCTCGGCGTGCGACGCCGGTCTCCGGTCGGAAAAGTACTGTTCGGCAGCGTCGCTCAGGCCGTGATCCTCGGCAGCGACCGGCCGGTGACGGTGGTCAGTGCGGACCGGGACTAGCGACGAAGTCGAATCGGTGGTCCCCGTCCCCTCGAGAGCGGTCCGCGGCTACCGCAGACAGGCCGCGACGACCGCGAGCATCTCCTCCCCCCGGACCTCCTCGGCGAACAGCGGGACGCGCCGCACGTCGGTCCCCCGGAAGAGGTCCTGTGCCTCCGCGAGGGCGGTCTGCTGGACGTCCCAGCGCCGCTGACAGAACTCGCAGTCGTCGAGGTTCGGCTGCAGGAACTCGCCCTCCACGTCGTCGGTGACGTTCGAGAGCGGTTCCATCACGCGGTTGACGACAACGGTGCCGACGGGGATCTCGAACTCGCGGAGCTGCTGGCGCAGCCGCTTCGATTCGAAGACGCTCATCTCTTCGGGGACCATGACGATCCGGAAGTCGGTGCGTGCGGGATCGCGCAGCGCAGCCCGCAGGCGCTCGATGCGCTCGCGCAGCACTTCCAGATCCTCGAGGTCGTCTTCGTCCGCGGACGGCTCCTCCCCTCCGAACATTCCCTTGACCCCGTCGAGCATGCCGCCGATGCGCTGGCGGAATTTGACGAGCCGCCCCATCATCGTGTCCATGATCTCGGGCAGCTGCAGCAGGCGGAGCGTGTGGCCCGTCGGGGCCGTGTCGACGACCACGCGCTCGAACCGCTCGTCGTCCATGTACTCGAGCAGGAGCTGCATCGCGGCGGCCTCGTCGGCCCCGGGCATCGCGCCGCCGAAGAGGGCGTCCATCGGCGAGTCGCCGCTGAGCAGATCGCCGAGACCGCCGAGGGGGCCGCCCTCCGTCCCCTCGCCGCCGGGAAACGGAGAGCCGTCCGCATCGCCGGGGAACGGCGACTCGTCCGCTGCTCCCGCCTCCGTCCCCGCGCCGCCGAAGGGGGTG
The DNA here is from genome assembly GCF_900110865.1 of Natrinema salaciae. NCBI lineage: Archaea > Methanobacteriati > Methanobacteriota > Halobacteria > Halobacteriales > Natrialbaceae > Natrinema > Natrinema salaciae. The sequence goes on from NZ_FOFD01000001.1 coordinate 382,465, forward strand.
TCGCCCCGCTCGATCGCCGCCTCGGGGTCGATCTCGGCCGCGTAGAGGGGGATATCGTCGCGGATCCGACCGGGTTCGGACGGGATGTCGGTCTCGAAGGTGTCGGACAGTGAGTGGGCCGGATCGGTCGAGACGATCAGCGTCGGGGTTCCGCCCCGAGCGCTGTCGAGGGCGGTCGCGGCCGCCATCGTCGTCTTTCCGACGCCGCCTTTCCCGCCGTAGAGGACGTAATCGGGGCCGTCGATCGGCTCGTCGGACGGCTCGACGTCGATCGTTTCGCGCTCGTCCGCCGCGCCGTCGACGGACTCGGTCGGCGTCACCTCGATGGAGTGTGCGCCGTCGTCGCTGTCCCTCGTCGCTTCCTCGTCCTCGCCCTCGCTCTCGTCGACCGGTTCGACGTCGATGCCGCTCATACACGCCGTTCCCGGTCCAAACACGAGTATTCGTCGGTCCCTTCTCGGCTATCGCCCGCCGGCTCGGACCGTCAGTCGAAGTAGGTCGCCAGCCGCTCGGCCGCTTCCTCGACGCGCGGCGACACGAGCGCGAACCGGAGCCAGTCGGTCCGCGAGTCGCCGAAGGCCTCGCCGGGCATGCCGGCCACGCCGGCCTCGTCGATCAGTCGCTCGACGGTCTCGAGCGTCCCCGGGTAGCCGTCGAAGCGAGCCATCACGTAGAACGAGCCGCTTGGCGTGGTGTACTCCGCCCCCGCCGCGTCGAGCGCGTCGGTGAACGTGTCGACGCGGTCACGAAGGAGTTCGCGGTTGCGCTCGTAGTACTCCGGCCCCGTCTCGCGCAGCGCCTGCAGGACCGCGTACTGCCCCGGCCGAGTGGTGGCGACGGTGACCAGCATGTGTCGACTCCTGGCGTTCGCGACGAGTTCTGGCGGGAAGATCGCGTAGCCGACGCGCACGCCGGTGATCGCCATCGACTTCGAAAACGCGTTCGTGACGATCCGGTGGGTGGAGTCGGTCTCGAGCGCGCTGGCGAACCGCCCCGAGAGATCGTAGTGGTCGTAGACCTCGTCGCTGATCAGCACGGCGTCGTACTCCTCGGCGACGGCGACGAGTTCCCGCATCGTCTCCGCGGGGTAGACCGCGCCGGTCGGATTGTTGGGCGTCGTCACCACGATCGCAGCCGTCTCCGCGCTCGCGGCCGCGCGGACGTCCTCGGGACGAAGCCGCCCCTCGTCGTCAGTCGCGACGGACGAGTGCGTGCCGCCGAGCATCGTCGCCTTCCCGGGGTAGTAGGGGTAGACGGGATCGGTCAGCAGGAATTCGCGTCCGCGCTCGCGCTCGAGGGCTCGCGCCATCGCGAGGTAGTTCGCCTCGCCAGCGCCGTTCGTCACGACGACCTGATCGGCGTCGACGCCGCGGCGCGCGGCGATCTCCTCCCGTAGTTCGCGGAGCCCGTCGCTGGGCGGGTACTGGAAGCGGTCGGACTCGAGATCGGCGTACTCCCGCAACCCCGATCGGAGTGCCGCAGGTGGCTCCCAGTCGGGGGTTCCGCTGACCATGTCGATGACGTCGCGGTCGGCCGCGTCCGCGTACGCCATCACCTGAAAGAACAGCGGCGTCTCGTAGTTCATGCCGGGCTTTGGGGTTCGCAGTCGGATTGCTGTTCCGCTTCCGAGTCGACCGCGACGGACGGCGGCGTCTCGAGGTCGAGCGGTTCGCTCGAGTCGCGGGCGGGGCCGGGTCGGCAACCATCGCTTTCACAACGGAACCGCCCGTCGGTTCGGGTATGAACGACGACATCGACCGCGAGCGCCCGATGGCGGTCGCGGATGCGCTTCGAGAGACGGAGGCGTCGCTGGCCGTCGCCGAGTCCTGTACCGGCGGCCTGATCGGCGCGGCGATCACCGCCGTGCCGGGCGCGAGCGACTACTTCGATTCGGGGCTGACGACCTACGCCTACGACGCCAAGCGTCGTCACCTCGGGGTCAGTCGCGAAGCGCTCGACGAGCACGGGGCCGTCTCCGAACCCGTGGCCCGCGAGATGGCACAGGGGATCCGAGACGTCACGGACGTGACGTGGGGTATCTCGACGACCGGGATCGCCGGTCCGACCGGCGGGACCGAAGAGAATCCGGTCGGCACGGTCTACATCGGAATCTCGTACGGGGCACCGTGGGGGAGCGAGGAGTCGTACACGACCGTCTCCCGGTACGTCTTCGACGGCGACCGCGCGGACGTCCGCGCGAAGACCGTCGATCGGGCGCTCGCGGACCTGCTCGCCGAACTCGAGGCGCGCTGAAGGCGTCCCGTTCGGACGATGCCTCCCGGGATCGGTACGAACGGGTGACAGTCTCGAGAGAAAACTATTCCCCGCTCGACCCCCCAGACCCGGGTGGATGAACAAGAAGGGGCACGTCCTGAACGCCGTTCTGCTGAGTATCGGACTGGGGTATCTGCTCGAGCCGTCGGGGAGTCTGGAGACGTTCAGAACCATCGTGATGATCGGCGTTCCCGTGACGCTCGGGGCCCTCTTTCCGGACGTCGACACCGCCTTCGGCAAGCACCGGAAGACGCTGCACAACCTGCCGATTCTGGTCGCCTTTCTCGCCTTTCCGTACGTCTTCGGAAACCTCGAGTACGTCTGGATCGGGGTGTTGACCCACTACGTCCTCGACGTCGCGGGGAGCAAGCGGGGGATCGCGCTGTTCTATCCGGTCTGGAAGAAGGAGTTCGGGCTCCCGATCGGCGTCGCGGTCAGCAGCAAACGTGCGGATCTGATGATGCTGGTCGTCACCGTCGGCGAGTTACTCCTCGTCGCCCTGATCGTCTTCGAGGTGCCGCAGTGGGGGTTCGAACTGGGGCGGAAGACGCTCGGCATCTGAGTCTCCGGCCCAGTGCCGACCGCCGTCGCGTATTCGGTGTCGCACCCGGAACCCGAGTAGAAGCCGGCGGCGCTCGTCACCGATTCGGCGTCCACTCCTCGCAGGCGTCCATGTCGTCCATGGCCGTCTCGTGGCGGGCGCAGTAAGGGACCATCCCCTCCGACGACCGGACGTACTCGAAGTGTTTGCAGTTCCCACAGTAGCGATCCGTCGGCTCCGTCGGCGTCTCGGTCGACGACTCGACGATCTCCGCGTCGTGGCCGTCCCCGGTCTCGAGCGGCGACGAGATATCGGAGGCCACGGAGCCGCCGTCGCTGGTCGCAGCGCCGACGGGCCGACCGGACGTGCGCGAGCGCTGGGATCGGCGGCTCCCGGTCGCGCCCTCGTCGTACGAAAGGGGCGTGCTCCCGGAGCCGTTCCCGCCCGCGTCGGCGTCCGCGTTGGTCTGTGTCTCGACTTCCCCGTCCGGCGTGCCGCCGAAGAAGCCGATGCCGCCCAGCCCGTCCGAGTCGGCCGACTCCTCGACCTCGAGGACGGTCTTGTTGTGCCGGGTGACGTTCATCTCGAGGTTTCCGCCGGGATCGTTGCGCCGCTTGAACGTGGCGACGGCGGCGAACAGACACCAGACCGACGGGAGGAGCCCGAGCAGGTAGATCGCGGAGACCTCGAGCGTCAGCTCCTGTCCGTAGCCGCGCCAGTGTTCGGGGTAGGCGTGCCAGAAGAGGACGACCCCGAGCAGACAGAGGCTCGCGCTGATCGCGGCGGCGGCTCGAACTCGACGGCCGGCGGGGAGGACGACGAAGACGCCGACGAGGGCGGTCGGGACGCTAAGACCGGCGAGCACCCCGCCGACGCGGATCGGCGCGAGGTCGTCGGCGACGGCGGGCGCGAGTTCGACGGCGAACCTGCCGAAGAAGTCGGTCGTCGCCACGAGTACGGCCACGACGGCCAGGACCGCGCCGAGTCCCACGAGCGCCGTTCCCGCGACCAGTCGGCGACTCGTCACCCCCGATGCGGTCCCGTCGTAGGCCTCCGTCAGGCTTGTCATACCCGCCTGTTTGGCGTCCCATCACAAAACGATACGTCAGACACATCTCGGTTCGTAGAGGTGTCCAGTCGCGGACGCCCGGCTCGGCGTGACTCGCCGAAGCGAAAGCTTGAATCGCCGCCCTCGCAAACGGCCGTCCATGAGCGACGAGGACGAGGAAGCGGAGCCGGCAGTTTCGCTCGGAGACCACACCCCCGTCGAAGGTGCGCCGCTCGCCCGCGTGAGTTCGCGGCTGACCTGGCCCAAAGAGAAGAGCGAGGTCGACCGACTCGAGGGCGAGAGCGTCATCCGAACGCCCGAGGGTCCCCGGGAGCTGTCGGCCGTGCTCGAGGAAGTCGACGAGACGTACTTCCAGCGACACCAGGAGTTCGAGACCAACGTTCGGGACGTCATCGGAACCGGCCCGATCCCGACCGCGGACGAGTAGCGTGGCGTCCGAGTCGGGTCGAGGCGACGATCACTGGTTCAGCGATCGCATGCGACTCTCCTGGGTCCAGAAGTCGTTGCTGGTCGGCGCCGTGCTGACGGTGCTGTGGATGCGGTTCGTTCCCAGCGACCTGACCCAGCGGGTCCTCGTAGACGGCGTCCTCCTCGTCGCGGGACCGCTCGCCCTCGGGCTCTCACACGGGAACCGTCTCGGCTGGCGCGTCGATCGCATCGCGATTCGGAACACGGTCTTGCTCGCGCTGTTCGTCCTCCCGTTCTACGTCGTCGGGTCGACGCTGCCGTCGATCCGCGCGTTCTACCCGATCTGGGAGACGTCGGCCGCGCCGGGAGCGTTCGTCCCGCACGCGATCAAGCTCTTTGCGCTCGCGCTGGCCGCCGAGACCTACTACCGCGGCTTGCTCTGCGTGGGCGTCAAGGAGATCGGCTTCGGTGCGGTGTTCATCAGCCCCGTGGTCTACATGCTCCACCACACGTCGAAGCCGCCGATCGAGTTCCTGCTGTCGGGTCCGACCGACGTCCTGTTCGGCGCCGTCGATTACCAGTCCAACTCCCTTCTGCCCTCCGTCGTCGCACACGGCGGCGGACTGGTCCTGCTCGACTGGCTCGTCCTGCACGACCCGTTGTTCGATCCGACCCTGATGATACGGCTGCTCGAGTGGCTGCCGATCCCGCTCTAACCGGGTCCGGAACTACCGCGTCGCGCCGTTCGGCCGCGGGATCGGCCGTTCAGCGACCAATTGAGGGCGGGGACGACCAACGGTCGTGCATGTCGCTTCCGATCGACCCGACGGAGATCGACCCGGACGACTACGGCGAGCACCACGCGACCCTCGAGATGGACCACGAGGACGCGATCGAACACGCTCGCGAGGTCTTCACCGACGCGGGCTTCGGCGTGCCAGCCGAGTTCTCGCCGTCGGAACTCCTCAACGAGAAGGTCGACGCGGACCGCGATCCCTACTACGTACTCGGGGCCTGTAATCCCGCGATGGCCGACCGGGTGCTGGACGTGACCGAACAGATGGGGGCGCTGTTCCCGTGTAACGTCGTCGTCTGGGAGGAAGAACCGGGCCGTCAGGTCGTCTACCACGTTTCGATCATGAAGATCGCACGCTTGCTCGGCATCGCACCGGACGACGAGAACTGGCAGGAAATCGTCGACGAGACCAGCGAGATGGTCGACGAGGCGTACGCGAACCTCTGAGACCGTCGACGCGCCCGTCGCGGGATCGGTTTCCGACGCGCGCCCGACTGCGGTGGACGCCGCTCCTTTCGCTGCCGAACACAGTACAGAATACCAACACTTATAGTTTCCATCGGCAAGGGTGAAATATGAACGCCCGAACGGCGTTTCTCGCCCTCCTGGTGAGCGCTCTCTGCGCGCTCGCCGCAATGATGGTGTTGCCGCTCCTGGAGTACGTCCTCGCGGCGTGCCTGCTCGCGGTCGTCCTCCGTCCGGCCTACGAGCGACTCGAGCCCCGCGTCGGCCCGCGGGTCGCCGGGCTCACGTGCACCGGCCTCGCCGTCGTCGGCGGTATCGTTCCGCTACTTCTCATCTCGATCGTCGTGGCTCGCACCGCCGCGTCGGTCCTCGAGTCGTTCGACGCCGATCGGATCGTCGCGACCGGTCGCGACGTGGCGCGGAACGACCTGGGGATGGCCGACGAGACGGTCACGGCGCTCGAGACCGCCGTGCGTTCCGAACTCGTGGGATCGATCCCGGGCGCGGCGGAGTTGACGCTGACCCGTACTGTCGGCGTCGTGGCGACGGGGATGGAGGTGGCCGTCGGCGTGTTCGTCGTCGTCTTTCTGGTGTACTATCTGCTGATCGACGGCCCGGCCGCCCTGGGCTGGATCCGAGAGGTCGCTCCGCTCGACGCGACGGTGCTCGACGAACTGTTCGAGGAAGTCCACGCGGTCACCGTGGCGGTCCTCCGCAGTCACGTGTTCGTCGCGCTCGTTCAGGGTGTCCTCGGCGGACTGGGACTTGCATTGCTCGGCGTGCCGTACGCGACTACGCTGGCCATCGTTCTCGTCTTCGCCTCGTTCCTGCCGACGATCGGCGTCTGGCTCGTCTGGGGGCCGGTGACGATCGCCCACGCGACCTCGAGCAATCCCATACGCGCCGCAATCTTGCTCGGATACGGTATCGCGGTTCTCGCCGTCGCCGACAGCTACCTGCGGGCGATCCTCGTCGACCGGGGGTCCAGTCTCCATCCGGCGACCGCGCTGGTGGGCGTCGTCGGCGGGATCTCCCTGTTCGGAATCGTGGGGCTGTTCGTCGGGCCCGTCGTCATCGCGGCGTTCAAAGCCTGCGTCACGGTCGTCGATCGAATCGATCGGGCCGATCGGGACGAACCCGAACCCGGAATCGAGCGGGAGCGCCCGGTCGTGAAAACGGAGCGGTAGCCGTCGGGTGGTCGGCTCTCGGTTAGTCGGCGGTCTGTACTCGGTCCGTGCGCTCGGTCGTCGGCACGCCGCGCCCGCTCAGCGCCATCGCGAACAGTACGAGCGGCGACAGGAACCCGAACAGGTAGAACGGCGCGTACTCGAGGGTGGGAACGCCGGTCGCCGAGGCCATGAAGACGCCGCCGGCGTGCCACGGAATCAGCGCGCCGGTGGGCGTCCCGGCGGCTTCGACGGCGCGAGAGAGTTCGTCGCTGTCGAGGCCGAACTCCTCGTAGAGGTTTCGCAGCGTCAGTCCCGGCAGGACGATGCTCATGTACTGCTGGGCGGTGAGCGCGTTGATCAGGATCGCGGACGCACCGGTGCCGGCGATCAGGCTGCCCGAACGTCGGACGCCCTGGGAGAGGTGGTGAGCGAGCACCGCCAGCACGCCGGTTCGCTCGAGGAGGCCACCGAGCGAGAGCGCGGCGACGACGACGGTGATCGTCCAGGCGGAGCCCGTGAGCCCGCCGGTCGCGAGGAGTTCGTTCACCAGGTCGGCACCGGTCTCGGGGGCGGTCCCGCCCATAAAGGCCTCCCAGGCGGCGACGAACCCGGTTCCCTGAATCAGGATCGAGGTGAGCACGCCGGCGAAGACGCCGGCCACGAGCGTTGGGAGCGCGGGGTAGCCGTAGAGCGCGAGGCCGAAGGTGACGACCAGCGGCAGGAACACGAGCACGGAGAGATCGTACGTGCCCGCGAGCGCGGTCTGAATCTCGGCGACCCGGCCAACCGGAATCTCGCCGCCTGCGCGGAGCCCGAGGCCGGCGAACCCGGCCACCGCGAGGCCGAACGCGACGGCCGTTCCCGTCCGCATCCGGCGAATGTGATCGTACAGCGACGTGTTCGTGACGCCGGCCGCGAGGTTCGTCGTGTCCGACAGCGGCGACTGCTTGTCCCCCGCGTAGGCGCCCGAGATGACCGCACCGACGGTCATCGGCGCCGAGACGCCGAGCCCCGCACCGATCCCGACGAACGCGACGCCCAGCGTCCCGACCGTCGTCCACGAGGACCCGATCGAGAACGCGACGACGGCGGCCAGAATCGCCGTGATGGGGAGGAACACCGTCGGCGTCAGCAACTCGAGGCCGTAGTACATCATCGCCGGGATCGTGCCGGCGTCGACCCAGGTCGCGATCAGCGCGTAGATAGTAAAGATGATCAACAGCGCCTGCAGCCCCATCAGGAGGCCGTTGGCGATCCCGTCGGAGAGTTCGGGCCAGCCGTAGCCGAGGAAGCGGCCGAACGCGCCGACGAAGACGATACTCCAGAGCAGCGGCACGTGCGGATCGAGCCCGAGGACGGCCGAGCCGATGCCGAGGAACGTAACGACGGCGAGCACGGGAACGAGCGCGAGAGCGAACGACGGTCGCCGCTCGGGCTCGAGATCGTCGATCGTCGTCGGTGTGAAGTCGAACGTCATCACCTGCGTTATTCCTTTGGAGCATAAAAATTGAGCGATTTATTACTTCAGTGTATGTCTCACGGTAGCAGCGCACATATCCGACCTCGATGGACTGGTCGTCTCTCCGTCACTCCGTCGTTCCCGGTCGCCGGGCGAACCCTCGGCAGCCGGTCCCGACCGCCGGCGAACGTACTCGGCGGCCGCACGGCTCGTCACCGGTCACCGTTTCCCGGTCGAGGGCTCGAACGCGTTCGAGACTCAGTCCGAGTTCGAGAAGGCGCTCAGGTTCGACTGCAACCCGGCCGCGAGTTCGGATTTGCGGCGCAATCGCGCGTAGGACACCGGCAACCGGTTCGCGACCGCCGACACCGCGTCGTGGAACGTCTCCGCCTCGCCGTACTCCCCGTCGAAGGCGTTGCGGACGCTCTCGCGGACCTGCCAGACGCCGACCGGTGCCCAGTAGTCGTCCGACACTTCCCGCAGGACGAGACACTTCGCCTGCCGGCCGACCGACTCGAGGTACTCGAGTACGCCGAGCCGAGCGGCGTAGTAGGCGCCCGCGGTCTCCTCGACGTAGCTCGAGCGGCCCTCGTATCCCTCGTTGGCGCTGGCCAGCCAGATATCGTCGTGCGGATCGGGGTTCCAGATGCTGCCGGGCGCTTTCATCTCGACGAGTTCGAACTCCCAGTTGCCGGGCGCGAGCACGATCCAGTACCGGTTTCCGACGTACTCGTTGGCCCAGACCTGCACCTCGTCGATGCTCGGCGCGTTCCGGATGCGCCCGCGCAGGAACTTCCCGACGGTGTCGTCGACGGCCGTGATCGACCACCGCGTCGGGACCAGCCGGCGCTGTTTCGTCTGCCCGAGTGCGCCCGCCGAGAGGATGGAGTTGATCTCGTAGACGTCGAACCCGCGCCGGTAGAGGTACGTCATCGCCCCCTCGGCCTGCCAGTCGTCGTCCTCGAGGGTCTTCTTGACCGGCCGCGGGACGTGTGGATTCTCCCGGAGATCGGCGTTACGGGCGTTGGCGCGGGGACCGCGCGGCGTCGCCACGTCCGTTCCCGCGTCCAGTCCGAGGTCCGGCTTGTCGTCCAACCCGATCTCGAGGTCGACCGGCCGATCGGCGATGGCGACCTCGCGCTGGACGCCGACGAAGCCGTCCCACGTGTCGTGAACGGAGGGGGTCAGGCGGCTCGCGATGCTCGGCGAGTCGACGTTCGCGCGCTTGCTCGAGTTCAGGAGCCCGGTCCGGCGCTGGAGCACGTCGTCGATCGCGTACCCCTGCCGGTACCAGTCGCCGTCGGTGACGTACTCCTCGGCCGCGTTCTCGTCGCCGACCGGCGAGAGCAGCCCGACGGGAATGTCCGGGTAGTTCGACCGGCCGACGAAGATCGACGGGGCGGTCGAGCCGACGAGGGTATCGCCGCTCAGCGCGTCGTCGAACCGCCGTTCGAACTCCTCGAGGTGGTCCGTGATCGCGTAGGACTTCTCCTTGGCGAGTCGGCGGCGCTCGGCCTCCTCGTCGGGCTCTAGATCCTCGATGTAGTCGTCGAGGCGCATTCACCGACGCTACGGACGGGACGGCTTTGAATGTTGAGTTCCGGACGAGCGACTCGCTGTCGGTCCGGAACTCGCGAAGTGTCAGAGGCAGAGGTTCGGGCAGAGTCGGACCACCGAACCTCATCCAGTTATTCGGACGGGGGTGTAAAGTACCCGTCAGTGCGTTTTCAGGGTCGGAAAACGCGGCCCGGCGGGCCCGGCCGCTCGCGGAATTCTGCTATCGAGTAGTTTAAAAACGGCGGGCGGGAAGGAAGGGGTATGAGTACGACCGACGACCGAGAGACGCGCTCCTGCGTCTCCTGCGGGCTCAACATCGCGGGCACGAACGCCGCCGCGTTCAAGTGTCCCGACTGCGGCCAGCAGATCTACCGCTGTGCCAAGTGTCGCAAACAGAGCAACCTCTACGAGTGCCCCGACTGCGGGTTCACTGGACCATAACAATGGGAAAAGTCGCTGCCAAAATCAAGGTCATGCCGGACAGCCCCGATATCGACCTCGACGCGCTCCAGGAGCGCCTCGAGAGTGCCCTCCCCGAGGGCGCGAAGATCAACGGCGTCGAACGTGACGAAGTCGCGTTCGGGCTCGTCGCGCTCTATCCGACCGTGATCGTTCCGGACGGCGCAGGCGGCACGGAGACCGTCGAGGAGAACTTCGCTGCCGTCGAGGGCGTCGAGAGCGTCGGCGTCGAGAACGTCGGTCGTATCTAACGCGGCTTCCGGCGTTCACTTTTCACCCGTTTCGAATCCACACCGATCGTGAGCGGTAGCCGTCTGTCCGGATTCGAACCGTCGATCGTCGAGTCCGTCGCTCGAGTCGATCACCGAGCACTGGGCTCCGGGCCAGTCGCGCGGAGCGGTGGCCTTACTGGTCGCGATTCGCGCCGAGATCGGCCTGCGAGACGATCTTCGCACCGATCTCGGAGAGATCGACGGTCACGTCGTCGGTGACGGCCTTGCTGATCTCGTCGAGGTTCCCCGCGAGGACGGTCAGGACGTCGTCGGGGTTGGTGTAGACCAGCATGTTTCCGTCCTGGCCTTCCGCGACGAGTTGCGTGTCGTTCAGGACGACCTGGTTGTTCTGGATCGTCGCCGAGACGACCGGGAGCGCGGCCGGCTTCCCCGGTTCGTCGTCCTTGACCTTGCGGATGTGGACGGCGTCGAGGTCGATGACCTCCTTGTGCGCTTTGATCTGCTCGGCGCAGTCGACCATGTCGTTGAGGAGTGCCGTCCGACGCTCGTTGCCGTGATCGCCGTCGAGACAGTGCTGACAGACGCGGAGTTCGAGTCGCATTGCGCGTCGATTAGTGACGGACACCGATGAGAATTCCGCTTCGATCGGTTCCGTTCCGCTCGCGCTCGCGCAGCGACCCGTCGGAGCACCGCCCGCCGGAGCGAGCGCTATTCCCGTAGCTGATCGTACCGCTCTCGAATCAGGTCGGGTCCGTGGTTCACGTACCCGCCGTGATAGCAGACCGTGTGGTCGACCGCGAGCGCCGCCAGGGTTCCGACCGACTCGAGCGCGCGATCCATCTCCGGCGTGAACCGCGGTTTCGGGCCGTCGAGCGGGGCGTCACCGTCGGCGACGAGCGCGTCGCCGGCGATGAGCAACTTCCCGTCCGGGAGATACAGCGATACGTGCCCGGGCGCGTGGCCGGGCGTCGCGACGACCGTCATCGGCCCCGCGAGCGTCGGGAACCGGACCCCGTCCGCCAGTTCGATATCTACGTGGACGGGCGGATACCGATCGCCGTCGCCTTTGATCGGCTCGCGCTCACCCGATACGTACGGCGCTTCCTCGCGGTGTGTCGCGACGGCGGCATCGACCCGCTCGAGCAACTCGGCGAGACCGCCCGCGTGATCCCCGTCGTGGTGGGTGAGGATCACGAGCCAGAGGTCGGTGAGTTCGTACCCCAGCGATCGGAGGTGGGTGCGAAGCCCGTCGAGGGACCCTCTCGGACCAGTGTCGATCAGAATCGGGCCGCGATCGGTTTCGACGAGCGTGGGGGTGATCGTGAGCTCTCGTCCGCCGTACTCGACCGTGATCGGGAGCGCGTGGACGCCCGCCTCGCGTTCGTCGTCGTTCGTCGACATACCCGATCGTTCGCACGCATCACGAAAGGAGTATTCGACTGCAGTCGCCGCCCCTCCTGCCGAGCGTTGCCCACCGCACGTTGGAACGGCACAGAATATGTGGCTAACAAAGGACTTTTAGTTTCCAACTCTAATTATGAATAATGAATAGTAATACGAAGTTTCGTTCGCTGGACGCGGGAACGGATCCGTTTTCGGACGCACAGGAACGAACGCTCTCGGAAACCGTTCGGCCGATCGCCGACGCCTACGACGAACTGATCGGGGACAGGGATCGATCGACCTGGCGGTGGTTAGACGCGGTCGAGCCGGAATTCAGACTGTCCTGTGTCGACGACGAGTACGGACGGCGCGTTCGCGACGCGAAGATACTTGCCACGATGTTCATCACCGTCGTCGACGACGTCGCGGAACGACACGGCGACCGGGCGACGCTCGAGGAGTTGCTGTTGGTTCCGTTCGACTCTCAGCCTGCCGACCCGACTCGAGCGGGCGTGGACGCCACGTACGTTCGGTTCCAGCAGGAGCTGTGGGACGCACTGTTGACGTGTTACGCGGCGAGCCCGCGCGCGGACGAGTTCGCGAATCTGTTCCGATTCGACGTCAGGCAGGCGTTGCAGTCGGTCGACTACTCCGCACTGCTGGCCCAGTATCCCGGGCTCGCGAGCGAGCGCGAGCTCCGGACGTACGACGTCTACAACATGATGCTCTTTCCGTTCGCCGACATCGACCTCGCGAACGCTCCCGCGTTCGATCGACGCGCGCTCGCGACGGTTCGAGACGTGGTCGCTCACAGCCAGCGAATGGCACGTATCGGCAACTGGATCGCCACCTGGGAGCGGGAACTCGCCGAGGGCGATTACAGCTCCGGCGTCGTGATTCGTGCCCTCGAGACGGGCGTCGTCTCGCACGACGCGCTTCGGGCGATCCGGTCCGATCCGTCCGACGAGGCCGTCGATCCGGTAGTCGAACGGATCCGCGAGGCCGACATCGAAGCCGAGTTCGTCGACCAGTGGCGACGGGAGTACGACGCGGCGACCGCCTACTGCGACCGGATCGACGCCGTCGACGTTCGCGACTACCTCGAGGGGTTCGAGCCGATCTTCCGCTCGCAACTCGCGCGGCGACCGTCGCGGTAAGCGTTACGTACTGCCGCTCGGCGACGCCAGCGCCGAGTCGATCGCCTCGTCGAGGTCCGCGATCAGATCGTCGACGTGCTCGATGCCGACGCTGACGCGGATCAGACTGTCCGAGAGGCCCGCCTCGAGCCGCTCCTCGCGCGGGATCGCGGCGTGTGTCATCGGCGCGGGCTGTTCGATCAGACTCTCCACGCCCCCGAGGCTCTCCGCGAGGGTGAAGATCTCGGTGTTCGAGACGACGGCGCTGGCCTCCTCGAGACTCGCGTCGAGTTCGAAGCTCAGCATGCCGCCGAAGTCGTCCATCTGTTCGGCAGCGATCTCGTGGCCGGGATGGGACTCGAGGCCGGGGTAGTAGACCCGATCGACGTCGGGGTGATCCGCGAGCCACTCGGCGATGACGCGGGCGTTTTCGCAGTGGCGTTCCATCCGAACGGGCAGGGTCTTGGTGCCCCGAAGGACGAGAAAGGCGTCGAAGGGGCCGGGCGTCGCGCCGACGGCGTTCTGGTAGAAGCCGAGTCGCTCGTCGAGTTCGCCGTCGTTCGTCAGCAGCGCCCCACCGACGACGTCGGAGTGGCCGCCGAGGTACTTCGTCAGCGAGTGCGAGACGATGTCCGCGCCGAGGTCCAGCGGCCGTTGCAGGTACGGCGTCGCGAACGTGTTGTCGATCGCACAGAGCGCGTCGTTCTCGTGAGCGATCGCGGCCGCCCCCTCGACGTCCACGATCGACATGAGCGGGTTCGTCGGTGTCTCGAGCCACAGCAGCGCCGTCTCGTCGCGAAACGCCGCCTCGATCTCGTCGAGGTCGGTCATATCGACGAACGAGAACTCGAGGTCGTAGTCCTCGTACACCTGCGTGAAGATTCGGTGGGTGCCGCCGTAGACGTCGTTGCCGGTGACGACGTGATCGCCAGTCTCGAGCAGGTTCAACACGGTGTTGATCGAGGCCATCCCGCTGGCGAAGGCGCGACCGTAGTCGGCGTTCTCGAGGCTCGCGAGGTTCGCCTCGAGATCGGTTCGGGTCGGATTCCCGGTGCGGGAGTACTCGTAGCCGCGGTGATCGCCGGGAGCGTCCTGCTCGTAGGTGGAGTTGGCGTGGATCGGCGTCATCAGCGCGCCCGTCTCCGGGTTCGGGTCCTGTCCAGCGTGGATCGACCGCGTTTCGATCCGGAACTCGTCGTCGCTGCGGCTGTCGGAGTCGTCGTCCATACCGGCCCAACGGACTCGAGCGGGGTCACTCTTGCTGTCTCCGGGGCCGAACCGAGACCGGAGCCGCCACCCGGTCGGACCCCGGCAGCGGTCGTCTCGCGGTAGGGGCCGATTGTTCGGCCTCTCGGGGTCGCGCTCGACGGGCACGGATGCGATCGGGTCTCAGGCGTTCGTGGCCCGCTGCCGGACCGGCTCAGCACGCGCTCTGCGGCCGGGCCCCTCGAAATGACCACCTAGTCGACAGTCAACGGTGCATAACTTTCCTCCCCCGTCGCACGTCCGTGGGTATGGTTGGCTCGCTATCACAAAACGCACAGACGGAGCTCGCAAGCGCGCAGGACGAGCGGTCGATTCGGTTCACGTACGACACGTACGAGGACCTCCTCGTCCAGCTCCGGTCGCAGGGATACGAGTTCGCGTCGTACGGCGGCGGCGTCGAGGACGGCGACGTCCTGTTACGGCACGACGTGGACTGGTCGCCTCGCAGGGCGGCGCGGATGGCGCAGATCGAGGCCGACAACGACGTCTCCGCGACGTACTTCTTCTTGCTCTCGTCGCCGTTCTACAACGCGCTGTACGGGGAGACGCGCGAGGCCATCGAGCGGATCAGGTCGCTGGGCCACGACGTCGGACTGCACTTCAGTTCCCACCAGTACTGGTCGTCGGAACCCGCAGACGAGGACCTCGTGGCGGAAGTCGCTCGAGAGCGCGAGATACTCGCGTCGGTGGTCGGCGAACCGATCGACACGGTCTCGTTTCACATCCCACCCGACTGGGTGCTCAAACGGAGCTACGACGGGTTCGTGAGCACGTACGAGGAGCGATTCTTCACGTCGATCGCGTACCGTGGGGACTCGAACCAGCGGTGGCGACGGTCGCCGCCGTTCGACGACGGATTCCCCGAGCGACTGCAGATACTCGTCCACCCGGGCCTGTGGGCCGAAACCGATCAGACGTTCGCCGAGCGGTTGTACCGCGAGCGCGACGATCGGTTCGGCGCGATCAGCGAGTTCCTCAACTATCAGTTCATCGACGACAACGTGAGTCGAACGTGAGCCGGCGATCCGCCCGACGACCAATTCGCGATCTAGTCAGGACACCATGACATCGACGCCAATCGAAACCGACGACGAACCGATCCAGAACCCGACGGTGGCGTTCGCGAGCTGTACGGACGCCGGATTCGATCTCTTCCGGTACGTCCACGAGGAACTCGTGCCGATCGACGAACTCGTCTCGCTCACGCCCGCCCAGGGCGAGCGCCACGACGTCTGTAGCTACTACGACCACGCCGAGTACGCCGCCGAACACGACGTTCAGGTCTACTACCCCGAGACGTACGGGATGGACGACGGCGACGTCGACCACTTCGTCGACCTCGACGCCGACCTGTTGCTCGTCCACGGCTGGCAGCGACTCATCCCGGGAGACGTCCTCGAGACGTTCACGCGCGGGGCGCTCGGACTGCACGGCTCGGCGTTCGGACTGCCGAAGGGCAGGGGTCGATCGCCGATGAACTGGTCGCTCATCGAGGGGCTCGACAGGTTCCTCCTGTCGGTGATGCACCTGGACGAGGGTGCGGACTCCGGCGACGTCGTCGCCACGAAGAAGTTCGACATCAACCGCCACGATACCATCCAGTCGCTGTATCACAAGCTCGTGATGACTGGCGAGCAACTGTTCGACGAGATCCTCTTCGACGTGCTGGCCGGCACCGCCGAGTTCGATACCCAGCGGGCCGAACCGACCTACTACCCGAAGCGGAACCCGGAGGACGGCGCGATTCACTGGGACGACCCGACCGAAACCGTCTACAACCTCGTTCGAGCGGTCGCCCGTCCCTATCCCGGCGCGTTCACCGAGCACGACGGAACGCGAGTCACGATCTGGGAGGCCCAGCCGTTCTCGTCGGATCTGCTGCTCGACGAGCGGCCCGGCACGATCGTTCAGGTCTTCCGCGCGAGCGAGCAGTTCGTCGTCAAGACCTGCGACGGCACCCTGCTCGTCACCGACTGGGAGGCCGAGGGCTGGGAGCCCGAGCGGGGACTGGTCCTCGAGTCGCTACCGAACGAGTCCATCGACAGCCCGAACCGCGTCGACAGACCCGACCAGGAGGATTCGCTGACGGGATAAGAACGAGTCGAGGCGTGATAGGTGGTGTGAGAGTGGTCACCGAACCCGTCGCGACCGGTCGGTCCCAGCGCGAGCGCGCCAAGCATCGCCGCCCGAAGCGCCCGCGTACCACGGTGGGCGTAATACGTGTGTTTTATAACCGTCACCGGACAAAGCGGTCGTACGACTATGCCGAAATCTAATGGCCCTCGTCAGGGAACCCGGAAAAAGCTCGCGAACGATCCTCGAGACCGCGGCGCGTCGCCGCCACAGCGTGCGATTCAGGAGTACGACGTCGGTGAGAAAGTCCACCTGAAGATCGACCCGAGCGTCCCGAACGGTCGCTACCACCCGCGGTTCGACGGTCGCACCGGCGAGGTCGTCGGGAAACAGGGCAGCGCTTTCAAGGTCCAGATCAACGACGGCGGCAAGGACAAGACGCTGCTCGTCACCGCGGCTCACCTGCGCGCACAGAACCAGGAAAAGAGCCGGATCTAACCGCAGGATGACGATCTTCAAAGAGATCGTCGACGAGGAGTTCCTGACGGTCTCGGAGACGAAGGAGCTGCTCGCCGACATCGAAGCCGAACGCGCGATGGACGAGGATCGCGAGCTTCGCTACGAGCTCGCGCGAGCGATCGAACACGCGAACCGGTTCGCCGTCTTGGAGCCTCCGGAGGCCCAGTCGCTCGTCGACGACCTGCAGGAGCTCGAGAAAGTCGACGAACCGACGGCCTACAAGATCGCCAATCTTCTCCCGCGGGACCGGGACGAGCTCCGGTCGGTGTACGCACAGCAGCGGTACTCGCTGTCGGGGGACGAGCTCGACGAGATTCTCAACGTCGTCGCACAGTACGCCTGAGACGCCTGGTCGTCCGGAGACCGTGTCGCGACGGAACGGACGCCGCACCTTCGATGACGCCGTCCGGTCGCCTGAAAGTGAGCCGATTCTTTAAGTACGCCGTCGCCGTAGCGTAAACCAATGAGCGAAGCTGATGGCGACGAGACGGACGTTCGGCGCGCGGTCGTGTTGGATTACCTCGCCCACGGGCTGTCGGACGATGGCCGCCCGCAGTACGCGAAGTCACCGGCAGGGTACGCTGTCGGAATCGAGGACTTTCAGCTCTACCAGGTCGCGTTCGACGAGGAGGAGCGACTCACGATCGGGAGCGAGGTCGTCGTCGAGCCGCCGGCCGAGCGGGAGATCGTTACCGAGTGTCACCGCGTCGAGTATCAGGACCTCTCGTCGGGTGCGCAGTCGGAACTCGAGTACGTCGTCCAGGACCTCGTCGAGGAGAACGAAGAGCGGTTCGTCGACTTCTACAACGACGCCCAGCCGATCACGCTGCGGCTCCACCAGTTGAACCTGCTGCCGGGGATCGGGAAGAAACTCCGGAACAGCATCCTCGACGAACGAAAGCGCAAGCCCTTCGAGAGCTTCGAGGAGCTGTCCGAGCGGGTCTCCGGTCTGCACGACCCCGATCAGATCCTCGTCGACCGGATCCTCGAGGAACTGCGCGACGACGACCTCAAATACCAGACGTTCGTGGGTCGGCGCGAGCAGGAACAGAACCAGTAACGAGCGACGATCTCGTTGTCGCGCTGTAGACGTCAGATCGAAACCAGTATCGGTTCCGAATCCGCCGTCTGCCGTCTGGAGATCCGCGAGGTAGTCGAGCGGGACGCGCGACGCGAAGCGGTCCCGATTCTGCGACAGCTGTGGAGTGATGCCGATCCGGACGAGATACTCGCGTGGACCGGCGAGGACGACTACCACCTGTTCGGTGGGTTCGTCGACGGCGACCTCGTGGCCGTCGCGGGCGTGCTCGTTCGACGCGTTCTCCACCACGCCCGCCACGCCTGGCTCTACGATCTCGTCGTCGACGAGTCGCGGCGGAGCGAGGGTTACGGTACCGAACTCGTCGAATTCGTCGAGGCGTGGGCTCGAGAGCGCGACTGCGAATCCGTCGCGCTCGCATCGCCACTGGCGAAGACGGATGTCCACGAGTACTACGAGGGACTGGAGTTCGATCAGTGGGGATACGTCATCGAAAAGGGACTCTAAAGCGCGTTAGCAGCTGTCCCGGCGAACGGGACCGAGACCGCGAGACGGTGCGTTTACACGCACCCCAGCCGAAGCGTCGGCAATGAGAGATCCAGACGGACTGATCGCCCGGGCGGGGGTCCGCGGCGATCCGGACCGCGACCAGCACTTCCTCGTCGACGATCGGGTGCTGGACCGGCTGCCGACCTACCTCGAGGAGATCGACGCCGACACGAGCCACCTGCTCGAGATCGGCGGCGGAACGGGCGCGCTGACGGACCGACTGCTCGCGGTCGGCGACGCGGTCACCGTCGTCGAGCGGGATCGCGAACTCGCTGGCTTCCTTCGCGAGGAGTTCGCCGACGAGATCGACGCCGGCGATCTGACCGTCGTCGAGGGCGACGCCCTGCAGGTCGACCTGCCCGAGTTCACCGCGTCGGTCTCGAACCTTCCCTACGGCGTCTCGAGCGAGATTGCGTTTCGGCTCTTTCCCGAGAAGCGGCCCCTGGTCCTGATGTTCCAGCAGGAGTTCGCCGAGCGGATGGTCGCCGGACCCGGGACGGGCGAGTACAGTCGGCTCTCGGTTTCGAGCCAGCACTACGCGGACGTCGAACTCGTGGAGTCGATCCCGAAGGAGGCGTTTTCGCCGCCGCCCGCGGTCCAGAGTGCGGTGATCCGGGCGGTTCCACGCGATCCGGCGTACGAGGTCGACGACGAGGCGTTCTTCCTGCGATTCGTCAAGGCACTGTTCACCCAGCGGCGAAAGACGATCCGCAACGCGATCCGAAACACGGCGCACATTTCGGGGCTCGAGGAACCGGAAGCGGTCGTCGATGCGGCCGACGAGGACGTGCTCAAGAAGCGAGCCGGCGCGATGGCACCGGCGGAGTTCGCCGCGCTGGCCCAGCTCGCGATGTCGGTCGGCGAGCCCGCCGACTGATCCCGCTCGCGAGCCGGGTCGTTCGGCACGCTTGAGGCACGCGGAACCGGCTTAACCAACGGATACTCAAAGCTGCGCGGACGACAGGTGCTGCATACGAACGTATGTCCGGACTACTGACGGGGTTCGACTGGTTGTCGGAGCTGTTTCCGACGACGACCCTCAAACTCGCGGTGTCGGTCGCGGCGGTCGGACTCGTCGTCGCCGTGTTACTCACCTACCGGCGGCTCCACGCGTGGCTGAGCGATCGGGCGAGACCGCTGTACGCGGATATCGTCTCGATGACGGTGCTCATCGGCGCGTGTGCGGCGAGCGCCGCCATCGTGACGGGCGTCTGGGGGCGGACGGACGAGATCCAGGGGGTCTACGAGAGTCTCGATCCGGGCGGAAACACCGTCCCACAGGCGGTTTTCTCGTTCATTCTGGTCGTACTGACGGTCATCGTCACGCGGTTCGTTCGACGGGTGATCGACGAGGTGCTGGACTCGACGGCGGCCGTCACCGAACACCAGCAGCAGATCACCCACCGACTCTCGCAGGTGATCATCTGGACTGTCTCGCTCGTCGTCGTGCTGGGGATCTGGATCGACGATCTCGGGAGTCTGCTCGTCGGGGCCGGGTTCCTCGGGATCATCGTCGGGATGGCCGCGCGCCAGACGCTGGGGACGATGCTCGCCGGTTTCGTGCTGATGTTCGCCCGCCCCTTCGAGATCGGCGACTGGATCGAAGTCGAGGACGACGAGGGGATCGTCACCGACATCTCGATCGTCAACACCCGCCTTCGGTCGTTCGACGGCGAGTACGTCATGATCCCCAACGACGCCATCGCCTCGAGCACGGTAACGAACCGCTCGAAGCGGGGCCGCCTGCGACTCGAGGTCGAGGTCGGCGTCGATTACGAGACCGACGTCGACCGGGCCGCGGAGCTCGCGGAGAACGCGGTCGAGGAGGTCGACGAGGCGCTGTCCGCGCCGTCACCGCAGGTCGTCGGGAAGTCGTTCGGCGACTCCGCGGTCCTGCTGGGGGTGCGGTTCTGGATCGACAAGCCGAGCGCTAGACGTCACTGGAAGGCACGTACCGCGGCGATCAGCGCCATCAAAGGGGCGTTCGAGGCCGAGGGAATCAAGATCCCGTACCCGCAGCGCGAACTGTCGGGGCGGGCCGAGACCGGCGGCTTTCGAATCGCCGACGAGGGCCAGCGCACGCCGTCGGACGACGGGGACGCGACGGGGACGGAACACCGCATGACCACACCGGAGGATGGATAAATGGGACTCGAGGACCGACGCGACGAGGTACCGGACGTCTACCAACCCGCCGAGGACTCCCGGCTGCTGGCCGACGCGGCGTGCGAGCGGGTCGGGGCCGACGAACTCGTCCTCGAGGTGGGGACCGGCTCGGGCTACGTCGCCGGGCGGATCGCCGACGAGACGGCCGCTCGCGTGGTCGCCTCGGACCTGAACCCGCACGCCGTTCGCCAGGCCCGGACGGCGGGCGTCGAGACGGTGCGAGCGGATCTCGTCTCGCCGTTCCGGGACGGCGCGTTCGACGCGGTCGCGTTCAATCCGCCGTACCTGCCGACCGATCCCGAAAACGAGTGGGACGACTGGATGGAACGTGCGCTGTCGGGTGGCGAGGACGGTCGGGCCGTCATCGATCCCTTCCTCGAGCGCGTCGGCCGCGTGCTTTCCCCCGACGGCGTCGTCTACCTGCTCGTCAGCAGCCTCACCGGCGTCGACGAGGTCGTCGAGCGGGCCGGCGAGGAGGGGTTCAGCGCGGTGGCCGTCGCCGACGAGTCGTTCCCATTCGAGACACTGACGGTGCTCGAGTTACTCCGGTAGCGCCCGAGATGCGGTGATGGGAACGCGTCATCAGAAAAGCCTTTTCGGTCGAGTGAACAGTTCGGATAGTGCCTCCCGCCCGACGATCCCTGCTGACGACCGTCGCTGCGACCGGCTCGAGCGTCGCCCTCGCGGGTTGTTCCGCGCTCTCGAGCTTCAGAGATCCGGACCCGGACGAGCCGCCGCCGGCGGGCGGTGGTACGCTGTCGAATCCCGAGAACAGCGCCACCGGGGCGAACGGCGAGTGGTCGACGTTCGGTTGCAATGCGGCCAACACGCGGGCGGTCGGTGACGCCGCTGCACCGGTCGACGGCCTTTCCGAGCGGTGGCGCGTCGAGATCGCACAGTCCGCCTCTCGGGCACCGGTCGTCGCCAGTGGACGCGTCTACCAGCCCGATGTGGATACCCTTCGGGTCCTCACTGCTGACGACGGCTCGGAACTGTGGACGCTCGAGGACGTCAGAGAGGTGCCGTTGGTCTGGAACGACGTCGCCTACGTCTCGACCGGCGACGCGATTCGCGCGCTCGAGGCCGACACGGGCGACCAACTGTGGGAACGGAAGTTCGAGATGCCCGGCCGGGTGACGACGCCGGCGACTCACGGGGGAGAGCGACTGGTCTGTGGGGCGGGAGAACGCGTCGTCGCCCTCGATACCGACGACGGGACGGTACGGTGGGATCGCGAGGTGTTCGGACAGGTGCTCGATCACCCTGCCGTTTTCATGGGACACTGGTTCGTCGTTACCACTCGAGCTGGGATGGTGTATTTGCTGAACGGGGACGGAATGGGTGGGAAGCGGTGGCAACTACCCGTCAAGCCGACAGCTCCGCCCAGCGCGGATACCAGCTCGGTCTACGTCAACTGCCGAAATGGGACCACGTACGCGCTGATGGACGACGGTATTTCGGACCCGACACGCAACTGGACGGCTGATATCGGCTGGGCAGAACGCGGTATCGCCGTGGCCGACGGACTCGTTCTCGTCGCGAACAATCGGGGACTTCACGCCGTCGGTACCGAATCGGGTGATCACTACTGGGAACACGACGTCGGCGACGGGCGACACACTGCACCTGCGTACGGTCGTGACACTGTCTTCGTCGGCGGCGACCGTCTCCACGCGCTGGACCCGACGCCCGGGGACAGTCCGGAGGGCGGCCCTGCGGTCCGATTCGAGCGCGAGTTCGCGGGCCGGGTGGGACCGGGGCCGGTCCTCGACGACGGGACGATCTACGTCGTCGCACAGGTCGACGACGAGACCGACGCCCTGCTGGCACTGGACTGATTCCGTAGAGCGCTCTCGTCCAGTCTCGAGACGGCTCGAGTCGCTGATCGATAGCGAGTCGTCCCGGGTTCGCGCCGGCGGCTATCCGTCGCGTAGCCGCGCTGTGGGTGGCGTTCGCACGCACATCGGAACCGAATCCCGGAATCGGCGAAAACCCGCAAAAATTACTGTAGTGTATTAACACGGATGGAAAATATTAAGCGTCGGTATAGCCTAGCCGGGGACACGATGACTGAGTACGTTTCGACCACGCCGGGGCTGTATCCGCTCCCGGACTGGGCGAAAGACGACCTCTCGGACCTGAAAGGGCACCAGAAACACGACCTCATCAGCGGCGACGAGAGCGACGAGATCGCCGCGGCCTACGAGGCGGCGCGCGAAGAAGTGGTCGGCGTCCAGCAGGACGCCGGTCTCGACCGCGTCGTCGAGGGCCAGCTGCGCTGGGACGACATGCTCGCCCACCCGCTGGCGGTCGCCGACGCCGTCGAAACGCGCGGTATCGTCCGCTACTACGACAACAACAACTTCTACCGAGAGCCGGTCGTTCAGGACGATCTCGAGCCCTCCGGCGACGTCGCGTCGGAACTCGAGGCGGCCGCCGAACTGGCCGGCGGCGACGATCTGCAGGCCGTCCTCCCCGGTCCGTACTCCCTCGCCGATCTCGCGACCGACGAACACTACGGCGACGACGCCGACTTCCTCGCGGCGATCGCCGACTTCCTCGCGGGCGAGGCGGACGCCTTCCCGGACCACGAGACCCTGTTCCTGCTCGAGCCGTCGCTGGTCGAGAACGCGCCCGAGGACGGCGAGGACGAGCGCGCGAGCGAGGCGATCGATCGGGTCGCGAGCGCGACCGACGCCGACGTCGTCGTCCAGCCCTACTGGGGCGCGCTCGAGGAGAAGGTCTACGCGCACCTGCTCGACGCCGATATCGACGCGGTCGGCTTCGACTTCGTCGCGAATCAGGACGACAACCTCTACAACATTCAGGAGTACGGCGCGACCGACGACGTCGCGCTCGGCCTCGCCGACGGGCAGAACACCCTCGTCGAGGACCCCGAGGCGATTCGCGACCGGACCGAGTGGGTCGAGGGCCAGCTCGGCGTCACCGAGTTCGAGACGGTCTACCTGACGACGAACACCGAGACGTTCTACCTGCCGTACGGCAAGTACGTAGAGAAACTCGAGGTCCTTGCCGAAGCCGCGGACCTCGCGGAGGTGAAAGCAGCATGAGCACGAACACGAACGAGAACAAGGATCAGTTCCGACAGCCCGACCACGAGCACGACCACTTCCTGCTGACGACCGTCGTCGGCTCCTACCCCAAACCCAAGTGGCTCAACCGCGCGAAGGATCTCTACGAGGACGAGGAGAGCGACTTCGACGACGAGAACTGGCGGGAAGCGAAGGACGACGCCGCGCGCGTGATCACCGACGAGCACGAGCGGGCCGGCCTCGACGTCGTCGTCGACGGCGAGATGCGGCGCAACGAGATGGTCGAGTTCTTCGCCCACCGCATCGAGGGCTACGAGTTCAACGGCCCGGTCAAGGTCTGGGGTCACAACTACTTCGACAAGCCCAGCGTCGTCAGCGAGGTCGAGTACGACGACTCCTGGCTGGTCGACGAGTACGAGTTCACCGCGGCCGCCAGCGACCGGCCGGTCAAGGTCCCGATCACGGGCCCCTACACCCTCGCGAACTGGTCGTTCAACGAGGCCTACGAGGACGACGACGAGCTCACCCTGGAGCTCGCCGACCTCGTCAACGAGGAGATCGAGAAGCTCGTCGACGCCGGCGCACGGTACATCCAGATCGACGAGCCCGCGCTCGCGACCACGCCCGACGACCACGCCATCGTCGGCGAGGCGCTCGAGCACATCGTCGCGGACATTCCCGACGACGTCCGCATCGGGCTCCACGTCTGTTACGGCGACTACTCCCGGATCTACCCCGAGATCCTCGAGTTCCCGGTCGACGAGTTCGATCTCGAACTCGCGAACGGCGACTACGAGCAGCTCGACGTCTTCAAGGACCCCGAGTTCACCAAGGACCTCGCGCTCGGCGTCTGCGACGCCCACGTCGCCGACGTCGAGTCCGTCGAGCAGATCGAGGAGAACATCAAGAAGGGCCTGGAGGTCGTCCCGCCGGAACAGCTCGTCGTCTCGCCTGACTGCGGCGTGAAGCTGCTGCCCCGGGAGGTCGCGTACGGGAAGATGGCGAACATGGTACAGGCGGCCCGCAACGTCGAGGCCGACCTCGATGCGGGTGAGATCGATATCGAGCACGGTGCGCCGACGCCGGCCGACGACTGACCGCGGGCCCCGCAGTGGGACGATCGTCGCCGATTCGGCCGTCGCCGGCGATTCTGTCCGCCATTCTCCGCCGCGTTCCGTTTCGACGATCGGGTCCAACGACGATCCATGCGTGACTTTCGCACACAAATTTCGGCTCTCGGAGCGGTTGGATCAAGAGACACGAGTGTTACCTGGTGACCTTCGCGTCCAATAATATATACATAGTATGCACTCGAATAAACGAGCGATGAAAGACGCCCTCGAGACGGAACGCGAACTTCGCGACGACGCCGCCGAGTATCGCGAGCCCGCCTACGACATCGATCCCCTGTTCGTCAACCGCTGGTCGCCCCGCGCGATGACCGGCGAACCGCTCGACGAAGACGAGTACCTCCCGCTGTTCGAGGCCGCCCGCTGGGCGCCCTCGGCGTTCAACAACCAGCACTGGCGGTTCGTGATCGCCGACCGCGAGGACGAGGAGTGGGAGCGCTTCGTCGACTTGCTCGTGGAGACGAATCGGGCCTGGGCGACCGACGCCGCCGTCCTCGCCGTCATCGTCTCGAAGACGACGTTCGATCACAACGGCGAACCGGCGCCGACCCACTCCTTCGATACCGGTGCGGCGTGGCAGAACCTCGCCCTCGAGGGTGCCCGTCGCGAGCTGGTCGTCCACGCGATGGCCGGCTTCGACTACGAGCGCGCGGCTGACGAACTGGACGTTGCTGACGAATTCGACGTCCAGGCGATGGTCGCGATCGGCGAGCGCGCCCCGCCGGAGACGCTCCCCGAGGAGCTGCGAGAGCGCGAACAGCCCAGCGACCGGAAGCCAGTCGACGAAATCGTCCACCGCGGCGGCTTCGAGTAAGCGGTCGTCGCGCGATTTCGCGCAGTCGACGGCCCGCGATCCCGCCCGCCGACCGCGTTCTACTGCGGCTCTGGTGGCGGCTCAACCACGTTTCGTTCGGCACCCGAGTGCAGCGCACGATCGATCCGCTGTCGGGTGAGACGGTAGAAGGCGAACCGGTGAGAGCCGGCTCACACTGGCTCCTGCTCGCTGCAGATGGATGGCTGTTGGCGGGAGTGCCGTCCGCCGTGACCGTCGCGACGCTCGTCGGACTCGGAACCCCTTTCCTTCGCCGCTTTGCGGGCCATGAAACGTGTACTGCGTCCGTCGACACCCTGCTCGTTCTTCGTCGTCACTCGTCATACCGCGTACCGATTCTCATAGGAAATATTTATTTTAATCCGAGTTGTAATGTGTTGTCGCATGTCGAGAAATAACCAATCGGAACACGGATCGGAATCGATCGACGAATCGCGACGGACGTTCATGAAAGCGACCGGTGCGGTGACGGCCGCGTCCGCGGTCGGCGTCGGGACGAACACCGCCGCTGCCGGGGCGAACGAGGACGACATCACCGAGCTGATCGAGGAGCTATCCCTCGAGCAGAAGGTCGGACAGATGACGCAGGTAGCGATCGACGACCTCGGCGAGGGGTTCGGCCCCGAGACTGCGTTCGACGATCACGACGACGTAGACACGCTCGGGCAGCTGCTCGCGGAGCACCACGTCGGATCGGTCCTCAACGGCGGCGCCACGGGGCCGACGTTCGACGGCGAGGAGTTCGTCGCGGGGCTCAACGACCTTCAGCGATACACCGTCGAGAACACCGACCACGGGATCCCGTTTCTCTGGGGTGGCGACGCCCTCCACGGGAACACGCTGCTCGACGGCTGTACGAGCTTTCCCCAGCGGCTGAACATGGGCGCGACCCGCGACGTCGAACTGGTCGAGGCGGCGGCGACCCACACCGGGAACGAAATCGCGGCGATGGGCGGCCACTGGATCTTCGGACCGACGGTGGACGTCCTCCGCGATATGCGCTGGGGGCGGTACTTCGAGGGCCACAGCGAGGATTCGATGCTGCTCGGCGAACTGGGGAGGGCGCGAGCGCGGGGGTTCCAGCGGAACGGTCGCGTCGCCGCGACGGTCAAACACTTCGCCGGCTACGGGACGCCGAACACGGGCAAGGACCGGGCACACGCCCGAACGTCGATGCGCGATCTCCGCACCAGACAGCTGCCGGCCTACAGACGAGCGCTCGAGGAGGCCGAGACGGTGATGGTCAACAGCGGGGCGGTCAACGGCAAACCAGCCCACGTCTCGCAGTGGCTGCTGACGCAGGTGCTGCGGGAGCGATACGGGTTCGACGGCGTCGTCCTCACGGACTGGGACGACTTCGAACGACTGCAGTCCAACCATCAGTACCTGCCCGATACGCCGGACGGGTGGCGACGGGCCGTCAAGCAGGGTCTCGAAGCGGGTATCGACATGCACATGTGCGGCGGCGAGACGCCGCCGACGGCGTTCATCGAGACGACGATCGACCTCGTCGAGAGCGGCGACGTCTCGGAGGAGCGAATCGACGAGTCGGTCCGGCGAATCCTCGAGCTCAAGCGACGCCTCGGTCTGTTCGATCAGCCCTGCGTCGACGAGGACGAGATCGGCGACCTGGTCGGCGGTGCGCGGGACGTCTCCGAGCGACTCGCCAAGGAGTCGCTGGTCCTGCTGGCGAACGAGGACGACGTCCTCCCGCTCGAGGGCACCGAGGACGTGTTGCTGACCGGCCCCGGGATCGAGGGTGAAACGCCGAACCGATTCCTGATGCAACACGGCGGCTGGACGCTCGGTTGGCAGGGGATCGAGGACGGCGACCTGACCGAGGACGGGCCGCGGCCGCGTCAGAACACGATCGCTGGCGAGCTGGCCGACCGGCTCGGCGACCGGCTCACCCACGTTCCGACGGAGTTCGAGGCCGCGCCCTACGGGAGTATCTACGAGAACTTCGACAACGGCTTCTTCGACGTCACCGACGAGCAGGAAGCGGCGGTCGTCGACGCCGCCGAGACGGCCGACACCGTCGTCGTCGTGCTCGGCGAAGGCCCACACAACGAGGGTTTCGGCGACCGCGACAAGATGCGCTTCCCCGAGGCGCAGCGGGACCTCGTGGCGCTGCTCGACGCGGAGACCGACGACGACGTTCCGCTCGTCGGCGTGATCGTCGCTGGCAGCCCGCGCGGGACCGACGAGACGTTCGACCGCCTCGACGCGGTCCTGTTCGCCGGACAGCCCGGCAGCGATACCGGCGTCGCGGTCACCGACGCGCTGTTCGGCGACTACAACCCCTCGGGGCGGCTCCCGTTCACCTGGGAGGCGAACGTCGGCCACGTCCCCCTCTTCTACGACGACTATCCGCCGCGCCAGTCCGTCGGTGCGGCGGACGGGATGGTCCAGTTCGAGTTCGGACACGGACTCTCGTACACCGACTGGGAGTACGCGGGGCTCTCGCTGTCGACGCCCGCGGTCGAGGACCCTGCGTCGACATCGACGGTCACGGCGCGGGTGGGTGTCGAGAACACCGGCGACCGGGCCGGCGAGCACATCGTCGAGGTGTACAACACCGAATTCTACGGATCGGTACTGCAGCCCCAGCGCCGGTTGATGGGATTCGAGCGAGTGGCCCTGCAACCCGGTGAGTCCGCGACCGTCGACGTCGAACTCGACCTCGCGACGCTCGAGGTCGTCCCCGGCGACGTCCCTGGCGACCAGGCGGCGGTGGTCGAGGCCGGCGAGTACGAGCTCTCGGTCGGCGACGAGACGACGACGCTGACCGTCGAAAACGAGGCCTCGATCACGGATCCCGAGCCGGCACCCGGCCGATACGACATCGACGGCGACGGCAGCGAGGACTTCGAGGACGTGATGGCGCTCTACCGCCGACTCAAGCGGCGGAAACGAGGCGAAAGTGGCCGACACGAAAGCGGTCACGGACGTGGGAACGATCGCGGCGGCGAGCGCGGACACGAGTGGGATCGGTAACGGCCACCCCGAGCGGTCGCTGTCGCCCCCGAGAGCCACGACGGATCCGTGTCAGGAATCGATCCCCTCGTCTCGAGGGTCGATTCCGGCCGCCCTGCCGCCGGTACCGATGGTGATCGTCCCATCCCGACGAACGACGATTCCGTAGCCGAACAGCGCCAGTTCGAAGATGACCTCGGTTCCCGGCCCGCCGTCACTCCGAATCGACTCACCGACGGCGAACGTGACCGTCTCGAGCGTCGGTTCGTCGTCCCCGATGGCCGCGAGCGTCTCCGGCGGGACGTCTCGGATCGCGCCGTCGACGGTAAACGCGATCACGCTCGGCGGCGAATCGGTCGAACCGGCATCCTCGTCCGTCGACGGGGGGATCGACCGGAACTCGTCCGCGATATCCGCGCCGTCCGGTGTCGCGACGCCGACGTCGACGTTCTCGAGGCGGAGCGACGCCGGCCCCGTCAGATCGATCGCGACGGGATTCGCGTCCGCAGCGGATATCGTGACGCGAACGGGGTTCAGCGTCGCCCCCTCGAACTCGGCGAGCAGGGCGGAGACCACCGTCAGATTCCCATCGGTCGCGAACTCGAGCCGGTCTGGCGGCCGTTTCCGGACGTCGGTGTCGGTCAGTTCGACGCTCTCGTGTTCGTCGAGATCGATTCGTACTGTCATCGTCCCCCGATACGGCGTAGGATCCCGACGGGTGAAACGCTATCGCACGACACAGCCGGCATCGCTGCCAGCGGTCCGAACCGCGTCGCCGTGAACCGCTTTCGGGCCGATACCGACCCGTACCGCGACGCGAGACCGGTGTTCTCCCGGCGGCCCGATGGACGACCTAGTCGTACGTGAACAGTCGGACGTCGCAGTCGGGACAGCGCAACTTCTCCGCGGGCGTCGATCCGATCGGCGTCACCTCGCCGCAGCAGGTCGACTGCGAGACGGTCAGTTCGCGGTCACAGCGGGGACACCGCTCGAGGAGCGACCGGAGCGGTCGGCCGGCGGCGAGGCGGACGCGCTCGTCGTCGATCCGGGGCTCCAGAGCGCGGGCGGCGGCGAGTTCGGCGACCGCGACGACCGCGTCGAGCGAGACGCCGCGACTGCCGTCCCCGACCAGGCGGACCGTCGACGGCCGGCCGCGCCAGTCCCGGCCGACCCGCGCGTCGATCGACGAGTCGGTCAGCGCGTCCGCCTCGGCGGCGAGCTCCTCGAGCTCACGACCACGGAGGTGGTCCATCTCCCGACGCCACTCGGTCCGAAACGACTCCTCGAGCCGGAGTTCCTCACCCGCCGGAACGACGACGCCAGCCTCGAGCAGCGCGGTGACGACCGTCTCGCCGCTCGGTGGTGCCGCGTCGGCTTCCTCGTCGGCGATGTCGGCGTCGGACAACGATCCGGCGTCGCGCTCGCGAGCGTCGTCGTGAACGCCGACATCGACGGGGAGCGCGGCGACCAGTCGTGGCGCGAACCGTGGCGTGTACGGAACGAGGTAGCCGCGCAGCCAGATCGCGACGGCACCGACGACGGCGACCGCCGCGGCGACGGTCCGGCGTCCGGTAACCGTCAGGATGCCGACCCCGACCGTTAGCAGGATGCCGTTCGCGATCGTACACGGCCAACACCGGTCGTCACCGGTGTACGCCGGCCGCCGGATCAGTTCTTTCGTGTTTCCCATTGACAGTCGGTTTTCGTTCGAACCACCTTGAATATGGCCTCCACAGACACATTTTTTTCCAGCGAGTGTAATAATCAACTGGGATGATTACACGCAGTACAGCGAATCGACCGGGTACGATGCTCGACGATGGACGGTGACGAACTAACCGAGATCCTCGAGGACGCGGGGCTCTCGCCGTATCAGTCGGATGCGTACGTCACGCTGCTCGGTCTCGGGTCCGCGTCGGCGACCGACATCGCACAGGCCAGCGACGTCCCGGATCCGCGAATCTACGACGTGTTGCGCGGCCTCGAGGAGGCGGGATACATCGAGACCTACGAGCAGGACAGTCTCCACGCTCGCGCACACGACCCGGCGAACGTGCTGGCCGACCTCCGCTCGCGGGCGACTCGCTTCGAGACGGCGGCCAACGAGATCGAGGATCGGTGGAGTCGACCGGACCTCGAGGAGCACAAGGTGAGCATCGTCAAGCGCCTCGACACGGTCCTGGCGCGGGCCGACGAGTTGATTCGCTCGGCGACGAATCAGGTCCAGATCGGCCTCACCCCCGCGCAGTTCGACGAGCTGTCGGACGCGCTGACGGCTGCCCACGAATCGGGGGTCGACGTCAAGATCTGTCTGTTTCCGTTGACCACCACGGAGACGGACGTTCCGTCGAGGGAGTCGTTGGCCGATGCCTGTACCGAGGCGCGGTACCGGAACCTCCCCTCGCCGTTCGTGGCGCTCGTCGACCGATCGTGGACCTGTTTCTCCCCGCACGGCCAATCGACCAACGAGTACGGGGTCATCGTCAACGATCGAACGCACACGTACGTCTTCCACTGGTACTTCCTCACCTGTCTCTGGGAGATCCACGACACGATCTACTCGGCGCGAGGCGACGACCCGCCGATCACGTACGTCGACCTCCGGCAGTGTCTCCGCGACGTCGAACCGTTGCTCGAGGACGGGGCCACGATCGAGGCCACCGTCTACGGGTTCGAGACGGAC
Organism: Natrinema salaciae; assembly: GCF_900110865.1. Classification (NCBI taxonomy): domain Archaea; kingdom Methanobacteriati; phylum Methanobacteriota; class Halobacteria; order Halobacteriales; family Natrialbaceae; genus Natrinema; species Natrinema salaciae. The sequence continues at coordinate 413,700 of NZ_FOFD01000001.1, forward strand.
ACGGGCCGCGAAGTAACGCGACGGGGAACGATCACCGACCTCACGTACACGGGCCACTCGACGGTGGACGGGCAACAGACGGCGCTGTTCCATCTCGCGGGCAAGGCCTCGCTGACGCTCGCGACCGACGACGGGACGTACACCGTCGGGGGGTGGGGAGCGATGCTCGAGGATTACGAGGCGACGCGGATCACGATCGAGTCGATCGACTGAGGCGGCCGGACCACTCTCCGCCGTTCGTGTTATTTTTCTCCACTTGTAGTCCGATTGGGGTACAGATAGCGACTGAAACGGGAGAACAGTGAACGAATATGTTCCGCTAGCCGGACGATTCCGATGGTGCTGCCAATTAACAACGGCCGTTGTACTCAGTCCATTAACTATATACCGAATGAATATCATAGAGCAGTATATGAGTGATAAACACTCTCACGGAAAGGGGAAGAACGACTCGAGCGTCTCGCGGCGGACGTTCGTCAAAGCGGCGGGTGCGAGCGGGGCGACGGTCAGTCTGGCCGGCTGTATCTACGGCGGCGAGTCGTCGTCGGACGCCGTCACCGTGGGGATGGATCCGAACCTCATCGACGCGGTCGGCGAAGAGGTCGTCCAGCTGCTCGCGGACAGTGGCGCGGACGGGATCGACATCGAGTTGCAAGCCGGGGACGAAGACACGGGCGACCGACGGGACACGTACACGAATCTGCTTCAGGCCGGCGAATCGCAACCGGACCTGCTCCTGATGGACAACGGGTGGGTGAACGTCTTCATCCAGCGCGGTCACATCGCCAACCTCAGCGACGAACTCGACGACGACGACCTCTCTACGGTACAGGACGAGTACTTCGAGTCGTTCACCGCGACGGCTCGCCACCCCGACTCGGACGATCTGTACGGCGTCCCGATATTCCCGGACTACCCGACGATGCAGTACCGAAAGGACTACGCTCGGGAGGCCGGCTACGGCGAGTCCGACTTCGATGAGTGGGCCACGGAGCCGATGACCTGGCAGGAGTGGGCCGAGGTCACCGAGGAGATCGTCGCAGCCTCCGACGCGAGCTACGGGCTCGCAACCCAGTGGGACGCTTACGAGGGAACGTCCTGCTGTACGTGGAACGAGGTCATGTCCTCGTTCGGCGGCGCGTACTTCGGCGGACGCGACAACCTGTTCGGCACGGTCGGGGACCGTCCCGTGACAGTCGACGAACCCGAGTTCATCGAGGGACTCCGCATGATGCGGACGTTCGTCGCAGACGAACACGGCGAGGACACCCTCGACGAGTATCCGACCGGGATCGCCACGCCGGATATCACTTCCTGGCAGGAGGAAGACGCACGCGAAGCCATCCTCGGAGGCGAAGCGGTCATGCAGCGAAACTGGCCGTACGCGATCAATCAGAACACCGAGGTCGCCAAAGACCCGATTCCGGTCGAGGACTACGGCGCGATGCCGATCCCGTACGGCGTGACCAAGGACGAGGCGGCCCAGCCCGGAACCGGCGGCTCCACGGCCGCGCTGGGCGGCTGGCACATGACGCTGAATCCGAACTCGCAGCACACGGAGGACGCGATCGAGGTCATCCGCGCGATGATGACCGACGACTTCAATCTCGGCATGTTCGACCTCTACGGGTGGATCCCGCCGAAGCCGAACCTGTTCGACACCCAGGAGGCCGCGGAGATCGAACCGATGGGGAACTACCTCGATACGCTCCGGGTCGCCGGCGAAAACGCGATGCCCCGTCCCGTGACTCTCGTCTGGCCGAACGAGTCGACCCGCATCGCCGAGGAAGTGAACGCGGCGGTCGCCGGCGACAAGCGTCCCGAAGACGCGGCCGCGGATCTCCAGGGTGGACTCGAAGAGATCGAAGCGGACGGATAAGATGAGCACCGAAGATAGAACGCCCGGCCCCACGCGGCAATCGAACCGGTCGGGTCCGCTCGTCGCGATCACACGCTGGCTGGAGAACCTCGGCGAGACCGGGTTCGCCTACCTGCTGTTGACGCCGGTGTTCCTCCTGCTGGTGTCGATCGCGCTCTACCCGCTGTTGCGGACGTTCGAGCTGTCGATGTACCAGAACGTCCTGTCCGATCCGGAGTTCGTCGGCGTCGAGAACTACGTCGAACTGTTCACCGGGGGGGCAGATCCCAAACTCCCGGGATCGACGACGTTCCTCCCCGACATCAGCGTCGACGGGACCTTCCCGTTCGTCCACGTCGGCGGCGTCCTGCGGAGCGCACTGGCGGTGACGATCATCTTCACCGTCGTGACCGTCTTCTTCGAGACGCTCATCGGGTTCGGACAGGCGCTGGTCCTCGACCAGGATTTCCGCGGTCGCCGGTGGGTTCGCGCAGCCATCATCATCCCGTGGGCCATCCCGATCGTCATCCAGGGGATGATCTTCTACCTGATGTTCCACCCGAGCGCCGGGTTCCTGACGGAACCGCTGTCCAGACTGGGGCTCGTCCAACTGAACAACACGTTCAACGATACGGCAAGCTCGCTGCTGATACTCTCGGTCGCGGACATCTGGAAGACGTCGGCGTTCATGGCGTTGCTCATCCTCGCGGGCCTCCAGAGCATCGATCGGAGTCTCTACGACGTCGCGGAAGTCGCCGGCGCCAACAAGTGGCAGCAGTTCAAGATGATCACGCTCCCGCTCGTGTTACCGTCGCTCGGCATCGCGATCCTGTTCCGGACCATCGCCGCGATGCGGATCTACGGCCTCATCGACTCGGTGTCGGGTTGCTCGACCGTCCCATCGTTATCGTGCATGGTCGTCACGACGTTCGGTACGAACCGCGGTCTCGCGGCCGCGGTCGCGTTCGTCACCGCCGGCATCATCGCCGTCGCGGTGTTGGGCGTGATCTACCAGCAGTACAAGGAGGGGTTCTGAGATGGCAGCGCAAGCTGATACTGCGTCCAAATCGGCCGAGGACGAAAACAAGGGGCCGCTCGAGCGGTGGGCCCACGGCGTCGTCACCGAACCCGACAAACGCAAACGGCACTACAGAGCGTTGTTCTACGTCGTCACCGGGTTCTTCCTCGTGACGACGCTGTTCCCGTTCTACTGGCTTCTCGTGCTCGCACTGACGCCGAGTGGCCAGATCAGGCAAGGCGACTGGAACGTGTCCGTTCCCCTCCTGGGCGACGTGCCGTTCCCGACGCCGCAGGGATTCAACGTCACCGCCTTCGTGGAGGTGTTCCAGCAGGTACCGTTCCACCTCTACATGTTCAACAGCTTCGTGCTCGCGACGGCGACGACGCTCATCGTCATCGTCCTCGCGAGCCTTGCGGGGTACGTTTTCGGCCGCCTCGAGTTCCCCGGACGCAGCGTGATGATGCTCGCCATCCTGGCGGTCTCGTATTTCCCGCCGGCGGCGTTCCTGATCCCGCTGTACGATGCGTTCCTCGGCAATCCGGTGACGGTGCCGTTCCTGAGCATCGAATTGTTCTCGCCGCCGCGGCTCGTCAACACGCCGGGCTCGATGATCATGCCCTTCAGCGCGCTGTTCCTGCCGCTCGCAATCTTCATCCTCACGACGTTTTACGGGCAGATTCCGGACGGGCTCGAGGACGCGGCGCGCGTCGAGGGAACGACCCGGCTGGGCGCGCTGTTTCGCGTGATTATGCCGCTGTCGGCGCCCGGCGTCGTGACGGCGGCCGTGCTGACGTTCATCTCGGTCTACAACGAGTACTTCTTCAGCTCGATCATGGCGATACAGAACGAGCCCAACCAGTGGTCGCCGCTGGTCGGCGGCATCCTCAGCTACCAGACCCAGTACACGACGGACTTCAACCTCATGGCGGCCGCCAGCATCGTCGGCGTGTTGCCCATGCTGATCATCGTCGTCGTCGCACAGGAAAAGATCGTCAGCGGACTGACCGACGGAGCACTCAAAGAATAACAATGGCACGAGTACGACTCGACAACGTTACGAAACGCTACGAAGACATCGTCGCCGTCGACGAGATGGATCTGGAGATCGAGGACGGCGAGTTCGTCTGCCTCGTCGGCCCCTCGGGCTGCGGGAAGTCGACGACCATGGAGACCATCGCCGGCCTCACCAAACCGACCGAGGGGACGATCACGATCGGTGAGACCGACGTCACCAAGCTCCCCCCGAAGGACCGGGGCGTCGCGATGGTCTTCCAGAACATCGCGCTGTTCCCGCACATGGACGTCTACGACAACATCTCGTTCGGACTGCGCCTCCGGAAGTACGACCAGGAGGTGATCGACCGCCGCGTCGAGCGCGCCTCCGACGTCGTCCAGCTCGAGGGGATGCTCGATCGGATGCCCGACGAACTCTCGGGCGGCCAACAACAGCGGGTGGCGATCGCCCGCGCGATCGTCCGCGAGCCGGACGTCTTCCTGATGGACGAGCCGCTGGCAAACCTGGACGCGAAGCTGCGCGTCCACATGCGGACGGAGCTCCAGCGGCTGCACAAGCAACTCGATACGACGATCATCTACGTCACCCACGATCAGGCCGAGGCGATGACCATGTCCGACCGGATCGCGGTCATCAACGCCGGCGAACTCCAGCAGATCGATCCGCCGCTGGTCTGCTACAACGAGCCGGCGAACCGGTTCGTCGCCGGCTTCATCGGCTCACCGTCGATGAACTTCGTCGAGGGTGAACTGACCGAAACCGGCCTCGAGACGGACCACTTCGACGTCGAGTTCGACGTCGACGGCCTCGAGGTCGCCCCCGGCGACGCCGTCACGATGGGCATCCGTCCCGAGGACATCTACCCCGTGGATACCGCCGACTCGCCGGCCAGTTCGTCGGCGGTCATCGACGCGACCACCGACGTTTTGGAGCCGATGGGCGACGAGATCTTCGTCTACCTCACACTCGACGGCTCGGGTGGGGGGATGATGACGAGCGAGGAGGCCTCGAACGCGTCGAACCAGCTGCTGATGAGCGTCGATCCCGACTCGGCGATCACGGAGGACGACGAGGTCCGCGTCGAACTCGATCGGTCGAAGATTCACCTGTTCGAGGCAGCGTCGGGCGACGCGATCGCCCACGGGGTCGCAGCGCTGTCGGACTCGGCCGACTCGGCGGGTCCGGCGACAGAGGGCGCGCGAGCCGAGGCCGACTCGGGAGGAGCCCATGAGTGATCTCGTCCCGGTCGTCTACTACGGCGGCCTGCTCGCGCTCTACTTCTTCTGGATCTACGGGATCGTCTCGTTCGGTCTCGACCTGAAGAACAAGATCGTTCCGGGACTCAAGCAGTATCGCCGCGGCCGAACGCAACGCGACGAACGACGAACGCAAGATGACGAACGTGCTACCAACGAAGAGCAGCTGTACTGATCGCAGACGACTCCCGACCGCCCCGGGTAGCGCCGGACCGGAGGGCGAACGATGACCGGCGAGTACGCGGACGTTCGAACCGGTATCGTCGGTCTCGGGAACATCGGCCACCACCACGCCGACCGGCTCGTCGAGCTCGGCGTGCCGCTGGTCGGCGGGATGGACATCGCCCCCGACGCGCGCTCCCGGTTCGCCGACCGGTACGACGTCCCGGTCTACGACGACTGCCACGACCTCTACGACGAGGTCGACGCCGTCGTCATTACGACGCCGAACAAGTATCACGAGGAGTACACCGTCGCCGCCCTCGAGCGCGGCTGTCACGTGCTCCTCGAGAAGCCGCTGGCGAACACGCTCGAGAGCGCGGAGCGGATCGCCGACGCGGCGGCGACCGCCGAGGGAACGGTCAAGATCGGGTTCAACAACCGGTTCCTGAACGCCGTCCAGCTCGTCCGCAACCGGATCGATCGCGGCAAGTTCGGGGAGGTCACCCACGTCGAGGCCAACTACGTCCGACGGCGCGGTATCCCGGGTCGCGGTTCGTGGTTTACGCGCCGGGAGATCTCCGGCGGCGGCGCGCTCATCGACCTCGGCGTCCACGCGATCGACCTCTCGATGTACCTGCTCGGCTATCCGGCCGTCGAGGAGGTCTCCGGGGTCACCCGGTCCGAGTTCGGCGACCGAGACGACTACGCCTACCTCGAGATGTGGGGCGACGACAGCGGCCCCGAGGCGTTCGACGTCGACGACTCGGCCAGCGCCTTCGTCCGCTGTGCGGGGAACCGAACGGTCTCGCTCGAGGTGGCGTGGGCGACCAACCGGCCGGCGACCCACGAGTTCGTCGTCCGCGGCACCGAAGCCGCCGCTCGGTTCGATCTCCTCGAGGGCGATCTCACCATCCACTCGGCGAGCGCGGACGGTCCCGATCACCTGCTCGATACGACCGTCGAAACGTCGGAGAACGATACCCACGCGGACGAACAGCGGGCGTTTTTCGACGCCGTCACGACCAGTCGCGATATCGGCGGCGACATCGAGGACGCGCTGACCGTCCAGCGGATCATCGACGGCATCTACCGCTCGAGCGAGGGCGGCCACACCGTCGATCCGGCCGACGCGGAGCCCTGACTGCGGCTCCGGCGTGACCCGCCGGAATCGCGCCGTCGGCGTTCCTCGAGAACGCGGCCCGAATCGACCCGATTAGACCACTCTGTGTTTATTTTCTTCATCTAATTCCGTGAAATTTATATCCGCAGAACGGTTCCGACGAACCGTATGGATATCGGTGTACACACGCCACCGCTCGCGGACGAATCGCTCGAGGACGCGCTCGCGTATCTCGCCGATGTCGGCGTCGACGCGATCGAACCCGGCGTCGGCGGCTACCCCGGCGACGACCACCTCGATCGTCGGGCGTCTCTCGACGACGAGGACGCACAGACCGAGTTACGGGGACTGCTCGAGGAGCACGGGATGCGGATCAGCGCGCTCGCGACGCACAACAACCCGCTCCATCCGGACGACGAGCAGGCCGCGGCGGCGGACACCGAACTGCGCGAGGCGATCCGGCTGGCCGCCCAGCTCGAGGTCGGGACCGTCACCTGTTTCTCGGGACTGCCCGCCGGGAGTCCCTCCGACGAGACGCCCAACTGGATCACCGCGCCGTGGCCGTCCGAGCACGCCGAGGCTCACGAGTACCAGTGGGACGTCGCCGTCGACTACTGGGGTGACCTCGCCGCGTACGCGGACGACCACGGGGTCGACCTGGCCATCGAGATGCACCCGAACATGCTGGTGTACGAGCCCCACGGCATGGCGCGCCTGCGCGAGGAGACGAACGATCGCGTGGGAGCGAACTTCGACCCCTCCCACCTCTACTGGCAGGGGATCTCCGTCACCGACGCCGTCCGCTTCCTCGACGACGCGATCCACCACGTCCACGCCAAGGACACCAGGATCTACGAGGAACAGGCCCGCGAGAAGGGCGTCCTCGACACCACGGCCTACGACGAGGCGGCCGACCGGTCGTGGCTCTTCCGCTCCGTCGGCTACGGCCACGACGAGTCCCACTGGAAGGACCTCGTCTCGACGCTCCGGATGGTCGGCTACGACGGCGCGCTGAGCATCGAGCACGAGGACTCGCTGACCAGTTCCCGCGAGGGACTCGAGAAAGCGATCGACCTGCTCGAGCGGGCCGTCTTCCGGGACCAGCCGGGCGAGGCCTACTGGGCGGAGTGATCGCCGCTCGACGGTAATTCGGCGTCGAACCGCCGCGTGTCGGCCGGTGCGAACGCCGTGACGGAAAGTTCTAACAACACCTATTGTGAATGAATAGCCATGACACTGGAAGTCGGCGTTCTCGGCTATCGGTTCATGGGCAAAGCGCACGCGAACGCGATGGCGCGGCTCCCGATGTTCTTCCCGGACGCGCCCGAGATCGAACGCAGCGTGCTCGTCGGTCGCGACGAGGAGGCGCTCGCGGACGCCGCCGATCGACTCGGGTTCGCGTCGGTATCGACGGACTGGGGCGAGGTCGTCGACGACGTCGACGTCTTCTACAACCTCGGTCCGAACCACGTCCACGCCGAGCCGTCGATCGCCGCCCTCGAGGCCGGCACGCCGGTCTTCTGCGAGAAGCCGCTCGCGCCGACGCTCGAAGCGGCCGACGCGATGGCCGAGGCGGCGCGCGACGCCGGCGACGACGTTCCCGCGGGCTGTGCGTTCAACTACCGGTTCGTGCCGGCGATCCGGTACGCGAAGCGACTGCTCGAGGCCGGCGAACTCGGCGAGATCCACCACGTCCGCGGGCGCTACCTGCAGGACTGGCTGGTCGATCCCGACGCACCGTGGTCGTGGCGCAACGACGAAGAGCTGGCGGGGTCGGGCGCGCTGGGCGACCTCGGCGCACACACCGTCGACCTCGTCCGGTTCCTCGTCGGCGACGACGACCTCGCCGGCGAGATGGAACGCGTCAGCGGACATCTGCAGACGTTCGTCGACGAGCGGCCGGTCGACGGCGAGGACGAGACCCGGCCCGTCACCGTCGACGACGCCTACTCCGCACAACTCGCGTTCGAGAACGGCGCGATGGGGACCCTCGAGGCCTCCCGGTTCGCGACGGGCCACAAGAACGACCACACCGTCGAGATCCACGGCTCCGAGGGGAGCCTGCGGTTCTCCCTCGAGCGGCTGAACGAGCTCGAGGTGCTCCGAGCGGACGAGAATCGCGGCTACGAGACGATCCTCGTCACCGACGAGGACGACCCCTACGTCGACCACTGGTGGCCGCCGGGCCACGTGCTGGGCTGGGAGCACACGTTCGTCCACGAGAACTACGAGTTCCTGAGCGCGGTCGAGCGCGGCGGCGAGTTCGCACCGAACTTCGAGGACGGCCTGGCCGCACAGCGAGTGCTCGCCGCGATCGAGGAGAGCGACGACCGCGGCGAGTGGGTATCCATCTCGTAACCGACCGACAACAGACTCGTCGAACCGTCGATCGCCCGGATGCACGAGGTGGATGCCGCATCGACCACTACTCCGATTCGAGTTCGATCGACTCGAGCCCGTACCGGTTCTCCGTCGGGTGGGGCCGATACCCGCCGAGCTCGGATGCCGTCGCGACGACGTTCGTGTAGTTCGTGAGGAAAGCGACCGGGGCCTCCTCGAGAACGATCGACTGAATCTCGTCGTACCGCTCCCGTCGCTCTTCACGGTCGGTACGTTCTCGTGCCTCCTCGAGGAGTGAATCGACCCTCCCGTTCTCGTAGCCGTGATGAAGCGTCGTCTCCCTCGAGTGGACCAACTCGGCGAGCCGGTCGGGATCCGGATACCAGAGCATCCCCCAGGACGTGAGATAGCCGTCGAACGGCTCCTGAGTGACCTCGTCGAGCATCGCGTTGTACTCCATCGTCGTGACGTCGACGTCGAACCCGACCCGACCGAGCTGGGTCTGGACCGCCTCGGCGATCAGTGGCAGACTCCGGGCGTCGAACGTCGTGAACTCGATCGACAGGGACCCTCCGTCACGTGTTCGGACGTCGTCGTTCGACCCGACCGTCCAGCCGGCAGCCGACAGCAGGGAGCGGGCCCGGTCTGGATCGTGGGTGTACCCCTCGAGATCCGGGTTCGCCCACTCCGTGACGGACGCTGGGAAGGGCCCGACCGCGGGTTCGTCGACGCCCTCGAGGAGCGAATCGCAGATCACCGCCCGGTCGATGGCGTAGTTGACAGCCCGACGAACGCGTTCGTCGTCGAACGGTACCGACTTCGTATCGAACGTGAGGAACCTGATCCGGGGGATTTCGGGCGTATACACGTCGATATCGGCCGCCGATTCGAGCGAGCCGACCATCTCCGCCGGGAGGATCCTGGCCATCTCGAGCGCTCCACTCTCGAGTTTCATGCGACGGGTCTGGTCGTCTTCGACGATTTCGTAACGTACCGACTCAATCTCCGGGAGCCGTCCGTAGTACTCGTCGTTTCGGACGGCCCGAAGTTTGGACCCGGTGTGGAACGAATCGAAGACGAACGGACCGGTACTGATCGGCTCCGTGATGGTCCCGTCGCCGTCTGCGACGGCGTCCGGACTCAGGATGACCGCTTCGTTTCGCGAGAGATGTGCCGGGAGCGGCGCGAACGGGATGCCGGTTTCGACGGCGACTGTCATCTCGTCTGTCGCCTCGACGGTTTCGATCGGTACGTCCGCGAACGCCGTCGATTCGATCGTTCGGCGGAGCGACTCGACGACGGCTGCCCCATCGAGCGACGCACCGTCGTGGAACGTCACACCCTCGCGGAGCGAAAACCGCCAGTTGTGGTCGTCCAGGCGCTCCCACCCGGTCGCGAGACCGGGTGCCGGGTTGGCCTCGTAATCGACGCCGACGAGCGCCTCGGTGATACCGAGTCGCCGGAGGGTATGGCCACCGTCGAGGGGGTCCCTGTTCGCGTCCCACGGAGAACCGATGCGAACGTCGGCATCACCGTCGCCGCCCGAGAGACACCCCGCGAGCGCGAGTGTGCTGGCGCCGATCGTTTTGAGTGCGGTACGTCGATTCGTCGCGAGTCGGTCGTCGTCGTTCATAGTACAGTCGTTCGTCAGTCGGTGGTGGTGTTCTCGGACTCCGCCGCTCTCCGGCCGTCGATCCCGTCCTCGCCACCCCACTCGCCGGCGTATAGGCATCGCACTCGAGCCTCGCCGACGGTCTCGACAGTCGGTTCGACACGCGAACAATCCGCCTCGGAGACCGGGCAGCGGGGGTGGAACGAACAGCCCTCAGGCGGTGATGTGGGACTCGGCGGGTCCGCGGCGAGGGTATCGATACCGGTCCGATCGGTCCCGCGGTCACCCGGTATCGCGTCCAGCAACGACTGGGTGTACGGATGCGCCGGTCGCGAGAGCACCTGTCGGGCCGGGCCGATCTCGACGAGCTGACCGAGATACATCACTGCGACGCGATCGGCGACGTGGCGAACGACCTCGAGATCGTGGGAGACGAACAGGGCGGCGAACCCCAAGGCGTCTTGAAGGTCGGCGAGGAGGTTGAGTACCGTCGCCTGGGTCGACACGTCGAGCGCGGCCGTCGGTTCGTCGAGGATCAGTACGGACGGTTCCAGCGCGAGCGCGCGTGCGATCGCGACGCGCTGTTGCTGGCCACCGGACAGCTGGCGGGGGTACCGATCGACGTACTCGGACGGGAGGCCGACGAGCGAGAGCAGTTCGTCGATGCGGTCGCGCCGGCGGGATCGGGTCCAGCCGGCTTCGATCAGCGGTTCGGCGACCGACTGGCCGACCGTCCGCTTCGGATCGAGGCTCCGGCCCGGGTGCTGGAAAACGACGCCGAACTCGGCGAGCTGGACGTCCGTCCGGGTATCGACGCCGCCGACCTGATCCCCGCGGAGTCGGATGGTGCCGTTCGCCGGCTCCTCGAGCCCCGCGACCAACCGTGCGAGCGTCGACTTCCCACAGCCGCTCTCACCGACGAGTCCGACCGTCTCGTCGGCCCACAGTGCCAGGCTGAGGTTCCTGACCGCCGTCTCTCCCTCGTCGTCCCCGCGACCGAGGATTCGATCCAGCAGCGTATCGGTTCCCGCGTAGGATTTCGTGACGCTCTCGAGTTCGACGAGTGGTCGATCGGCCGTCGCCGCCGTCACCGCTTCGGCGTCGTCGCTCGCTCGCTCGTCGAACCGGGACCGAGCGGGCCCCGTGCCGTCCTGCGAGGGAGTCGTGGGTCCGCACTGTCCGTCGGCGGACGTCGCCTGCACCGGTTCCGATCCGGGCCTCGAGTCGACGCCGGTTCCGTGCATCGATTCCGGGGAGGCGTCCCGGGCCGCCCGAACGCCACATCGGGCGGTGTGGCCAGCCGTTACCTGAACGGCCGGTTGCGAGGTGTCGAGACAGTTCTCCGTCGCAAACGGACAGCGGTCGGCGAACCGACAGCCGGTCGAGGGTGGAGCATCGTCCGACGGCGTCCCTGCTACCGTCGGGAGCCGCGACTGGGGGTCGGATCGACGTGGGAGCGATCCGAGCAACGCTTTCGTGTACGGGTGGGCAGGATTCGAGCGAAGTTCGTCGGTCGGCCCTCGTTCGACGACGGCTCCGTCGTACATGACGACGATCCGGTCGCAAAGCGCCGAGACGACCCCGAGATCGTGGCTGATCAGTAGCATTCCCATCCCCGCTTCCGTATTGAGAGTGGCGAGCCGATCGAGAATCGCGGCCTGGGTCGTCGTGTCTAGCGCCGTCGTCGGTTCGTCGGCGATCAGCACCGACGGTCGGCGAGCGAGCGCGAGCGCGAGCGCGAGCATCGCTCGCTGGCGCATGCCGCCGCTGAACTCGTGCGGATAGGCGTCGATTCGCTCTGCTGGCTGGCGAATACCGACCGTCTCCATCAACTCGAGGACCCTCTGTCGCGTCGTTCGCGACCGGAGCCGCGAACTCGAGCCGGCCACAAGCTCCCGGAGAAACGGCTGGCGGTCCGGGTTCCGACGAATCCGTAGCGCCTCGGCGATCTGTTCCCCGACAGGATACGCCGGGTTGAGGGCCGTCGACGGGTCCTGGAAGGCCATCGCGAGCTCCCGACCGCGGAGTCGTCGCAGCGTCCGGTCGTCGGCCGTCGTCAGCTCCCGACCGTCGAACCGAATACTGCCGCCGACGATCTCGCCGGGCGCCTCGAGCCTGACGATCGATCTCGCGGTCACGGACTTTCCGCAGCCACTTTCGCCGACGAGACCGACGATTTCGCCGGGATCGACTTCGAACGACGCGCCGGTGACCGCGTGGACCGTTTCCGATCCGGTCTGGAACCGAACGCGAAGGTCGTCGACGGTGAGGGGTCCGCTCACGATCACGATCGCCTCCGCTGTCGGTCGTCGAGATGATCCGGATCGAGGGCGTCCCGCAGGCCGTCGCCGACGAGGGAGAACCCGAAGACGGTGAGCGCGATGGCGGTACCGGGTGCGGTGACGAGCCACGGTGCCGAGCGGAAGTAGTTCCGTCCGTCGGCGATCATCGTGCCCCACTCGGCCGTCGGCGGCTGTGCGCCGAGTCCGAGAAAGGAGAGGCCAGCCGCCGAGAGGACCACGGTTCCGAGGTCAAGCGTAGCGAGGACGAGCGCCGGGTTCACGACGTTGGGAACCAGGTGGCGTCTCGCGATCCGCCGCCATGGCGTTCCGTAGAGCCTGGCGGACTGGACGAACGGACGATCGTTCACGGCGAGAACGCTCGCGCGAACGACGCGGGCGTACGAGGCCCAGCCCACGATCGAGAGAGCGATGACGACGTTTCGCAGACTCGGGCCGAGGGCCCCGGCGACCACGAGTGCCAGCACGAGCCCGGGGAACGCGAGCTGGATATCGACGAGTCGCATCAGAACGCCGTCGACGAGGGGACCACGAGTGGCAGCGACCAGACCGATCGTCGTCCCGATCGTGAGACGAACGACCGTCGCGAGCACACCCAGCGCGAGCGACACGCGGGCACCGTAAACGAGTCGCGTTGCGACGTCGCGACCGAGCGCGTCCGTTCCGAGCGGATGTGAGAGCGACGGCCGCTGCAGACGCGCCTCGAGCGCTTGCGTCGTCGGATCGGTGGGAACGAGCACCGGTCCGACGACGGCGACGACGGCGAGGAAGCAGACGATCACGCCGCCCACACGGAGTCGATAGTTCGCGTGGAACGCCCGACCGACGCAGGAACGACGGAGTTCGCGCACAGCTTCGTAGATTCCATCGCGGAGGACGCGTGGACGCAATACCGAACGGAGGCGACGGGATCGACCATCACTCACGGGTGGTCACCCCGTCCCTGTCCGACGCGCGGATCGAGCACAACGTAGGCGAGGTCGACGAGCTGGTTCGTCACGACGAAGGCGACCGCGGTCACCAGGACGACCCCCTGAACGATCGGATAGTCGCGAGCGAAGACCGCATCGACGAGCAGCGTTCCGAGACCGGGCCGCTGGAAGACGATCTCGACGACGACCGCGCCGTTGAGGACGAACCCGAACTGCAGGCCGACGACCGTCACGACCGGAACGAGGGCGTTTCGGAGCGCGTGCTTGTACACCACGAGCCGTTCGCGGACGCCTTTCGAGCGTGCCACGTCGACGTACTCCGCGTCGAGGACGTCGAGCAGGGAGGTTCGGACGAGACGGGAGACGATCGCGGCCATGCTGGTTCCGAGCGTGATCGCCGGGAGCACGAGATGGTCGATGGTCCCGGCACCCGAGACGGGCGTTAACCCGAGCCAGAGCGAACTGATCAGGATCAACACGTACCCGAGCCAGAAGTTCGGAATCGAAACGCCGAGCAACGCGACGATCTGGCTCGTACGATCGATCCACGTGTCCCGATGAACGGCGCTGAGAACGCCAGTTGGAACGGCCAAAAGCAGTGAGACGACCATCGCCGCGAGTGCGAGTTCGAGCGTGTTCGGGAGATACTCGAGCAACAACGCCGTGACGGGCTCGGAACGATAGTACGAGGTGCCGAGATCGCCCTGTAGAGCGTCGGTGAGCCAGGAGAGGTACTGTACCACGAACGGTTCGTCCAGGCCGTGTTCGCCGCGAAACGCAGCGACTTGTGCGTCCGACGGCGGACGTCCCTGTTGCTCCCGGAGGATCGTATACGCCGGATCGCCGGGCGTGAGAAAGACGATGCCGTACGTGACGACGGAGACGCCGGCCAGGACGACTCCGAGCGATCCGAGCCGAGCGAGGAACGCGCGGAGCATGACTAGCCACGGGAGCGCCTCGAGTTCGTTCGGGCGCGATACGGCGTCGGTCGGCCGTCACGTTTCACGGTGGTCCACGTGACTGCTGTCGGTACAGCGTGGCTGCTGAGTGGCCATCGAACTCGAATCGGAACTGGCGTCACGATCCAGCGTCTGCGACCGTCGATCGCGTTCTCGGGACGAGCGCTGTCGGCCGCGTTCGGACCACCGTCGAACAGGGCAGTCATCCAAGTCAGGTTTACCTACTGAAAGTGCAGTTGTAAAACTTTGGTTTCCCGATGCTCCGGTCGGGTCGGACACGCGAGTCATCTGAACGCGATGGATTCGGAAATCGAACGTGCTCGCAGAGCTATCAGAGCTGGGAAAAGTCGTCCCAATAGAGGTCCACAAGATGGGTGAGGGCGGTGTTCACGCGCGGGATCGAGCCTGACCCGTGGACTGTCGCTCACCGGCTCTCGTCGCTCCGTCACTCGGACGTGATCCGGGCGATGGTGTGAATCTGGTCGTATCGGACACTTCCCTCCTCGAGCGATTGGCCGTCGATCTCGAGATAGCCCGGTTCGAAGCCCGTCAGCTCGCCGACGACGTCCGTCTGGTGGTCCTCCGTCCGGTCCTCGCTGCGAACTTCGACGGTGTCGCCGATCTCGAGGTGTTCCCGAACGAGCGCTTTGGTCCGATCCACGTCGGCGTCCGGTGGAATCGTCAGGTCGGTCATCGTACGCGAGCCTCCCACGGCCACGCGGGTAGTAGTTCAGCCGGTATTCGCAACTCGAGCTCCGCGGTCGGACCACCGTTTTTGTACGAACGGGCCGAACGACGGCCCAATGAAGGTTATCAAGGACAGCGTTCACGACCACATTCAGGTCGACGGCGTCGCCCGCGATCTGCTGGACACGCCGGCGCTCCAGCGACTCCGGAACATCAGACAACTCGGGACCGTCTCCCTGGTCTACCCGTCGGCCAACCACACCCGATTCGAACACAGCCTCGGGGTCTACCACCTCGCCTGCGAGGGCCTCGAGCATCTCAACGTCGAGGGTCGGCAGGCGGAGCGCGTTCACGCCGCGGCCCTGCTCCACGACGTCGGTCACGGACCGTTCAGCCACAACATCGAGTCGCTGACCCACCGCCGAACGGGGCGCTACCACGACGAGGTCCACGGCCTGCTCGCGGAGGGTTCGGTCGGGGACGTGCTCCGAGATCACGACCTGGAGCCGGCGGCGGTCGCGGATCTGGTCGCCGGCGAGGGCCGGTTCGGCCAGCTGGTCTCGGGCGAACTCGACGTCGACCGGATGGACTACCTCGTTCGCGACGCCCACCACACGGGCGTTCCCTACGGGACGATCGATCACGGCCGGCTCGTCCGGGAGCTGACGTTCGCCGACGGTGAACTCGTCCTCGACGAGGGCAACGTCCAGACCGCCGAGAGCCTGCTGGTCGCCCGGGCGCTGATGAACCCGACCGTCTACAGCCACAGCGTCGCCCGGATCAGCAAGGCGATGCTCCGCCGGGCGGCCGAACGGCTGCTCGAGTCCCCCGACGCCGACGTCGACGCGGAGACCCTCCAGTGGATGGACGACCACGACCTGATCGCGGCGCTGCGGTCGTGTGACGCGACGAGCGACTTCTCCCGTCGACTGGATCACCGGGACCTGTTCAAGCGGGCGGTGTGGGCCGAACTGGACGACGTACCGGGCGGGATCATCGAGGCCGACCACGGGGCGATTCGCGAGTTCGAGCGCGAAATCAGCGCTCGAGCGGATGTCGATCGATCCCGCGTCATTCTCGACGTGCCGAGTCGGCCGTCGATGACGGAGTCGACGACGCGCGTGATGGTCAACGGGGAGATCCGCCCGCTGGGCCAGCAGTCGCCGCTCGTCGAGGCGCTGCGTGCGGCCCAGTACTCGCAGTGGCGACTCGGCGTCTACTCGCCGCCCGACCTGCGCGACCGGGTGGGCAGGGCCGCCGTCGAGGTGCTCGGGCTGGATATCGACGGGGCGCTGGTTAGCGAGGTCCGGGACGGGCTGGACGCGACGCTGGATCAGTTCGTCGAATAGCGCCATCAGGAGTGCTCGCGGCCGATTTAGCCGGAGAGGGTCGCACGAGGTAGCCACTTCAGGCTCGCGCCTTATTCCTGCTGGGTGGGGAGAACTATGCGATGAGTGCATTTGTGAGTCGACTCTCGGTTCTGCTCGTCGCAGCGACTGCAGTCGCCGTGGCGCTGGTCGGCTGGGCGGGCGGATTCCTCACGGTCGAACCGCTCAGCTGGACCAATTCGGCCGTCGTCGCCGGCCTCTCGGTCCTCGTCCTCTCCAGTTTGATCGTCCTCCTGTACGAACCGCTCGAGATCGACGACGATTCGAATTGAACCCACGCCGGCGTCGATCCGGCCCCGAACCGTTGAAGGCACTGACCGCGAACTGCCCCGTATGGAACGAACGGGAACGATCCTCCGCGGCCGCGAGTTCGAACCCGTCGAGGGACGGGTCGTGATCGACGACGACGGTCGCATCGAGGCCATCGAAGAAACGGCGGTCGACGGCGACGACGTCATCCTGCCGGCGTTCGTCAACGCCCACACCCACATCGGCGATTCGATCGCCAAGGAGGCCGGCGGCGGCCTCTCGCTCGAGGAACTGGTCGCGCCGCCGGACGGCCTGAAACACCGACTGCTCCGGGCGGCCTCTCGCGACGAGCTGGTGAGCGGGATGAAACGATCGCTGCAGTACATGCGGGAAGCGGGGACGGCCGCCTGTCTCGACTTCCGCGAGGGCGGCGTCGAGGGCGTTCGGATGCTCGAGGACGCGGCGGACGGGCTCCCGATCGACGCGCTCTCGTTCGCTCGCGGCTCCGTCGACGCGATGCACGCGGGCGACGGGTTCGGCGCGAGCGGGGCGAACGACGCGTCCTTCGACCGGGAACGGCGGGCGACCAGCGAGGCGGACAAACCGTTCGGGATCCACGCGGGTGAGGTCGACGATAGCGACATCAACCCGGCGCTGGACCTCGACCCCGATTTCCTCGTGCACATGGTTCATCCCGAACGGGTTCACCTGGAGCGGATCGCGGACAGCGAGATCCCGATCGTCGTCTGCCCGCGCTCGAACCTCGTCACGGACGTGGGACTGTCGCCGTACGATGAACTCAGCGAACGGACGACGCTCGCGCTCGGGACGGACAACGTGATGCTCAACTCGCCGTCGATGTTCCGCGAGATGGAGTTCCTCGCGAAACTCTCCGACCTGCCGGCCGCCGAGATCCTCCGGATGGCGACGATCAACGGGGCCGAGATCGCCGACCTCGAGTACGGGCTGGTCGAACCCGGACGCGAGGCCCGCCTGCTGGTGCTCGACGGCGACTCGAACAACCTCGTCGGCGCGCGCGACCCGGTTCGGGCCGTGGTTCGACGCGCCGGCGTCGACGATATTCGCGAGGTCGTCACCGGGGCAGACGCCGAGGGCGAGCGAACGGAATAGGCCGGTCAGTCGAGCCGTTCGGACGTTTCCGCGTGCTCTTTGGCGAGTTCGACGTACCGATCGGCCGTCGCCTCGAGCGCCGGATCGTCGATCTCCGTTTTCGGTTCGGCCGGCGTGCCGGCGACGAGCGTCGACGCGGGAATCTCGGTGCCTTCGGTGACGACGCTGCCGGCGGCGACGACCGCACCCTCACCGACGTGTGCCCCGTCGAGGACGACCGCGTTCATCCCGACCAGCGCGCGCTCGGCGACGGTGGCGTTGTGGACGATAGCACTGTGGCCCACGGTCGAGTAGGGCTCGAGTTCCGCGTCCTCGTGGAGGACGGCGTTGTCCTGGACGTTCGCCCCTTCGCCGACGACGATGCGACCGTGATCGCCGCGGAGCGTGGTGTTCGGCCAGACGCTCGCCTCGGCTTCGATGACGACGTCGCCGATGACGACGGCGGCGTCGTCGACGTACGCGGAGTCGGCGACCTGCGGTTCCGTCCCGTCGAACGATCGTAACATGGCCGTTCCTGTCTCGAGAATCGTCTTGAAGCTGACTATCGGCATCGCGGTGATTGGGTCGGGACCGCTCACTCGCTCCCCGATACGTCTATCGACGCGAACGAGATACTGGCGTCCATCTATTTCCAAAACCAATACACTTTGGCACCACGGCTAATGCGCGCTCCGTAAAACACGGTATCGGCGGCACGCTGCAGTCCAGACGGACGGCACCCTGCCGCCGTGTCATCCCCCCCCGACCGAGCCTTCAGCGGTTCGGTCTCCCCCCCCACCCCTTTCGTTCCCACCTTTCGCGTCGTCCCGTTAGTCCTCGTCTCGCTCCTCGCTGGACAGGCGCTCGGAGAGTCGGTCGAACCGTTCCCGCGTCGATTCCCGCCGCTCCTGTTCGGCCGCCTCGCGATAGGTCGCCTCGAGCACCGCCTCCTCGTCGACGGTCAGCTCGAAGACGGCACCCTCGTGGCGGCCGTCCTCGGGCAGCGTCTCGACGTCGACGATCCGTTCGTCGATCACGTCGCCGTCGGCCTCGAGCAGGAGGACCGCCGTCCCGCCGTCGACGATGCGGTCGAGGACCGCAGTATAGGGCTCACTCATCGGTCATCGACTCGAGGTACGGGCGGGAGGGCCATCAATCGGTTGTCGATCGGCGACGGCCGATCGGGCCGGTCCGTCTATCGGGCGTCCCGCGAGCGACGACTGGGCCTCCCCTTTCAGTTCGAGCAGTTCCGTCGGGTCGGTCGTCGCGTCGCGCTCCGTCGTCACCGAGACGTCGGTTCCGTCGGTCTCGAGGACGACGTCGCCGTGGACGCCAGTCCAGTAGGTCTCGATTCCGCGGTCGTCCAGCGCCCGAAGAACCTCGTCGTGCGGGTGGCCGTACTGGGAGTCGCGAGCGCTCGAGACGATTGCAACGTCGGGATCGACCGCGTCGAGGAACGGGTCGCTCGAGGAGGTCGAGGAGCCGTGGTGGCCCGCCTGATAGGCGTCGGCGGTGAGGGAATTGCCGTCCCCGTCGACCAGTCGTCGCTCCGTCTCCGCGTCGATATCGCCGGTCGTCAGGTACGAGAACTCGCCGAACGAGAGCGCGAGCACGACGCCGTTGGCGTCGATATCGTCGCCTCGCTCGCCCTCGGGCGGATTCAGGACGGCGGCCTCCAGATCGTCGTCCTCGAGCGGCAGCCTATCGCCCGCGGCGACTTCGTAGAGCTGGACGTCGTACGCCTCGACCGCGTCGAGATAGTTCTCGTAGGTCGCCGTCGTGTGGGGCACGCCGGGGTCGTAGGCCGCGCCGACGCCGTTGCCCTCCTCCTCGAGGTACTCGATGACGGCGGGGTGACCGCCGATGTGGTCGGCGTGGCCGTGGGTCGTGACGAGGTGGTCGATGCGGTCGATATCGCGGGCCTCGAGGTAGTCGATGACCGCCTGCCCGTCGTCCCGGTAGTCGCCCGTATCGATCAGTATCGTCTCGTCGCTCGGGGTGACGACGAGCGTCGAATCGGCTTGCCCGACGTCGATGTGGTGGACCTCGAGTTCGCCGTCGGTGTCGGGAGTCGCAGCGCCGCCGTCGCCGTAGATATCGCTGAAGCCCCCGCTACAGCCGGCGAGGACGAGCAGCCCTGCAATCGCGACGACGAGAACGCCGCGTCGCATCGTATCCGTTCGACGTGCTCGCCGAATATGGACGTTCGGGTCGGTACGACCACCTGAACGCCTTCACGTATGACGTGTCGGTACTGTGGTCTCTCGGTCGCCGGTGACGAGAATCCGCTGTCCGACTCCGCGACGGAGCGACCCCGTGAAACCGAAGAGAGACGCGGTCGGTCGCCGTCGATCGTCCGGCGCAGCGGTCGCCCTCAGAACGCGCCGCCCTCGAAACTCGCGTCCGCGTGCAGGCTGTCCTTCAGCGCGTCGTGGACCTTGCAGAGTTCGAAGGCACGCTCGAGGATCTCGTCGCCGGTGTCGTCGTCCACGTCGGCCTCGACGCGGATGTCGAACCCGACCGACTCGAGTTTGTCGTCGTCGTTGAGTTCGCCCTCGATGTCGATCTCGATCCGCCCGAGGTCGTCGGCCCCGCGCTGCTGGCCGCCGACGCGCAGCGCCGGGACGTAACAGGAGCCGTAGGCCGCGAGCAGGGCCTCGAGCGTGTCGGGGGCCGCCTCGCCGTTGGCGTCGATCGTCGTCTCGAAGTCGCGAATCTCGTTCGTCGCGCTATACCCCTCGTCGGAGACGGTGGTGACCTGCTTCGCCATAGCAGTCGAGACGACTACGGGCGGTGCTGTAAACGTTTGGTGGCAGCCGCCGTCTGCGGGAGACCACGGGTTTCGGACCCTGCGTTTGCAGCGCGATCCGATTTATCGGTCCCGACGGAACCATCGTGGACGAACCATGGCGACTCTCAACAGACAGTCGGCGAACAAGATCAGCATGCTTTCGACGGTGATAGACAGCGCGATGGAGTTCCGACGCGGCCGCCGGAAGAGCGGGCTCTTGCTCCTCGGCGCGGCCGCGCTCTCGTCCCGAATTCCCGGCATCGGGACCGCCGTGTCGCTACTCCTTCGACTGATTCGGCGACTCCGATAGCGCGAGTGGCCAATGGTCGACGTCACTGGCCACCTCGGGATGGCACTGCTGTTCGCCGCGCCGGCGTGGCTGGTCTGGGGCCGACGCGGTGCGCTCGGGTTCACGGCGTTCGCGATAGCGACGGCGATGCTGCCCGATACTGACCTCGTCCTTCGACACGTACTCCCGGTAACCCATCACGGAATCACTCACACCGTGGTATTCGTCGTCCTGGCGAGCATCCTCGCGGGGACGGTCGCCGCCCGCTATCTCACCGACTGGTTCAACGCCAATCGGCGAATTCGGAGCACCGAAATCGCCAGCGAGACGGTCTTCGTCTTCGCGACGGCCGGCCTGACCGTCGGCGGCGTCAGCCATCTGTTCGCCGACCTCCTCTCCGCGCCCGATATCGCCGCCCCGCTCGCGCCGTTCTGGCCCCTCTATTCCGAACCGGTGATCATCGACGTCATCTACTACGACTCGCCGATCTGGAACTTTGGACTGCTCGTCGTCGCTATCGGACTGCATCTCGTGCTCGCCCGCGACGAGCGCTCCCCGCTCGAGACGCGCTATCGGATCGGAAGCCGCGACGTGAGCGACGATTCGTCTCCCGCGAGCGGTAACGACTGAGTGCTCGCGTCGACGGCAACAGCGAGAAAATCGTCCGACGATCGATGCGCTCGCGCCGTTCGACACGCCGTCCGCTCAGGCGTCGAGTTCGAACGGTTCGTCGGCCTCGAGGACGTGGACCTCGGCGTCGCTGCCGGTGCCGCGCACCTCGCTGGCGAACTCCTCGGGGTCCTGTTCGATCGGCGGGAAGGTGTCGTAGTGCTGCGGGAACGCGTGGTCCACGTCGAGCCAGTCGACGGCGATGGCCGCCTGCTGGGGGCCCATCGTGAAGTGGTCGCCGATGGGGACGATGGCCGCGTCGGGCTCGAGGTACGGGCCGATGACCTCCCGCATTTCGGTCATGAGGCTGGTGTCGCCGGCGTGGTAGACCGTCGTCGACTCCTCGTCGCCGACCTGCGTCGGTTTCGTATCGGAGACGACGAAGCCGGCGGGCATCCCGCCGCTCGCGTCGTTTTCGGTCATGATTCCGTTCGTGTGGTCGGCACGCGTCATGGTGACGTACGCGTCGCCGCACTCGACGGTGCCGCCGAGGTTCATCCCCATGCCACCGACGGCGTCCTCGAAGCCGAACTCGTCCTCGCAGTAGGAGACGATCTCGGGCGTCGCGACCAGCGTCGCGTCCGAAAACTCGCCCGCGTGGGCGATGTGGTCGGCGTGGCCGTGCGTCAGCAACACGTAGTCCGGCGTGTCGACGTCCGCTGGCTCGAGGTCGGTCTTCGGGTTGTCGAAGAACGGATCGATCAGCAGGTCCGTCTCGCCGACGGTGACGTACCACGTCGAGTGGCCGTGCCAGGTGAGTTCCATAGCACCTGATGCGTTCGTGCGAAGTCGACTTAAAACTGGGCGCGCGCCGCGCTGCCGTGTTCCCCCGCTCGCGCCGTCGTCCCGCCGTCAATATCTCCTTGACGCACAACGAACGGTGAATACGATCACCAATATTTATACGTTAGATCCAGAAACGATAGAAAGCCGCAGGCGAACTGACACACCACGCATGCGGTCTGGGATCGCATCACCTCGATCGCCGTTTCGACGCGGTCGGCGGTCCGCTGCGATTTCCAGGGCGACCCGCGACCACCAACTCGGCGACCACCCCGCGGGAACCCACCGCCACTACCGGCCTCACCGAACGGGGCCGCGATGCCGTGTCGTTTTTTACCCGGGACCCGTACGGCGACTATGCTCGCACTCACGCTCGAGGAGTTCATGGTAGAGCTAAACGATGGCGCGATCAAGAACGTCGGTCCGAACAACAAGGCGGCGACGGTCAAGCTATTCGACGTCGACTCCGCCGAGGCGAGGGAGTTCGGCGACAAGCGCATCAAACTCGTCTTCGAGGACGAAGACGACAACGAGATTCAGGTCTCGTTATTCCCGGAGGACGTCCGGACGCTCGTCGACGAAATCGACTCGCTCGAGGACGATTCGCCCGTTTTCGACTGACGGCGGCGCTGTGTCACCGTCATACCGCGCGATCGGTATCACGAACGCATTTCGACAACCGTTTTAGGCCGAAACCGCTTGGTCCGAGTAGATGGGTAACTGTATCATCTGCGGCACACCCGTTGACGGCGAGATCTGTGAGAGTCACGAGGAGGATGCTGTATTCGAATTTCGCGGCACGTCCGCCTCGCAGCTCACACCCGGTCGGTACTACCGGGGGACCGTCGACGGCTACGCCGACTTCGGTGTCTTCGTCGACATCGGAGATCACGTCACTGGCCTGTTGCACAGAAGCGAACTCGACCAACGACTCGAAAGTCTCGACTGGGAGCCGGGGGACGACGTCTTCGTCCAGGTGCTCGACGTTCGAGACAACGGCAACGTCGATCTCGGGTGGTCGATCCGCCAGCGCGAACGCGAGTTCCGCGGCAAGCTGATCGAGACCGCCGACGACGAGTACCGGCCCGAAGAGGGCGGAGACGACGACGCGGCCGACGAGTCGTCGACACGGACGACCGACGACGATGCGGACGACCTCACCGACGACCGCGCGGCGAAAGCCGGCGAACTGCAGGCGTCCGCCGACGAGACCGAACCCGAACCGGAGCCAGAACCGGAGCCGGAGTCCGTCGACGAGGGCCAACCCGCGGCCGCCGAACCGACCAGCGCCGTCGCGAGTAGCGGCTCCGTCGCGACCGAGTCCGCCGCCGCGTCGGCGCCGGCGACCGACGAGGCCGCCGACGCCGACCTGGACGCCGCGCTCAAGCGGACGACCATCGGCGCCATCGAGAACACGGTCGGCAGCGTCGTCCGCCTCGAGGGCGAGATCACCGGCGTTCGCCAGACCAGCGGTCCCACGGTCTTCGAACTGCGCGACGAGACCGGAACCGTCGAGTGTGCGGCGTTCGAGGAAGCCGGCGTTCGCGCCTACCCCGACGTCGAACTCGAGGACGTCGTGGCGCTGGAAGGCGAGGTCGAACACCACCACGGCGACCTGCAGGTCGAGACTGAGTCCCTCGAGATCCTCGACGGCGAGGAGCGCGAGACGGTCGTCGACCGCCTCGAGAGCGCGATCGAACGCGAGGCGCGACCCGCGGATATCGCGCCGCTGGCCGACCACGAGGCAGTGGCGGCCGTCGAAGACGAAATCGCCGACGCGGCGACCGCGATCCGGCGGGCCGTCATGGAGGCGCGCCCGATCGTCGTCCGCCACGGCGCGACCGCCGACGGCTACGTCGCCGGTGCCGCCATCGAGCGCGCCGTCCTCCCGCTGATCCGCGAGAAACACACGCGCGAGGACGCGGAGTACCACTACTTCGAGCGCCGCCCGCTCGACGGCCGCGTCTACGACATGGACGCCGCCACCAGCGACGTCACCTCGATGCTCGAGGCCCGCGACCGCCACGGCGAGCAGTTCCCGCTCGTCGTCCTGGTCGACGCCGGTTCGACCGTCGAATCCGTCGACGGCTACGAACTGCTCTCGCTGTACGACGCCGATTCGCTCGTCATCGACGACAGCCGCGCCGACGAGGCGGTCGCCGACGCCGTCGACGTCGCCGTCGCCCCGTCGATCGCGGGCGTCGACGTCTCCGACGTCACCTCGACCGCGCTGGCGACCAACGTCGCCGCGCACGTCAACGACGACGTGCGAGCGGACCTCGAGCACCTCCCCGCGGTCAGCTACTGGGAGAATACGCCCGAGGCGTACCTCGAACTCGCCACCGAGGCCGGCTACGACGAAACCGACGTCTCCGAGCGTCGCGAAGCCGTCGCGCTCGAGGCCTACTACCAGTCCTACAAGGACAAGCGCGAACTCGTGATCGATCTGCTGTTCGGCGACGGTGACGAGTCCGATCGACCTCGAAACGGCGATCTGGCCGCCCACGTCTCTGAACAGTTCCGTGACAAGCTCGAGACCGAACTCGAGACGGCCCGCGAGAACCTCTCGGTTCGCGACGCCGACGGCGTCACCGTCTCCGTGCTCGACACGGACGCGTTCACGCACCGGTACAATTTCCCGACGACGATCCTGCTGCTGGACGCGCTCCACCGGACCGAACGCGACCGGACGGAGCCGCCAGCCGTCACCCTCGGCGTCGGCGACGACGAACTGCACGTTCGCGCGACCGAACCGGTGAACGTCCGCGACCTCGGCGACGCGATCGCCGAGGCAGTGCCCAACGGCGGCGTCAGCGTCGTCGGCGGCCGCGACGGCCACGTCGAGTTCCTGCCGGGCGAACGCGATGCAGTCCGCGAGGCGGCACTCGAGGCGCTCGCCGAGACGCTCGCGTAAGACTCGTCTTCCTCCGTCGTCCGCATCGATTCCGGCAGCGGCGGCGCTCGCCGAGAGCGTTCGCGAACCGACGAGGGGACCGAAGACGGCGGCGTCACCTCGAGTTTCGAAATTCGCGAACTCATCTGGCGGCCGGGACGCGTGGTCGCGTCACTCCCGCCCGTGGCGGCCAGCCGCGGTGAGTTCCGACGGGCAGCGGCTACTCGTTCGGGACCCGATCGATCACGATCGATCGGCTCGGCCCGTCACACGCCGAACCGGTAACGTATATCTGACACCGTGGTGATGAGTTACGTATGGACGCTATCGAGGGGACCGACCGCAGGGGGGATGCGGACGACCCGTGGAGCCGTGTCCGCGAGAACGCCACCGGAATCGCGTCGCTGCTCGTGACGGCGATCTGGCTCGGGGCGATGTTCACCGGCCAATCGTGGTGGCTCGCCGCGTTGCTCGTCGGCTACATCGCGGTTGTTCCGCTGGTCGCGATCCTGTTCGGCGACGAGGCGGACAGGCGGGAGTGGGCCGACGACTATCTGCCCGCTGCCGAGGCGGAATCGGACGGCGAGACGACGTCCGGCGAACCCGAGGCCGACGCTCGAGACGCGCTCGAAACCCTTCGCGAGCGCTACGCCGCGGGCGAGTTGACCGACGACCAGTTCGAGCGAAAACTCGAGCGACTGCTCGACACGGAGACGCTCGAGGACGCCCAGGCGTGGGCGCGAGACCGAACCCGGAGCGGCGAGCGGAACGGCGATCGGGAGCCCGAGTTCGACCGCTGACTCAGTCGTCGCTCGTCTCGGCCTCGTCGGATCGCTCGGTGCGTGCCGGCCGCTCGACCGCCGACGGGTCGGGCCAGGTGACGCTCCCGAGGAAGGGAATCCCGATTCGTTCGGCTGCTCGAGCGATCATGTGTGCGCCGGTCGGAACGGTCAGGAAGAGGAAGCCGATCCCGATGAGCGCGGTCAACCCCTCCCCGCCCGGGCCGAAGTGGACGAAGCCGGCCAGGAAGATCGCGGCAGTGCCGAGCGTCGTCGGCTTGCTCGTGGCGTGCATCCGGTTGTAGACGTTCGGCAGGCGGAGCAGCCCGATCGTCCCGACGGTCAGGAAGAAGGCCCCGACGACGATCAGCGCAATGACGACGGCGGTGTGGATCATTCGATCACCTCTCCTTCGGTGACGAACTTGGCGCCCGCGACGGTCGCGATGAACCCGATGATCGCGAGCACGAGGCTCACGGTGATAAAGAGGCCGCGGTCGGTCAGGAGCGCGAACAGGACGGCGATCGCGACGACGTTCGTGGCGATGGCGTCCAGCGCGACGACGCGGTCGGGGTTCGTCGGCCCGCGGATCACGCGGTAGCCACACAGGACACAGAGGGCGCTGACGAGGATCAGCGCACCCCGAATCGCCGTCTCGAGGACGGCGGGATCGCTCTCAGTCATCGTCGTCACCTCCGTCTTGGCGGCCCGGTCTCCTGTCTCTTTCCCCGCCGGAGACGACGATCGCCGGTGGCGGATCCGACGGCGACGCCTCCTCGTCGAACAGCTCGAGCGCGTAGTCCTCCCAGGTGCGGATCGGCTCGGCGATCGCCTCCGGGTCGTGGCCGTTGACGCCGTGGACGTACAGCGCGTTGGTTTCGTCGTCGTAATCGAGCGTCACCGTTCCGGGAGTGATCGTGATGCTGTTGGCGATGACGGTGATCGCGACGTCGGATTCGACGCGCAGCGGCACCAGGATCACCTCGGGTTCGATCGGCATTCCGGGCGAGAGCACCCGGTAGGCGACGTCGAGGTTCGCCCGCAGCAGTTCCCAGGTGAACGCGCCCAGATAGAGCCCGGCGTAGGGAAGCGCCCGGACGCCCCGACCGAGATCGAGGTGCTTGCTGTACAGCCGCCGGAAGACGAACGCGACCGGTAATCCGACGATCAGTCCCGCGAGGCTCCCCCGCACGAGCGAGATCGGGGTGAGGGGCAGGCCGCGAACCAGCACCCACAGCACGGCGAAGACGACGCCGACGACCGGCCACGTTCGCACCCGCATCAGTGGTCACCTCCGCTCGAGTCGCCCAGTTCGCTCGCGTCCGTGGGATCGACGGCCTCGACGTACTCCTCGGTGTCGAGCGCGGCCTCGGCGGCCGCGTCCGCGAACTCGTAGACGGGTTCGAAGCCCACGCCGACCGCGATGATCGCCGCCGCGAGTACCACGAGGACGGCCACCTGAACGCCATCGACCGTCGCCGTCTCCACGGGATCGGTCTCCGCTCCCCAGAAGCTCTGGTTCCACATCCGGGTCGCGTAGGCGATCGTCAACAGCGACCCGACGAGCAAGAGCACGAGCACGGGGCCGGCCCGCGCTCGAGCCGCGGCGTCGAAGACGAGGAACTTGCCGAAAAAGCCCGACAGCGGCGGGATTCCGACGAGCGCGAGCGAGCCGACGAAGACGGTGATCGCCAGCGGCGGCGACCGGCGCGCCAGCCCGCCGAGGTCGGCGAAGCGGCTCGTCCCCGTCGCGGACCTGACCGTCCCGACCGCGAGGAAGAGCAGCCCCTTTGCCAGCGTGTGGTTGAGCGCGTAGACCAGCGCAGCGACGATGGCGAACTGGCGGAGCGTCGGATCGGCCGTCGTCGCCGCGATGGCGACCGGGATCGCGATGAACCCGACCTGCCCGATGCTCGAGTAGGCGAAGACCCCCTCCATCGAGTCGCGGCCGACGGCACCGACGCCGCCGAGGAGAATGCTGGCACCGGCCATGACGAACAGCACCGCGCCGACGAACGGGAGCGGCGAGTCGCCGGCGATCGAGACGCCCGGGAGCGACAGGTCGACGGCGACCTCCGCGCCCGCGAAGACCGTAAAGGAGAGGCGGATGATGGCGTAGATTCCCACCTTTTTCGTCGCGCCGGCCAGCAGGGCGGTGATCTGGGGCGGTGCGGCCCGGTAGGCCGTCGGAATCCAGAACTGGAAGGGGACCAGCCCGGCCTTGATCGCGAACACCGACAGGAGGAGGCCGAGGAGGCCGACGACCGGCACGGGCTCGAGCCCGTAGGCCGCCGGGTCGGCCAGCCGCTGGGCGAGGTCGGCCATGTTGAGCGTCCCCGTCGTCGCGTAGATGCCGCCGACGCCCAGCAGGAAGACGGCGCTGGCCAGCAGGTTGAGCGTGACGTACCAGAACGCGGCGCGGGTGTGCTGTGGGCCGCCGCTGTAGGCGACGAAGACGTAGCTCGCCATCAGCATCACCTCGAACCAGACGAAGAGGTTGAACAGGTCGCCGGTGAGGAAGGCGCCGGTGACGCCGAGTGCGAGGAAGTGAAAGAGCGGGAAGTAGTAACTGCGCCCCTCGCCGCCGGGGAGGTGTCTGGTCGAGAAGACCAGCGACGCGACGCCGAGGATCGCGACCATGGTCAGCATGAACGCCGAGAGGCCGTCGGCGACCAACGTGATGCCGAATGGGGCCGGCCAGTCGCCGACCTGGTACGTCGCGATCCCCGGTGCGTCCGGCGCGAGAACGACGTACCAGTCGATGGCCGCCACCGCGACCGCGTACGCCGCGCCGGCGGCGAGACTCACCGCCGCTCGAGCCCGCGGGTGGCTGCCGAGCAGCAGCGAGGCGACGGCCGCGACCAGGACGATCACCATCGGCGCGATCACGAGCTGCGATTCGGTACCGACGGGCATCGCCGTCGTCGTCATCGTCGTCGTCATCATTCGCGATCACCGAGTTCCGCCACGTCCAACGTGTCGTGTTCCTCGTAGACCCGATACGACAGCACGAGCGCGAAGGCGGTCATACCGAAGCCGATCACGATCGCGGTCAGCACGAGCGCCTGCACCAGCGGGTCGGCCGTCTCCGGGACGTGCTCGCCGTGGCCGGCCAGTATCGGGACCGAGTCGGCGGTCGCCGGCGCGATGCCGCCCATCGACAACAGGTAGACGTTCGCGGCCTGGCTGATGATCGCCAGCCCCCAGACGACCCGGATCAGGTCCCGGCGCAGGAGCAGGAAGGTTCCGAGGGCGAACAGCGCGCCGACCGCGGCCGCGAGGACGACCGCCGTCATTCCGCGCCCACCACCGAGAGGATCGTGAGCAGCCCGCCGACGACCACGCAGTAGACGCCGAAGTCGAACGCCAGCGCGCTCGCGACCTCGAGATGATCGTAGATCGGGACTCCCTCGAGCATGACGAACGTCTGCGTGAGGAACGGCCGGCCGAACAGCAGCGGCGCGAGCCCGCTGGCGACCGCGATCGCGAACCCGACCGTGAAGAGCCGGCGGTAGACCGCGACGACGCGGTCCCGCGAGGGTCCCTTGCCGGGATCGACGTCCCGGCCGAGGACGCCCCGCTCGAGGAAGTCCAGCCCGAAGGCCATGTAGACGATCGCGAAGGCCGTCGTCGTGAGCACGCCGCCGATGAACCCGCCGCCGGGGAGGTTGTGTCCCTCGAAGAACAGCGAGATCGAGACGACCAGGATGATCGGCACGATCGCTCGCGCGGTCGTCCGCATGATGACCGTCGTCACTCGTCGTCACCTCCGGGAAGACCGCCGTCGCCGCGGGCCGTGTCGGCGTCGTCGGCCGGTGACTCACCGGCCCCTCGAGCGGCGGGGGAGTCGCCGCGACCCCGCATGACGATCAGCGTCAGAATCGAAATCGCGGCGAGGGCGATGACGGCGAGCTCGCCGAGCGTGTCGAACCCGCGGAAGTCGACGAGCGTCACGTTGACGATGTTGGTCCCGCCGCCTTCCGGAACCGCCTGTTCGGCGTACCCGCGGGCGATGTCGGTCGGGCCGTCGGGGCGAGCGCCGGTCGTGACCAGGACGGTGACGAACGCGGTCGCACCGACCGCGATCGAGAGCACGGCGTCGCGGGCGACCCGTTCGATCTCGACCTCGTAGTACTCGGGGATCTCCTCGATTACGAGCAGGAAGATCACGAGCACGAGCGTCTCGACGACGAGCTGGGTCAACGCGAGGTCCGGCGCGCTCGCGAGGATGTAGAAGATGGCGACCATGAAGCCGAGAATAGAGAGCGTGAGCACGCCCGCGATGTGCGATTCGGACGTGACGACGGCGAGACCGCCGATCACCGCGACGAGCAGGACGAGCGCGATAGCGAGCGAGACGTCGAGACCGAACTCGATCGGCGCGATGGCACCCGCGGCGACGAACCCGGTGAGCGCGAGCGTACAGGTCGCCGCGAGCGTCCACGACGCGTACGTCCGCAGGTGGCCGTTGTGGACAGTCTCGGCGAACCGCCGTCCTTCGTCGGAGAGTCCGTCGACGATCGCGTCGTACCACCAGTTCGCGCCGACCGGCGGGACCGCCCGCGGGATCGCGCGGATCCCCTCGTGCAGCCGACCGTAGGCCGGATACGCGAGCAGGCCGACGCCGATCGTGACGGCGCTCATCCCGACCGCGGGCGAGTACGACGTGGGGATACCGACGTGCATCTCGTGGGGATCGACCGCCGTCGACTCGAGGGCCGACTGGACGATGAGGGTGACGGCTCGCTCGGGAGCGACGCTGACGCCTGCGGCGAGCAGCGCCAGCACGGTCGGCGGGATGAGCAGGGTGACGGGCGGCCGGTGGACGTGCCCGAGCTCGTCGGGTCGCTCGCCGAAGAACAGCGAGAGGAATCGAAGCGAGTAGAGGACGGTGAAGATGCTCCCGAAGACGGCGACGGCAGGGTAGAGCAAGCCCAGCACGCCGATGTCGTGGTGGTGGCTGGCCTCGACGGCGGCCTCGAAGAGCAGTTCCTTGGAGTAGAAGCCGTTGAACGGCGGGATACCGGCCATGCTGAGTGCGACGACCGTGGTGATCGCGGCCGTGACGGGCAGGTCGCGGCGGAGGCCGCCGAGCTTTGCGATCTCTCGCGTCCCGGCTTCGTGGGCGATGATCCCCGCGACGAGGAACAGCGCGGCCTTGAACAGGGCGTGATTGAGCAGGTGGAAGACCCCGGCCTCCGCGCCGTACACGGACGTGAAGCCGAAGCCGGCGACCATCAACCCGAGGTGGCTCGCGGTCGAGTAGGCGAGCAGTTCCTTGATGTCGGTCGCCGCGACGGCCATGATCGCACAGACGGTCATCGTCGTCAGGCCGAGCGTCGCGAACAGGAAGAGCCACTCGGCGCTGACGAGCATCGGCCGGACGCGTCCGATGAAGTACACGCCCACTTTGACCATCGTCGCCGAGTGGAGGAAGGCGGAGACCGGCGTCGGGGCCGCCATCGCGTTGGGAAGCCAGAAGTGCATCGGGACCTGCGCGGACTTGGTCCCTGCGCCGATCGCGAGCAGCCCCAGCACCGGGAGGAATAGCCCTCGGTCCCGGAGGGCCTGTTGCATCCTGTCGGGGTTCTCGAGCATCGCCGCGAGGTCGAACGCGGCCCCTGGGCCGAGGACGTCGCCGGCGACGATCGAGAGAAGCAGGAAGCCGACCAGCAGGAAGAGGCCGCCGCCGACGGTGATGAGCATGGCCATCCTGGCGGCGTACTGTGAGGAGTCGTCGGCGGTGAAGTAGCCGATCAGGACGAACGAACAGAGGCTGGTGAGTTCCCAGAAGAGGAAGATCGAGATCAGGTCCGCGGCCAGAGCGACGCCGACGATCGATCCCATGAAGGCGAGCAGGGCGGCGTAGTACCTGCTGAGTCCTCCCTGCCCGTGCATGTACGCGGGCGAGTAGGTGAAGATGAGCGCGCCGATCCCGCACGCGAGCAGCGCGAACAACAGCGCCCAGCCGTCCACGTAGAACCGAAGCGCGATATTGAGCGAGGGGATCCACTCGAGCTCGACGGCCCCTTCACTTCCGTACTGTGTCGCGAGGAGGCCGAACGACGCGAGCGCGACGACGGTTCCGGCGAATCCGGTTCCCTCGCCGAGGACGCGGAAGAAAAGCGGCGTGAGTGCTGCAGCGACGAACGGCAGTGCGACCGCGGCGACGACTATCGCCAGGTCGGGAGACATTCGGTACGCCGAGGGTAGGGGGACACCGCCCTTAAACGATTACCTTTCGGAAGGCGAACCAGTGGAGGGAATCGATTGCCGGGACGGGGATCGCTGTTCTCGGATCGCCAGACTTACGATCCCGAATCCCGACCTCGATCGGCGAGTCCGACACGCTTATTCGCGAACGGCGACGAATCACGCCTAGTGAGTACCGAGACGCCAGAACCGACCGAAACCGAAGCGTTCGAGCGGGTCTGTGAGACGCTCGTCGAGCGGATCCTCGCCGGCGAGATCGAGCGCGACGAGGTCGAGACGGCCAAACTCGAGGCCTGTTCGGAACACTCGGCCCCGAAGGTGCCGAAGAACTCCGAACTGCTCGATTACGCGCCAGAGGAGCACCGCGAGGATCTCGAGACCGTGCTCCAGCGCAAACCAGTTCGCACGGCCTCCGGCGTCTCGCCGGTCGCGATCATGACCTCGCCCGAGCGGTGTCCGCACGGCAAGTGTCTCTACTGCCCCGGTGGCCCCGACTCCGAGTTCTCGTCGTCCCAGAGCTACACCGGCGAGGAGCCGGCCGCGGCCCGCGGCGTCCAGAACGAGTACGACCCCTACGGGCAGGTGACGCTGCGACTCGAGCAACTGCGACAGATCGGCCACCCCGTCGACAAGGTGGAACTGATCCTGATGGGCGGGACGATGACCGCCCGCAGCCACGACTACCAGGAGTGGTTCGTCAAGCGAGCGCTCGAGGCGATGAACGACTACGACGTCGACAAGGAGCCCGAACCAGCACAGGGCGTCAGCTTCGCCGAGGATCGCGAGGAGTACGAGTGGCGGTATCTCGAGGACGTCATCGCGGAAAACGAGACCGCGGACATCCGCAACATCGGGACGACGTTCGAGACGAAGCCGGACTGGTGTGACCCCGAGCAGATCGATCGGATGCTCGACCTCGGCGGGACGAAAGTCGAGGTCGGCGTCCAGACGACCTACGAGCGCATCAATAGAGAGATGCACCGCGGCCACGGCGTCCAGGAGTCGATCGACGCCAATCAGCGACTGCGGGATTCGGCCTTCAAGGTCGGCTTCCACATGATGCCCGGCCAGCCCGGCATGTCGAAAGAGATGTGTCTCGAGGACTTCCGGCGACTCTTCGAAGCGGAACAGTGGAAGCCGGACTACCTGAAGATCTACCCGACGCTGGTCGTGCGCGGTACCGCGACCTACGACTGGTGGCACAGAGACGAGTACGAGCCGCTGTCGAACGAGGAGGCCGCGGAGCTGATCGCGGAGATCAAGGACATGATCCCCCGGTACACGCGGCTGCAGCGCGTCCAGCGGGACATCCCGGCGGACTTCATCGACGCCGGCGTCTGGAAGTCGAACCTCCGACAGCTCGCCCGCAAGCGGATGGACGAGCACGGGTGGGAGTGCGAGTGCATCCGCTGTCGCGAGGCCGGGATGCACGACGAGGAACCCGAAACCGTCGACCTCGACGTGATGACCTACGAGGCCTGCGGCGGTACCGAGCACTTCATCTCGTTCGAGGACTTCGAGAAGGACCTCCTCGTCGGCTTCTGTCGGCTCCGGTTCCCGAACGATCCCGTTCGACCGGAACTCGAGAACGCGGCGCTGGTCCGGGAGCTACACGTCTACGGTTCGGAGGTGGCGATGGGCGACGAGGGGGCGACCGACCAGCACCAGCACCAGGGCTACGGCCGCCGGCTGATGGAGCGGGCCGAAGCACTCGCCGCCGACGCCGGCTACGACACGGTGAGCGTGATCTCGGGGATCGGCGCTCGAGCGTACTACCGGAACAAACTCGGCTATCATCAGGACGGGCCGTACGTCAGCAAACGTCTGTGACGGATTTAAAAACGAGCGGCGCTGTATCCCCTCCCTGCTCGCGCCTTCGGCGCTCGCTGAGGAAGGGAGCTTAGCGCCTCAATTCAGCTAATCGGGGAGTGAGACGGACTCGTCCTCGACGACGGTCCGGTCATCTCGCCGTATCAACTCGCTGCCGGCAGTATCCGGCCCTATATTATTCACATTCTGTTACACAAAATTTATAGTGGTGTCCGGGATACTACTGTCTGCCGACAGTCGTCGGCACCGTTGTCAACTCCCCCACTCCGACAGCGGCACACCGCATTGCTACCCGTTCGGGCGCGCCGATCCCCACCCGTCGCTCGATCCCCTGTAGCGACTCTCGGCGCGCCCGATACCGGACCCATTCCGACCGTCCGTCGCCCCGTCGCGTTCTCCGATCGCTCGATCTCGAGTACTCACGGCGATCACGACGCGGCGGATACCGTCAGCGGTCGGCCGTTCGGTGCCGGTATCCGGACCGAAATTCGTACGCGAGGAGTCCGAGGAACAGAGCGAGGGCGAACCCCCAGATCATCCGTCGCTCGCCGCCGGTCACGCTCGCCCCCATGGGGCCGAGCAAAAACACGCTGAGCAGCACGCCCGTCCGGACCCGCGTTTCGGGTGGGAGTTCGTCGTCGCCGGTGGCCGCGAGGTAGAGTTGCGGTCCGAGGATCGGAACGCCGACGATGAGGGCGGCCGCGAACGCCGCCCCCTCGAGTCCGAGCGCTGCGCCGGTTCCGAGCGCGAGAAAATAGAGCACGAACGCGACGGCGAGGACGCGGTTCTCTCGAGAGATCATACGAAAATGTAACCGTCACAACACTATAAGTGTGCGGAAAACGGCGGCCGAGACGGCGGCGAAGCGGGACTGTCCGACTCAGACCGCGAGGACGGTGTCGACGACGAGCATGATCGCGAAGCCGCCGACGAACGCCGCGGTCGCCGTGTCGGCGTAGCCGTGGCCGTGACTCGAGGGGATGAGTTCGCGGAAGACGACGGCGATCATCGCGCCGGCGGCGAAGCCGGCGGCGACGGGGAAGAGACCGGAGACGACCGCGACCAGCGAGAAGCCGACGGCCGCGGCGATTGGCTCCGGAACGCCGCCCGAAACCGTCGTGTAGAGGAGCGTCCGGGGTGCGGTGACGCCCGCCCGGACCGCGGGAACCGCCATCGCGAACCCGTCGGGGACGTTCTGGACGGCGATCGCCGTCGCGATGGCGAGCCCGAGTGCGGTTTCACCGCTCGCGAACGCGATGCCGACCGCCAGCCCCTCGGGGACGTTGTGAATGGTGACGGTGCCGCCGACCAGCGCGGCCCGTCGGAGGTCGTCGCCGCCGTCGCCGATCGGTTCGCCCTCGGCCGAGGGCAACTCGCCCGCGGGATCGAACGTCCCCGTCGTGCCTTCGATACGCTCCCCGCGGAACAGGAGATGCAGGTGGGGGAAACCGGCGTTGACCGCGAGGAGGAACCCGCCGCCTGCGAGAATTCCGGCGACGACCTCGAGCGGCGAGCCGAGTTCGAGGCCGGGGAGGACGAGCGCGAACACGGCGGCCCCGACCATGATGCCCGCGGCGAGCCCGAGCGAGCCGTCGTAGACGCGGTGACTGATCCGGTCCGTGAGCAAGAGCGGTAGTGCACCGATCCCGGTCGTACAGCCCGCGATTGCGGCGACGAGGACGACTTCGCCGAGCGGGGACATGTCGGTTCGGTTCGCCGCCGTCTCGAAAACGCTTGCGATCGGTGGATACGCTGCCGGCCGCGTGCTGTCAGTCGATCGTGACTTCGAGCTCGAGCAGGCCGAGGTGGGCGGGTGCGTTCCCGCCGTTCGTGCGGAAGTCCTCGGGCGTGGAGTTGACGACGTTGTAGAAATCGGCCTGATCGGTGGGAACGAGCGTGCTGCCGTCGTCGCGCTGGAGGAACGCCGGCGCGTCCGTCCCCTCGATGAGTTCGCGCTGTTCCTGCCAGTCTTCGCCGGCGTAGATGAAAGTGCCGAAGGAGAACCGACCCGCGGCGAGCGCGTCGTGTTTCGACAGGAACATCCCGGCCTCCTCGGCGTTGTACTCCTCGTCGCTCACCCAAGCGATCGCCGCGATGCCCGCCGACTCGAGGAGGTAGAAGTCCCAGGAGAGCGTCGCGTCGAACACCGCCCAGACGCTGCGGGGGCCGACGGTGTGAAGTTCGACGCTGAACGCGGGACGCAGTCGCGCCCCCTCCTGTTCGGGGACGAACGTGGCGTCGTACCCCGGCGATCGGATGCCGCGATCGTGGTAGACGACACCGTCCATGTCGATGTCGGCCTCGATCCGGTCGATGATCCCGCTGACCGTAGCGCCGCCCTGGCTCTCGAGGTGCTCGAGGAAGTCCGGAAATTTGGAGACGTTCTGCCACGGTCGCTCGTCGTCCGCGCTCATGCGTCCCGCCCTCCGTGAACGGATCCGCCGACAGCGTCGTGCATGTCTCGTGCTGGGTCCCGACACGGATTAGGCCTTCCGACCTCGCGCGGCGGGCTCGAGGACAGGGCCGTTCGCCCGCGGCATCGCGTTTTCGCCGGCGGACGCCGCTCGCGTCGGAGCGACACGTCTTTTTGACCGGACCGGGCAGTGTGAGGTATGGATCCAAAGCGGGAGCTTACAAGTGTCGACCTCGCCGCCCTCGTCGGGGAACTCGGGGCCTACGAGGGAGCGAAGGTCGACAAAGCCTACCTCTACGGTGACGATCTCGTCCGGCTCAAGATGCGGGACTTCGACCGGGGCCGGATGGAACTGATTCTCGAGGTCGGCGAGGTCAAGCGAGCCCACACGGTCGCCCCCGAGCGCGTGCCCGACGCCCCCGGCCGGCCGCCGCAGTTCGCGATGATGCTGCGCAATCGGCTGTCGGGTGCCGACTTCGCCGGCGTCGAGCAGTACGAGTTCGACCGCATCCTCGAGTTCGTCTTCGAGCGCGACGACGGGACGACCCGGATCATCGTCGAACTGTTCGGGCAGGGGAACGTCGCGGTCACCGACGGCGAGTACGAGGTCATCGACTCGCTCGAGACCGTCCGGCTGAAGTCCCGGACCGTCGTCCCGGGCTCGCGCTACGAGTTCCCCGACACCCGGACGAACCCGCTGACGATCTCTCGCGAGGCGTTCGACCACGAGATGGACGACTCCGACACGGACGTCGTCCGAACGCTCGCGACGCAGCTCAACTTCGGGGGCCTCTACGCCGAGGAGCTGTGTACCCGCGCCGGCGTCGAGAAGGGACTGGACATCTCGGACGCCGACGAGACCGTCTACGACCGGCTCTACGAGGCGATCGAACGGCTCGCGATCGATCTCCGAAACGGGAACTTCGATCCGCGGCTCTACCTCGAGCGCGACGCCGAGGCGGACGATGGCGACCCC
Source organism: Natrinema salaciae (assembly GCF_900110865.1). Lineage (NCBI taxonomy): Archaea > Methanobacteriati > Methanobacteriota > Halobacteria > Halobacteriales > Natrialbaceae > Natrinema > Natrinema salaciae. The sequence continues at coordinate 451,345 of NZ_FOFD01000001.1, forward strand.
GACGCGAGCGACGGCCGCGTCGTCGACGTCACGCCGTTCCCGCTCGAGGAACGCGAGGACGAGGGTCTCGACGGGGAATCCTACGAGTCGTTCCTGTCCGCGCTGGACGACTACTTCTTCCGGCTCGAGCTCGCCGAGGAGGCGGAGCCGGACCCGACCGACCAGCGCCCGGACTTCGAGTCCGAGATCGCCAAACACGAGCGGATCATCGAGCAACAGCGGGGTGCGATCGAGGGGTTCGAGCAGGAGGCCGAGTCGCTGCGCGAGCAGGCCGAACTGCTCTACGCGAAGTACGGACTGGTCGACGACATCCTCTCGACGGTACGTGGGGCCCGCGACGAGGATCGCTCCTGGGACGAGATACGGGAGCGGTTCGAGGAGGGTGCCGACCGCGGCATCGACGCCGCCGAGGCGGTCGTCGACGTCGACGGCAGCGAGGGGACGGTCACCGTCGAGATCGACGGCGACCGGATCGACCTCGTCGCCCGGCAGGGCGTCGAACAGAACGCCGACCGGCTCTACACCGAAGCCAAGCGCGTCGAGGAGAAAAAAGAGGGCGCGCTGGCGGCGATCGAGAACACGCGAGCGGACTTAGCGGACGCCAAGCGCCGCCGCGACGAGTGGGAGGCCGACGACAGCGAGACCGCGGACGAAGCCGAGTCGGACGACGGCGAGGAGGCGGATCGCCGCGACTGGCTCTCGGAACCGTCCATCCCGATCCGGGAAAACGAACCCTGGTTCGATCGGTTTCGCTGGTTCCACACCAGCGACGACTTCCTCGTAATCGGCGGCCGCAACGCCGACCAGAACGAGGAACTCGTCAAGAAGTACCTAGAGCCCGGCGACAAAGTCCTCCACACGCAGGCCCACGGCGGCCCCGTCACCGTCCTGAAGGCGACCGATCCGAGCGAGGCCTCCTCGAGCGACATCGAACTACCGGACTCGAGCATCGAAGAGGCCGCCCAGTTCGCCGTCTCCTACTCGTCGGTCTGGAAGGACGGCCGCTACGCGGGCGACGTCTACGCCGTCGACTCGGACCAGGTCTCGAAGACGCCCGAGAGCGGCGAGTACCTCGAGAAGGGCGGGTTCGCGATCCGGGGCGACCGAACGTACTACCGGGATACGGCGGTCGGTGCGGCGGTCGGTATCCAGTGCGAACCGTACACGCGCGTCATCGGCGGCCCGCCGTCGGCCGTCGACGACCGGGCGGTGACCGCGATCGAACTCGAGCCCGGACAGTACGCCCAGGCGGACACGGCCAAGCGGCTCTATCGTCGCTTCCGGGAGCGGTTCGAGGACGAGACGTTCGTCCGCAAGATCGCCAGCCCCGACCGGATCCAGCACTTCATGCCGCCGGGCGGCAGCCGGATCACGGAGAAATAGGTCGCCGACCGGTCGCGGTCGGTCCGAACGAGTCGCGATCACACGCGCTCAGACGGCCCCGCTGACGGCGGCCGGGCTGCGACCCAGCGATGTACGGCTCAACGCTGATCGGGAGCCCCCGGCTAGCACGGCCGATGACATCATCACTCGAGGCGCTGTCGCCCGCCGTACTCGGCGGCGGGATCGACGGACCGACAGTCGTCGCCGCCGTCGTCGTCGTGGCGATGGTCGTCACGGTCGGGTTCTTCGTGTTTCTGGCGCTCGGTCCCGGGACGGAGCCGTACCAGGCGGAGCAGGCCGAACCGACGCCGACGGACGATAGCGGTCTCCGGAACACCGACGCGGACGAGCGATCGGGCCAGTCGACCGAATCCGGGTCCGACTGACGGGATCGCCCGCTCGCCGGGGGCTCTCAGCGAGGAATCCGCGTGTCGCCACGCGAGAGGGGCCGCGTCTGCCGGCAGCTGCCGGCTCCACACTGACACGGCGGATCGTGGACGCGACGACCATGGTGGACATCGACATCGACACCGACACCGAGCCGGAACTGGGCACCGCGACCATCGTCTACGAGACGCCCGGCGAGAACGACGAGCGGGTCACCGTCGACAACGACCGGATCGCCTACTTTCAAGACCACTGGCTGTTCGCGTACGGCACCGACGAGGACGGGAACGACATCGTTCGCCGGGTCCCCAAGGAGCGCGTCCACTACATCGAGCGCTCCGTCGAGGAGATCGAGGAGACGTTCGAATCCGGTCTCGAGAAAGCGAAGGGAAAACTCGAGGAGCTCAGGGACTGAATCGGTCCCGTATCGACTCCCGGACCCTGAGCCCCGTGCCCCGTCGCCGCGCTCGAGTCCGAGCGCCGCGTCCCGTCGAGCCGCTAGTCCTCGTCGCCGATCCGGGTGCGATCTCCGAGGCAGTCGTCGATCCGGTCTCGCACCGGTTCGTCCCGGCCAGCGTCGTCCGGCGTGACGAAGGGGTCCGTCGCCCCGTTCTCGAGCGCGGTGAGACACTCCGCGACGGTGTAGGTGCGGTCACCGTTCGAACAGGGTGCGACGCACTGGAGATCCTCGCCTTCGTACACGGCCACGCACACGGTCGGCACTCGAACCTGGACGGCGGGCCGTTGCCCGACCATCGAGGTGGTTTCGCACCGCTCGAACGAACGTAGCGCGTACCCCTCGCGGTCGGCCCAGCGCTGAAACTCCTCGACAGTGGGCGACACCGACGGTCCGGAATCGTCGAGTTTCTCGAGGACGGGCCGCACCGACGCCCACGTCTCGACGCGGACGGTTGCGTCTCCATCCCCGTCCTCGAGGCGACGCGCTCGCGTGACGGTTTCCCTGAGCGGGTCCACGACGGCCGCGGACGCATCGGCTCGGAGGTAGACGACGATACGGACCGGATCGGTGGAATCTGCGTTCGTGTCTGGCATTTTTGCCGTCCGCTCTCGGGTGCGGCCTCACTCGTCGAGCCACCGTTCACAACCATAAAACTAGCAACGTGTGGTCGGCATCGACTCTCAGTCCGCGGATCAGGTGCGGACGGAACTCGAGGGTACCGGACGCCGAAGTCGAAGGCGGTGACCGCCGCGCGGAACCGCGGTCGTCGTCGTTATCGGCGCTCCGAGGTCGGCTCGTCCATGTGGACCTCGTGAATCGAGATCCGGATGTCGGACTCGTCCTCGAATTCGGCCGTCGGTCGGCCGGCCGCCTCCGCCTCGCGGCGGTCGCGTTCGCGGTCGATGTTGCGGACCGCCCGTCGCTCGGCCGCGTCGAACGACGACCCCATCGCGATCAGGAAGCCGACCATGGCGGTCACGAGCGCGACGACGCCGATCGCGACGGCGCCGATCGAAGCCAGCGTGCCGGAGAGGACTTCTCCGGAGACCAACAGCGAGGCCGCAGTGACACCCGCGATCAACGTGACCAGCCGACCGAGTCGGCCGGTATCGAGCCCGTGGTAGTTCTTTTCGCCGGTGGTGTCGGACAGCACGGACAGGATTCCGTTGTACGAATCGTCGGTCCGTGCGTTCCCGAGCGAGTGAATCGACTGTGCGATCCAGACGCCGGCGGTGAAGTTGAGGAACGCGACGAACGAGACGAGTCCGACCTGCCCGTCGACGAACAGCCCCGCGACGATCGCGCTACCGAACGTCAGCGCCATGATCGCGTGCGTCACGAGCGAACGCGTTCCGAAGTCTTCGAGTCGAGCGGTGTATCCCAGGTTCATACCCTAGCGGAGGGTCGCAACGATCATAGCGTCGCTCCCTAACCACGTCAATCGATAACAATATACACGACTGTCGCTACCTGCGATACGTGTCTCCCGTCGACCCGGGAACCCCGGTTGCGTCGGCGATCGCCGCGTCGACCGAGGGACGTCCCGATCGCAGTCCACTTACCGCGGCCCCGCGAATCCACGCCCATGCAGATCAAAGACCGGGAGCAGGTCGAGGGCGGCCGCGAACGGGTCACCGTCGTCCCCGAGAGCGTCGACGACCTCTGGCACCTGCAGTACGTCCTCGAGCCCGGCGACCGCGTCGCGGGCGATACGACTCGGCGGATCCAGCGCAACGACGACCAGATGCGGGACACGGGCGGCGAGCGCGAACACATGTGGGTCGCCATCGCCGTCGACGACGTCGAGTTTCACAAATTCGCCAACCGGCTCCGGGTCGGCGGCGAGATCGTCGCCTGCTCGCGCGAGGATCAGCTCGGCTTTCACCACACCCTCAACGTCGAGGAACGCGAGGAGCTATCGATCGAGAAGCGGTTCAAGCCCGACCAGCGGGCCCGACTCGAGGAGGCCGAGGAGGCGACCGAAAACCCCGACGTCGCTATCGCGACCGTCGAGGAGGGGCAAGCCCACGTCCACACGGTCGCTCAGTACGGCACCGAAGAGCGAGCGACGATCACCGGGACGACCGGAAAAGGCGAGTACGCGCGGGGGCGTTCTGAGCTGTTCGCCGAACTCGCGACGGTCCTGAAGCGGCTCGAGGTCGACGCGATCATCCTCGCCGGACCCGGCTTCACCAAACAGGACGCGTACAAGTACCTCGAGGAGAACGAGCCGGACGTCGCCGAGATGATCACGATGGTCGACACGGCGGCTGTCGGCGACCGCGGCGTCCACGAGGTGCTCAAGCGCGGTGCCGTCGCGGACGTCCAGGAGGAGACCCGCATCGAGAGCGAGGCCGAGTATATCGACGAACTCACCCGGAGAATGGCCGAGGGTGCCAAGGCGGCCTACGGCCCCGAACAGGTCGCGCAGGCCGCCGAGTTCGGTGCGATCGAGCGTCTGCTCGTGCTCGACGATCGGTTACAGAAGGAACGCGGACCGGACGGCGAGTGGGCGATCAGCGTCGACGAGATCGTGCGGACGGCCGAACAGAAAGGCGGCGACGTGACGGTCTTCTCGAGCGAGTTCCCGCCCGGCCAGCAGCTCTCGAACCTCGGCGGGATCGCGGCGTTGCTGCGATATCGCCTCGAGTGATCGAGCCGACCGCTCTCGTTCGGGGTGCGAGTCGACGATTCTCGTCGTCGAGCGTCGGGGCGCTCGGTTCGTGCTCGAGCGGCGACGCCGAAAATCGACACCGCGCTGTGAGACGGCGGCGGCAGGCGGACCGCGCTTACTCCGGCGGCAACTCTTCGCCCGCTTCGATGAGCTGGATCAGGACGGACGCGAACACCGACCCCGAACTCCAGATCGCGGTCTCGGACCGCTCGCCACCGAGAACGCTCAGCAGGATGCTGTCGTTGTCGGCGACGACGATTCGGCCCGATCGCTGATCGTCGGCCCGGTGGTCCGGTGGGTGGCTGAGGACGATGCCCTCGTGGTCGGCGAACCGGTTTTCGATCGCTTCCGACCTGCTGAGGATGATCACCGTGACGCCGGCCGCGGCGCGCTCGGTGAGGGCCCGTTCGATCGAGTCGGTGACGAGTTCCGGGAGGCGGGCGCCGAAGACGATCCGTTCGTCGGCCTGCGAGATGATGTCGACCGCTCGATCCGCGACGCGATCACGGCCGCGAACCGTCCAGATGTCCTCCTGTGTCTCCTCCCCGACCGGCTCGTTCTTGACCGTTTCGACGTGTTCGAACGCGCGGTCCTGTTCGCGCTCGAACTGCTCCCGAAGGATCTCTCGCGCCTCGTCGACGCTGACCGGCCGGTACCGGATCGGATTCGACTGCTGGACCTCGAGTAGCCCGCGATCCTCGAGGCTCTCGGCGACGCTGTACACCTGCGAGCGCGGGACGTCCGTGACGTTGGCGACGTCTCTGGCCGTCCCGGCACCCAGACGGTGGAGCGCGATGAACACCTTGGCCTCGTAGCTGGTGAGCCCGAGCTGCTCGAAGGCGTCGACGGCCGCGGCCTTGCCGCCGCTCACTCGTCGCCACCTCGATCGAGTTCGGTCCCGCCGTCGCTCGCGGCGGTCGCTGCAAGCCGGTCGTCCGACGCGTCGAACGAGACGTCCGGCCCGAAGTACCGCGTCCACAGGACCAGCAGCGTCGGCAGGACGACGACGCTCGCCAGGAACGCGTACGTGATCGTCAGCCCGGTGATGATCCCGAACTGCCGGAGTGCGGGGAGGATGGCGAAGGCGAGCGTTCCGAACCCGCCGACGGTCGTCGCCGCACTGCCGAGCAGTGCGCCACCGGTGCCGGTGACGGTCGTTCGCAGCGCCGACCAGACGTTACCCTGTCGCTCTAGCTCGAGCGTGTACCGGGCGCTGACGTGGATGCTGTAGGCGACGCCGAGCCCGACGGTGAGGCTCGTGATCATCCCCGTCAACACGTTGAACGGCATGCCGATGAGGTACATCGTCCCCAGAATCCAGCTGACGGAGAACGCGACCGGCAGCAGGGTGACGGCACCCAGCGTCGCGCTGTTCCCCGTCAGCCGGTACGCCGCGGTGAGGAACAGGAACACCGCCACGAGCGTGATCACGAGACTCTCGAGGACGGTGTCCAGCAGGTCCTGTTCGACGATGTGGCTGACGATCGGATCGCCGGTGGCGATCGTGCTCCAGTCACCGTCGCCGTTCGCCTCGAGATCGCTGGCGATCGTCCGCAGCTCGCTGGTCGTCTCGCTGGCGGTCACACCGCCGTCCACGGAGATGACGAGCCGTGCCGACTCGTACTCCCCGCCGTCGGTCCGGTGGAGGACCTGGCTCGCGCTCTCATCGTCGATCTCGAAGAGCTGGTCGTACAGCGCCGAGACGTTCTCGTCGGGGACGCCGTCGCCGTCGGTGTCCGCCGCGGTGAACGACTCGTTGAACGACTCGTTCTGTGCGGCGACCTGTTCCATCGTCGAGAGCGGGTCCTGCACGTCGGTGTCGCCGGTCGCGAGCGTGTGGGCGACGCCGCTGTTCGCGGTATCGTTCCGCGCGGTGTCGACCGCCTCGAGGAACTCGTCGTCGTCGACGTTGCCCTCGGCGAGGATCTGTGCCTGCCGGTCCTGGCGCTGGAAGTTGTCGTTGACGAACTCGAGGTTGTCCTTGGCGTGGTACTCACCGGGTGCCATCCCGCCGGGGAGGCGGTCCGTCCACGCGGGGGGACTCTCCGCGAGGAAGTCCTCCTCCTGGAAGCTGGTGTCGACCTGGGTCGCGCCGTACGCGCCGCCCGCGGTAAGCAACGCGACGAGGAGGATGACGACGATCGGGATCCGGCGAGCGGCGGTCGAGCCGACCGTCAGGACGTCGCTGAAGCGGCCGTCGCCGGTCCCGAACGCGCGTTTGCGCCGATCGATGCCGCGAGACTCGAGGAACTCGTCGATCTCGATCTTGGCGGCCGGGATCAGCGCGCCGAAGACGATCAGCGCGGCGACGATCCCGACGGAACTGACGACGCCGAACTCCCGAATGGGACCGATCGGACTGACGAGATTCGAGAGGAAGCCGATGACGGTCGTGGCCGTCACCCAGACGAGGGCGGCGCCCACGCCCGCCAGCGCGATCGTCATCGAGCCGCGGACGGTGCCGCCGGTGCCGTCGGCTTCCCGCTGCTCGCGGTGACGCATGAAGACGTGAATCGCGTAATCGATCGACAGGCCGATCAGGAGGACGGGCACCGCGACGAACATCTGGTTGAAGGCGATGTCCGCCCACCCCATGAAGCCGAACGTCCAGACGAGGACGGCGATGATCCCGGCGACCCCGAGGACGATATCGAGCAGGTCGCGGTACGCGACCAGGAGCGCGATGACGACGAACAGCAGCGCCAGCGGGCCGACGATGGCGAGGCTGTCGCCCATCGAGCGGTCGATCTCGTCGGTGATGATGCCGGCGCCGAAGGTGACGTAGTCCTGCTCCTGATTCTGTGCCAGGTCGCTGATGTGGAGCTGACTGTCGGTGATTCGCTCGCTGACCGCACTGCCGCCCATCCCGCCGGTCCCGTCGCTGGCCGTCGACTGGACCACCAAGGTCATCCGCGTTTCGGCTTCGGTGCTACCCGGCTCGTAGGACGAGGGCATCAACGCGATCGCGGCGTTGTCGTCCGATCCGTCCGAGGAGAGCGTCTCCTCGAGAATCCGCTCGTACTCCGCGTCGCTCATGTTCTCGAGGGTCGCGAGCTGCTCGTCGAGCGGCGGCTGGGTCTCGCTCTGCAGCGCCGCGTACTCCGCCTCGAGCACGCCGGCCGTTCCGGCCCGATAGACGCCCTCGAGTTGCTCGCCGAGCTGCTGGTACTCGGGGTTTTCCTCCGGGTTCTCGCTTTGTGAGCGGATCGCGTAGCGCTGCGATTCGATCGCTCGGGCCTGCTGAACGGCCGACTCGTACTGCGCCGTCTGGTTCTCGTCGAGTCCCGCCGTCGCGTTCTCGACGGTGGCGTCGAACTGCGCCTCGAGTTCGCTCGAGCGCGCCTGATACTCGGTGTCGTCGATCGCGCCGTTCTCGTAGGACTCGTTCAACTGCTCGTACTGGCGCTGGAGGCCGATCGTCTCGTCGAGTCCGGTTTCGAGTCGTGCGCTCGTCTCGTTCAGTTCGGCGGCCTCCTCGTTTTTGATCGCCGTAATCGCGACGACGTTCTCGACGCCGGTGATCGACCGGTTCTCGACGAGCGTCGAATTGATCGACTCGTTCGCCCGGAGTTCCTGCTGGAACTCGAGCGACGAAACCAGGGAGTCTTTCGTCAGGACGTTATCGCCGCGCGCGATCAGCTGGATGCTGGTCGTGTTCTCCCGTTGCTGACTCGTGAAGTTCTCGTCGATTCGCTCGATCGCTTTCGCCTCGTCGGATTCGCTCTCGAACTGGTCGAGCGAGGAGTCGTCGTCGACCATCGGCATCCCGGCCCCGACGAGCGCCGTCGTGAGCAGGAGGACCACGAGTACGATCCGTGTGTGCGTGGTGACGATGTCCGCGAGCCGATCGGGTACGCTCATTCGTTCACCTCGCTGTCCAGTCGCGAAAGCTCGGGTGGAACCATTCTGTTGTTATGATCCTACAAACTCGGTCATATATACCTGTTCGGGATTCGTGTCAGCAGATCCCGAACCGAGAGACAGCTGCAGGAGCCGCGGAAACCCGCTGTTAGGAGGGGTTATGGTCGAAACCGGATCTCGAACCAGAACTGGAACCGAAACCGAAGTCAGAATCAGCATTGGAATTAGAACCGGACCGGCGGTGCGGTCGGCGGCTGCCCGACTACTCGATCGAAACGGTCTTGAGATCGTCGGCGAACCGGACGTCGCCGTCGTAGTGGGCGGCGATCGACTCGAGCATCTCGTCGTGCCGCCCCTCGGTGTGGGGATAGAGGTGGGTCAGGTAGACGCGACCGATCTCTCGATCGGCCAGCGCCCGGCCGAGGGTATCGGGCGTCGGATGGTTCGAGACATCGACGTCGTCCGGGAACGAGCAGTCGTGAGCGAGGATCGCCGACCCCTCGGCGAAGTTCGCCAGCCCCGCGAAGGCCTCGCTGTCGCCGCTGAAGGTAAAGCGGTCGTCGAACCGATAGGCCAGACACGGCACCGAGTGTCGGGTCTCGTAGGCCGAGACGTCGAACCCCGCGACGGAGAACTCGCCGGCGACCACCTCTCGAACCTGGAGATCGAGTTTTCCCTGCATGTACTCGTAGACGTCGAGGAGGTCGTCGACCAGCCGCTTGGTTCCCTGCGGGCCGACGACCTCGAGGTGGTCCTCGCCGGCGAGCCAGCGGGCCTTCATCAGCGGCAGCAGATCGGTGACGTGATCGAGGTGATGGTGCGTCAGGAGGACGGTCGAGACGGTCTCGTAGCCGACGCCGGACTGCTGGAGCCGCTGGAGCGCGCCGGCACCGCAGTCGAGCAACAGCGTCCGACCGTCGTCCTGAACCAGAATTCCCGCCTGAAAGCGTTCGCCGGTGGGCATTGCGCTGCCCGTGCCGAGAAAGGTGACACGCATACGCGGGTGTGGAACGGCCGTCCCGATAAGGGTACCTCTCGCCGTCGTCGACTCCTGCGGACTGCCGGCGTCGAGGTCGTGGCGGCGTCCCGAGCGCCTCGAGTAGCGCGGGGTCCGGATCGGCACAAAGATTCAAGCGGGTGGATTCTCCAACGTAGCGTATCGTTCCGATGGTGTCGCACGCAATCGACGGCGATCCGGGTCCGCGGGCAGGCCACAGGAGACGTTCGAGTTCGACTGCCGGTCTCGTGGGGCGGGCGGCGTCCGTCGCGGGCCGGGCGGTGAGCGAATGATCGGTCGCCTCGAGGACCCGGTCCCGCCGTCGGTCGCGAAAACGACGCTCTACCGCGTCGCCGGGTGGCTCCTGCGGGCGTACGTCGCCACCCTGCTCGTCGTCGGCGTCTACAGTCTCCTCTGGCTCCTCGAGATCGCGGGGATGCTTCCCGGCCGCTGGCTGTCGACGGTCTGGATCGGGATCGCTGCGATGGGGGCGGTCTTTCTCGTCCTCTCGCTGCCGCTCTATTACGCCGCTCGAACGACCGATCGGTGACGAGGTCAGTCGGTAGCCGTCGTCCCGTCGCCCAGCACTCGGTACGATTCGTTGCCGCAGGCACAGCGTCCGTCGATTCCGATCGGTTGCACCGTTTCGTCTCGGAGTATCCGGACCGCGAGCACGTTCTCACAGTGCGTACAGATCGCGGCCGCTCGGCGTATGTCCGGCGTCATTGATGCGTGTTCCACGGCATCACACTTCAGACTAGCTCAGGTGGGCTGGCCAGTCACTCCCGCTGACGCCCGGGACGAGCAGTTCGAGCGCGGGGTCCGAACGCGGCGAACGCGTCGCCCGAGCGGCGGCGTGTCGATCGGCGGTTTTATCATCGTCTCGAGCGGACCGATACGACGACCGAGCCATGACTGTCGTTCTCGCCGGCGTCGGCGCTGATACCACGAACCTCGGCGCGCTGGCTCCCCTGTACGACGACGGCCGCTTCGAGTACGTTCCGATCCCGGAGAAAACCCGCGAGACGTCCGAGTCCGAGACGCTCGGATCGTGGCAGTTGCGGGCCCGCGACGCGACCGCAGCGGATCTGACGACCCGCATCACGCCCCAACCGATCCACGACGGGGCCGAAACCGTCGCCGGCGACGCCCTCGAGTCGTGGCCGCTCCACCGCGACCCCAACTTCGCGGCGCTCACTTACGGCGAACACCGGACCAGCGGCTACGTCTCGCGGCTGCGCGCGCTCGAGTCGGGCGACGTCGTCGGCTTCTACGCCGGCCTGCGCCGGCCCGGCGGGGACCGCGCCCACCGCTATCTGATCGGCTACTTCACCGTCGACGACGTCGTCGTCGTCGGCCCCGACACGCCGCCCGCCGAGCGCGAGGCGATTCTCGACGCGCATCCGGCGAACGCGCACGCGAAACGCGCCCGCGACGGCGACCTCTACCTCGAGAAACGAGTCGTGATCGTCGACGGCCGCGAGCCCGGTGGTCTCTTCCGGCGAAACCCGATTCGGCTCAGCGACTATTACGTCGCGGCAGGCAACGATCGACCGCAGTACTACCTGCGCGACGAACTCGAATCGGCGTGGAACGTACGCGCCGGCGGCGCGAACATGATGTTCAAGCCGGCCTACCGGTGTGACCTGTCCGGGGCCGCGTTTCGGGAACTCGTCGGGACTCCCGGTTCGCGGTCGGCCGTCAGCGGAAGCGACGCGGACTGACGGAGCCCGTCACTCGGCCGCAGTCCCCTCGGACGGCTCGACGAACGCCTCGACCTCGTCGACGTTCGAGCCCAGCGTCACTTCCTCGGCGGGATCGTCGTACTCGACGATGTCGTGTTCGGCGAGTCGCGGGAGGTGGACGTGGACCAGTTCGACGAGCGCGGTGCGCCGGGAGTCGTGGCCGGCGTCATCGGCTCCGTGACCGTCCGACGATGCGAGCTGCCCCGCAAGTTCGCGTGCGGTCGCCGACTCGACCTCTCGGAGGTAGCACACGATGGATCGTCGCGTCGCGTCCGAGAGAATCGTGCAGACGGCGTCTACCTCGAGGGACTCCAAGCGAGACTGTGTCATAGCGGTCGTTGATCGGCGATCGACACACCAGTGATCCCTAACTAGGGAGGGATGTGGCGGTCGGGTACCGGCTGGACCGGGCGACGTCGCCATCGCGGCGTCTGGAGCGTTCCGAGGGGGCGGCTGCGGGAGCGTCTCGTCACGCGACCGGCCCGAAGCTTGAAACGTTCTGGATTCGATCGTCAGATCGGTGACCGAACGTGATTGAGAGATCGGTGGTCGCTCGATCACCGGCTGCCATCGCCGCGACCTACGCGGTAATCGGCACGCTCTGGATCCTCGGTTCGGATCTCCTCATCTACGCGCTCGTCGAAAACCTGGGGCTGGCGATCTCGGTACAGGTGGTCAAAGGCTGGGTGTTCGTCCTCGGTTCGTCGGTCCTCCTCTACGGACTGGTCTCTTTCAGGCAACGGGATCTCGAGCGAACGAACGAACGGCTCGATCGGGCGCTCCAGCAGACGAGCATCCTCCAGCGGATCATCCGGCACAACCTCCGAAACACCTGCAATATCATCCGGGGAAACGCCGACCTGCTGGCCGACGATCTCCCCGACGACGACGGGACCGCCCATCGCCTCGAGACGATTCGGACCGAGACCGACCGCCTCGTCGAACTGAGCGAGAAGACCCACTTGCTCCGGGACGTCGTCCTCGGCGAGTCGAGCGGGACCCAACGGGTCAACCTCTCGCAGCTTCTCGAGTTGCGGGCCGAGCAGGCTCGGAACCGGTACCCCGACGCGACGATTCGAACCGACGTTCCCGACGGCGTCGTCCGCGAAACCGATCCGCGCCTCGAGACGGCGATCGACGAACTCCTCGAGAACGCGGTGGAGCACAACGACGTCGCCGAACCGGCGGTCGACGTGGCGATGGACGCAGACGGAGCCGACGGCGTCACGATTTGTGTGAGCGACACCGGCCCGGGCCTGCCCGAGATCGAGCGAACCGTCTTTCAGGAGGGGATCGAAACGCCGATGGCGCACTCGGAGGGCGTCGGGCTCTGGGTGACACAGACGATTCTGCTGAAAGCCGGGGGGACGTTCACGATCGAGGACAACGAGCCGCGAGGGACGACGGTCCGGCTCGTGATTCCGTAGCCGGCTCGCCGCGGTGAGCGGCGAGGGCGCCGTTCGACCGGTGCGCGTGCCGCCCGCTTCCGAACCGATCGGTTTCATGTAGCGAGGCGAGAAACGATGCGCTCAGTGACGGGTTCCGACGACACGACGCCGCGACACGACCGCGTCGAGCGCCACCCGACCCCCGGACCGCGAAACTCGCTGGCCCACTGGACCACCGCTCGCCACCCGCTCCGGGTCGCGATCAACTACGTCGTCGTCTGGCTGGTCCGAATCTCGCCCAGCCTCCGACTCAAGCGCTGGCTCCTCCGGCGCATCGGCGTCACGGTCGGCGACGGCGTCTCCTGGGGGCTCGAGGCGACGCCGGACGTCTTCTGGCCCGACCTGATCACGGTGCGAGCGGACGCGATCGTCGGCTACGACGCGACGATTCTCTGTCACGAATTCCTGCAGGACGAGTACCGAACGGGCGAGGTCGTCGTCGGCGAGCGCGCGATGATCGGGGCCGGTGCGATTATTCTCCCCGGCGTCGAGATCGGCGAGGACGCGCGCATCGCGGCGAACTCGCTCGTTACCCGCGACGTCCCGCCGGACACGACCGTTGCGGGCGTGCCGGCGCGATCGATGAGCGACGACAGCGACGGGGACGGGAACGGGAACGAACCCGCCGCCGCGTAGCTTTCGAACGAAGGCGCTTCGACCGAGTCGGGATCAGCAGTGATCGACCACGCTACAGCGACGGCCAGGACTTGCGGGCCTCGTTCCAGGAGGTGATGTCGGCGATCCAGCGGGCGGCGATCATCTTCTTCAGGTTCTGGGCCGGGAAGCCGCCGAAGGTGTCGACCGGGAGCGAGATGCCGAACGCGGGTTTGACGTCGTGGGCGACGGCCTCCTCGCCGACGGAGACGACGGTCCCCTTGTCCTCGTGCTCCCAGGTCTGCAGCGGGCGGTTCTCGATCGCGCGAGCGATGTTCTCGCCGACCACGTCCGCGGCCTGCCAGGCGGCCTGTGCCGTCGGCGGTGCGGGCTGATCCCCCTGGTCGATGATCGCGGAGTCGCCGATCGCGAACACGCGCTCGTCGGAGGTCTGGAAGTTCGCACCCGTGTTGATGCGGTTGTGTTCCTTCTCGAGGTCGGCGTCGTCCATCGCGTCGCGGCCGGTGATCCCGCCGGTCCAGACGAGAACGTCGTGATCGAGGGGCTCGCCCTCGTCGAACTCGATCTGCTCCGCGGTGGCTTCGGTGATCGGGTCGTCCGTGTGGATCTGGACGCCGGCCTCCTCGAGCAGATCGCGCAGCGCCTGCTGAATTTCGGGGTCGTTGCCGGGGAAGATCTCCTCGAGCGCTTCGACGAGGTGGATCTCGATGGGCGCGCGGTGGCTGTCGCGGAACTCCGCGATCTCGCCGGCGGTCTGGATTCCGGAGAGGCCGGCACCGCCGATCACGACCTGTGCGGGGTCCCCGCGGGTCGCCTCCTGGCTGGCCGCGTTGACCGCCTCGTGGATCTCGAGCGCGTCGTCGAGGCTCTTCAGGGTCAGCGAGTGTTCCTCGAGACCGGGGATGCCGTAGTAGGCGGTCTGACTGCCGAGTCCGACGAGGACGTAGTCGTATTCGACGTCGTCCGTGTCGGCGAGTTCGACGACCTGCTCGTCGGTATCGAGGCCGGTGACCTCGCCCTGGATGAATCGGGTCGACGGGTCCGCGATCTGCTCGACCGGGAACGTGATGTCCGATCGAACGTTCGGATCTCGGATCACGCGGTGGGATTCGTGGAGGACGAGGTGATAGTCGACGTCAGCGATCCACGTTAGCCGCGCGTTGCCCCCGAGCTCCGACTGGAGCTTTTTGATCGCACCGGTTCCGGCATACCCGGCACCGAGCACGACGACGTTCTCAGTCATACGCGACACTGCGAAACACTATGATACAAAGGTGTTGAAACGGGAATCAGTGTGCTCACAGTTCGCACACGGTCTTCGTTCGACGCGCGCGGCATTCGCCGGCGACGTTAGAGTATCCGTTTGCCGAACGTGCTCGCGGTCAGTTCGGCCGCCAGCGTCGCCGTCTCGTTGGCCTCGTCCAGGATCGGGTTCACTTCGACGACGTCCATCGATCTGAGAACTCCCTCGTCCTCGTCGTACCGCGAGAGGGCCTCGAGCGCGGCGTGGGCTTCCCGGTAGGTGACGCCGCCGCGGACGGGCGTCCCGACGCCGGGTGCCTCCTTGGGGTCGAGCCAGTCGAGGTCGAGACTGACGTGGACGCCGTCGGTGCCGTCCGTCGCGACCGCGAGGGCGTCCTCGACGACCGCCGAGATGCCGCGCTGGTCGATGTCGGACATCGTGAACGCCGTCATGTCGCTCTCGCGAATCAGTTCGCGCTCGCGGTCGTCGATACTTCGGAGGCCGACGTAGGCGATCGACGACTCGCGCAAGCGGGGCGCGGGTGCCCACTCCGTCTCGCCGAACGCGCCGCGACCGAGGGCCGCGGCGAGGGGCATTCCGTGGACGTTCCCGCTGGGGGTGGTCTCGGGCGTGTTGAGGTCGGCGTGGGCGTCGAACCAGACGGCACCGAGGTCGGCCTCGCGCGCCGAACCGGTCAGCGAGCCGATCGCGACGGAGTGGTCCCCGCCCAGGACGAGCGGGAACTCGCCGTCCGCGAGGGTCGCTGCGACCCGTTCGCTTACCCGCGTACAGACGTCCTCGACCTCTCGGAGGAACTTCGCGTTCCCGCGAGTGGGCTGGTCGGCGTCCGGGTCGCGTTCTTCCGCCCGCGGCATCGTCAGGTCGCCGTCGTCGACCGGCTCGACGCCCGCCCGCTCGAGGCCGTCGGCGAGATCGGCGTATCGGATCGCGGACGGTCCCATGTCGACACCACGTCGGTTCGCCCCGTAGTCCATCGGTGCACCGATGATTCTGACGGTTCGCTCCATACGACCGCTACACGGCGGGCCGGTTTGGTCGTGGCGATCCCATCGCGGTCTCGGTGGCGACAGGTTTAGGGATAGACCCGTCTAAATTCGGCACAGCATGATGCTGAGCGACGTGATGGAAGACTATCTCAAAGCGATCTATCAGCTCCAACGCGAGACCGACGACCGGATCAAGACGTCCGAGATCGCCGAGGAGCTGGACGTCACGTCGCCGACGGTCACCAGCATGCTCGACAAGCTCGAGGAGCGCGAACTGGTCGACCGGGAGAAGTACCGCGGCGTGACCCTCACGGACGAGGGCGAGACCGTCGCCCTCGAGATCGTCCGCCACCACCGGCTGCTCGAGGCCTACCTCACCGAGCACCTCGATTACGACTGGTCGGAGGTCCACGCGGAGGCCGACCGGCTCGAACACCACATCAGCGAGGACTTCGAGGCCCGAGTCGCCGACGCGCTCGGCGAGCCGGAGGTCGATCCGCACGGGTCGCCGATCCCCAGCGCCGACCTCGAACCCCCGACACGACCCGACGGGGAGTCGATCGCCGAGTTCGACGCCGGGGCCGTCGTGACCGTCGCCGAGGTCGCCGACCGCGACCCGGACGTGCTCTCCTATCTCGCGGACCACGGCGTCGAGCCCGGCGTCGAACTCGAGATTCTCGAGGTCGCCCCGTTCGGAATGGTGACCGCTCGCTCGAGCGAGGCCGACGACCCCGTCTCGCTCCCGGAATCCGTCGCGACCCACGTCTGGGTCGCACCGCCCGCGGAACCCGAGCTGTAGTCGGGTTCGGAGCGATCCTCCGCGATCGCCGCAGGCGCTCGCACCCCTCGTCTTGTTCCGAGTTAGCAATATACGAATAAAACAGATGCGGATCTCTTCGCGGAGAACGAAGGAAAACCTCTTCCCCGGTCCGCGTCAAACGTCACAATACTGGCGAAACGAGCCGGCTGACCCGCCGGATTTAAGGAATCCAAATACGAATTAATACCTATGTCATCAATCGAACTCACACCGAGCCAGAAGAAAATCCTCCGGGCACTCACGAACCTCCACAAGGAGACCGAAGACGCCATCAAAGGGGAGGACATCGCCGAGCAGGTCGATCGCAACCCTGGAACGATCCGCAACCAGATGCAGAGTCTCAAAGCACTCCAGCTGGTCGAAGGCGTACCGGGACCGAAAGGCGGCTACAAACCCACGGCGTCGGCCTACGAGGCGCTCGAGATCCAGCAGATGGACGAGCCCGCGGCAGTCCCGATACAGCACGAGGGCGAACCCGTCGACGACACGATCATCGAGGAGATCGATCTCTCGAGCGTCCACCATCCGGAGCTCTGCCGCGCCGAGGTCCACATTCAGGGAACGCTCAGCGACATTCACGAGGACGATTCGGTCACCGTCGGCCCGACGCCGCTCTCGAAGCTCCTGATCGAGGGGACCGTCGACGGCAAAGACGACACGAACAACATCCTCATCTTGCGGATAGATGACATGGTCGCACCGGCCGAAGAACCGGCACACTGACACGGCAGTCTCCCCCGTTCTCCCACCGTTTCCGTCTAGCCTCTGCGCTCTCGCTCCTCGACCACTCTGCGAAAAACGCCCTCGAGCCGGTGCGTTCCGAGCGACGCGTGGTCAGCTCAGTTCGCGCCGTCGTCGTCACCGGTGGCGTCGTCGTCGCCGGCCGCTGCCGCCGGAATGTCGTCGACCGCAGCGACCGCGTCCCCAGCTTCGACGTCCATCACGATCACACCCATCGTATTCCGACCGACGGTCGAGATCTCGTCGACGCGGGTCCGGACGATCTGCCCGCGTTCGCTCATCATCACGAGCTGATCGTCGTCGGCGACCGCCTTGACGGCCGTCACGGGGCCGTTACGATCACCGGTCTTGATGTCGATCAGCCCCTTGCCGTACCGTGACTGGGTGCGATACTCGGAGAGAAGCGTCCGCTTGCCGTACCCGTTCTCCGTGACCGTCAGCAGCGCCTGCTCGTCGCCCTCGTCGGTCGCGACCAGCCCGGCTACGGCGTCGCCCTCCTGCAGTTTGATACCGTTGACCCCACGGGCGTTGCGCCCCATCGCGCGGACTTCGTCCTCGTCGAAACGAATCGTCATGCCGCCCTCGGTCGCGATGACGAGGTCCTGCGAGCCGTCGGTGACCTCGACGTCGACGAGCTCGTCGCCCTCCTCGAGGTCGGCGGCGATGATCCCCGTCGAGAGGATGTTGTCGAACTCCTCGCCGGCGGTGCGCTTGACGTAGCCGTTCCGCGTGGCCATCGTCACGAACTCGTCGTCGCCGAAGGCGTCGGTGTCGACGATGGCGGTGATGTCCTCGCCGGGATCGAGGTCGAGGATGTTCACCGCCGATTTGCCCCGGGCGGTCCGTCCCATCTCGGGGATTTCGTAGGTCTTGAGCCGGTATACCTCCCCCTGATTCGTAAAGCAGAGCAGGTAGTCGTGGGTGTTCGCCCGGAAGACCGTCGAGACGCGGTCGTCCTCCTTGACGTCCGCGCCGATGATCCCTTTGCCGCCGCGACCCTGGGGGTCGAACCCGTCGATCGGCATCCGCTTGACGTAGTCGTCCTCCGTCATGACGACGAACACCTCCTCTTCGGGGATGAGGTCCTCGTGGGTGACGGTCCCCTGATCCTCGACGATCGAGGTCCGGCGGTCGTCGGCGTACTCGTCTCTGATCTCGCGGAGTTCGTCTTTGATGACCGCGAACAGCTCCGACTCGCTCTCGAGGATGGCGGTCAGGCGTTCGATCTCGGCCTGGACGTCCTCGTACTCGTCTTCGATCTCGGCAGCCTCCATCGAGGTCAGGCTCCCGAGTTGCATCCGGACGATGTGGTCGGCCTGATCCTCGGAGAAGTCGTAGGCCTCCCGGAGCGCCGCTTTGGCCGCCGACCGGTCCTCGCTGTTCCGGATCAGATCGACGACGTCCTCGGCGTTCTCGACGGCCGTCAGCCGACCCTCGAGGATGTGGGCGCGGTCCTCGGCCTCGGCCAGGTCGTACTCGCTGCGCCGCCGGACGACCTCGCGGCGGTGGGCGATATACTCCTCGAGCGTCTCCTTGAGCGAGAGCACCCGCGGCTGGCCGTCGACCAGCGCGAGGTTGATGACGCCGAAGGTCCGCTCGAGGTGGTTCTCGAGCAGTTTGTTCTTGACGACGTCGGCGTTCGCGCCGCGTTTGAGTTCGATGACGATGCGGACGCCGTCGCGGTCGGACTCGTCGCGCAGGTCGGAGACACCCTCGATCTCGCCCTCGTTGACGTCCTCGGCGATGCGCTCGACGAGGCGAGCCTTGTTGGCCTGGAAGGGGAGTTCGGTGACGACGATGCGTTCGCGGTTGGACTGCCACTCCTCGAGCTCGAACTCGGCGCGGACGCGGATGCGACCGCGGCCGGTCTTGTACGCCGAGTAGATAGCGTCCCGGCCGACGATGTTCGCGCCCGTCGGGAAGTCCGGCCCCTTGACGTGCTCCATCAGGTCGTCGACGGTCGCGTCGGGGTTGTCGATCAGTTCGATCGTCGCGTCGATGACCTCGCCTAAATTGTGGGGCGGGATGTTCGTCGACATCCCGACCGCGATCCCCGAGGAGCCGTTCACGAGGAGGTTCGGGAACGCCGCCGGCAGCACGTCGGGTTCCTGCAGGCGGTCGTCGTAGTTCGGCGAGAAGTCGACCGTGTCCTTGTCGATGTCCTCGAGGAGTTCCTCGGCGACGGAGGCCATCCGCGCCTCGGTGTAGCGGGGCGCGGCGGCCGGGTCGCCGTCCATCGAGCCGAAGTTCCCCTGGCCGTCGACCAGCGGATAGCGCATCGAGAAGTCCTGGGACATCCGGACCATCGCGTCGTAGATCGGGCTGTCGCCGTGCGGGTGGTAGTCACCCATCGTTTCGCCGACGACCGACGAGGACTTCCGGTGGGAAGAGCCGCTCGTGACGCCCATCTCGTGCATCGCGTACAGGATGCGCCGGTGAACTGGTTTGAGGCCGTCCCGGACGTCGGGGAGGGCTCGTCCCGCGATGACGCTCATCGCGTAGTCGATGTAACTCTGCTCCATCTCGTCTTCGATACGGACGTTTTCGACCACTCTGGCCTCTACGTCCGTCGGATCGGGTACGTCTGAACTCATGTCTTCATTCGGTTTCGTGGTCTCGTTTAGTCGGTTCGTAAGCACTACATCCGTGAGAGCGTCCGCTCTGCGGACGCTCGAGCGGGCCGACGATCGACCCGGAGCGCGGCTTGCCGCGCGGAGGGGAGGGAGGAGTGCTTTTCATCGAAGTTTTGCCGAGGGCGCGCCGGAGGCGTGCCCGGAGCGCAAAAGTTCGTTAGATGTCGATCCACTCGGCCTCGGGGGCATGATCCTTGATGAACTGCTTGCGGGGCTCGACCGCGTCGCCCATCAGGACGGAGAACATCTTGTCCGCCGCGGCCGCGTCCTCGATCGTGATCTGTTTGAGGATGCGGTTGTCGGGGTTCATCGTCGTCTCCCAGAGCTGCTCGGGATTCATCTCGCCCAGCCCCTTGAACCGCTGGACCTGCGAGGGATTGCCGTTGCACTTCTCCTCGACGATCTCGTCGCGCTCGGCGTCGGTCATCGCGTCGTAGGTCTCGCCGCGATACCGGATGCGATACAGCGGCGGCTGGGTCGCGTAGACGTAGCCGCCCTCGAGTAGCGGCCGCATGTGCCGGTAGAAGAACGTGAGCAGCAGCGTCCGGATGTGCGCGCCGTCGACGTCGGCGTCCGTCGCCATGATGATCTTCTTGTAGCGGACGTCGTCGACGTCGAACTCGTCGCCGATCCCCGCGCCGATCGCGGTGATCATGTTTCGGATCTCGTCGTTCTCGAGGACCCGGTCGAGCCGGTGTTTCTCGACGTTGAGGATCTTCCCCTTGATGGGGAGCACGGCCTGGAACTCCGGATTCCGCGCCTGTTTCGCGCTGCCGCCCGCGGAGTCCCCCTCCGCGATGAAGAGTTCGGCCTGATCGGGGTCTTTGGTCTGGCAGTCGGCCAGTTTCCCCGGGAGCGAGGTGGACTCGAGGGCGGACTTCCGCCGGGTCAGCTCCTCGGCCTTCTGGGCGGCCATCCGCGCCTTGGCGGCCTCGACGGCTTTGTTGACGATCGCCTCCGCGGTGTCGGGGTGTTCCTCGAAGTAGGTGCCGAGCCCCTCGTGCATGGCGCTCTCGACGATGCCTCGGACCTCGCTGTTGCCGAGTTTCGTCTTCGTCTGCCCCTCGAACTGGGGATCGGGGTGTTTGATCGAGATGACCGCGGTCAGCCCCTCGCGGATGTCCTCGCCCGTGAGGTTGTTCTCGAGATCGGAGAGGAGGTCGTTCTCGTTGGCGTAGTCGTTGACCGTCCGGGTCAGCGCGGTCTTGAACCCGGTGAGGTGGGTGCCGCCCTCGCGAGTGTTGATGTTGTTCGCGAACGCGTGGATCGACCCCTGCAGCTCCTGGGTGGCCTGCAGCGCCACCTCGACCTGGATGTTCTGTTCCTCGTCCTCGAAGTAGATGACGTCGTCGTGCATCGCCGAGCGCGTCTCGTTGAGGTAGTCGACGAACTCGCGGATGCCGCCGTCGTACTCGTAGGTCTCGGTCACGAGGCCGTCCTCGTCAGCGGCGGACTCGCGCTCGTCGCGGAGCGTGATGCGAACGCCCGAGTTGAGGAACGCCAGTTCGCGGAGCCGGTTCGACAGCGTCGAGAACGAGAACTCGCCCGTCTCGAAGATGCCCGTATCGGGCCAGAACTGGATTCGGGTACCGGTTTCCTCGTCGGGCTCCATATCGCGAACGCGCTCCATGTCGCCGACGGGTTCGCCGCCCTCGAACGCGTGGCGGAAGACCGCACCGTCGCGCCTGACTTCGGCCTCGAGCCGCTCGGAGAGGGCGTTGACGACCGAGACGCCGACGCCGTGGAGGCCGCCGGAGACCTGGTAGGACTTGTTGTCGAACTTGCCCCCGGCGTGGAGGACGGTCAGAATGACCTCGAGTGCAGGGCGGTCGTACTCTTCGTGTGTGTCGACGGGGATCCCCCGGCCGTCGTCCGCGACGCTCACCGAGCCGTCCTCGTTGATGGAGACGGTGATGTCGTCGCAGTGGCCGGCCAGCGCCTCGTCGATCGAGTTGTCCACCACTTCGTAGACCAGATGGTGGAGTCCTCGAGAATCGGTAGAGCCGATGTACATCGCCGGTCGCTTTCGCACGGCCTCCAGGCCCTCGAGGACCTGGATTTGTCCGGCGCCGTACTCGCTTTCCTGGGACATGTAAAACCTGCTTTCGGATAGCGCCCCGGACCTAATAAAAGTCACGTGTACGCGCGCGAGCGCGAGCAGAAGACAACCAGAAATCGGGGGCGAATCGGCGGACCGATCGATGCGCGACCTAGACGACGTCGTCGAAGTCGTTGTGACCCTGGATGTCGACGCCCTCCTCCGTGACCTCGGCGAGGAACACGCCGTTCCCGGAGCCCGTGTCGCGCTCGACGGCGCTCTCGATCGCGCGGGCCGCCACCGATCGCGCGTCCTCGAGCGAGAGACCGTCCTCGTACTCGTTCTCGAGGAGGCCGTAGGCCAGTTGCATCCCGCTGCCGGTGACGGTGTAGTCGTCGGCCATGACGCCGCCGGCGGGATCGATGCTGTAGACGTGACTGCCCTCGGCGTCGACGCCGCCGAGGATGGGGTTGATCGCCCGGAACGGACCGCCGCGGGCGAAGTTTCCGGCGAGCGTCGCCAGCGCCTCGATGGGCATCGGCTCACCGCGCCGGGACTCGTAGAGGTTCACCTCCGCGCGCAGCGTTCGGATGAACGACTGTGCGCCGCCAACCGAGCCGACGAGGGTCAGCGCCCCCGTGGGATGGATCTGCTCGACCTTCTGGACGTTCTTGTTCGAGACGAACCGGCCGCCCAGGCTGGCCCGCATGTCCGTCGCGATAACGACGCCCTCGTCGGTCGTGATACCGATCGTGGTCGTCCCCGTGGAGTTGACGTTCTCCCCGTACTCGTCGCCGCGACTGCCGTCGGGGAGGGAACCCAGTTCGGGCTCGTACGGCGACGGCTCGCCGTCGTCCCCCGGCGTCGACGGTCGGTTCCAGTTACTCATCGGTCTCCTCCACGTCGATCTCCGCGAGGATCGACTCGAGGTGGTCGTCCGAGACGGACGCGAACGACTCGTCGTCGGTCGTGATCGTCGCGACGTCGACTTCCTCGGCCTCGACGACCTCGTCCTGGGGTTCGCTGAGGGCGCTCACGGCGAGTTCGATGCCGCCGTCGACGTCGAGGTCCTCGCGGTAGTGGTCCTCGAGGTAGCCCTGAATGGCGTCGCGGCTCCCGCCGATGGCGGCCGCCTTCCACTCGTAGTCCGTCCCGGACGGATCGGTCTCGAACAGCTTCGGCTCGCCGTCGTCGATCCCGCCGACGAGGAGGGCGACGCCGAACGGGCGCGCGCCGCCGGTCTGGGTGTACTCCTGGATGTGATCGGTGATCGATCGGGTCAGCGTCTCGACGCCGATATCTTGCCCGTACCGGAGCTGTTCGCCCTGCGCGCGGCGACGGGCGAGGTCGACGAGCTGGCGAGCGTCCGCGACGTGGCCGGCGCTCGCGACGCCGACGTGGTCGTCGGCCTTGTGGATCTTTTCGACGCTCGAGCGCTCCATGAGCGGCGAACTGACCTGTCGGTTGGCGGCGAGGACGACGCCGTCGGCCGTGCGGAGCCCGACGCTCGCCGTTCCGCGCTTGACGGCCTCGCGTGCGTACTCGACCTGATAGAGACGTCCGTCCGGGGAGAAAATCGTGATTCCCCGGTCGTAGGCCTGCTGTTGGGATTGTCCTTGCATTGGAATAGGTCTTCACCTCGGGTAAGGGATAGAAATATATAGGCCTTCTTCTGGGGGCAACTTCGTCTGCTCGGACACTCGTTCGTTCCGGACGGGCACAGCGACCGGGAACGTCGCCGACCGCACGCGCTCGAACGGTCGTCGGTGGTCAACCTCGGTATCGCCCCCTCGTCCGGGCGTCACTCCGGCCTCTCACCCGATTGCCGAATCGCAGTCGGGTACTCTCCGATTACTCGAGCCAGTTGTCTGAACTGTTGGCTGCTATCTCAAGCGTTCCACTGAAACAAATGCCGGTCCTTGCTTTGGTACAGAAGTACGTATCAGAGTACACAGGTGACGGCGGACCGGTACGATCACCGCGAAACCCGCAGCCGTCCGCGGGTTCGAACGGACCGGGACACCTGCGTTTTTCGGAACTCCACGACATATGGAAGAACACAGTACTGCGCTGGACGTCCCTGTCGAAAAGACGAAAGAAACGATTCATCAATACGGACTCGGCCTCCTCTTTGCGGCGAATATCTTTGGAGCCGGGTCCGTCTACATTCTGACCGAGGCGGGCGTCGGTTTCGGCTTCGGCCTGCTGTGGGTGTTGCCGCTGGCGCTCGGCGTCGGGCTGACGATGCACGAAATGTCGGCCCGACTGGCGGCGAGGAACGAACCGCTGATGGACTACATCAGGGGCGTGATCGGCCCGACGGCGGCGAAACCGTTCGCGCTCGGCATCGCGTTTATCATGCAGTTCTGGAGCGTCGCTAACTACGCGCTCGCCGGGGCTGCGCTGGTCTTTCTCACCCCGCTCTCGAACCTGTACGTCGGGATTGTCGTCATGGCTGCGCTCGGTATCTCGCTCGTCGAACTGCGGGTCTACAGCCGCATTGAGGGTGTCATCGCGACGCTCGTGCTGGCGATTTTCGCCTCGTATCTGGTCATCGTCGCGAACCTCCAGCCATCGCTCGGCGGGGTCGCCCTCGGGTTCGTCCCGACGATCTCCGCCGACCTCGACTACCTGACGATGATCATCGCTCTGCTGGGGACGACGGTCTACTACCCCAACTTCTTCATTCAGACGAGTATGCAACACGAGAAGGACTGGGACGCCGTCTCCCGGTACCGGAAAGACCACACCGTCGGGCTGGCCGCCGTGGTTGCCCTCAGCGCGACGGTCATCATCGCGGCGGCGATGGCCGTCCCCGACGGGACGCTCACGCTGACCGCACCCGCACAGCCGCTCATCGACATGATCGGCCCGTGGGTGCTCGGCGTGTTCGTCGTCGCCGTCGGCGCCGCGTCCTTCACGAGCGCGACCGGCACGCTGTTCGCGGCCGGCTTCATGGTCCCGCAGTCCTACGAGCTACAAACGCATTTCGGCGACATGCACTTCCGGCGGACCGTCCACTTCCTGATCGGACTATCGGTCCTCCTCGCGATCCCGATCCTCGCCTTCACCGAGTTTACCCCCGTCAGACTGGCGCTGCTGATGCCCGCGGTCAACGGCGTCGTCGGCCTCCCGATCACGGCGCTGGCGCTGTTCGGGGCGATCAAGCGGTACGCTGATCCGACCCGCGGCGAGCAAGCGGTCTTCCTCGCGGCCGTAGTCCTGATGTTCCTCACGTCGCTCGTGACGGCGGAATCGCTCGCTCGTTCCATCGTCGAACTGCTCTAGAACCGAACCGCCCGGGACCAGAAGAGTCAGGCATCTCGGGACGGAGACGTGGATAACGGCAGTCCGCTGGCCCGATGTTCGAACTCCCATTCCACCTCTCGTTGGTCCTGCTGCTCGTCTCGATCGCGTTCTTCTCGGGGATCGGCATCACGACCATCGGCCCCGGCGGGATCTTCGTGACGATCGCGCTCTACTCGCTGACACCGCTGGCCTCGAGTCAGGTCGCCGGCACCGCCCACGCGACGTTCGTGGTCACCGGGCTCGTCGGCAGCGCCGCGTACCTCTACTCCGGCGAGATGAACAGCGGCGAGAGCCGCGCGATCGCGATCGTCCTCAGCGGCGCGAGCGTTCTCGGCGCGCTCGTCGGCGCGTACGTGAACGCCTTCGTTCCGCGCACCGTCTTCGGGGTCCTGCTCGGCGGCGTCGCGATGGCCGTCGGCGGGATCATCCTCTACCGCGAACGCCGCGGGTTCAGCCCGCTCTACGAACTCGAGCCGCTGTCCCGGTCCGGACGACTCGTGTTGGCGGGGCTCGGGTTCGTCCTCGGCGTCTGCAGCGGCCTGCTGGGGATCGGCGGCCCCGTCCTGGCCGTCCCCGCGCTGGTACTCGTCGGCGTCCCCATGCTGCTCGCCGTCGCCGTCGCGCAGGTCCAGTCGATCTTCATCGCGACGTTCGCGGCGTCGGGCTACTTCCTGCAGGGGAACGTCGTGGTTCCGCTCGCGGTCGTCATCGGGACGCCGCTGTTGCTCGGCGTCGTCGTCGGCTGGCGGATCGCCCACGTCATCGATCCCGAGAAGCTGAAAGTCACGCTGGGGGTCGTGCTGCTGGGCGTCGGTCCGTATCTCGCCCTCTGAGAGTCGAGCGGCGACCGACCGGTCGCGGCGCATGGTCCGGCCG
The DNA here is from genome assembly GCF_900110865.1 of Natrinema salaciae. Lineage (NCBI taxonomy): Archaea > Methanobacteriati > Methanobacteriota > Halobacteria > Halobacteriales > Natrialbaceae > Natrinema > Natrinema salaciae. The sequence continues at coordinate 477,582 of NZ_FOFD01000001.1, forward strand.
CCGGAACCAGACTGAAGGGACCGCGCGATGACGTCACGTGCAATGGCACCGCGGATCCTCGTCCCCTTCGACGACTCCGACCCTGCCGACGACGCCCTCGAGCACGCGTTCGAACTGTTTCCCGACGGCGAGTTCGTCGTCCTGACCGTCGTCGACACCGCCTCGCTGCCGTTCATCCCGAACACCGCGGACGAGGCCGACCGACCGGCGGAAACGGAGGAACTACTCGCCGACGCCGCCGAACGGTTGGGGCGAGCGGAGTCCATCGCCGACGACCGCGGCGTCGCGATCGAGACGCAGGCGAGAATCGGCACGCCGGCCCAGGAGGTCCTCGAGTACGCCGAACGCCGCCCCATCGACCACGTCGTCATCGGCAGTCACGGCCGATCGGGCGTCGCACGGATCCTGCTCGGCAGCGTCGCGGAGGTCGTCGTCAGACACTCGCCGGTGCCGGTCACGGTCGTTCGGTGACGGACCCGGTCGACGAAAACCGGTCTCTGCGCGTCGAGATCCTGCACACACGGGCAGCGGACTCTTCGGGACGTGGGTCGAAGCCCCGAAGGAGAGCGACGATGAGCGACTACGACGGCGCGGAAACGCGGTCGCTTCTCTCGACCGTCGTGAAAGTGGCATACTCCGGCCCAATCCACTTATCCCCCGTTCTGGTAAGGTGATTCGATGCTTCCGCTCGTCGCGATCGTGCTCGCTCTCGTCGTCGGCGTGATCGTTCTCGAGTCGGTATCGTATCGAGCGCTCGACCGGATTCCCTCCGTCGCCACCGAGGAGTTCCCCGAGATCGACCGGGAGCTACTGGGGAAGTTCAGCAGCTTCGATCCCGAACTGGGCTGGTGTCCGCAACCGAACCGCGAGAAACAGAAGGACACCGGCGACCACCTCCCCGGCGAGGAGGTCCGCAGCGTCGTGACGTACTCGACCGACGAGTACGCGAGCCGGGTCTGTCCCGCCAGAGACCGCGACGAGGACGCCGCCCTCACGGTCTCGACCTACGGCGACTCCTACTGCTTCTGCCGGGAGGTCGACAACGACGAGACGTTTCAGCACTACCTCGCGCAGGAACTCGATACCCACGTCGCCAACTACGGCGGCGGCAACTACGGCCTCGACCAGGCGCTCATGCGGCTCGAGCGCCAGTACCCCGACGACCCGACCGACCACGTCTTCATGGTCGTCACCGCCTCTTCGATCGCCCGCATCCTCAGCGTCTGGAAACACTACCAGGAGTTCGGCAACATCCTCGCGGTCAAACCCCGGTACGTCCTCGAGGACGGCGACCTCGAGCGTGTCGACAGTCCCGTCGACGAGAAGGAAGGCCTGCTCGACCTCGAGTCGAAGGCGGACTTCCTCCGGGAGCACGACTTCCACTACGACCACTGGTTCGAGCCGCACTTCGCGTCGCGACCGTACGCGACCGACTTCCTCGAGAAGAACGAACACGTCCGGTACGCGGCGTATACGGCCGGGAAGGAACTCGAACGCCGTCTCGGTCGGTCGGTCCCGGGAATCGACTTCGACCTGGCCCAGACGCAGTCGGCGCTGCGGCTGGAACGGCCCCGCGTGCGCTACCACGAGCGGCTGTTCGACACGCACGAGTTCCTCTTCGACGCGCTCATCGAGGAGTTCGTCGACTACGCGGACGAGCAGGGCTTCGAGCCGACGTTCGTGATGGTCCAGCAGCTCCGGTACGCGACGTACGAGTCCGAACACGGCCCGATCTACGGTGACCTGCTGGATCGGCTCGACGATCGGTACGACGACCTGACGACGATCGACATGGCGACCCACCTCTCGCCCGAGGACGGCGACGTCGAGTCGCTCTACGTCGAACGCGGGGAGGGCGGCCACTACAGCCCCGAGACCAACGCGGAGATCGCGGAGGTGCTGGCCGAGGTCGTCGCGGAGCGGGCAATCGCGGAATGAATCCGCTCTACCTCGCCGTCGGAGTCGTCGTTCTCGTCGCCGCGATCGTGGATATCATCTGGACGACCCTCTGGGTCGACGGTGGGTCCGGTCCCCTCTCGGGCCGCCTCACGACCGCCGTCTGGTGGGGGCTTCGTGCCCTGTCTCGAGATCACAACAGAGCGCTCAGTCTCGCCGGACCGTTCATTCTCTCCCTCACGCTCGCGATGTGGATCAGCCTCATCTGGGTCGGCTGGACGTTCGTCTTCGCCAGCCATCCACACGCCCTCGTCAGTACGCGAACCGGAGCCGTCGCCGACTGGTCGGGCCGATTCTACTACGTCGCGTACACCATGTTCACCGACGGCAACGGTGACTACACGCCGCTCGGCGACGTCTGGGAACTCGCCAGCGCGTTCACGACGGCCACCGGGATGGCCTTCGTCACCCTCGGCGTCTCCTACGTCCTCACCGTTCTCGGGGCCGTCTCCGATAAGCGCTCCTTTGCCAGTTCCGTCACGGGACTGGGCCACCGGAGCGAAGCGCTCGTCCGGACGGCCTGGACGGGAGACGACTTTCAGGGGCTCGAACTGACCCTCGAGACGCTCGCATCGGAGCTGAGTCTGCTGGCCGAACAGCACAAGTCCTACCCGATTCTGCACTACTACCACAGCGAACAGGACGACCGCGCCTCGGCCGTGGCCGTCCCCATCTTCGACGAATCGCTCATGCTCTTTCGACACGCCGTTCCGGACGAGCACAGCCTCGACCCCGCGACCATCGAGAACGGCCGCTCGAGCGCGGCGAGCTACCTCGAGACGCTCGACACGGCGTTCATCGACCCCGCGCCGGCGGTCCCGCGCCCGCCGGATCTCGAACGCCTCCGCGAGGACGACATTCCGACCGTCTCGGACGAGGAGTTCGCGGCCGCCCTCGAAGACCAGACCGAACGCCGGCAGCAACTGCTCGCGATAGTCGAAGCCGACGCGTGGGAGTGGCCGCCCGTCGACGAGTGAGCCGGCCGTTCGCCGCGCCCGGGCAGCTTTCGATCACGTCTCGAGCGTCTGCAGCTCGGTTCCCGAAGAAACGTGGAACGGTATTCATTGCGCTCCGGGCCGTCCACTCCCCATGGAGGAGTACGACGTTCTCGTCATCGGCAGCGGATCGGGCCTCGACGTGGCGAACGCGGCGGCGAATCAGGGATGGTCGGTCGCGGTCGTCGAGAAGGGACGACTCGGCGGCACCTGCCTCAACCGCGGGTGTATCCCCTCGAAGATGCTGCTGTACCACGCGACGGTCATGGAGACGATCGAGCGCGCGGACGAGTTCAAGATCGATGCGACGGTGAACGACGTCGATTTCGCCGATATCGTCCGGGAGGTCACCGAGGAGGTCCACGGCAGTTCGGACTCGATCCGGCGCGGTCTCGGCTCCTCCGACCGCCACGACCTGTACGAGGCGGAGGGCCGGTTCGTCGACGAGCGAACGCTCGAGCTCGCCGGCGGCGACCACGACGGCGAGCGCCTCGCCGCGGAGACCGTGCTGGTCGCGGCGGGCACGCGCCCCGCGATTCCACCGATCGACGGCATCGACACCGTCGACTACCTCACCAGCAGGGAGGCCCTCCAGTTGGAGCGCCCGCCGGACCATCTCGTGATCGTCGGCGGGGGCTACATCGCCGCCGAACTCGGGCAGTTCTTCGGGACGTTCGGCAGCGACGTGTCGATCGTCGGCCGCCGGCCGAACCTGCTCCCCGACGCCGACGAGGAGGCGGCCGCCGAGTTCACCGAGCGCTACGCCGATCGGTTCGACGTGTACACCGGCTACGAGGCCACGGCGGCCATGCAGTCCGCGGGGTCGATCACCGTCGAGGCCCGGCCCTTCCCCGACCCGGAAGGCGACGCGGCGAGCGAGGCCGACCCCGTCTCCGTCACCGGCGACGAACTGCTCGTCGCGGCCGGCCGGGTCCCCAACACCGATACGCTGAACGTCGAGGCAGCCGGCATCGAGACCGACACGGCCGGGTTCGTCGAGACCGACGAGTACCTGCGGACGACCGCCGAGGGCGTCTGGGCGCTCGGCGACATCGTCGGCGAGTACCTGCTGAAACACAACGCGAACCACGAGGCGCGGGCCGTTGTGCGGAACCTGTTCGGCGACGACCTCGAGCCGGTCGACTACTCCGCGATGCCCTTCGCGGTGTTCGCCTCGCCGGAAGTCGCCGGCGTCGGACTGACCGAACAGGAACTGCGCGCGGCCGACCGGGAGTACGCGAAACGCACCTACCGGTACGAGGAGACTGCCCGCGGGAGCGCGATGAAGGCCGAGGGGTTCGTCAAGCCGCTCATCGACCTCGAGGGCGAGATCCTCGGCTGTCACATCGTCGGACCGGAGGCCTCGGACCTGATTCAGGAGGTCGTCGTCGCGATGACCGCCGGCTCCGGGACGGTTCGGGACATTCGAGAGTCGGTTCACATCCACCCCGCGCTCTCCGAGGTCGTTCAGCGCGCGTTCTCCGGACAGTTCACGCGCGGTGGCGGTCACGCGCACGGACATGGCCACGATCACCACGATCACTGAGAGCGGGTCCGGAGGCCGATCCGACCGCAGCCCGTCCGTTCGAACCGTTCGAGTCATCGAAATCCCGTCGCCGGCGACGGGTTCGTGTACGCCGCACACGACCGCACTCCCCTTTTGTGACCCCGTGTCCGAGTTGCGCCCGTAATGACGAACGCAGCGATCATCATTCTGGCAGGGACCGAATCACACAGCGACCTCGGCCGTCTCGTCAACGGTCTCGAGGCAGCCAGGGAGTTCGCGGAGCACCCCGACGACGACCTCGAACTCATCTTCGACGGCGCCGGGACGCAGTGGATTCCCGAACTCGAGGACGAGGACCACGACTACCACGAACTCTATCGGTCCGTCAGCGACGAGGCGGCCGCCTGCGACTACTGCGCGGGCGCGTTCGGGGTCGACGACGCCATCGGCGACACCGACGTCGTCACCGTCGACGACAACGACGGCCACCCGAGCGTCCGCTCGCTGGTCGACGACGGCTACGACGTCATCACGTTCTGAGCCGGTCGTTCCGGCCCGAAATCGGGCCGTCTCGAGCGTCGCACCGGGACGAAACTCGTCGTCGATTCACTTTCACTCCGGTAGCACACACCTTTTAGCCTCCCCGTTAGTAAGGGAAGACGATGACGTCGTTCCAGTCGACACTCGGTGACGAGCCGGGGATCGCCGAGGAGCTGGCAGAGAGCCAGCAGTCGATCTCCATCGCCGAGTTCTTCGAGAAGAACAAGCACATGCTCGGCTTCGACAGCGGCGCTCGAGGCCTCGTCACGGCCGTCAAGGAGGCCGTCGACAACTCCCTCGACGCCGCCGAGGAGTCGGGGATTCTCCCGGATATTTACGTCGAGATTCAGGAAGCCGGCGACTACTACCGCCTGATCGTCGAGGACAACGGCCCGGGACTCACGAAAGAAACGCTCCCGAAGGTTTTCGGGAAACTCCTCTACGGCTCTCGTTTTCACGCACGCGAACAATCCCGCGGCCAGCAGGGGATCGGGATCTCCGCCGCCGTCCTCTACGCCCAGCTGACGAGCGGGAAACCGGCGAAGATCACCAGTCGAACCCAGGGTTCGAGCGAAGCGGAGTACTTCGAGCTGATCGTCGACACCGACGAGAACGAGCCCGAGATCAGCGTCGAGGAGACGACCACCTGGGATCGGCCCCACGGGACGCGCATCGTCCTCGAGATGGAAGCCAACATGCGCGCCCGCCAGCAGCTCCACGACTACATCAAGCACACGGCGGTCGTCAACCCCCACGCCCGCCTCGAGCTGCGCGAGCCACAGGAGCACTTCAAGTTCGAGCGCGCGACCGATCAGCTCCCCGAGGAGACCGAGGAGATCCGACCCCATCCCCACGGCGTCGAACTCGGCACCGTGATGAAGATGCTGACGGCGACGGACTCCCAGACCGTGTCGGGCTTTCTCCAGGAGGAGTTCACCCGCGTCGGGAAGAAGACCGCCGACTCCATCATCGACGCGTTCCGCGACCGCCACTACGGCCGCGAGATGCGCTGGCGGCCGCCGGCGAGCCACGAGGGGATCGACCTCCACGGCGCAGTCGCGGACGCGACGGCGAACAAGGGTGCCGAGGCGACGGCCGCGTTCGCCGAGGCGATCGCCGGGGCGGTCGCGGATGTCGACCGCATCGCCCACTACGAACTGCGCGAGGCGGTCGAATCCGCCGCCGAAGCGGTCGAGGACGACCACGGAACGACGTTCGGCGAGACGGTCCGCGAGAACGCCGTCGAGGCGGTCTGGCTCGAGCTGACCGACGCCGCCCAGCCCGATGCGGACGATGCCGACGCTGCGACGAGCGACGACGAGGCATCCGAGTTCGACGGCGGCTCGCGGCTGGTGGCGGACCTGTACGAGCTCGCGGACGACGCGACGAGCACCCGCAAGGACGACGAGACCATCACCGCGTTCGCGGACCGGCTCGCAGCCAAGTTCGAGGACGAGCGCGACCAGGAGAACCGCCGCCATCGGCTCACCTACAAGCGGCTTCGGGACCACGTCGACCGGGCCGCCGATCTCACCGAGGAGTACGACGACGTCTCCTTCGGTGAGACGGCCCGCGAGAACGTCACCGACGCCATCTGGGACGTGATGGCCACCGTTCCCGACGATCCACCGCTCGTTCGCGAACTGAACGGCGACCGCGACGCCACCAGCAATCTCGTCGACGCGATGCGCGCGACCGACATCATGGCCCCGCCGACGCGGTGTCTCGCGCCGATCTCCGAGGAGCTGATCACCGCCGGCCTCGAGAAGGAGTTCGACGCCGACTTCTTCGCGTCCGCGACGCGCGACGCCGGCGTCTCCGGCGGCGATCCGTTCATCGTCGAGGCCGGGATCGCCTACGGCGGCGAACTGCCGGCCGAGGGCACCGGTGAGGTCATGCGGTTCGCGAACCGCGTTCCGCTGGTCTACCAGCGCGGTGCCTGCGCGACGACCGACGTGGTCAAGTCGATCGGCTGGCGAAACTACGGCCTCGATCAGCCCGGCGGCTCCGGCCTCCCGAACGGGCCGGTCGTGATCATGGTCCACGTCGCCTCGACGAACGTTCCCTTCACCAGCGAGTCGAAAGACGCCATCGCGAACGTCCCCGAGATCGAAGACGAGATCGAACTCGCGATCCGGGAGGCGGCTCGAGAGCTCAAGAGCTACCTCAACAAGCGCCGGTCGATGCAACAACGCCGGAAGAAACAGAACGTCCTCGGGAAGATCCTCCCGGAGATGGCCACGAAGGTCGCCGAAGTGACCGGCCGCGACGAGCCCGACATCGACGACGCGATCGCCCGCATCATGAACAACGTGCTCGTCGAGCGCCGGGTCGAGGAGAACGGCGACGGCAAGGCCGTCTCCGTCGTCGTCGAGAACAACTCGAGTACCGCCGAGTCGCTGGAGGTGACCGACATCGTCTCGGCCGAGCCGACCGCCCTCTCGGACGGCGCGACCGTCGTCGAGATGGACGGCGAGTGGTTCGTCAAGTGGGAACCCGAGATCTCGAGCGACGACGAGGCGGCACTCGAGTACGAGGTACCGGACGACGCGACGTTCGATCTGGACGTCAAGGGCGTCGAGACGGAGAAACTCACGGTGTCATCATGAGCGTGCGACTGATGGCCCGGACCGAACGACGTGAACGCACGGTGAAACAATGAGCACGGACGACACCCAACAGGCACGAGAGCAGTTGATCGATCTCGCGGCGGAGTTCTACGACCAGTTCGAACTGGGCGAGATCCCGCACATGTCCGTGCCGACGCGGACGAAGAACAACATCGAGTACGACGAGGAGAAGGACGTCTGGGTCTACGGCGACCGCGAGTCGACCCGGTCGGCCAACTCCGTCCGCGGCGCGCGGAAGCTCCTGAAGGCGATCTACACGATCGAGTTCCTGTCGGACCAGCTCGAGGAGGACCGCTCCTCGACCCTGCGTGAACTCTACTACCTCTCGGAGAGCTGGGACAACGACGAGGCCCAGTTCAACGATCAGGACGAGTCGAACAGCATGGTCGAGGACCTCGAGATCGTCTCGGGGGTCACCCGCGAGGACTTTCACATGCGCCCGGAGGAATCGGGCGCGACGATCATGGGACCGCTCCACCTCCGCGAGCAGACCCGTCGCGGCGAGCGCGAGATCCACTGTCAGGAGGACGTCGGCGAGGGCGGCTACCAGATTCCGAACAATCCGGACACGATCGACTTCCTCGACTGCGACGCCGACTTCATCCTGGCGGTGGAGACCGGCGGGATGCGCGACCGGCTCGTCGAGAACGGATTCGACGAGGAGTACAACGCCCTGATCGTCCACCTCAAGGGCCAGCCCGCCCGGGCGACCCGCCGGATCACCAAGCGGCTCCACGACGAACTCGACCTGCCGGTCACGGTGTTTACGGACGGTGACCCGTGGTCGTACCGCATCTACGGCTCCGTCGCCTACGGCTCGATCAAGTCCGCACACCTCTCCGAGTACCTCGCGACCCCCGAGGCGGACTTTATCGGCATCCAGCCCGCCGACATCGTCGAGTACGAACTGCCGACCGACCCGCTCTCGGACTCGGACATCAACGCCCTCGAGAGCGAGCTGGACGACCCCCGCTTCCAGACCGACTACTGGGAGGAACAGATCGAGCTCCAGCTGGATCTCGGGAAGAAGTCCGAACAGCAGTCACTGGCGTCTCACGGCCTGGACTTCGTGACGGACACCTATCTGCCGGAGCGGCTCGACGAGATGGGCGTGCTTTGAACGCCCCACTACCGAGGAGGCGATAGCGAACGCGTAGTGAGCGTCATGAGTGCCGACGAATCCCCACTGACGACTTCTATCGTCCGAATCGGTATCACCGGCCGGATCGACGACGGCCCCTGTGACTGCAGGTACAATCGGTTCCCGTCTTCGGGGACTACCGTCGTCCAGACTGGTGATATGGCCGACGAAAACGACAGCGAACGGCCGTTGCACAGCGACCCCGACGAGGGGGCGATCGACGAGCCGACGACCTCGAGCGCCCAGGAGGCGGACGAAACCGCGTGGATGATGAAAGAGGGCATCACGATCGGTCTCATCGCGATCGGTGCCATGGTCCTGCTCGGACTCGGTCTCCTCCAGGGGACGGGTCTCGTCGACGTGTTCGCGCCGATCGCGGACAGCAACGTCGGGCAGTGGGCCGCGTTCGGCGTCCTGGTTCTCGTCGCCCTCGCGGCGTTCGCCTGGTCGCGACGGGGCGTCTGAGTCCGGTTCGTCCCGGTTTCCCGCCGGCCGCTGGCTCCCCGTCGGCTCACGACTCGAGGTCGGCGGTTCCGTCGCGCGGGCCTCGACCTCGAGTCCGAGGTCGTCGCGCGGGCGAGGACGGCTCAGAACGGTTCAGCAATACGGCGATCGGTGCGGTTTACCCGTCGAGGACGACCGGAACCCCGCGTCTCGCAACGTCGACGACGAACGCCGCCTCGTCGGTTTCGATCGCGTCGAACGTATCGTAGTGGACCGGCAACACGAGGTCGGGCCCGATCGCGTCGGCCAGCGACGCGGCCTCGCGGCGATCCATAGTGACCGTCCCGCCGATCGGTGGGAGGAAGAGATCGACGTCCAGCTCCCGGTGAAACGGATGCGCGTCGGTGTCGCCCGGCCAGAACGCCGTGATGCCGTCGATAGTGACGCCGAACCCACAGCCCGCTCCCTCGGGATGGAAGGGCGTTCCGCCCCCGTCCGTGTGGGGGCCGTCGGGGTCGTTGTACGCTGGCGTCGTGAACAGATCGAGCGGGCCGAGGACGAACGATTCGTCCGCGCGGACGCGCTCGACCTCGAACGGCAGGCTCTCCGGTCGCTCGTCGATGCCATCGGTTCCGTCGATCTCGCCCGCGTCGATCGACTCGTGGACGACGACCAGCGCGTCCTCGCGGGCGACCCGTCTGATCGAGTCCGGATCGTAGTGATGGCCGTGACTGACGAGAATCAGATCCCCGTCTCGAGGCTCGTCGCCGTCCAGCACGCCGTACCGCTCCGGGCCGGGGTCCGTGTAGACGACCGCACCGGTCTGCCCCTCGATTCGGACGGTCGCGAGGCCGACCCAGTCGACGGTCACCGCGTCGAATCGGACGGTCATGTCTGTCCCGTTCCACGAGCGGGGGCGAAAAACGTTCGACTCGTCGCGGTTCGAAGCCGCCGGCTCAGGGAATCCGGACCGAGTGTTCGAGCGTGCCGACGCCCTCGACTTCGATCTCGACCTCGTCGCCGTCGGAGAGGGGACCGACGCCCTCGGGCGTCCCGGTCGCGATCACGTCGCCGGGCTCGAGCGTGAGATAGGTGGTGATCTCGGCGATGAGTTCGGGGATCGAGAAGATCAGTTGCTCGCGGGAGCCGTCCTGTTTGCGTTCGCCGTTGACTCGAGATCGAACGGCCGCGTCGGCGGGGAGTTCGTCGGGGGTCGCGAGGACGGGCCCGATGGGAGCGGCCCCGTCGAAGGCTTTCCCGCGTATCCAGTTCTGTTCCTGGCGCTGGTCGTCGCGGTTCGAGATGTCGTTCACGCAGGTGAACCCCTCGACGACGTCCATCGCGTCAGCTTCGGGAACGTGACGGCACTGCTCGCCGATGACGACGCCGAGTTCCGCTTCGTAGTCGATGCGGTCCTTACCCGCGGGCGGGGTAACGGTGTCGCCGTGGCCCGCGACCGCGTTCGGCGGCTTCAGGAAGAGCAACGGGCGGTCGGGGAGATCCGACCCCATCTCGTCGGCGTGATCGGCGTAGTTGCGCCCGATACAGACGACCTTCGAGGGGTCGGACGGCGGCAGCACGTCGATCTCGTCGCTATCGAGCGCGTAGCTTTCGTTCGCGAAGCGAACGGTTCCGTTCTCGTATTCGCCACGGCGGACTGCACCGGCCGGATCGCGGAAGCGGACGTATTTCACGCTCGATGGGACGGTTGCGCGGGATAAAAAGGATTGAGAAGCCGGCCAGCCGCGGGGAGGGGTCCGCGGTCACTGTTACCGTCACTACACCGGGTTACACGGACGCCTCGCCGGGGACTCGGCGGTAGTGTTTCCCGCGGCGGCCGCCGACGATGTCCTCGAGCCGTTCCTCTCCGCGCTCTCCGAGACGTCGGACTCCTCGAGACGGACGCCGACGGCGACGTCGACCACCAGGTCGCACACGTCTACGTCGACGAGGGTTCGCGGTTGCTGTCGGCGCGATAACGGGTCAACGTGCGTGATATCGTGGCACTGTTGGTCCGTAACGGAACGTTTTTCATTAGGCCTCGGCAACAACCAGTTGCGAAGCGCGCCCCGTTGGTTCGCCGAACGCAGTGACGCGGGCCTCGGTGCGAGAACGACGTGATCGCTCCGTTGGTGTAGTCCGGCCAATCATTTCGGCCTTTCGAGCCGATGACCTGGGTTCAAATCCCAGACGGAGCATTTCTGCGTAACAAGTCCGCGAGCTGACCGTGTGTCCCTCGGTATGACGTAGCAGGACCGAGCGACGGCGAGCGTTTCACGTCGTTCGCGTTCCGGATGACGTCTTCTGCTCCCGGAAGTGACCGAAAGCGAACGCGCCTGCACGGGGTTCCGCGGGCGTTGAGACGTCGGAAACCGACCGGTCGGCGGTTCGGGAGCGGGTCCCACGTTTCACGCTAATTCACGCCTCGACAAGACTCGTCCACCCACATCTCCACACCGACTCACTGGAACCGGATAGAATTGTATATTCGTAAACCCCTAGTACGAGGAGTACTTCAGAACGAACAATGACCTACGAACACCTCGACTCGGATCTGGTGAACGAACTGCTCAACGACGGTCGCGCGAGCCTCCGCAGCCTAGCCGAGGAACTCGACGTCTCCGTCACGACCGTCTCCAACCACCTCTCCGACCTCGAGGAGGAGGGCGTGATCGAGGGATACACGCCGAAGATCGACTACGATTCGGTCGGCTACGACGTGACTGCAGTCATGCAGTTCAAAGCCGAGGGGAGCGCCCTGCCCGAGATTACCGAGACGCTGAAGGATCACCACCAGATGATCTCGGTGTACGAGGTAACTGGTGACTACGACGTGATCGCCATCGGGAAGTTCAAAGACACGGACGACATGAACGACCAGATCAAGACGCTGATCACCGATCCCGACATCAATCAGTCGAACACGAGCATCGTTCTCAACGCCGTCAGCGAGAACGAGCAGTTCGAACTCGAGACGGAGTGACTCGGGGTTCGGTCTCCGTCGCGCGCGAGGACGGCCACGCCCGAGACGACGATCCTAGCCGCCCGATTTCGAAGCGTCGACTGATCGCCGGTTCGAAAGAAATATCCGTTGGAAATCGCCGATATTTATTAAGAATTCGAAAATTATTAATGGATCGGTGTGGCGGTAGATGCCAATGGGACAATCCCTCGCGGTCGACACCGACGAGGTGCACGAACGGATCGTTACCGGTGTAGCGGCGCTCGAGGGGGTCGACCCGATGGCGTTACCACCGTTGTTCGACGCGGTCGATCCCGATGCACTCGCAGCGATCTTCGCGACGACGGAGTCGGGCGGACGCCGTGCCGGTCACGTCGGGTTCACCTACGCCGAGCATCAGGTGACCGTCGAGTTCGACGAGTCCGGAGAACCAGTCGTAACGATCGGGTGAGGACCCTCGGGTCTCTCGGAGCGACAGTCGGTAGCGGCGGCGCTCGAGTCGCCGGTGCCGTTGCGATCCGAGTCCGTTCGAACGAAGACTAATGACACGCCGCCTGATACGGAGCGGTAATGGCACGGCTCAACCGGCTCAGAGTGTACCCAGTCAAAGGACTCGACGGCATCGATCTCGAGGCGGCCAAGATACTCCGGGGCGGGACGGTGGCCCACGACAGGGAATTCGCGCTGTTCGACGCTGACGGCGACGTTGTAAACGGCAAACGGACCGACCGGGTCCACGTTCTCGAGACGGATTTCGACCCGGAAACGGGCGTTCTCGAGGTCGAGACGCCCGCCGGGGAGACGAACCGGTTCGACCTCGAGGGCGACCGTGGGGCCGCCGAAACCTGGTTCAGCGACTTCTTCGACGCGGACCTCTCGCTCGAGCGGGATACGTCGCTCGGATTCGTCGATCGACGCGGGATGGGACCGTCGATAGTCAGCACCGCGACGCTTCGAACCGTCGCGTCCTGGTTCGACGGGCTGACCGTCGACGGGGCGCGTCGACGGATCAGGGCGAACGTCGAGGTGGCCGGCGTCGAACCCTTCTGGGAGGACCGGTTCGTCGGGGACGGCGCGCCGGCGTTCGAGATCGGCGGGGTTCGGTTCGCGGGGGTCACGCCGTGCGGGCGCTGTGTCGTCCCACAGCGCGACCCCGATACCGGCGAGCCGATCGACGAGTTTCGGGAGCGGTTCGTACGAAAGCGAGAAGAATTGTTCCCCGACTGGGCCGACGCGGACGCGTTCGATCACTACTACACGCTGATGATCATCACGCGGGTTCTCGAGGCGCACCGCGGCGAAACGCTCCGTGTCGACGATCCGGTCGAAATCGTCGCGGACTGAGTCAGTGGTCGATACCGGGCCGTTGGAACGTCGTCTCGGCCCCCGCTCCGTCGTCCGATTCGCTCAGCGTGCTCTCGAGGTCGAGCGCGGCCACCAGTTCGTTTCGCTCGAGTTCGTTCGGACGCAGGAAGTAGTACGTCTCCGCACAGCCGGCGACCAGTTCCGAGAGCGGTCGGTCTTCGTCGTGGACGACCGAGACGAGATCGCCCGTCACCGCGACGAGCGCCGCGTCGTCGAGTTTGTAGAGCGCGTCTCGAAGCTCACAGACGGTACTGTCGGTCGGTAGTTCGAGGGTGACGCCGTCGACGGTCGCCCAGCGCGTCTCCATATCCGACCGTTCGACGGTAACGGTCTATACGGTTGTGCCCGCAGGCACAGGCCGATCACGACCGTCCGGGCAGGGCGACGGCTCACAGCTATCGTGTGCACTGGCATCACGGGACAGGTCGTGGCCGAGGGGCCAGTGGGGTAAAGTAGCCTCGCTCGGAGGAACTGTGTGATGAGTGATCGGACAGGGGATGCGATCGAGACGCTCGAGTACGTGCTGCGTTCACCGAGCCGAGTACGGGTGCTCGAGACGTTACGAGAGGAGGGGGCCGTCTCGAAGGAGGTGTTAAAGGCAGAGGTGGACGTCGTGCGAACGACGCTGCAACGGACCCTGACGGGACTGGCGGAACGGGGGCTGATCCGCGAGCGCGAGCGGCGATACGAACTCACGTCGGCCGGCACCCTCGCGACGGCGGGCGTCGAAACGGCGCTGGAACGGGTCGGCGCGGCGGTTCGTTTGCGACCGGTGCTCGAGCAACTGCCGGGGGAGGCGCTCGAGTTCGATCTGACGAGGCTGGACGACGCGACGGTCGTCGAGTCGACGACGGTGAACCCGTACGCGCCGGTCGAGCACCACGCGGCGAGCCTCGCCGACGCGGACCGCGCCCGACTGTTGCTCCCGACCATCAGCGCGAAACCGATCGAGACGGCCCGCGATGCCATCGAATCGGGGGCGGTCTTCGAGCTGATCGTCACGGAGTCAGTCGCGGAGACGTTGCGGACTGGGTCGCCGACCGCGGAGGCGTTCGCACCCGTCACGGCCACCGACGCGATCACCGTTTCCGTGACCGACGACGTCGTTCCGTTCTACCTGGGAATCGTCGACGCTGCCGTCCAGATCGGCGTGACCGACGACAGCGGACTGCCGACGGCACTCCTCGAGTCGACGGATGCGGCGCTCAGAACGTGGGCGATCGATCGGTTCGACGCGTTCGACCGGCGATCGACGGCCGTCGAATTCGGTCGGTAGTCCCGTCGGAGCGACGGTCGAACCCGTTCGCATGAGCGGATACGGGGGCGTGTGCGGGCTCTACACGCCGTGCACAGCGTGCACACGCTGTGCGGAATACACTGATACTGCTCCGAAACGGTGCTCTGCATGCGGTAGGTGGTGACCCGCGACTGCGCTGGGGCGTACCGACGACGGCCGGCGGATGGGGTGGGGGACCCAACGACCGACCACTGTCAGGTCGTCGATTCCCGGTTGCGACACGGAACCGGGATTCGTTTTCACCGGTCACGAGGCCGATCCGACTCGAAACGGGAGCTGACCGCTCGAGGGCCGGGCGAGCGGACGAGCGCGTCAGGAAACGCTTAGGGCCTCGCGTCCGGTATCTCGAGTGTGAGCGAGAATCGCGTCGTTCAGGGGCGAATGGTTACGGCCGAAAAACTCGCCGAGCTCGTCGAAGGCGACTCCGTGATGGAAGTCGATTCTATCGAGGAGGCCGACGAGGCGTGTCCGGAGTGTGGTGACAACGTGTTGCAGGTGACGTACATGCCGTCGGTCACCGAACTCGTCACCGGCTGGAAATGTCAGGAATGCGATTGGAGTGATACCGATCGGGACTGATCCGATCGGGTTCGTATCGACGACGAAACGATAGCGGTCGCCGTCCTCGCCGACGCGGTCCTTCGCCGGTGCGGCGTGTGAATAGCCGCAGTTCGGTCCCGTCGCACGCAGGGACAGTGGTCGCGAGGCGAAAACCCACGGCTGTAGTGTGAGAGGATGTCAGCCCACGATCAGCTCGAGTACGACGACGACGGCGGCGAGGAAGACGTGTTCGCCGTCGACGACGAACCCGTAGAACAGCGGGCCGCGATCGGGGGTCGCGAACGGGATGTAAGCGCAGACGTAGGCGTTCATCGCGAGCACGACGAGGTACTCCCGCGGGACGATACCGGCCCCGACGAGGGCGACGACGGTCGCGGCGACGGCGACGGTCGCCAGCAGCGATAGCACGCGGGTCCACCTCGGCCCGAACAGGTTGGGGACCGTCGGGATGCCCGCCGCGCGGTCGCCCTCGATGTCCTTTACGTCGAAGATCACCGCGGCGATGGTGATCATGGTCGTGATATAGGCGAAGAGAAACAGGATTCCCGGCGAGCGCAACTGGCCGTAGTAGTAGCCGACGCCGAGGGGAATCGCGCCCCAGGCGAACCCGACGACGAGGTTCTTCACGAAGAAGAGCTGCTTGACACCGCCGACGGAGTACAGGAGGACGACTACGAGCGGGAGGAGCATGTAAATCGCGCCGGGGAGTCCGAGGGAGACGGCGATCCCGACGGCAGCAAGGTAGAGGCCGATCACCGACACCAGCCAGAGTCTCCCGTACCGCTTCGTAAACGCTGCGCGCTGCGGGACGTTCTGTTCGTCCTCCTCGAGGTCGGTGAACCGGTTGACGGTGTAGACGAACATCGTGGCCGCAAAGAGGATGAAGAGGGGCAGGGGCTCGAGCGGGAGCCCGACGAGGAGAGCTGTCGTGACGGCGACGCTGACCGTGGCCAGCGAGATGAAGAGGTTGCTGTGGACCAGATATCGGAGGACGGTTTTGACGGACGCCGCCCACTTCGGCGTTCGACACGTTGCGGTGGGATTCCTCACGGCGGGTGTGCCTCGTGTGGGTGGTTAGGACAGGCGACGTTTGAATGCTGTGTCGGCTGGTGTCGACCGATCATCGAGCGCGGCAAGCGGTGGCCTCGGCGGCAGGTGGTCGACGACCGATCGATGGAAAAACGACTACTCGTGGCACGGTTTCGGGACAGAGTTCGGACGTGCGGGTACGTCTCACCCACCTTCAGTTGAAAACCCACACAAAGAAGAGAACAAGCAAAACGGTCCGGTAGCGACGAACCCGGTGTAGTCGATACACGTCGATGGATATCCCGTGGCGAGTGGAAACTGGCAGGATTTAAGCAAGGCCGGAACGCCCGTTCGAATGGCATGAAATTACACGAGTATCAGGCGAAGAGCGTCTTCGCCGATGCCGGGATTCCGACGCCGGACTCGCAACTCGCTTCCGATGTCGACGGCGTCGTCGCTGCGGCCGACGAGATCGGGTATCCGGTCGCGGTGAAAGCGCAGGTACAGGTCGGCGGCCGGGGAAAGGCCGGCGGAATCGAACTCGTCGAGGACGAGGACGAGGCCCGAGCGGCGGCCGAGTCGATCCTCGGCATGGATCTGAAGGGGTATCACGTCGATCGCGTCCTCGTCGAGGAAGCGGTCGACTTCACGAACGAGCTCTACGTCGGGATCACGATGGACCGCGGCGAGGGGAAACCCGTCGCGATGGTCTCGACCAGGGGCGGCGTCAACATCGAGGAGGTCGCCGAGGAGGACCCCGATGCGATCGCCCGCGAACACATCGACCCGTCCTTCGGGATGCACCCTTACCAGGCCCGCAAGGCCGTCTACGACGCTGGCGTCGACCAATCGGTCGCGCGCGACGTCTCGAGCGTCCTGACCACGCTCTATCAGCTCTGGGACGACAAGGACGGCGCTGACGCCGAGATCAACCCGCTGATGGTCACGAGCGACGACGAAGTCATCGCGGCCGACGCCGTGATGAACATCGACGAGGACGCGCTGTTCCGACAGCCAGAACTCGCCGAGATGGAAGAAGAAGCGGCCGGCGGCGACGAACTCGAGCAGAAGGCCGACGAGTACGACTTCGACTACGTCCGCCTGGACGGCAACGTCGGCATCATCGGCAACGGTGCGGGGCTCGTGATGACGACGCTGGATCTGGTCGACCACTACGGCGGCCAGCCCGCGAACTTCCTGGACGTCGGCGGCGGTGCGAAAGCCGAACGCATCGCGAACGCGCTCGATATGGTGTTCTCGGACGACAACGTCGATAGCGTCGTCTTCAACATCTTCGGCGGGATCACCCGCGGCGACGAGGTTGCCAAGGGGATCAACGAGGCGCTCGAGCAGTTCGACGAGATCCCCAAGCCGGTCGTCGTCCGACTGGCCGGGACCAACTGGGAGGAGGGTATGGAAATTCTCAACGAGGACCTCGTGACGGTCGAACAGACCCTCGAGGACGCGGTCCAGCGTGCCGTCGAGTACGCTGGGGAGGTGAACGACCAATGAGCGTACTAGTCGACGACGACACGCGCGTCGTGGTACAGGGCATCACCGGCGGGGAAGGGAAGTTCCACGCCGAGCAGATGATGGAGTACGGTACCAACGTCGTGGCCGGCGCGGTCCCCGGCAAGGGCGGACAGGAAGCCGCCGGCGTCCCGGTTTACGACACGGTCCACGAGGCGGTGGACGAGGAGAACGCCGATACGTCCGTGATCTTCGTCCCGCCGGCGTTCGCCGGGGACGCGATTTTCGAATCGCTGGATTCCGGACTCGACCTCGCGGTCGCGATCACGGAGGGCATTCCGACCCAGGACATGGCGCGTGTCAACAAGCGCCTCTCCGAGACCGATACCCGTCTCATCGGCCCGAACTGTCCCGGCCTCATCACCCCTGGCGAGGCCAAACTCGGCATCCTCCCCGGCAACATCTTCGCCGAGGGGAACGTCGGGCTGGTCTCCCGCTCGGGGACCCTGACCTACCAGGTCGTCGACAGCCTGACCAATCGCGGTATCGGCCAGACCACCGCTATCGGTATCGGCGGCGACCCGATCATCGGCACCGACTTCGTCGACGCCCTCGAACTGTTCGAGGACGACCCCGACACCGACGCGATCGTCATGTGCGGTGAGATCGGTGGCGAAGACGAGGAGGAGGCGGCAGCGTTCATCGACGACTACGTCGACACGCCGGTCGCCGGCTTCATCGCCGGCCGTACCGCACCGCCGGGCAAGCGGATGGGCCACGCCGGTGCGATCGTCTCCGGCTCGGGCACCGGGACCGCAGAGAGCAAGATCAGCGCGCTCAACGACGCCGGCGTCCCCGTCGGCGACACGCCCGAGGAAGTCGCCGACCACATCGAAGAATTCCTGGCGTAACCCCCTCGAACGATCCTGCAGGCCGCTCGTACGCGGTCTGTACGCTTTTCTCGGTTCGGACGTCCCCGGCCGTTGCTCGTTCGCACCACGTTCATGACCGTGCGTGTCGTACGTCGGGCCGACCGTGCCGGTCCACCTCGAGTGTGACGTCTGCGGGGACGCGCATACGATCCCGGAGCGACCGGACGATCCGGACGCGGGCGGAACGCACTGTCCGGAGTGCGGGGGGAAACCGTTCACGGTCCATCGGAACGGGCTCACGTGGCATCCGGAGCCGTAATCGCGCTCGAGAGGGGATCACGCGGCCGTCGAGAAAACGAGTACGTATCGGGGGCGGAGCGTGGTGATCGATCGCGCCGGCGCGGCGACACCGGTGATTCGGCGAGCGGAGACGGTGGCTATCGGAACAGCCGGCCGGGGAACGATCGAAGCCGGCCGAAGAGGCCCCGTGATTCGTCGGCGGCCGTGAGGCCGTCATCGCCGTCCGTACTGTCGGTATCGTCGTCGGCGTCTCCGGTCGCAGTGGTGTCGCTCGCCGCGTCAGCAGACTTCGTCTGACTCGCCGAGGCCGCGTCGTCCCCGGTCGTAACGGCGATACTCGAGTTCGACACGACCTCGCGGTCGGACCCGGAGCCGGCGTTGTCCCCGGTCTCACCGTTGGCCGTGGTCTCGGTCTCGGAAGCGATCTCCGCGTCCCCGCCGATCAGTTCGGACGCAGTGACGTCGTTCGTCTCGGTGGGCTCGTCACCGTCGGAGTCCTCGGTCTCCACCCAGAGGAACTCCTCGCCTTTCGTGCGGCCGGTCAACAGGAGGTCCGCGATCTCGTCGTCGTCGGCCAGCAGCTCGTCGGCAATCTCCGGCTCCGGTTCCGGCTCGTCCGCGCTCGCGATGATGTCAGCCGGACTCTCGTCGGCGAGAACGGCGTCGGCACCGCCGTCGTCGACCGCGTCGGCGCGGAGCTGTTCGAAGACGTCGGCGGCCGTCCTGTCCTCGACGCCCTCGGCCGTCTCCCCGTCGGTGGTCTCGTCCTCGTCCGGCGAAGTGGACCGACGTTCGTCCCCCGCGTCGTCGGTCTCGAACTCCCCGAACAGGTCGTCGACGCTCGAGCCGATGTCGAACGCGCCGTCCCCCCGATTGGTGTCTATTGTGCTATCTGTCATGTACTCGCTTCTGTGATACTGGATTATCACACGACTTTAATTTTTGGAATTTTCTCAGTCACGATAGATGAGAAAAGTGACGTATTAGTGTACTGGCCGTCGGCGGTGTTCGACGGTCACAGAATTTGACAACTGGACAGGAACGTAGCGCTTCGCCACACGATTTGGAGACTCAGGGTTCGAGACAGGAAGCGGCGTATTCGATCGGCCAACCCACCCACGAGCGACGGGATGACGGGACCCGCTCGAACGTTCGTGACCGAACGGACTGCGGACGTGTCATCGGCCCGCGTGCCTCGAGAACGACGCCGACGAGTTCGTCGAACCGGGGACGACGCTCGAGAATCAGTGTGGGGCCGCCGCGGGAGCCGTTCGGTCAGCGGGACTCGACTGGGGTCCGATCGACGAAGTCGACGATGCGCTCCGCGATCTCCTCGCCGGCGTCTTCCTGGAGGAAGTGTGCGGCCTCGTCGATCCAGACGTCCGGCTGGTCGCTCGCGGTCGGAACGAGTCCTCGCAACGGATCGCGGTTGTCGGCCGTGATCGGATCGTGCTTTGCGAACAGGACGAACGCCGGCTTCTCCCACTCGGCGAGTCGGTCCCGTGCGTTCGCGAACCGCTCGGCACCGGGGTCGTCGGGCGACTGCGGCACGAGCCCCGGGAAGGTTCGGGCACCCGCCACGTATCGCTCGTCGGGGAACGGCGCGCGGTAGGCATCGACCACCGGCTCGGGGAGGTCGCGGTAACAGCCGTTCGCGACTAGCGTCCCGATATCGAGATCCTCGGCGGTGGCGACCATCTCCGCGAACGCGTGCCAGGTCTCGCTCATCTCCTGGGTTCCGTCGGGCAGTCCGGTATTCATCGGGACGAGCCGATCGAACCGCTCCGGCTGGTCGGCCGCCAGCGAGAGCCCGAGCAGCCCGCCCCAGTCCTGACAGACGAGGGTGATATTCGACAGCTCGAGTTCCGCGACGAACGTCCGGAGGGCGTCGTAGTGCATCTCGACGGTGTACTCGTCTGGATCCTCGTATCTGTCGGAGCGGCCGAAGCCGATCAGGTCGGGGACGACCACGCGGCCCCGCTCGGCGAGGACGGGCATCATCTTCCGGTAGAGGAAGGACCACGTCGGTTCGCCGTGCAGGCAGAGGAACGTCTCCTCGCCGGATTCGGTGGCCGCGTCGCCGCCGGTCTCGACGTACGCCATGCGTAGCTCGCCGACGTCGACGTACTGCGGCTCGTAGTCGAAGTCCGGCACGTCCTCGAACCGCTCCTCGGAGAGACGGATGACCATATGGCATGATACCGCACACCACTATTCAAACGTTGGGAAACCGACGCGAATCGCCCGTTCGTCGAAACCGACGATCACCGACGAGCGCACGCTGCTGGGCTCGAGGGCGGCTTTCAGCAGCCGTCTCCTCGGCGACGGGCCCCGAGCACCGTTCGGACGACGTGACCATCCAAAAACGTTATAAATACGTCAACCGACGCTAGGATTGTGGTTTACGAGACTGGAAACGAGACGGTCGACGACGCACTCGAGCGGGTGCTGGCCGGCGAGCGCCTCGATCGGACGGACGGGCTGGCGCTGATGGCCCAGCCGGTCGAGGCGCTCGCGGAGGCTGGCGCGGCCGTCCGCGATCACTTCGGTGACGGGACGGTCGACGCCTGTTCGATCGTCAACGCGAAGGCGGGCAACTGCGCCGAGGACTGTGGCTTCTGTGCGCAGTCGGTCCACTTCGACACCGGCATCGACACCTACGGCTTCCTCGGGCCCGAGAAGATCCTCGAGGCCGCGAAGCGCGCCGAGCGCGACGGTGCCCAGCGCTTCGGCATCGTCGTCGCCGAGAAGGGCGTCTCGAAGGAACACCGCCCCGACGAGTGGGCGGAGGTCCTCGAGTCCATTCGCCTCGTCCGCGACGAGTGTGATCTCGAGGTCGACGCCTCGCTGGGCATTCTGACCGAGGAGGAGGCCGCGATCCTCGCCGCGGAGGGAATCAATCACTACAATCACAACATCGAGACCTCGCCGCGGTACTTCCCCGAGATCGTGGGCTCACACAGCTTCGAGGACCGGGTGGCGACGCTCGAGGTCGCCAAGGAGGCCGGGATGGACCTGTGTGCGGGCGTCATCCTCGGGATGGGCGAGACGCCGACCGACCGCGTCGAGGCCGCGATCGCCCTGCAGGATATCGGCGTCTCCTCCCTGCCGGTAAACGTCCTCAATCCGGTCGCGGGGACGCCGCTGGCCGACCAGGGCGTCGACATCACGACCGCGGAGATCGTCAAGACGGTCGCGGTGTACAAACTGCTCCATCCCGACGCGCGGGTCCGCCTGACCGGCGGTCGCGAGGTCAACCTGGCACCCGACGAGCAGCACCTGCCGCTCGAGGCCGGTGCGGACGGCATTCTCACCGGCGATTACCTGACGACCGAGGGCCAGTCGCCCGGCGACGACCTCGAGATCATCGAGCGCGCGGGCCTCGAGCCCAACCGAGACACCAACGAGTTCGACCCCGAGGAAGTCAAGGCCAGACACGACAGCGCTGCGGAATCGTCGACCGAGACGGCGAGTACGGGCGCGGAACCGAGCGACGACTGACGAAGACACGATAGCAACACATCGATAAATATGAACGAAATGACGTTTGCGGTACTCGGAACCGGCGGTATCGGCCGACGAGCACTCGAAGTGAGCCAGCACAAGGACGCACTGACACCCGTCGCGGCGTGTGACCGCCACGGCGTCGCCGTCGACTTCGACGGCCTCGACGTGGACGAACTGCTCGCAGCGACGGAGGGCAACATCGACAACGAGGTCGCGACCGATGGAGGGACGGGTGCGACTGCAGCCGAAAGCGGCGTCAAACAACACGGCGAACGGAAGGGCGTCGTCGCCTCGAGTCAGGCACGCCCCAGCGAGGACCCCATTCAGGAGATCATCGACCGCGGTGATGGGATCGACGCGGTCCTGCTCGCCCTGCCGAACTACGAACACGACTTCATTCCCCGGACCGCCGACCGGTTCGCCGAGGGCGGCTACGAAGGGGTCATGATCGACGTACTCAAGCGCTCGCGCGTGATCGACATGCTCGACGACCGCAGCGACCAATTCGAGGAGGCCGGGATCACCTTCATCTGCGGGGCGGGCGCGACGCCCGGACTGTTGACCGGCGCGGCCGCGCTCGCCGCTCAATCGTTCGTCGAGGTCACGGCCGTCGACATCTGGTGGGGCGTCGGCCTCAAATCCGGCTACGAGGACAACCGCGGGACCGTCCGCGAGGACATCGCGCACCTCCCCGAGTACGACATCGAGACCGCGCGCGACCTCTCCGAGGCGGAGATCGAAGCGATACTCGACGACCACGACGGCGTCATCGAGTTCGAGGACATGGAACACGCCGACGACGTCCTGCTCGAGCGCGCCGGCATCTGCGACGCCGAGGACGTCGAGGTCGGCGGGGTCCTCGACGTTCGCAACGACGAGAAGCCGACGACGACCACGGTGCGCGTGACCGGCCGAACCTTCGACGGAGAGACGGCCACGAACACGTTCCAGCTCGGCGACGAGACGAGCATGGAGGCCAACGTCAACGGCCCCGCACTGGGGTACCTGAAAGCCGGCGTGCGACGGAACCGCGCCGGCGAGTACGGCGTCTTCGGCCCCGCCGAACTGATGCCCGGATTCTGAGACGACACCGAGATGGCCGACTTTCGATACCGTATGACCCATAGCATCCACGACCCTCCCGCACATCATCCCGCCAGCGTCGGCGAATCGCGTCGACTCGCTCGAGCGATCCGAACCGTGAGAGTCAAACCGTGGCGTTGAGTTCTGCTAGCCGAATGGCCGACCGCGGGTTCGACCTCGAGGACCGACTCGAGGCTCTCGAAGAGGACGATCTGAAACGCGCGCTATCGCCCGTCGATCGAGTCGCCGAACGCGGCTACTTCGCCGAACCCTCGGGCGGCGAACTACCCGTACTCGACTCGGAAGAGGCGCTGGTCTTCGCCTCGAACAACTATCTCGGGCTGACCGACGACCAGCGGGTCCAGGACGCGGCCCGTCAGACCGCCGCGACCGTCGGCACGGGTGCCGGCGCGAGCCGGCTGGTCACCGGCGACACGATGGTTCACCGGGACCTGGAGCGGCTGCTCGCCGAGGTCAAGGGAACCGATCGCGCGCTGGCCTTTTCGTCCGGATACGCCGCGAACGTCGGGACGATTACGGCGCTCGAGCCGGACGTGGTTTTCTCCGACGAGCTGAATCACGCGAGCATCGTCGACGGCTGCCGACTCGCGGGCACCGAGACCGTCGTCTACGACCACTGTGACGCCGCCAACCTGCGATCGAAGCTCGAGGAGCGCGCGGAACGGGTCCGCGGAGACGACGGCGACCCGGACGCGGAGTCCTGGCTGATCGTCACCGACTCGGTGTTCAGCATGGACGGGACCGTCGCCCCGCTGGCGGAGATCTGCGACGCCGCCGACGCGTTCGGCGCGTGGGTGATGGTCGACGAGGCCCACGCCACGGGGCTGTACGCGAACGGCGGCGGCGTCGTGCAGGCCGAGGGGCTCGAGGACAGGGTCCAGATTCAGCTGGGAACGCTCTCGAAGGCGCTCGCCAGTCAGGGCGGCTACGTCGCCGGGAGCGCGGAGCTGATCGAGTGTCTGTGCAACGACGCGCGATCGTTCGTCTTTTCGACCGGCCTCGCGCCGCCGGCCGCCGCGGCCGCGAGCGAGGCGCTCCACGTCGCCCGTCACGGTGGTGCTCGAGAGCGACTGTGGGAGAACGTCGCCCACCTCCGCGACGGCCTCGAGTCGATGGGGTTCGACGTCTGGGGCGACTCCCAGATCCTCCCCGTGGTCGTCGGCGATCGGACGGACGCGATCGCCCTCGCCGACGGAATCCGCGAGCGCGGCGTCGTGGTGCCGGCGATCCGGCCACCTTCGGTCCCGGCGGGGACCAGTCGACTCCGCGTCGTGCCGATGGCGACGCACGATCGGGACGACATCATCGCCTGTCTCGAGGCGTTTCGCGCGGCGGGCGAGGAGGTCGGACTGCTGTGACCGCGAGCCGACCGATCGCCGTCGTCGGCTCCGGGACGGGCGTCGGGAAGACCGTCGTTACGGCCGGACTCACGCGCCTGCTCCGCGAGGCCGGACACGACGCGCGAGCGATCAAACCGGCCCAGACCGGCCACCCGCCGGACGACGACGCCGCGTTCGTCGCCACGGCGTGTGCGGAACCCGACGCCGCGACCTGTCCGCGATATCTCGAGCCGGCGCTCGCGCCGCGAGTCGCGGCGGCGGTCGCCGACGAGGAACTCGCGTACGAGACGATCCGCGCGGCCTGCGAGCGCGAGATCGAGGCGACCCCGGTCCCGATCGTCGAGGGAATCGGTGGTCTCCGCGTCCCCCTGGCCGGCGACCGCGAGGTGATCGACCTCGTCGCCGACATCGGGGCCGCAGCGGTCGTCGTCACGCGGTCGGGACTGGGCACGCTCAACCACACCGCGCTCTCGATCGACGCGCTCGAGGATCGCGGGATCGAGGTCTGCGCCGTCGTCGTCAACGAGTACGCTGGCGAGACGGTCGCCGAGCGGACCAACCCTGACGAACTCGAGCGGATGACCGGTCACGCGGTCGAGACGGTGCCACCGCTTGGCGACGGTGAGCGCGACGGCGATCCGCGCGAGCTCGCTGCCGGAGTCGGCGACGCGCTCTCCCCGACGTTGCTCGAGCGACTACCGATAGAACGTTCGTGATCGAGCTTCGCGGCCGCTCAGGCCGACGGGGCCTGTGGCCCGTCGTCGACCGTCGGCGGCTCGCGTTCGGACGAAATATCGGTTACCGCCGCGTCGAGTTCGACGAGAAACGAGACCACCTCGGACTTCCGGTGTTCCACCTCGAGGTGGACGCGGAGGTCGGTCCGGTCGTCGTACGTCTCGGTACAGAGCGGGCAGCAGTGGGGGTCTGTCATTCGGCCGGTCACCACGAGAAACTCACACCGTTTAGCGACGTAATAGTGTCGATCAATCTATGTATAGATATATTCGAGATGAATAAAACTCGGTTGTTCGGACGGGTCCAGCGACGGCCCGTTCGACGCGGTCGAAAGCGATCGATCGGCGGGACGGCGTCCGCGATCAGAGGAAATCGTTCAGGCCGGACTGATCGTCGTCCGGTTCCTCGGTCGTCGAGGCCTCGCTCGAGGCCGACTCCGAGCCGCGTTCGCCGTCGCTCGCCGCCGCGAGGGTCTGCTGGTCGTCGGCGTCGGCGTCGGCGTTGTCGTCGCCGTCGTCGCTCGAGCCGTCGGCCTGGAAGAAGGCGTTGCCCGAGTGTTCGACCGCTTGCTCGGCTTTCCGCTCTTCGGCGTCCGTGACGATCGACTGGACCTTGTTGGTGTCTTTTCCGCTGCCGGTGACGAACGAGACCTCGGATTCGTCGAGATCGTAGGCCGCGGCCATGCGGACGGTCAGGTCGCGGTTCTTGCAGTGGTGGGTCATCGCCGAGAGGAACGGAAGGATCTCCCGGCGGGCGGTGGCGACGCTCGATCCCTCGCGTTCGGCGACGCGTTCGGCGATCGAATCGCGGGTGTTCCGCGTTCCCTTGGTCCGCCCGAGTTTCGACCAGTAGCTCGGCGGGCCGTACCGCGTCCAGCCGCCCTTGTCGCCCTGCCGGGAAGCGGCGACGCCGGCGGTCATGTTGTCCGTCGCGTACCGCCAGTAGGAGTAGTCCTGCGTGGCTCGAACCCGCCCCAGCCAGCGGTCGGCGTTCGAGAGAAACTCGTAGGCGTCGGCCAGTTCCGCCCCCTCGTAATCCTTCGGGACGTTGTCCTCGATCCAGTTGAGCAGGTCGTCCGGCGTCTCGTCGACGTCGTAGGACGCTCGCAGCGCGCCCTCGGCGTCTCGCTCCTTGATGAGTTCGTCGAGGAAGTCGAAGATCCCCTCGGTGGTGTCGCGTTCGCTCGTCACCACGTCGTCGACGGTCAACCGCTCGGCTTCCTCGGCGACCGCCTGTAGATCGTTGACCGCCGAGCGCAGGTCGCCGCTCGTCGACTCGGCGATCGCCTCGAGCGCTTCCTCCTCGAACTCGACGTCCTCGCGGCGACAGATGTCCCGCAGCACGGGGACGATCGACCGCTTCGAGACGTCCCGGAACTCGATGGTCTCGCAGGCGTTGCGCAGCGACTGACTCATGTCGTAGAACTCGTTGGCCACGAGCACGATCGGCTGGTTCGCATCCTTGACGACGCGCGTGACCTCCCGCGAGCCGCCGTAGTCGGCGTTGCCGTGGAAGTTATCGGCTTCGTCGAGGATGACGAGCCGACGGCCCGCACCGCCAGCGGTGAGGGTGCCGCTCTTGGCCGCCTCGCCGGCGATCCGTTCGATGACGTCGGCTCCGCGGCTGTCGCTCGCGTTGAGCTCCATCACTGGCCAGCCCATGTCGGCGGCCAGCGCGTGGGCGGCGGAGGTCTTCCCGACGCCGGGGCTGCCGTGGACGATCACCGACTTCCGGTGGTCGTCCCAGGTTTCGGCCCACTCCTCGAGTTTGTCCCGGGCCTTGTTGTTGCCGCGTACCTCCGACAGCGTCGTCGGGCGGTACTTCTCCGTCCAGTCGGTCATTGGAGACAGGTTGGTGCGAGTCGCGTTTAGTGGTTGCGGACGCTACTCTTCGGTGCCCGTCTTCAAGTCGAGACGAGGCGTAACGTCCTCGTATGCATCATCACTCGAGACGATAGTATCCCCGTCCGATTCGACGAAGTGAAGCGCGTCGAACGGTGTGAACCCGTGGTCTTCCACGTACGTTGCCGCCGTAACGACAGTCTCCGCGTCACCGCGTACCTCGACGAGATTGGCGGCGTTCGAAACGACCCGTTCGGTATCGCGGTCCTCGCGGTAGGCAACTAAAAGGAGTTCGATGAGCGTGAATTGCGACGTCCACAACTCGTCCTGTCGGTCTCGGTATACCGGTTCGGCGGCGTCTCCGAGCCAGTCTTCATCCTTGATGAGCGCGAGCAGAAAGTCGGTTTCCGCGTACATTTACTGTCCGGCCTCGTCGAGCGCTGCTTCACGTGCTTCTTCACGAAGTTCGTCGGCCGACTTCTTGACATCCGCAAACTCGTCTCTGAGTGCCTCGAGCGGGTCGTCAGCGACCGGAACCAATTTGACTCCGTCTGGAAGCTGCACAACGTGATATCGGTCCCCGTATCGCTCTCGGACCTCCTTCGGGAGCGTGAGACGCCCGCGGTCGTCCAGCGCTACGTCTGACATATCTTGGCGTATGGTGGGCGAAAGTAAAAATGTTCCCCGATATACAGAGAGACCCATTCTATCTCCACTGGTCGGACTGTATCTCCGCATCGACGAGCGAACGACGAGACATATTCGACGTTCTCAGTACATCGAATCTACATCGTATTTTCCGTACTTCGCTGTCCAATCACTTGTTGGTAACGGGGTGGGCTGAACGGCGTTTAGCTGGAAGTAGGCGCTACGCCCCCTTCCTCAGCGAGCGCCAAAGGCGCGAGCAGGGAGGGGATACAGCGCCGCACAGTTCTCATACAATCTACGGTTGCAGACCTACAGGCCCACGCAGTCGCAACGTTTTTGCAGTAGGATAGTACGGTATTGACCGAACCCAATGGAGTACGATCTCGACTCGGGAGCGCACTCGACGTATTCGCTCCACTACCACCTGATACTCGCCACGAAGTATCGGCGCGGAGTGCTAACCGAGGAGCGAACCCAATTCATTCACGAGGTCATCAGCGGGTTCACGGACAACTACGGTGTCGAACTGACGAACCTCGACGGCAAGGACGACCACGTACACATCCTATTCCGAGCGAAACCAACCACAGACCTCGTGAAGTTCATCAACACGGTCAAGGGCGCGACCGCCCGCCGTATCCGCAACGAGTACGCGGACGAACTGAAGACCGAACTGTGGGGCGACTCGTTCTGGAACGACTCGTACTGCCTCATCTCGACGGGGCAGGTGTCGCTTGATGTGCTGAAACAGTACGTCGAGAACCAACGCGAGTAGAGAGTCATGTACTACGCCTACAAGTACCGTCTCAAGCCGTCCGACGCCCTCCGCGAGGAGTTGGACCGCCACCGAGATATTTGTAGGCAACTTTACAACCACACGCTCTACCGCCTCAACGAGTACCAAGACGAACACGGTGAACTGCCGTCCATGACCACGCTACGGTCGGAACTTCCCGACCTCAAGAAGTGGTGGGACGACCTCTCGGACGTGTACTCAAAAGTGCTCCAAACCGTCGTGGAACGACTGTTTGACACCCTCAAAGGACTCTCCAAACTCAAGAACAAGGGCTACGGCGTCGGTCAACTCGAGTGGAAGCCGCCACGGGAGTTCCGCAGTTTCACGTACAGTCAGTCTGGCTTCAAGCTCGACAAGAAGGGCGGTCAGACTGTGCTGTCACTCTCGAAACTCGCGGACATCCCGATTCGGCTCCACCGCGCTATCCCCGACGACGCGACACTCAAGCAGGTCACACTCAAGAAGGAGCCGACGGGCGAGTGGTTCGCCACGTTCGGTGTCGAACTGGGCCGTGAGCCACCCGAACCACCTGAGAACCCCGAGACGTGCGTTGGCATCGACGTAGGGATTCTCAAGTACGCTCACGACACGGACGGCATAGCGGTCGGGTCGCTTGAGCTCTCCGCCGAACGGGAACGACTGGAACGCGAACAGCGGTCCCTCTCGCGGAAGCAGCACGGGTCGAACAACTACGAGGAGCAACGGCGGCGAGTCGCGGAGTGCCACGCCGACCTCCGACGGAAGCGCCGCGACTTCCTCCACAAGCTCTCGAACTACTACGCTCGGGAGTACGACCTCGTAGCGGTCGAAGACCTGAACGTGAATGGGATGCTCGAATCGCCGTCGAACAGCCGCAACACCGCGTCTGCCGCGTGGCGAACGTTCCTCTCGTTGCTCGAATACAAATGCAAACGCGAGGGGACGCACTTCGTGGCGGTCAACCCGAGGGGGACGACCAAGGAGTGTGCGGCGTGCGGTGTCTCGACGGAGAAGCCGTTGTGGGTCCGTGACCACTCCTGTCCTGCCTGCGGGTTTGAGGCGGACAGGGACGTGAACGCGGCGTGGAATATTCTTTCTCGCGGTCTCGAAGCTGTAGGAGTGGGACACTCCGAACGAACGCCTGTGGAGACTGCGCTCCCTACGGACACCGATTCGGTGTCTGCAAAGCGCGTCGTGGAAGCAGGAAGCCCTACACCCTCAAGGAACGAGCCGCGTCAGCGGCGAGTGAGTAGGGTAGGGTAGTTCACTGGTTCCGGAGCGTCATTTTTCCTATATTCGGACGGATACCCACCACGCTCACTCGTCGGGATTTATCCCTTCATCCGTGATTCTCCCGACGGGAGGTAGTCGAAGTAACGACGGCGAACGATGGCTTCGAAAGCTGGCCCGCAGCGGACCACCGAAACCTCGATCCCACAGCTGTACATCCCCCGCTTCGGTTCGTCGGATGGACAGTCGGTCACCGGACCCGATTTGCGCCTTCCGCCCCGGTGGCCCCGCGCGATGGCTCCGCGTATACACCGGGCATCACGACGAGAACGATAGCGTCGTACCCTACTTCTATGCGACTGGAAGCGCTGTATTTCGGTGATGGCGGAGTTCATCGACCTCGTCACGCGGTCGCTCCGGGACGCGACGCAACGCGAGTTCGACCGTCGCGTCGACGAGCAAGCCGCCCGCCTCACCGACGCCGTTCGGGTGGGGAAACTCGGCAACCCGAGTTTCGGTCTCGGGATCGAAGTCGAGGCCTACGCCGTCGACGAGGAACGGCGACTCGCACGAGTCCCGAAGAGCGTCTTCCGGGGGCCCTGCGACACGGAACTCGGGCTGCAAAACGTCGAATTCAACACCGATCCGAACTCGTTCGATTGCGAAGGAATCGACGCACAGGCGGCGGCGCTCCGTCGCGACTATCGAACCGTCCAACGCATCGCAGCCGAAGAGGGGCTCGAAATCGTTCTGGATGCGATGTGGACGATTCCGCCGCCGGAAGGTAGCGACGAGTACCTCACCGCAGTTCGCGAGAGCGAGGGGACGACGATCGCCGAGAACATGACGCCATCGCCTCGATACTGCGCGATCGACAACCACATCCTGGAGCGAACCGGGGGATCGGTCGCCCTCTCTGTACCGGGTGTCGACCGCCGGTTTCCGACGATCCTGTTCGAATCGCTGGCGAGCTCGATCCAGCCACACCTCCAGGTCCCCGACGCCGCGGCGTTCCCGCGCTATTACAACACCGCCGTGCGGACGCTCGGCCCGGTACTTTCGTTAGCGACGAACTCACCGCTGTTGCCGCCGGATCTGTACGATATCGGCGATCCATACCGGCTGCTCGACGAAACGTATCACGAACTCCGCGTTCCGGTATTCGAGCAGTCTATCAACGACGCGTGGGAGAAGGTTCGCTTCCCGACGGAGTTACGGCGTGCATCCGATGCTATCGACGAACTCGTTGCCGATCCGACGTGTGCCCCGTTTTTGCGCGAATGGCTCGTCGACGGCGACCGCGAGACGTTCGGAGACCGGTTCTGGGAGCTCGACCACAAGCGGGGAACGTACTGGCGGTGGCTCCGCACCGTCGTCGGTGGCCAGCCGGTCGACGACGGCGACCGGTGGTCGATTCGGATCGAATATCGCCCCTTGCCCACACAGCCGACCGTTCTAGAAACCATCGGATTTCAGTGTCTGGTCGCCGGGCTCGTCCACGGGTTGTGTGTGGCCGACCATCCGCTCGAGACCCTCGATCGGGCCGCCGCCAAGCGGAGCTTCTACGACGCCGTCGAAAACGGGATCGACGCCGATCTCGAGTGGGTTTCCGTCGACGGTGACCGAACGACCGACCGAACCGAAATCTACGAGGAGGTCTTCGAATTCGCTCGTCGCGGCCTCCGCGAGCAGGGCGTTCCGTCGGAGACCGTCGAGGAGTATCTGGCTCCGATCGAGGCTCGCTGGAGCGAACGGACGACGCCCAGCCGGTGGAAACTGGAGCGCGTCGCCGATTCCCTCGACGCTGGTCTGCAGTTCGACGACGCCGTCCGCGAGATGCAAACCGAGTACGGTCGTCGATCGAAGGCTGGCACACCGATCGTGG
The DNA here is from genome assembly GCF_900110865.1 of Natrinema salaciae. Classification (NCBI taxonomy): domain Archaea; kingdom Methanobacteriati; phylum Methanobacteriota; class Halobacteria; order Halobacteriales; family Natrialbaceae; genus Natrinema; species Natrinema salaciae. The sequence goes on from NZ_FOFD01000001.1 coordinate 509,716, forward strand.
AGTGGACGTAACGTCCGTCCCAACCCAGAAAGGAGACACCGCCGCCCCGAACACGGGCGACGGACACGTCGTAGAGAGCCGATCGAACGCGAGGGGGATCGACGCCAAGCAGTACGTTGTTCGACGCCGATCGGGACGATATGGAGGATCACTCGAGCCACGGCGATCACAGCGACGGGACCGTGGAGCGAACTCAAGGATATGCCCCCGAGGGTCACGCTGCGCGAGGTATCACTCGCCGTGAACGGACTCCGCCTCGAGCCCTCGGCGACGCGATTCGAACCCGGGGCGTCCGTGGACTGGACGACTGTGAACCCGTCCACGGCGCGTCCGCCCCGAAAACCGGCGGACGTGCTGCGAGCCCCCTCAGTCGGTCCCGCGAACGAGAACGGACTCCTCGACCGCGTCGTCGGCCGATTCGAGACGGATCGGGAACTCCTGATCGTTAGCGACCAGTGGTGTCTCGTACCCCGTCGTGAGCGCCGTCCGCTCACCGGCACCGAGTGTCACCGCTCGCCGCTCGACCCGTTCGGCGCTGTGGCCGACGATCAACTCGAGGTCCTGCGTGCCCTCGGTCCCGCCGGTGTTCTCGATCGTCGCGCTCACTTCGAGGGGGGCTCCGGCATCGATCGGCGTGTTCGTCTCGAGACGTACGATTTCGAACGTCGCGTCGCCCTCGCCGTCGGTTGCGCCACCGTCGCCGTCGTCAGGCGCTACGTTCCGCAGGCACGCGCTCGCGTTCGGATTTTCGTGCGTCGTCCCCGCCGTGAGATAGTCCTCCTGCTCGGTCGTCAGCGCCGAAATAACGGTGCCGTCGCTCCCGTACGCCGGAATCTCGACGACGATCTCGTCGGTACCGTCACGAACGGCCGACTCCGAGCCGATCTCGAACGCGACCGTTCCCGAGAACGGCGCGTCGACGTCCTCGCCGAAGACGATTCCGTCCTCGATCATGGTGTTGCCGTACAGGCCGTCGTCGTAGAAGCCCGTGCTCGCGAAGGCGACGTCGTCCGGTTCGAACGTCCCGGTGACCGTCGCCCGGGTACAGGAGTGGAACGTCACGTCCCGTTCGGAACCGTCGCCCCCGTCGCCGGTTTCCTCGCGCTCCTCGGTGTCGGCGTTGCGCTCGCTGTCGGGCCGGTCGTCCGTCCCGGTGGCATTCCCGGTACTCTGGTTCGGGGACGGATCATCGGCATCGGCGAACTGCTCCCCGTCGTCCGTACGATTACCGCCGCTAGCGCCGTCGGTGGTCGCGTCGAGACAGCCCGCGAGTCCCAGTCCAATTCCAGCGCCGACGACGAATTTCCGGCGATCCATATACTGACCGAAGGCCGTCTTGGGGCATAAAGATGTAGCAAATATGTTATATTCGGATACAGTCATCGACTCGAGAGGGACCGTCAGGTCTCCCGGACGGTCACAGCGCTAGGGATTCTCTGACGAACACCGCCCGAACGGCGGCGACGCGTCGGACTCGTTTCGCCCGCCGCTGTGACGGTCAGTCGGTCGATTCCTCGGCCGCCGGCGGATTCTCGCTCACGGTCACCCTCGAGACGCGGGTTCCCTCCACGTCCTCGACGGTCACCTCGTAGCCGTCGACCTCGATCGTGTCGCCGACGTCGGGGGCGCGGCCGAGGCGACTCAACACCAGGCCGCCGACGGTCTCGAACGCGTCGCCCTCGAGCTCCGTTCCCAGGGTCTCGTTTACCTCCGCGAGCGAGACGCCACCGTCCATCGCGTACTGACCGTCCTCGAGCTCTTCGACGGAGGGCTCCATTTCGGCGACGTCGAACTCGTCTCGAATGTCGCCGACGACTTCCTCGATGACGTCTTCGATCGTCAGGATTCCTTCGAAGGCACCCCACTCGTCGATGACGACGGCCAGCTGGACGTTCCGCCGGCGGAACTCCGCGAGTATCTCGTCGATCTGGCGGGTTTCGGGGACGATAATGACCTCTCGAGCGAGGTCGCGTGCGGTCGGTTCGCCGGCCGATTCGTCACCGTCTACCGCCTCGATTGCCTGGAGGACGTCCTTCGCGTGGACGAACCCGACGACGGGGTCGTCGGCGTCCTCGTCGACGATGGGGAGCCGAGTGTAGCTCCCGCTGGCGGCGACACTGCGGAGTTCGGAGAGGGGCATCTCCGCTCGAACGGTGACGACGTCGGGGCGCGGAACCATGACCTCGCGAGCGACCGTCTCGCCGAGGTCGAAGACCGACTCGACCATCTCGACTTCGTCCATCCCGACCGCGCCCTGTTCGCCCGACTGGGCGACGATCCGCAGGATCTCGTCCTCGCTGTGGCTCTCGTCGCGCTCGGATGCCGGTTCGACGCCGATGAGCCGCGTGAAGAAATTCGCCGTGCCGTTGAAGACGATGATGCCGGGAATGAAGATGTAGTAGAAGAACTTCATCGGTGCGGCGACGAGCAGTGCGATCCGCTCGGCATCCGCGATAGCCAGCGTCTTGGGCGCGAGCTCCCCGAAGACGACGTGGAGGAACGTGATGACGCTGAATCCGATCGCGATCGCCACCAGGTGAATCGATCCCGCGGGGAGCACCGATCCCAGCACGGGCTCGAGGAGCGAGGCGATGGCGGGTTCGCCGACCCAGCCCAGCCCCAGCGAGGCGATCGTGATGCCCAGTTGAGTCGTGGCGAGGTAGTCGTCCAGATTCTCTTCGGCCTCCTGGACGAGCTCCGCCGCCGGGCGACCCTCCTCGACGAGGGACTCGATCTGCGTCGAACGGATTCGGACGTACGCGAACTCCGCCGCGACGAAAAAGCCGTTCAGGAAGACCAGAAAGAACGCGAAGAGGAGTCGCCCGAACGAGAAGGCGAGGTCTACCATCGGTTCCACCCCGACGGCCGTGAGCCGCCGGTGCCTCGCGTTGTCCGACTTCCCGTTCGATAGACCCGCGCGTCCCGTTCGAGGCGGCGGACGCCGATCGGCAGCGGGGACCCCACTGCGGTCCCGTCGCCGGTGAATACGACCATACCTCCACTTGGCACACGGGTTACAAAACCGTGACGTTGGCGATCGGCGGGTGGACGCGGTCTACGGCGCGCTCGACGGTCGATTGGTCGAACCCCGGAGCGGATAACTGCACGGAACTCGAAGGCGGTCTATGAACGTCGCGATCGTCACCGTCGGCGACGAAATTCTCGCGGGATCGACGACCAACACCAACGCGTCGTGGCTGGCCGAGCGGATCACCGAGCGTGGCAGCACCGTCCAGCGCATCCTGACGATCCCCGACGACCGCGAACTCATCGCGGCGCACGTCGCCCGCTGGAGCGACGCGTTCGACGCCGTGATCGTCACCGGCGGCATCGGCGGCACGCCGGACGACGTGACCGTCGAAGCCGTCGCCGACGGCCTCGAGCGCGAGTTCGTCGTCCACGGCGAGATCCGGGAGCGGCTGGTCGAGAAGGCAGCCGCGTTCCGCGAGGCGAACCCCGAGATGGTCGCGGAGTACGACCTCCAGCTCGACATCGACGCCGCGGCCTCGATCCCCGAGGGTGCGACGCCGATCGTCGTCGACGAGGGGTGGGCCCCGGGCTGTCTCGTCGAGAACGTCTACGTCTTCGCCGGCATCCCCGACGAGATGAAGGCGATGTTCGAGGCGGTCGCCGACGAGTTCCAAGGGGACTCCACCGCGGAGACGCTGTACACGCCGGCACCGGAGGGATCGCTCCACGAGGCGCTCGAGGGCGTCACCGACCGGTTCGACGTTTCGGTGGGGAGCTATCCGCGGAGCGAGAACCGGCCCGGCCGAATCCGGGTCTCGAGCACCGACCCGGAGACGGTCGATGCGGCCATCGGATGGCTGCGGGAGCACGTCGAGACGACCGACCCGCCGACCGAAACGAACGCGTCCGAGTAACGCGAGTCGGCGGCGTTTCGCAGTTCGGCCGGGACTCGATCCGCGTACCGCTATCTCGAGCGTTCGAACCAAGACTGGCTCGGGAGGGTCGTGGGATATCGATTCGGCAACCCCGATATCGTGGTGGCGACTTCGACGACTGTCACCACGATTGTGTGCTGATCAGCGCCGGAGAGAACTCGAGAGGTTCGTGAAACCGGGTGTATACCAATGGTCGATGCGGGTTCAGTCGGCGCAATTGAGCAAGCAATACACGAGCAAGGAGGTGGTGAAAAGACGCGAATCCCCTTGCGTCAAACGCAGAGCCGGAGAGCAGTGTTACTTGAGCGAGCCGCCGAGACGGGGTATATCCACCGGGATATCGGGTGTCGTTTGACTACCCCACGGGGTATTACCTTCGACAGCACATGCGATCCAGTCGGCACAACCGATCATCGCACCAACGTCACTACAGAACTGATAGACGCAGACGCCACAGAGGACCGCTCCAGCGCCCGTCGCCCCGCTCGTAAAACCGGGCCGCACAGACGGCAATCGAGAGCCGAGGAGGCCGCGCCGACTTCGACCGTTTACCGAACCATCAATTTCAGCTATCGAGAATAAATATAATTGCGACAGATACAGATTTTTGATTTAATTTTAGAGACAGTATTATTACTGTGCAGGCATTATAGATAGTCCGATCGGGTAGAAAATATTTTTCAGACAGGTCGGAAAACGGCTCACTATGCGACTGACAACACCGGCTGGACTTGCAAGCCGTGCGGTCCTCGGGGCAGCTATCAGCGGGATGGTGCTCGCCGGCAGCCTCGCCATCGTGGTGGCGATCGCAACCGCTGGTGGGATGATTCTCTCCGCGTACGGATCTGATCTCCTTGGTTTCGTTCGAATCACTCCTCCTCGATTGTTCTGGCCGATCGTCTGGTCGCTCTGTGCGCTCGGCGCTACAGGATTATTCGTTCGAGCAATCGTGCGCACTGTTCGAACCGAGCGCGCCGCCTTCCTGGAGGGAGCGTCGCCGCTCTCGGAGACCGAGATAGTCGAGACGTCGTCTATCGACTCCGCAGTCGAGCGCCTCGCGAGGCAGGTCGGGATTCCGACGCCGACGGTCAGAATCGACTCGGCGGCCACCCCGCTTGCATATACGACGTATCGGCCGGATGCACCCCTCGTCGGCGCTGGTAGGGACGAGACGCCAGTGATCGTGCTCTCGACGGGGCTCGTCGAGACGCTGTCGCAGTCCGAGTTGTCGGCAGTACTCGCACACGAAATCGCTCATATCGCCAACGACGATCTCCGGCTGATCACCGTCCTACTGGTGCCGCTCGTCGCCGCCGAGACGCTCGCGGAAGACGAGGGGAGCACGTCGAACGTCTTCGAACTCTGTGGGCATCTCCTCTCGTTCGTCGCATCGATCGGTGTCGGCGTCTTCTCGCGGGGTCGAGAGCTGGCCGCCGACCGCGCCGCCGCTGTGATGACTGGAGAGCCCGCTACACTCGCCAGCGCACTCGAGAATCTCGACGAGTCGTCGACTTCGAAGCCGACCACGGATCTCCGAGACCACGCTCGATCGACGAACGCGATCAACGTGCTCCCGACCCTCGGACCTGCGAACAGCGGGACGGGACTCCGGTCGACACATCCGTCCCTCGAGACACGTCTCGACCAGCTTCGCTCGCTCGCACGCGACTGAACCGAGCGAGCACGGGAGCGGGGGGCGTCGCCGGTCACTTCTCGATTTGGCCGGACGATAGCGATGGCCGCGAACGGCATCGATCGCGCCACCGATCGCGCACCCGAGGCTCCGAAATTGTGAAATATCGACGATTCGATGACGGCGTCATCGTGGCGCTCTCTCGGTGGAGATCCGTCTCACGATGACCGTCGGTCCTCGACGATTCGTGCGATAACTGCGGTATATCCGGCGACGGCGAGCACGAACCGCTCGCCGGTCGCCGCGATGGGGAAGATCCGCTCGATCCCCGCCGCCGGTTCGCCGCGAGTCGGATCGAATCCCGTTCTGTAGTGGGTGTTCTCGGTCGTCCCGCGCGCCGTCGACTCGGCGACGCCGCCCGACTCGAGTTCGACGAACGTCTGGACGAGCCCGCGCTGATCCGTCACGAGGAGCGATCCGGACAGGTCGTAAAACCGGTTGTGGAGCGGCCAGAAGAGGTTGACGCCGTTGAAGAACGCGTCGAACAGGATGTGTCCGAAGAACAACCCGGCTGCCGTGACCCACGCGACGCGGTAGCCGTAGGTCCCCCAGCGGGTCCGGACGAACGATTCGTCGCGCAGCGTCCAGTCCCAGTACAGGAGGACCGCGGGGACGAGAACGATCCAGACGTTGTGCAGCGCCGCGCGGTGCGTTCCGGGGACGACGATCCCGATCACCGTGTCGAGATCGAGGAGGGCGGTACACCCCATCACGGTCAGAATCGCACGGGTCTCGAACTCGTCGCCGAGCAACGCAACCCCGAGTAGTCCCGCGAACGCGACGTGGACGATAGTCGACGGCATACGACGCGGACTCGAACCGTGGCGGCTTGAGTATTTGGACTCGAGCGGTCGTCTCGTCTCCGGTAGCTACTTGGATCGACCCAGTAACGGTCCGGTATGAGCGGACGCGGACCGAAACGGGAACTCGCGGAGAAGATCGCCGGAGAAATCACGCTGAGCGACGATCCCGGCGCGACGCTGCGAAAGTGGCGCACCGACTTCGACGTCTCGCAGACCGATCTCGCGGCCGAACTCGACGTCTCGTCGTCGGTCATCTCCGACTACGAGAGTGGTCGCCGGGAGAGTCCCGGCATCGGCGTCGTCGGGCGACTCGTCGACGGCCTGCTCGCGATCGACGAACGCCGCGGCGGGGAGCGCATTCGACAGTACGGCCGCGTCCTCTCGGCAGGTTTCGAAAGCGACGTCGTCTACGACCTCCGGGAGTACGCGACCTCGCTGCCCCTCTCCCGGCTGTACGGCGATCTCGAGGCGACGGAAGTGGCCTCGAGCGGGACCGAGCAGGTCAGCGGCCACACCGTCATCGACAGCATCGAGGCGATCACCCGCCTCTCGAGCGAGGAGTTCTTTCGCCTCTACGGGCAGAGCACGAACCGCGTCCTCGTGTTCACCAACGTGACCCAGGGAGAGGGCGTCGGGATCGCGCTGCGAGTGATCAATCCGACGCCGAACGCCGTGATCCTCCACGGCCTCGAGGAGGAGGACCTCTGGGACCACGCGAAGGAACTCGCACGAATCGACGGCTACTCGCTGGCCGTGACGGCAGCACCGCTCGACGAGATGCTCGAGCATCTCGTGAGCCTCGAGTGAGCCGTCGGCCGGTCCCAGAGCGGTCGCTGACGGCGAGACGACCGCTCGAGAACGGGCGAAACCGTGACTCAGGCGATTTGCTCTTCGTACTCGTCGGCGGTCAGCAACTCCTCGAGTTCGTCGGGATCGTCCGGTTCGATCTCGAGCATCCAGCCGTCGCCGAAGGGGTCCTCGTTGACGAGTTCCGGGGCGTCGAACAGGTCCTCGTTGATCGCGACGACCTCGCCGCCGACCGGCGCGTAGAGGTCGGAGACCGCCTTGATCGATTCGACGACGCCGAACTCGCCCTCGGCTGCGAGGTCGTCGCCCTCGTCGGGGAGTTCCACGAAGACCACGTCGCCGAGTTCGTCCTGCGCGAAGTCGGAGATGCCGACGCGGACGACGCCGTCGGTCTCGAGTGCCCACTCGTGCGATTCCAGATACCGTCTATCGTCGGGAACGTCGAAGCTCATTATACTGTGTCGATGAAGGGTGTGGTTTCGACTCGTGCTTTCTTCGATTGCCCGCGGACGACCACCTGCAGCGTCGTCCCCGGTTCGGCGTACGCGACCGGCACGTAGCCGAGGCCGATCGGCCGCTCGAGGGTCGGGCTCATCGTCCCGCTGGTGACGGTGCCGATGACCCGGCTCTCGGGGTTCGTGATGTCGTAGCCGTGACGGGGGACGCCCCGGTCGATCAACTGGAAGCCGACGAGCTTTTCGTCGACGCCCGCCGCCTCGATCTCCGCGAGCGCGTCCCGACCGACGAACTCGGTCTCGAGGGCCACGGTGAAGCCGATGCCGGCCTCGTAGGGCGTTCGCGGGTCGTCCTCCTGGTCGAAGTCTTGCCCGGCGAGCAGGAGTCCGGCTTCGATGCGGAGCGTGTCCCGTGCGCCGAGGCCGCAGGGCTGGCAGTCGAACGCCGTCCAGAGCTCCTCGGCCGCCGCCCAGGGGACGATCAGCTCGAAGCCGTCCTCGCCGGTGTAGCCGGTCCTGGCGGCCCAGCACTCGACGCCGTCGATCGTCGTATACCGCGCCTGAAACCGGTCGAGGTCGGTGATCGACTCCTCGGTTACGTCCGCGATCAGGTCGGCCGCGTTCGGTCCCTGGACGGCGAACATGGCGTACTCGTCGGTCCGGTTGTCGACGGTCGCCTCGAGGCCCCACTCGTTGCGGTAGTCGATCCACCGCTCGTGGGTCGCCTCGTCGGTGCCGGCGTTGGGGACGAACAGGTACGTCGCGTCGTCCCCCTCGTCCGGCAGCCGGTAGACGACGGTGTCGTCGATGATGATTCCGTCCTCGTCGGTGATCGCGGCGTACTGGGAATCGCCGACCGAGAGCCGGGAGATGTCGTTCGACGTCAGCCGTTGCATCAGTTCGGGCGCGTCGGGGCCGGTGACGTGTATCTGGCCCATGTGCGAGACGTCGAATATCCCGACGTCCTCCCGGACGGCCGCGTGCTCCGTCTGGATCGAATCGAATTCGACCGGCATGTCCCAGCCGCCAAACTCCGTGAACTTCGCCCCACGCTCGTCGTGGATCCCACGTAACGGCGGCGTCTGAAGCGGCATACTCGAGCTATCAGCGGCGGTGTAGTAATGTCTTTTCGTCGGCCAGCGCCCGCTGGCGACCGGACGGGCGTCGACGTTCCGCGGCCGATCCGCTCGCGGCCCCCGAGCATCGCCGTTCGAACGGCAGTGTTCAGTCGGCAAACGGGTTGCACGCCGCGACTGTCCCCACCAGCGAACGAGCCGATCCCTCCGCCCCGTCTCCGACGGCCCACTCGACTGACGTGCGGTGGCGCGCGCTGTCGGTCGGCCGAACGAGAGTGAGGCCGACGGACGGTCCTGCGCGAGGGATGAGCGACCGACCGGAGGGAGAGAGCGAATCAGGTGGGGAGGGCGTGGTGACGCCGTGCCGCCACGATAGTAACGCACTCCCGACGGCCGTTCCGGGTCGAGTCGGTCTCGGCACGGCGATAGCAGCCACACCCGTCGCCATCCACAGACACGGGAGCACACCGACGACCGCCTCGAGCAGTACGTCGACGCCGACGCGGCCGACCGGCGAGTCGAACCGCCGTCGACGCGGAGATGGTGTCCGTCAGTATCGGATGATCGATTCACCGTCCGCGATACTTGCGCCCGTTCAAACGGTTGCACTCCCTCTTAAACGGAAAATAAGATTAAAACCCTCCGTCGATGTCGCTCACGGAGCGACCGCTCGTTGCTCCACGAACCGTATGACAACTGCGACACCCACTACCAACGACGAATGAAACGAACCCGACGCGGAATACTCTATACTGCAGCTGGAGTTACCGGATACGCTGCTACCGCAGCTGTTGCATCGGCCGAAAAACGACCGCTCGACAGTTCGGAACGCTGTCCGCGAACAGGTCGCGACGAACCCACCCCGGTAGAGGGCGGTGAGACGGAACCGCGATCACGGGGTCCGGTCGCGGACGTCGTCGCGAGCGAAACGAACGTCGATGCCGGCACCGAGGTCACGTTCGATGCGAGCGCCACCACGGGCGACATCGAGGTGTATGCGTGGGAGTTCGGCGATGAGTCCGAGCCGAAGGCGACGACGGACGCCGCCATCGCTCACACGTACGAGAAGCCGGGTGAGTACACCGCCGTGCTCGCCGTTCGGGACGCGAACGGTGAGTACGACAAGGATACGATTTCTCTCAGCGTTTCCGACGCCACTCAGACGGACCCGGGCGACTCGAGCGACTCGACGTACAGTGCGCAGGTCGAAGCCGCGATCCACGACGAGGTAAACGCGGTCCGAGCTGACGAAGGTCTGAATCAGCTCGAATTCGACGAACAGGTCGCCAAGGTTGCTCGCGGGCATAGCAGAGATATGGCCGAGAACGACTTCTTCAGCCACGTGACGCCAGACGGCGAAACCGTCCGTGACCGATTCGAAGACGCGGGCCTCGTCTGCAGGTCGATGGCCGAAAACATTCTCTATCAGCCTGCCACCGATGACCCGGCGACCGCGGCGAAAGAGTGCGTCGAGAGCTGGATGGGAAGCAGCGGGCACCGTCGAAACATTCTCAACGAACGGTGGGACAGCGAAGGACTCGGTGTCGTCGTCGACGAGGGCGGTCGACTCTACGCGACGCAGAACTTCGACCTCGGGTGCTAACAGACCGCAGTTGGTGAGGTTGTGGGATGATCCGTCCTACCGGTTGGCAGTACGTGGGGGTTGCAGTCCGATATTTTGGAGTGGACGCCATCGCAGCGCGAGCAGCGTTGATTCGTACGTGTATCGGAAACGTGATGTCTCGTGGGCCCGGCTCGAGAATCGGCTGGGGAGGGCGTGGTGGCGCCGTGCCGCCACGATAGCAACGCGCTCTCCTGGCGGCCGTTCCGGGTCGAGTCGGTCTCGGCACGGCGATAGCGGGCGCACCCCTCGCCGTCCACAGACACGGAGGCACACCGTTCGAGTGCGACCGAACTCAAGGCCCGGTTCCGAGCCGACCGGCCGACCGAGCACGTCGGAAGCGAACGCGGTGCTGTCGACGGTGACAGCGTGGTGGTCGGTGGTGACGTGGTGGTCGGTGGCGCGTTCGATCCGCGACGCCGACCGATCGGCCGCTCGACGGGACTCGAGCGCCGCACCCCGATTACTCGTCTGCCCCGCGACCGGATTCGCCGTCGGCTCCGGCGTCCGGCTCGCGGTCGGGCTCCCGGTGGTGCAGTCCGGGCGCGACCGTACAGCCGCAGGGTCTGACGACGCCGGTGTGTGGACCGGCCGACGTCAGCCCGGAGATGGGTCGACCGCAGGCCGGACAGGAGAGCAGCGCCGACGCGTCCCCGTTTCCCTCTCCCTCTCCCTCTCCGCTTCCCGTCCTGCCGCTACACATCGCGATCACGGCTCGCGATCCGCAGGGGCCTCGAGACTGATCGCGTCGGGCGGTTCTGCCGTCGTGCGGGACGTTTATATCCCGGTAGAATGAACGGAATCATGGCAACCGAATCCCTCCGTGGGTTTGGAAGCCACGTCTCGGGTGCTGCTACCACCCGGGGCATTTCACTACAGCCCCCTGTCGATGGAGACCGGCTTCCGATTTCTCGTTTTATCCATTGAAACTTATATCTACTGCTAATTGTCAGGAATAGAATCGCGTCGGCCGCGCGCTCGGGATGGAACACGATGTCCAGGATGATGTCCGAGCGCGATATTCGAGTCAGCGAGCCGGTACCGGTCGCGCTACTCGAGCCGGGGTGGTGTGCGAGACGGACCGCGATCGGCGCGATTTCCCGCCGCCGAGCGGGTAAGCGATCCCGGTTACAAACTTGTAACCGCACGGTATCCGGTTGACGAAAACATATGGGCGAATCGCCCGTACTCGGCGTGCAGGATGACCGCCTCAGAACTCGAGCCGACGGCCGACTGGAATCGGATGTACATCGACGGCGAGTGGCGCGATGCGGCCGACGACGAGACGATCCCCGTAGAGAATCCCTCGAAACGAGACGCGTTTACGGACGTGCCGGCGGCGACGGTCGACGACGTCGACGCCGCCTACGAAGCGGCCGCGGCGGCCCAGCCCGCGTGGGCCGACACGCCTCGCGAGGAGCGCGACGAGATCCTCGAGGCCCTCCTGGACGAACTCAACGAGAACTTCGAGGCGATCGCGAATCTGCTCGCGACCGAAGCCGGCGCGCCCGGCTACCGCGCGATGGGCGAGTTCGCGACCGCGACCGGCGACGTGGAGATGGCCCTCGAACTCGAGCCGCCCGAGGAGGTGGTCCGACCCTCCCCGTCGATCGAGGGCAAGGACAACCACGTCGTCCACGAACCGGTCGGCGTCGTCGGCGTCATCTCCCCGTGGAACTTTCCGCTGCACCTCTCCCTGCGGGCCGTCGTGCCCGCGATCGCGCTGGGCAACACCGTCGTCCTGAAGCCGGCGACGGACACCCCGATCACCGGCGGGCTGCTCATCGCGAAACTCTGCGAGGCGGCCGGCGTCCCCGACGGCGTCGTCAACGTCGTCACCGGCCGCGGGTCGGACATCGGCGATCGGATGAGCAGCCACCCGATCCCGCGCGTCATTTCGTTTACCGGGTCGACGGCCATCGGCAAGGGCGTCGCCGCGAACGCCGCCGGGAGTCTCGCGCTCCCTGCCCTCGAACTCGGCGGCAACGCGCCCTTCGTCGTCACCGACGAGGCCGACCTCGAGCGGGCGGCCCGCGCCGGCGCGTTCGGTTCGTTCTTCCATCAGGGGCAGGTCTGTATCTCGATCAACCGACACCTCGTCCACGAGGACCTGTACGACGAGTACGTCGACCTGCTGGTCGACCACGCCGAGTCGCTCGTCGTCGGCGATCCCTCCGAGGACGAGGACGTCACCTTCGGGCCGGTCCAGAACGAGACCCAGCGCGACGATCTGATCGAGTTCATCGAAGGCTCGCTCGAGGCCGGCGCGACCCTCGAGACGGGCGGCGAGGCCGACGGCCTGTTCGTCGAGCCGACCGTCCTCTCGGACTGCACCAACGACATGCCGACGGCGTGCAACGAGCACTTCGGCCCGGTCGCACCCGTGATCCCGTTCGCGGACGACGAGGAAGCGATCGAGCTAGCTAACGACACCGAGTACGGCCTCTCGGCGTCGGTCTTCTGCGAGGACGAGGATCGGGCCCGCGCGCTCGCGGACCGGATCGAGGCCGGGATGGTCCACGTCAACGACCAGCCGATCAACGAGGATCACAACGCCCCCTTCGGCGGCGTCAAGGGGTCCGGCCTCGGCCGGTACCACGGCGAGTGGATCGTCCGGGAACTCACCGAACCCAAGTGGATCTCGGTCCAGGACGGGGAGCGGGACTACTTCGTCTTCGAATAGCGACTCGCCGCCCGCGCCCGCGGCGGGAGCGCCATCCGCCACCGCGGCGACGCGGCTCCCGTCGCGTTATCGCCCGCTTTCGTCGACTCGCAGCGTGTACTCGCCGCTCCCGCCGTTCGCGTGCACCTGGAGGCCGAACGTCTCGTCGCCCTCGAGAGTGCGCGAGATCGACGCCGTCGGCCCCGATCCCGCGGCCGACGCGTCGTGGCTCCACCTGGTGGGCTCGCTGCCGTCCGTCGTCACGTAGAGATCGAAGTCGCCGCCGTCGGGGCCCTCGAGCGAGATCGTGATCGAACAGGGGTCGGCGGTGTACAGCGAGTAGCTGTACCGATCGCTCTCACCCCACCAACCGCTCCCGTCGAGCCACCCGCTCGCGCTCGCGGAGACGGTCTCGTCGCCGCACTCGCCGGTCGACTCCTCCTCGTTCACGTCGCCGCCGCCGTCGCCGAACGGATCCGTCGTGACCGCCGCACCCGCGTCGACGCGTCCGTACCCCTGTTCGTCGTCGTCGAGGCCGACGTCGACGGCGGTCGCCCGCAGGTGGTCGCGGAGTTCCTCCCGCGAGAGATCGGGGTACGCCGAGAGCACGAGTCCGGCCACGCCCGAGACCACCGGCGCTGCCATCGAGGTCCCCGACATGCGGCCGTACCCGTCCCCGGTGACGCTCGAGACGAGCCGACTGCCCGGTGCGGCGAGTTCGATCGCCGGTCCGGTGTTCGAAAAGGACGCGAGGTCGTCGTCGGCCTCGAGTGCGGAGACGGCGACGACGGTGTCCTCGGACGCTGGCGAGAAGACGCTCCCGCTCCCGCTGTTGCCGGCCGCGCCGACGAGGAGGACGTCGCGATCCGCCGCGTACTCGCAAGCGGAAGACAGCGTGTCGTAGGAGCCGTCGACGCCCAGCGAGAGGTTGATGACGTCCGCGCCTTCGTCGGCAGACCACTGGATTGCGTCGGCGATGTCCGAGAGCGACCCGACGCCGTCGTCGTCGAGCGCGCGGGCCGACAGGAGCGAACAATCACTGATACCGGCGTGTCCCCGTCCGTCGTCCGTTCCGCTGGCGGCGATGCCACCGACGTGGGTGCCGTGATCCGACCCGCGTAGCGGATACGGGTCGCCGTCGCCGTCGACGAAGTCCCGCCCGATTCGGTCGTCGACGACGCCCTCGAGTGCGGGGTGGTCGTACTGGATCCCCTGGTCGACGACGGAGATGACGACGTCCTCGCTTCCGCGGGTGATCTCCCACGCGGTCTCGCAGTCGATCTGCTGGGGAGCGTGCTGGGAGTCGTAATAGGGATCGTTCGGCTCGAGCAGCGACTGGACGGTCGCGTTCGGTTCCGCGTACTCGACGGCGGACGAGCGCGTGATGGCGTCGATGACGGTTTCGCGAGCGCTATCGGGCGCTTCCGAGGGGAAGGAGACGACCGCGTAGTGGATCGACTCGTTCGCGTGAACGACCTCGGCGTCGCCGGGGACGGCGGCGCGAGCCGCGCCCGCCACGTCCGAAACCGACGGCGAGATGCCGACGATGAGCTCGTCGTCTTTCGGACCCGGATCGCGACCAGGTGTCGCGCTCGCGACGCCGCTCGAACCGATCAACCCGCCGACCGCGATCGCTCCGGCACCGGTCAGGACGGATCGTCGGTTGTACGTGGGATCGGTGTCGTCGGGGGGGCCGTTCTGTGTCATCGGATGACAGTCAGTATTCCCTGAAATTAGTAAACTTTTATCGAACTCAGAATAGTTTATTTGAGAATATATCTGCGAGTACGTGATTGTATAGAACTATGTTCGGAAATAGGGTGTGAATATGTGAAGTCGGTCGGTTATCCCGTCCGACCGGTGCTCGACAAACCTGTTCTCAGTTTCCCAAACGATGGATTCGGGTGCTCCCGCTGTGGAGCGCGAGCGACGGCTCGGTCGCCGGGGCGAGGGGCCGCTTCTATCGGCCGCTCTCCTCGATGGAGACCGTGTAGGAGCCGCTGCCGCTGTACCGCCTGACGAGGATACCGAACTCTTCGTCGCCCGAGAGGTCGACGTCGATCGCTTCGGTCGAACCCGAGTCGATCGATCGTTCGTCGTAGTCACGCGTCGTCGGCGTCCGTCCATCGAGGGTCAGGTAGAGGTCGAAGTCGGCGCTCGACGGGCCCTCGATGGAGACGGTGGCGCTGCAGGGATTCGCCGTCTGAAGCTGGTAGGTGTATATGTCGCTCGGGTTACCCCACCAGCCGCCACTGAGTTGCCCCTCTCCCGTGGCCGTGTTGACTTCGTTACCGCACTCGCCGGGATCCGGGTCCGGGTCCGGGTCCGGGTCCGGGTCTGGGTCCGGATCGGGTGACGTTCCCGGTTCCGTGGTGACGGCGTTCCCGGCGTCGACGCGGCCGTTGCCCTGCTCGGTCTCCGCCAGCCCGACGTCGACCGCCGTCTGGTTGAGATGATCGCGCAGTTCGTCGTTCGAGAGGTCCGGCCACGCCGACAGCGTGAGTCCAGCCACACCGGCGACGACCGGTGACGCCATCGAGGTGCCGCCGAAGGTATCGTAGTCGTCGAACGGGATCGACGAGAGGACGTTGCCGCCGGGTGCGGCCAGTTCGATCTCCGGGCCGACGTTCGAGAAGTCCGACAGCGTCTCGCCCTGATCGAGCGACGAGACGGCCAGGACGGAGTCGTAGGCGGCCGGATACGAGACGGGGCCGCCGTAATCGTTGCCGGCGGCCGCAACGACCAGCGAGCCCTGCGATTGCGCGTACTGGCAGGCCTGTCGCATCAGGTCGGTCGCGCCGCCGCCACCGAGCGACATGTTGATGACGTCGGCACCCTGATCGGCCGCCCACTGGACCGCGTCGGCGATGTCCGAGAGCGACCCGCCGCCGCCGTCTCCGAGCGCGCGGGCGGAGAGCAGCGAACAGTTCGAGATGCCGGCGTGTCCCGTCCCGTTGTCGGTGCCGCCGGCGGCGATGCCGCCGACGTGGGTACCGTGGTTCTCCGACGCGCTCACCGGGTACGGATCCTTGTCGTCATCGACGAAGTCGTAGCCGCCGTTCGAGACGCTGTCGTCCATGTTCTCCGCGAGGTCGGGATGGTCGTACTG
Source organism: Natrinema salaciae (assembly GCF_900110865.1). Lineage (NCBI taxonomy): Archaea > Methanobacteriati > Methanobacteriota > Halobacteria > Halobacteriales > Natrialbaceae > Natrinema > Natrinema salaciae. Next base: position 525,847 of record NZ_FOFD01000001.1, read on the forward strand.
AATGCCCTGATCGACGATCGCGATCGTCACGTCCGGATCGCCGAGCGTCGTCTCCCAGGCCTCCTCGCAGTTGACCTGCTGTGGCGCGTACTGGTTCCCGAACTCCGGGTCGTCCGGCGTGTACAGCGGCGCAGCGCCGCCGCTGTCTGCCGTCTCGAGCGGCTCCGCCTCGAGGGCCTGGTAGGTGACGTTGTCTTCCGTGTACTGCACCTCGTCGGCGTCGAGGAGAGTTCGTTCGACGGTCGCCTTGGACTGCGTGGAGGCTTGGTCGGCCATCTCTACCGACGCGTAGCCGAGGGTGTCGTTCGTGTGGACGATCGTCGCGTCGCTCGGGATTTTCCGTTCGACTGCCGCTTCGACGTCCGACACGTTGGAGTCGACGCCGACGATGAGCTCGTCTTTTTTCGCCCCCGGCTCGCGCCCCGGCGTTGCGGACGTGACGCCGCCGAAACCGATCAGCGCACTGACCCCGGCAACTGTTTGCAAAACCGATCTTCGGTCGATGTGTGAATGATTATCGTTCGACATGGCCCGGCAGAAAGAAAGATCCTTCCGTACTAAAATCTTTTTAAATCGAATATTGTTCAATAATATTTGAACGAACGAATAGATCCGATCCGAGGATATTAGTATTGACAACATCTACGGGAAATATCTATTGAATTGTTAACTATATAGTTCTCTAATGAACGCAATTATTGTTTATAGTGGGCCCGATATGTTCGGACGGTACAGGTGGTTTCGGGAGTCGCCGACCGCGGGTCCGCCGGGCGACACGTTCGATTCGAGGGCGTCGACCGGCCGACGCTACGGTTTCGTCACACCTATCTCCGGGCGCGGAAACATTCGGGCAACTGACTATGTTCGACCGCGTTCGCACCCGTCTCGCGCCCGATACCCCGACTCGGCCGACAGTGGGCCTGTTCGTCGACGGGCCGAACGTCTTCCGCGACAAGTTCGACGTCGACCTCGACGACCTCCGCGACGCGGCCCGCGAACTCGGCCGGGTCGGCGTCATCCGACTCTATCTCGACGAACACGCCACACCGGGACTCATCCAGGCCGCCGAAGCGCGGGGCTTCGAAGTGATCGTCACCAGCGGCGACGTCGACGTGAAACTCGCCGTCGACGCGACGGCGCTCGCGGGCGACGGCACCATCGATCGGCTCGCGATCGCCTCTCGTGATACGGATTTCAAGCCCGTCCTCGAGTACGCGGGTACCGTCGGCGTGGAGACGGTCGCGATCGCACCGGGGACCCACGGGCGCTCCGACGCGCTGCGGAACGCGGCCGACGACGCGGTCACGCTCGACGTCTAAACCCGCTCGAGGAGCGATATATCGCCGATCTGGCCGCTTTCACGTCGAAGGGTTCAAGCTGGTACCTCAGGTAAGGGGCTCGTGTGTTCCTTCGGCCACGACGAGCAAACCGCGGCAGGTGTGCAGACCGATGACCAGCGTGGCGTCCTCGGATTGAAGAGCGGACTCGATGCACTGCGCTCGAGTCCGGAGTTCCGCGGCCCCGTCGAGTCGCTGGGAGACCACGACCCCACCGAACACCTCGCGGTAATTCACGAGAGCCAAGCCGAACGGCTCGCGGCCGTCGTCCCGTTCATGCGGCAGGGGATCGAGCGCGGCGAGCGCTGTCTGTACATCGTGAACGACCGCTCCGAGTCGGACCTGATCGAGGCGATGGAACGCGGCGGGATCGACGTCGACGCGGTCCTCGAGTCGGGCGCGCTTACGTTTCGTACGGTCGAGGACACCTATCTCAGAACCGGCACGTTCGATCCGGACGATATGCTCGAGTACTACGCCGACGCTATCGAGGCGGCGACGGCGGAGTACGCGGGCCTCCGCATCAGTGCCGAAACGACGTGGATACTCGATGAGGGAACGAGCCTCGAGAAGTTCATGGAGTACGAGAGCCGGGTGAACGAGCTGTTCGACGGCGAGGACTGCATCGCGCTGTGCCAGTACGATCGCGACGTAATTCCGGCCGAAATCATCTGCGATGTCGTTCGAACCCACCCGCATCTCGTCTACGACGGTGCGGTCTGTCACAACTTCTACTACACTCCGCCGGCGGAGTTCTTCCGCCCCGACAGTCCGGACCGCGAGGTCGACCGAATGCTCGGAACGCTCCACGAGCGAACGACCGCGAAAGTCGAACGCAACGAAACGATCGACGCGCTCGAGGAGTCCAACGATCAGCTACAGCGATTCGCCTATATCGCATCCCACGACCTGCAGGAGCCGTTACGGATGGTCTCGAGCTACCTCCAGCTCCTCGAGCGCAACTATCGGAACGAGCTCGACGCCGACGCGCGAGACTACATCGACTTCGCCGTCGGCGGTGCCGATCGGATGCGAGAGATGATCGACGACCTCCTCGAGTTCTCCCGGATCGACACGGGCGAGACGACGCTCGAGCCGGTCGACTGCGAGGGTGTTATCGACACCGTCCTCACCGACCACCAGGTGCAGATCGAGGAGAGCGGGGCGACGATCGAGACCGGAACGTTACCGACCGTCGAGGGCGACCGGACGCAACTCGAGCAGCTCTTTGCGAATCTCGTCGGCAACGCGATCAAGTATCGGGGGAACGAGCCACCGGAAATCGAGATCGATGCGACCGAGCGGGACGGCTACTGGCAGCTCTCGGTGTCGGACGACGGGATCGGAATCGACCCCGAATTCACCGACCAGATCTTCGACGTGTTCAATCGGCTCCACACGGAAACGGAGTATTCGGGGACGGGTATCGGGCTCGCGCTCTGTCGGAAGATCGCGACGAACCACGGCGGAGAGATCTGGGTCGACACCGAGCCCGGCGAGGGGTCGACGTTCTCGGTGACGCTCCCGAGGGCGCGGCACGCCGACTGACGGCCGCCGAAACGGACTGCGGTTCCGAGTCTGTCCTCCGACGAGCGGCAGGTGAAAAGCGTCCCCGCGGGTTAGCGCGGGGAAGGTATCACGAGGCGATCACTCGGTGTAGGAGCTCTCGCCGATGACTTCGACGAACTCGCCGCGACCGCTCGCGGCCGTCTCGTCGAACTCGGTCACGCGGACCCGCGCTTGCTTTTCGACCACGTCCGGCCCGGCTCCGTCGACGAGCAGCTCCGTATCGCCGATATACGCACGGCCGGTGGTGCCGTTCGACTCGGCGACGAAGACGTCGATCTCGCTTCCGACCTCGAGAGACGGCCTGTCCGCCCGGAACGTCCAGCCTTTCAGGTACTTTCCGAGGAGGCTCATACGCGCGCCACCTCCTCGCTCTCGCGGTCGATAACGTACTCGCGACCGAAGCCGGTCAGCGCCGCGATGACGAACACCGCGACCAGTAGCCACCCCTGGAAGACGAACGGGACGACGTCGATCGGGGTGACGACCATCGACTGTTCGAACCAGTCGTACTCACCGGGCAGGTTCTGCATCGCGCTGTAGCCGGCGAGCACGCCGCCCGACCACGGGAAAATGTAGCCCAGTGCGGCGGTCTGGCCGTCGAGAATGTTGGCGCGTCGGTAGCCGTTCAGATTGAACCGCTCGCCGATCTTCGAGATGTAAGGACCGATCGCGACCTCGGCGGCCGTATTGATCGTGATGATCGCGTTGATCAGCGCCGCCGAGCCGACCATCGTCAACTCGGCGTTGCGGACGTTCGTCGCGAGGTTCTCGATCGACCACTCGAGCAGGACCTCGAACGCGCCCCCGCGGATCATGATCTGGGCCGCACCGATGATCAGCAGGACGAGGATCGAGAGCTCGAGGAAGCCGGCGACGCCGGTCATGAGGCTCCCGGTGACCCCGACCGCGTCAGGGTCGCTGACGACCGTGAGGATCGGAAGCCCCTGGAGCGGTTCGGCCAGCGGCGCGTCGCCGGGCGCGTTGAACATGACGATGTCGCCGAGGGTCGTCAGCCCGAAGACGAGGTTGAAGGCGATCGCGATGACGATCCCCCACGAGATCGCCTCGACGATGTGGCGGCCGGCGACCGCTGCCCCGATGACGGCGGCCATCGAGACGACGTGAACGAGGCCGATCGCCTCGCTCCCCTCGAGGAAGATCGCCTGGGCCTCGGCGGAGATGTCGAGGCCGGTCATCGCCTGGCCGGCGGCGACGTAGCCGAGGAAGGCGACGAGTGCGGCGATGATGACGTACTTGAACCGCGAGGCGACGACCCCGCCGATGTCGGCATCCTGCGTGACGGCGCTGACGATCGTCGTGTCGCTGACGGGCGCGAGGTTGTCGCCGAAGATCGCGCCGGAGAGGATCGCGCCGAACAGCAAGACCGGATTCGCGCCGAGCAACACGCCGGCCGGGAAGAACAGGCCGACGAAGGCCACGGTCGCGCCGTAGCCCGTCCCGATCCCCGTCGTGAAGACGGCGGCGAGGACGAACGTGATCGCGGGGAACAGCGCCGCGCCGACGCCCGCGGTGTCGGCAAGCCAGACGAGGCCGCCGACGAAGCCGCCGTCCTGTAACAACTGGGCGAACATGCCAGCCCAGATCCACGCGACGATCGCCGTCACCGCGACGGGCTGGGTCATCCCCTCGAAGATCGTGTTGGCGTAGGTCTGCCAGTTCCCCCGTACGAAGAACATCCCGAGGATGAGGCCGATCAGGATACCGACGATGAGCCCGCCGGTGTCGCCGATCCGCCAGAGAGCGGTCTGGACGATCGCCCAGACGATGAAGAACGCGATCGGGACCGCGCTCATCCCCCGGCCACCGTAGAACTCGACCGTCGGTCCGTCGCCGTCGGGTTGTTCGAACTGGTCCGTCGGGTCGTCCCCGGTCTCACTCATACTCGATCACTCATGTTGTGACACGAATGTGCTAACTGGATTCGACATAATAACTATTTATGACAGTGTTGGTCGTTTGGATATCGCGTACTGCTATCGATCCGTCGTCCAGTACGGCCGACGCCTCCCATTTACCCGTCGATTCTCCCGGACTGGACGACGGGCCGCGATCGGCCGCCGACGCTCGACCGGCCCCGACGGGCGGCCGAAGCCGGTGACTTTTCGGCCGCGGCTCACCCACTACCGGGTATGATCGACGAGACGCCGGTACTGGACGATCACCTCCACCTCGATCCGGACGCCCACCGCGGCATCGACGCCGTCCGAGACTTCGCCCGCGTCGGCGGGACCCACCTGCTCGTGGTGAACAAACCCTCCTGGCACCTCGGCGTCGAAGCGGAAACCGGCGAGGACTTTCGCGACGTCTTCGAGCGAACGGTCGACATCGTCGCGGACGCCTCGAGCGAACTCGAGGGTCGAGCGTGGCCGGTCCTCGGGGTCCACCCGGGCCTGATCTCGCGGCTGGTCGACGACCGCGGCTTCACGCCCGAGGCGGCTCGCGACCTCATGCGGGCCGGGATCGACGTCGCCGCGGAGTACGTCGAGTCGGGCGACGCGCTGGCGCTGAAGTCCGGCCGGCCGCACTACGAGGTCGGCGACGACGTCTGGGACGCCTCGAACGCGGTTATGCGACGGGCGTTCGAGCACGGCGCGGCCCTCGAGTGTGCCGTCCAACTCCACGCAGAGGCCAGCGAGGACATGACCGAGGTGGCCGACTGGGCGGAAGACGCCGGCATGCCGGCCCACCGCGTCGTCAAACACTACGCGGGCGGCCGCCTGAAGGGCCCGACGCCGAGCGTCATGAGCGAGAAGGATCGCCTCGAGACCGCCGCCGAGCGCGGCGAGCCGTTCCTGATGGAGACCGACTACATCGACGACCCCGACCGGCCGGGCGCGGTGCTCGGTCCCAAGACGGTTCCCCGTCGGGTCCGGTGGCTCCTCGAGAACGGCCGCGAGGAGGCGGTCCGGATCGCCCATATCGAGACGCCGAAGCGAGTCTACGGCATCGATACGGAAGCGACCCTGGCCTCGGCGGAGTAAGAACGGATTACGCTCGGACGAGACCGCGAGCGACGAGCCGCCGAACGTGACCGTGAGCGCGTCTGTGAGGGATTCCGAGGCGCTCACCCAGCCGAGATAAACATTCACTCGCGGTGGCTAGTGTAGAGAAAGGCATTTCAAGCGGCCGGTGTAGGTGTCTGTATGAGCAATCCCCCGACCGAGTTCTACTCGGAGGAACGCTGGCAGAACTGGATCGATCGCATCAAAGACGAAGACATCGATCCGGAGGACGAATCGTCGGCGCGGCTCCTGTTGAACCTGCAGGACGACACGGCGATCGCGATCGCGAAGATCGTCGCCGCCTACGACGACGGGGAGCTCGGCCAGGAGGAGACGCTCGCGGAGATCAACGACGTCCGCGAGATCGTGCTCAGCGAGGTCGACATCGAGGACGAGGAGAAGCTGATTCTGGTCGACGGGGTCCAGACGAGCCTGGTCTGTGTCTTCTTTGCGGCCGAGGAGTACGTCGCGAACGGGCCGGCGGAAGAGGGCACCGTCGGCGACTATCTCAGCGCCGCGGCCGACGCCGAGGCCGAGGAGGACCTCGACACCGCGCTCGGCTACGCGGCCCAGGCGGGGACGCTCATCATCGACGATCAGGAACTCGACATGACCGTCGCCGAAGACCTCGAGTACGGACTCGTGACGGAGTGGATCAACGGCCTCGACAGCCTCCAGAGCGCAATGAGCGATCCGGAAGTCGTCGAGGAAGACGAGTAACGAATACCGTCGCGACGACGTTCGGTTCCGTCGTCGCCGCTCGATAGCCATCAGACGTTTAACCGATGGTGACTATCCTCGCGTATGTTTCGCCGGGAAGACGAGCGCGCAGTGACCGTCCAGATCGGGGCGGTCCTCCTGCTGGCCATCGTCTTCACCGCGCTCGCCCTCTATCAGGTCAACGCCGTCCCCGCGGAGAACGGGGCGGTCGAGAGCGAGCACAACCAGCAGGTCCGCGACGAGATGCAGGACCTGCGGAACGCGATCCGAAACGTCGGGACGAGCGGCGGCACCGAGTCGGTGGCCGTCACCCTCGGCACCCAGTACCCGGCGCGAACGGTCTCGATGAACCCGCCCGATCCGAGGGGAACGCTCGAGACGACCGGTAACGGAACCGTGCGTATCGACAACGCCTCGTACGTCGGCTCCAGCGACGACTACCACGGGGACCCGGCGACGATGATCGAGGGAGACCACGCGACGACGACGCTGGTCTACGAGCCGGACTACAACGAGTATCCGAACGCACCGTCGACCAGAATCGAACACGGGTACGCGTTCAACGATTTCGAGGACGCGACCGTCCCGCTGACCGATCAGGGGCTGCTCAACGACGGGACGATCAGGCTCGTGCTGCTCGAGGGGGCGCTCTCCGAGTCGGGAAGCGGGGCGGTGTCGGTCGATCCGACGGTGCTCAGCGGTCCCAGCGACGCGGTACCGATAACTGCGGCCGAGGGGGCGGGCAACATCACGATCACGATGCCGACCCACTCGCCCGCGCGGTGGAACGAAACGATCGGGACGACGTTCGATGCCGGGGAATCCGACGCTCGAGTCGTCGCGTACGCCGACGGCGAGTTGCGGATCGAACTCGCCGACAGGGCCGAGGAGTACGCGCTCCGGATGGCTCGCGTCGGCATCGGCGACGGCGGCAACCGAAGCGACGACTACGACGTTCGGCGGGCGGACGACGATAGCGGCGATGGCGGCCGGAGCCCGGCGTATCACGTCGACTGGCAGGACCCGTCCGGACAGTCCGGCGTCGACGACGATCGGTGCGATGCGGACTCGTGTACCGTCGTCGGCGATTCGGTCGACCTCTCGATGACGACGGACGAAACCGCCGCCGACGCGTCCGTCGAGTACGCGGTGAACGATACCGCCGTCGGAGCCCTCTCGTCGACCGAGGGACGGACGGACTCCAGCGGGACGCACGGGATTACCTTCGACGTCAGTTCGGACGCGACGGATTCGGATTCCGTGCTCGTCTACACCTCGAGCGGGAGCGACGGCGATCGCATCCGCCTCGATATTTCACGCGAGTCGTCCTTCGACGTCACGATCACCGGAACGAACGAGCCGGTCGGCGAGAACGAGACGCTGTCAGTGACCGCGGAGATCGAAAACGTCGGGGGCGCGGCCGACACGCAAGCAGTGAATCTGACGATCGGTGACGGCGTCGGCGAGGTGGATACCGAACCCGTCGAACTGGCACCCGGCGAGTCCGACACGGTGACGCTTGACTGGGAGACGACGGTCGGCGATGCGGGAACGTACGACGCGACCGTGGCCAGCGAGGACGCCCGCGAAACGAACACGGTCGACGTCGGCGAGCACTCGCCGCCGACTGCATCGATCGACGCCGCGACGTACCGGACGAGCGGCCCGTGGTGGTGGCCGAGTTACGACGTGATAGTCGACTGGTCCGCCAGCGACGACGACGAACTGAGCGGCGGCTCGGTCAACGAAGTACGACTGTACGACTCGAGCGGGACCTACATCGGGAGCCGCGAGATATCGCCGAGCGGGACGACGGACAGCGGTCGCGTACAGGTTAGCGACGTCAGAAGCAACCCCGACGGCTGGACGGCGGAACTCGAGCTCTCGAACACGCACGACATCCAGGACACCGATTCCGAAACGGTTACTGCCAGCTGACGTGCCGCCGATCCGGTCCGATTCGTCGGACCGCTGTCGACCGCTCACGACCGCCAAGTTCGTCCAGGCTGGTCCGTACCGGTCAAAAATACGACGATCGTCGAAATGACGAACGACAATACCTTGTATGGTCACCTGTATTGATAGCGTATGACTGCAGTCGGTATCGACGCCGTCGAAATTTGGACCGGAAATCTCAAACTCGACCTTCCTGGCACGTTCGCCCCGGAGAAGGGCGAAGATCCGGAAAAGTATACGAAAGGACTCGGACTCAACGCCAGTTCGTTCCCCGACAGCTACGAGGACATCGTCACGATGGGGGCGAACGCCGCCCACCGATTGATGGAGCGGAAGGGCCTCGAGCCCGACGATATCGGTCGAATCGACGTCGCGACCGAGAGCGCGTTCGACAACTCGAAGCCGGTTTCGACGTACGTCGCTGGCTGCCTCGAGCAGGTCTACGAGGGTGACTTCCACCACGCGAACAAGGGCGAGCGGAAGTTCGCCTGTATCGCCGGGACGCAGAGTCTGGACGACGCGTACAACTGGATCCGCGCGGGCCGCAATCGCGGTCGCTCGGCACTGGTGATCGCGACCGACACGGCGCTGTACGCCCGCGGTGACGACGGCGAGGCGACCCAGGGTGCCGGTGCCGTCGCGATGCTCATCAGCGAGGATCCGAACCTCGTCGAACTCTCCGCCGAACAAGGGTACGGCTCGGCCGACGAGACCGACTTCCTCAAACCCAACCAGCAGTTCCCCTCGGTCGACGGCAAGCGCTCGGTGCAGGTCTACCTCGCACGGATGCGCGAGGCCCTCGAGGACTTCGAGAGCGTCGCGGGCGAGGTCCACGAGGAGGACTTCACGTACGCGCCCTTCCACACGCCGTTCCCCGGCATGGTCCGGAAGGCCGCGCTGCTCGCGTTCCGCCACATCACGCGGAACACGGACATCGAGGACGAACTGGCCGAAGAGATCGGTCGGCAGCCCCGTCCGGAGGCGTTCGACTCCGACGAGGCGTATCACGACGCCCTCCGGGAGTACATGGACGCCCTCAAGGACACCGACCGCTACGCCGAGTGGTACGACACGACCATCGATCCGACGCTGACGATCGCCCGCGAGGTCGGCAACTGGTACACCGGTTCCGTCCACGTCGCCCGCGCGAGCGCGCTCCAACACGCCCTCGAGAACGGGCGCGAGATGACCGGCGAGAAGTTGCTCGTCGGCTCCTACGGGAGCGGCGCGCAGGCGGAGATCCACGCCGAGACGATCCGGGAGGGATGGGAGGACGAGATCGAGGCCCTGAACGTCGACGAGCAGCTCGCCGAACGTTACGAAATGGACTGGGCGGACTACGAGGAGATCCACGACGCCCACAACCACGAGATGGACGTCGACGTCGAGGAGTTCACGACGCCGAGCGAGGAGTTCGTCTTCGACGGCTGGGGCCGTATGGGCGAGCGCAAGTATCGGTACGTGGAATAGGCGGCATTTTCACTCGCGAGCAAGTTGCGGTGTGTCTTGTCACGTTCGGCCGAGACAGTACCTTCTGAGTCGGAATCGTTAGAACAGATATTCGTGCCTACGAGTTCCGAGACGACAGTGATGCTATAAGTTCCGGATGGCTCTACAGACGGATACGATTTGAGTTCGTCCGTAACTGACCCGAAACACCAGCTGTGAGCTCTATCGCACAGTTGTCGTCGACGAGACGAGGGGCCACCTGATCGACGAGAACGCACGTATCAGTAGAATAATATATGTCGCGGTCACACGTCTGGGTATGCCAGATCGTCCCGAGCCGCCGGCCTGGATCGTCGAGCAGCCCGGGTTGACGGCGGTCGCACTACTGAGTGGGATTCTCGCACTGTTCGTTCTCTTGCCGTATCTCCAGTACGTCCTCTTCGGTATCGTCCTCGCCTACATTATGCTGCCCGTACAGCGACGCCTCGAGCGGTACGTGAGACCCACGTTCGCAGCGATCGCGGTGGTGGTTGCCACGTTAGTCGTCGTTTTGATCCCGCTCGTCTACATCCTCTCGGTCGCCATCGGACAGTCGCTTCGGGTCATCCGTTCCATTCGACGGGGCGAGGTCGACATCGAGACGATCGAGGACGTTCTCGAGACCAACGGCTACGCCGTCGATCTCGTCGATCTCTACGAATCGAATCAAGGCCGGATCGCGACCGCCATCCAGGAGGTCACGTCGGGCGCGATCGATATCCTCGGCAGCCTGCCGAATCTCTTCATCGGGTTGACCGTCACGCTGTTCGTCCTCTTTGCGCTGTTACGGGACGGGGAAGAGCTCGTCGAGTGGTTCCAGTGGGTGTTGCCGATCGACGACGAGGTCCTGATGGAACTGCGCACGGGGCTGGATCGGCTCATGTGGGCATCGGTCGTCGGCAACGTCGCCGTCGCAGGCATTCAGGCGGTACTGCTCGGCGTCGGGTTAGCAATCGCCGGCGTCCCCGCGGTCGTCTTCCTTACCGTCGCGACGTTCGTCCTGACGTTGCTCCCGCTCGTCGGTGCGTTCGGGATCTGGATCCCGGCAGCAGTCTACCTGGTCGCGATCGGACGGCCGACTGCCGGTGGGGCGATGGCCGTCTACGGACTCCTCGTCACGTTCTCGGATTCGTACCTTCGTCCCGCGCTGATCGGCCGGACCAGCGCGTTCAACTCCGCAACCGTCGTCGTCGGCATCTTCGGCGGACTGGTCGTCTTCGGAGCCGTCGGCCTGTTCATCGGTCCCGTCGTCCTCGGCGGCGCGAAACTCACGTTCGATTGCTTCGCTCGGGTACGGACCGGCGATTCCCCGCCCGGAGCCGCTCCCGAGGGCGAGGGGACGGAAGGCGGTACCGCGGACCCGATCGACGAAACCGGGTCGGCAGCCGATGCCGACGGAGACGTCGACACCGACTCGTGACCGCCTGTCGATCCCTCGTGCTGCCGATACGTCGCCCACTGTGACTGTCTCGAAGCGAGTGGAAGAGCCGGGGGACGTGTCGATCAACAATGCAGACGCTCACGGACGCGTGTCCGACAGTGTCAGTCGTTTTTCCACTCCCCCGGTTTCTGGCCGTGGATCTCGCCTTTCGCCTCCCGTTGGCTCGGCCACAGGCCGAGAGCGATCGTGGTCCCGAAGAAGACGGCGAGGAGGCCCGCCACTAACGCGCCGTGAACGCCGGGGAGTTCCGCGGCTTCCGTCCAGCGCTGTTCGGGTGTGAACAGCGTGACCTTGAATACCCAGCCGACCACGGCCACCGAAAACAACAGCCCATAGACTCGTCGTATCCGTCGAGAAAGCGCCTCTCGAGTCGACACCTTGAACGTCGGGTGCCGGAGGTCGTCGCTCAGTTCTTCGCGCCACGCGGGATGTTCGACGCCGACGGGCTCTAACGCGTTCGCGAACACGTTCTCCTGCACGAAGCGGACGCGGGCGCGCCAGTGGTCGTAGAATCGGTACCGACGGACCTCGTAAAACAGGAAGATCGATAGAACGAATATCCCGATCAGGAGCAGGAACGCCGGCATATTGCGGCTCGAGAAGACGAGGGACAACAGCGCAGCGAGCAGCGTGATCGCCCAGTCGGTCGTCCGGTCGATCCGATCCTGCGCGCTGTTGGCCTGGCTGACCTCGCCGCGGTAAAAGTGGGGCAGCACGCCGAGCAGGGCGTCGATATCGCCGGCGGCCGCCGCTCCGACCTCCTGATCGCCGCGGTCGAGCGGCCCATCTCGCTTCGCTCGCTCGTCCCGGTCGTCGCCGGTCGGTGAACCGTCTCGGCCTCCGCGGCCGGTCCGTCCGGCCCTGTCGTTGTCGTCGACCATGGGACTTCGATACCGCCGTCGTGCATAGTGGTCCGTGTAGCGACTGCAGGTCACGTCCCGAGCGATCGGCCGTCGAGAGACACCGCCGACAGACACCGGCCAGTCGCTCCGAAACGAGTGCGTTCATAACCCCTTGTCTGCTAGAGGCCAGTATCGTGTCTCGGATCGAGCGCTGCAATCGTCGCGGGTGGGGATGGAAGGAATCGATCCATCGAGACCACAGCTAGTCATGCACGGATCACACGCCACGGGGAGCCCCTACGCTCCCCACACGGAAGCAGACCGCACCGCCATGCTCGAGGCGATCGGGTCGGAGTCCGTCGAAGCTCTCTTCGACATTCCGGCCGACATCCGGTTCGACGGACGGTTCGACATCGACGCGCGAACGGAGCGGGAGACGCGGCGACTGGTTCGATCGATTCTCGGTCGCAACGACGACCTGACCGAACTACTCGGGCGCGGACACTACGGCTACTACGTGCCGTCGCTGGTCGATCACCTCGCGGATCGCTCGGAGTTTCTCACCTCGTACACGCAGTATCAACCCGAGATCTCCCAGGGGTTCCTGCAGGCCCTGTTCGAGTACCAGTCGCTGCTGGTCGAGCTAACGGGCCTCGAGGTCGCGAACTGTTCGATGTACGACGCCGCGACCGCGCTCGGCGAGGCGGCCACGCTGGCCGACCGCGTCCGCGATACCACGGGTCACCGCGTGCTCGTTCCCGACCTCCTGCGCGAGGAACGACGGAGTACCCTCGAGAACTACGTCGCCGGCACGGATCTCGACGTCGAGGCGTACCCCGTCGACGACGGAAACGTCGATCTCGCGGGACTCGAGGACGCCGTCGACGAGGACGTCGTGCTACTCTACGCGGAGAACCCGACCGTCCGCGGAACGATCGAGGAGCACCTCGACGCGGTCGGCGAGCTCGCCGACGCCAACGACGCGCTGTTCGTGCTCGGCTCCGACCCGATCGCGCTCTCCCTGCTCGAGCGGCCCGCCGACGTCGGCGCCGACGTCGTCGTCGGTGACGCGAGCGTCCTCGGGCTGCCGACGAGCTACGGGATGGGACTGGGCCTGTTCGCGACGCGGGAGGAGTACCTGCGGCAGGTCCCCGGCCGGCTGGTCGGGGTGAGCGAGGACGCGACCGACCGCCGGGCGTACACGCTCACCCTGCAGACCCGCGAACAGCACATCCGTCGGGAACGCGCGACGAGTAACATCTGTACGAATCAGGCGTGGGTCGCCCTCCGGACCGCGATCCACGCCGCCGCCCTCGGTCCGTCCGGGATGGTCGACCTCGCGACGCGCGACGTGACTCGAGCGCGCGAGCTCGCGGCTCGGCTCGACGAGATCGTCGGCGTCAAAGCGCCGGTCCACGACCGACACCACATCCGCGAGTTCGTCGCTCACGTCGACCAGCCCGCGCGGGCCGTCGCCGCGGACCTCGAGCGACTCGGCTTCGCGGTCCACGTCGTCGGCGATCACGAGATTCAGGTCTGCGTCGCCGGCGTCCCCGACGAGCGGCTCGATCGGTTCGTCGAAGCGGTCGCGGAGGTGGCGCGATGAGCGACGACCGACCCGCGGGCGACGCGAGCTCGCGCTACGACCAGGCGAGATACGTCGAGAACGGGGAGTACGAACCCCTCCTCTCGGAGAAGGACCTGACGCGAGTCGAGGTCGGCGGCGACGGAAACGCGAGCGGCGGCGAGGACGGCTCGCCGCTCCCGGACGACCTGACGCGGGACTCGCTCGAGCTCCCGGCGCTCTCCGAACCCGAACTGGCGCGCCACTACACGCGGCTCTCCCAGATGATCTACGGGATCGACAGCGGTCCCTACCCGCTGGGGTCCTGTACCATGAAGTACAACCCAAAGTTCACCGAAGACGTGGCCGCGCTCCCGGCGGCGGCCGTCCATCCCGACCGCTCCGAGGAGTCCGTCCAGGGCACCCTCGAGCTCCTCTATCGGCTGCAGGACTACCTCGGCAGAATCGGCGGTATGGATGCGGTGACGCTCCAGCCGCCGGCCGGCGCGGCCGGCGAGTTCGTCGGTATCCGCGTCGCCGCGGCCTACCACGAACACAACGGCGAGGGCCACCGTGACGAGGTCATCGTCCCCGAGAGCGCCCACGGGACGAACTTCGCCACCGCCGCGCTCGGCGGCTACGACGTCGTTTCCCTGCCCAGCGACGACGAGGGCCGGGTCGATCTGGACGCACTCGAGGCGGCGCTCTCCGAGAACACGGCCGCGCTGATGCTGACGAATCCGAACACGCTCGGGCTGTTCGAGCGCGACATCGCGGAGATCGCCGAGCTGGTCCACGAGGTCGGCGGACTGCTCTACTACGACGGGGCGAACCTGAACGCGCTGCTCGGCCGCGCACGACCCGGGGACATGGGATTCGACGTGATGCACTACAACGTCCACAAGACGTTCGCGACGCCCCACGGCGGCGGCGGGCCGGGTGCGGGGCCGGTCGGCGTCGTCGACGACCTCGCGCCGTTCCTGCCCGCGCCGCGGATCCGGAAGCGCGACGAGCGATCGAAGACGGGTGAGCCGATTTACGAACGCTTCGACCCCGAACGGACCATCGGCAAGGTTCACGGGTTCGAGGGCAACTGGCTGGTGCTCGTCAAGACCTTCGCCTACATCGCCCGCCTCGGCGACGAGGGACTCGCGGACGCGAGCGCATCGGCAGTCCTCAACGCGAACTACCTCGCCGAGCGGATCGACTACGAGGTGCCGTACGGACCGTTCCACCACGAGTTCGTCGCCAGCGCCGGCGAGCAGGACGCGGCCGACGTCGCGAAACGAATGCTCGACTACGGTGTCCACCCGCCGACGACCAAGTGGCCCGAGATCGTCCCCGAGGCCCTGATGACCGAGCCGACCGAGGTCGAGAGCAAGACCACGCTCGATCGGCTCGCCGCCGCGTTCAACGCCGTCGCCGGCGAGGACGACGCGGCGCTCGAGACCGCGCCGGAACGGACCACCGCACGCCGGATCGATCAGACGAGCGCCGCGCGCAATCCGCGGTTGTCGTGGCAGGCGCTCGAGGACGAGTCCTGATCGCCCGGCGCTATTTCTCGCACGCGGCCGCGAGGTCACTTCCCGCCGCCGCGCATCGTCGGTCGACGCGACGGTGCCGAACGCGGAAGCAGGCCCGAATCTCTGCCGGTATTTGGCTGCGAAGACGACCGCGAGTGTAATGCTTCCCGGTTACGAGGAATGACGAACCTGTCGAACGGTACCTTTCAAAACAAGAATGGATAAACCAGAATCGGTTATATTCGTGTTGCCGATTGGCAAACCTTTTCCACGCGACTGGGCATCAGTGGGACCCATGGCCAGTCACTCAGACTCAGCCGAGGATCGCCGAAATGACGTAATGGAACGCCACCGCGAGGCGGCCGACGCAGTCGTCCCGGAACGGACGTCGCTGTATATCGGCGGCGAGTTCACCGAGCCGGCGGGCGGCGAAACGTTCGCAACGATCGATCCGACGACGACCCAGGAACTCGCGTCCGTCGCCCGCGGTCGCGAAGCTGACGTAAATCGTGCGGTCGAGGCCGCGTGGGAAGCGTTCGAGACGGAGTGGTCGGAGCACTCCCCTGGCGATCGTCAGCGGATCCTGACCGAAATCGCCGACGTGATCGAGGCCAACGCCGACGAACTCGCCCGGCTGGAGACGCTCGACAACGGCAAGCCGATCACGGAGGCGAGGATCGACGTCGACTCCGCCGCGGAACAGTTCCGCTACTTCGCCGGGATCGTCCGCGAAAACGGCGGCGAGACGATGACCGAGGGTTCGAGGTACGGACAGGTGATCTCTGAGCCGTACGGCGTCGTCGCACAAGTGATTCCGTGGAACTTCCCCCTGCTGATGGCGTCGTGGAAACTCGCACCCGCGCTTGCCGCCGGCAACTGTACGGTGTTGAAACCCGCCGAACAGACGCCGCTGTCCGCGCTTCGGTTGGCCGGGCTGCTCGACGAGGTCGTCCCGGACGGCGTCGTCAACGTCGTCACCGGCTTCGGCGAGGAGGCTGGCGACCCGCTGACTCGCCATCCCGACGTTCGAAAGGTGGCGTTCACCGGGTCGACCGCCGTCGGAAAGCAAGTCATGACGAACGCGGCCGAGAACGTCACCGACGTGACGCTCGAGCTCGGTGGCAAGAGCCCCGTGGTCGTCTTCTCCGATGTCGACGTCCCGAAAGCGGTCCAGTTGATTACGGCTGCGATCTTCTACAACACCGGCGAGTGCTGCGAGGCCGGCTCGCGGCTGTTCGTCCACGAGGACGTCGCCGACGACGTTCTCGACGGACTCGTCAATGCGATCGATGAGATGGAAATCGGGGACCCGCTCCGCGAGGCGACTGATCTCGGCCCGAAGGTTTCCACGGAGCAGGTCGATCGCACGCTCGAGTATCTCGAGGCGGCACAGGACGCCGGCGGTCGGTTCCTCGCCGGCGGCGACCGTCCCGACGACGAGGTCCTCTCCGAGGGCTGTTACGTCGAACCGACACTCATCGAGGGGCTCGAGCACGACCACGCCGCCGTTCAGGAGGAAATCTTCGGCCCGGTGCTCGAAGTGTTCCGATGGACCGACTACGAGACGATGATGGAACTGGCGAACGACGTCGACTACGGACTCGCCGGCGGCGTCATCACCGACGACGTTACGCAAGCGAACCGGGCCGCGAGGGATATCGAAGCAGGGTACATCTGGATAAACAGCTACCACGACCTCGCACCGGGGCTTCCGTTCGGCGGCTACAAACAGTCCGGGATCGGTCGGGAACTGAGCGCCGACACGCTGGATCACTATCGGCAGACGAAAACGATCAATCTCTCGCTCGGGTGAACCGGTCCCTCGCGAGAGTGCGGTCGGTCACGGTACGCCCAACTCCCCTGCGAGCGAACCGAGCCGGGAACATCCGAGACGCTTACGCGGTACTCGAGTCGACGGCGGTGCCGTTGTCGCCGATGCGGACGAAGCCGTAGTCGCAGTCCGGGCAGTGCCACTTGACTTTCTCGCCGAGGTGGAGCGTCGTGCTCGCGGCGCGGTAGAACGTCTTCTCGCCCCCGCAGACGGGACACTCGTGGTCGAGTTCCAGAGCCATAGGCGGCGATAGCGGGCGAAGCGAGTTTAACGTACTGGTTCCGGCGTCGGCCCCGTCGGCGCGGCTGCCCGACCTCCCGCGGCGGGCGGTGACACGGAAGTTAAGTGCGATCCCGCCGTCGGTCGGCGTATGTCGATCTACACCGGGCGCGGCGACGACGGACAGACGGATCTCCGGGACATGACCCGCGTCTCCAAGTCGAGCGCCCGCATCGAGGCCTACGGGACAGTCGACGAACTCAACGCCCTGATCGGGACGGTTCGCCCGACCGACCACGACGACATCGACGACCGCCTCTCGGCGATCCAGAACCACCTCCACGTCGTGCAGGCCGACTTCGCGAATCCCGACCCCGACGAGGACGATCCCGCGATCCGACCCGACCACGTCGAGACCGTCGAAGACTGGATCGACGACTACGACGAGGAACTCGAGCCGCTGACCTCGTTTATTCTGCCGACCGGCAGCGAGCACGGGGCGGCGCTGCACCACGCCCGCACCGTCTGCCGGCGCGCCGAGCGCCGCGCGGTCGCGCTCGCCTCGGCCGAGCAGATCAACGAAGACGCAGTCCAGTACCTCAATCGGCTCTCGGATGGGCTGTTCACATTCGCCCGCGTCGTCAACGCTCGCGACGGAGAGCCGGAGGAAGCGCCCGAGTACTAGCGGGCTGTACGCAGAATCGGCTCGGCCTCACCGGTCGCTGCGATCGGTGAGACGGCTCCGACTTCGGTACCGAACCGGATCGGTCTCGTCGGTGGTCGGTGATCGGTCGTCGCTCCCTCGAGCACGGGACGCGACCTACGCGGTCTCGGTCGTCGGCGGTAACTCGATGGCGACCAGTTCGTGTCCGGTCTCCCGTCGGTGATCGGTTCCGATCCGGGTCGCTTCGTCGCGGCCGGTCGCCGCTCGCTCGTACGAACAGCCGTTGCAGTCCACGAGGTACCGCTTCCCCTCTCCGCCGCCGGGAGCCGTCTCTTTCGTTGTCATACGCGTCTAGTAGGTGACCACCCGCTTGAACCGTCCTCCAAAAGAAATTGGACGGAAGCGGCGTTCACGTCCGCGTGAACTATCAGTCGATGCGCCCGCGACGGCCGATACAGACCGACGTTCAGCCCGTCGGCCCACGGTTCGCCGGCGAGACCCAGCAGGAGCAGCGAGCGGCCGAGCAACTCGACGTTCGTGAGGGAGTGGCTCGTCTCGGTTTGCCGTTGCTCCACGGGGACCGTCCAGCAGTCGTGCACGAACGGCGCGGCGACGAGGAGTTCCGCACGCGGCCCGCCCAATTCTGTCGTCTGCGAAAGAACTATATCTACATCCGACCTCTCTATGGGGGAGCATCACATGAACAAGCACTTCGACGACAGCCGATACTACCTCGCCCGCGCCGCCGAACACGCCCGCCTCGGCGTGACCGAGTCCCTCGAGGGACCCGCCGCTCGCGTTCGAACGCTCCTCGGACGAGAGCCCGACCCCGAGCCGGATCGCGTCGACGGCGTCCTGGAAGACGTCACAGCCCTCGAGCGACGGCTCGAAACGCGCGCTCGCGGCGCGATGGGGTCGGTTCGCGCACGAGTCGCGACCGGGCGCTCGAGCGAGGGCGATGGCCGTCGGTGAAAGGAAGTCTTAAGTCGAACGCACGGGAATCCCCTCGTGCGGGTTGGTGATCTAGTCCGGTTATGATACCTCCTTCACACGGAGGAAGTCGGCAGTTCAAATCTGCCCCAACCCATCCGCTCGGTTCCCTCGCGTGAAGTAGTAAACCCCCAGAGGGCGGCGTATCCGTCTTGCACCCCTCCAGCAATTCACTGAGTCGCTTCCCAATTCTGTGTGAAATCGCAGTACGGCGTCCCGGTATCCAATAAGTAGTGCTGGGTACGCTAGAAGGCATGTTTATGAGCGAAAATATCCGCCTTCTTCTGGTACTTCTATGAATTAGCGATGTTCCTACGGTTGATGCTGTCTACCTCAAGAGATCAACTCGATATCTACAGCATTGAGGTGGATGAGAAACAGCCCGAACTTCTTGTGAATCCGTTCGTTATTAGAAGAGGGATTGGAGACTACCGATAACTTAGCTCGTCAACAGGCTTCTGAATTATATCAAACACTTCCCTCGCACGGAAGACACGGTTTCTACTCTGACCGGTAATCTCCTCTAAGACTCCATCTTCTTCCAGCTGTTTCACTGCATTATTTGCTGTCCTATATGTCATACCAAGTGCATCTTCTGCTTCGTTAACAGTGAGATATGGTTTTGTGAATATCTCCGTCGAGAGCTGTGAAACAGAATTTGCCCCATCTTGATATCTGTCTCGGTATTCATCTCGTAGGTCAAGCAACTCAGAAGCCCTACTAAATGCCTCTTTCGCCTGTTGAGAGATTCCTTTCAAGAAGAAAATCAACCATTCTTTCCACGCGCTATCTCGACTCACAGCCAGTAATCTGTCTGTGTATTCGTCCCGGTTGCGGTTAAAATAGGAACTTGGGTACAAGTATGGTTCTGGTAAGAGTTCGTCATTACACATCATTAGCATGATGAGAAGTCGCCCCATTCTACCGTTACCGTCTCGGAAAGGATGAATCGTCTCAAACTGATAGTGAACTAATCCAATGTCAATCAGGGGCTGGTAGCTGCCTCCGGTTCGAATATATGTTTCCAAATTTTGCATCGCATAAGGAACTACAGAAGGTGGTGACGGTACGAATCGTGCTTCTCCCCCGCGACCTCCGATATACACCTGCGTATCTCGGAACTCCCCAGGTTTTTTATCTCCGCCGCGGACGCCACTCATCAACGTATTATGCAGGTTTCGAACGAGTTCAAGATCGATACCGTTTTCCAGTTCTTCGATTCCCTGAAAAACGGCTCTGACATAGTTATGAACCTCTCTCAGTTCATTACGGCTAGCTCCAGAGGAACTATTTTCTCGTCCTGCTTCATATTCATACACGTCTGAAAGTGTGACTCGAGTCCCCTCTATTTCAGACGAAACAACCGCCTCTTTGTAGATGAACGGACTGATTAGCATACTTGGATTTTCGACACGCCTTCCAACTCCACTAAGTTGACCTACATTGGTTGCTGCCTCTGTGAAGACATCCAATAATTCGTCCTCCAGACGTATCTCTGGAGGAAGTGGGTCCGGCTTGAATGCGATATCACCTCCAGAATTCACTAATTCTCCGGATATTTCTCCGGATTGAAAACGGTCTACGTTCATGCATTCTATCAAAATGGGGGGCTCATATTAAACTGTTTTGCGTATAGGTACAATATGGCCCCGAATATCTCCGCTATATTGTACCGCTCCTTCGATCAGGTACAATTAGGAAGTGGTGCTGTGTGGTACCTAATAGAGAGAAGATATGTTGAAGCGTATTCCGAGTGAGTACAATAAGCGGTACAATGACGAAGTGTGTTGAAGCGTATTCCGAGTGAGTACAATAAGCGGTACAATGAAGAAGTGTGTTGAAGCGTATTCCAAGTGAGTACAATAAGCGGTATAATGACGAAGTGTGTTGAAGCGTATTCCGAGTGAGTACAATAAGCGGTATAATGACGAAGTGTGTTGAAGCGCATTCCGAGTGAGTGTGAACGTCTGATGGTTAGTCTGAAATCATAGAAAATTCTTCAGAAGGTTTTACTGAAGATCTTTCATTCAGAATCTACGAGGCATCGAACATCCCTTTCTCTCGGCAAACCTCGTAGACGGCCGACGTCGTCAGGGTCCGCTGGCGCTCGTCGTCGAGCCGACGGTACGTCTCGAAAATGATCGCCGGTGTGTCGAGGTCTGCACCGACCTTGTGCTTGAGCATGCGTTCGGTGCCGTCTTCACCAGCCGTCGCTCCCGTGAAATTGTATTCTGGGTTACTGATGAAGGTCTCGTTGAGATACGACTGAAGGTCGCGTCGGTACTGATCGGCCTCGCCTGCGTTCGTCGCGAAGATACCCTGTCCGACTCCGTCCCCCTCATCCCACTTGTACAGACCACTGGAACTGTGGAGGTCCAACAGGAAATCGATGTTCTCCTCGGTCACGACGTTCCAGATCCCTCGTGCGAGCGGTGACCACGGAGCTTGACCAGCGGGGAACTCCCGGTTCAAATCTTGTACGTTGCCTTTCCCGCTGCGGTCGAATCCCCGAGTACCGTTCCTGATAGCGGGTTTGCAGGCCTCCGGAAGCACGACCAGCCTGCCGCTCTCGATGCTCCACTGGGCGATTCTCGCCGCCGAATCGTATCCGGCTGGTTCGTCGCCGTGCATCCCGCCGACGACCATGACCGTCGGTCCGACCGATTGCCCGTCGATGACGTGAACTGTCGTCTCTTCGGGCAAGCCTTCCTGGATCTTGTAACTCCATCGCGAGGGCGAGGCAGCCGCGGCGGAACCACCGGCAGCCGTCAGTGTTCCCAGACCCGTCACCACGGTGGCACCGGCCGTGCCGAGGCCCTTCATGTACGTTCGCCGGTTTAGTTGGTGGTTTCCACGATCCGTATCGTTCGACGCGAATGGTTGCCGCACATCATTCATTCCAGAGGAGAGCATATATAAATCCTATGAACATTCTCTTAATTAAGAATTTACACGATCCGTATCGTTCTGCGCAAATGGTTGCCACACATCATTTATTCTAGAGGGAAGCAAATGTGAATGCGATGAATACTCCTCTAATTTGAGATTATCAAGAAGAGGTTGACGAGTGGAAGCGGAAGGGGCGGTCACTTTTGTCCCAGCTTTGGGACACGAACGGCAGAGACGGAAACGTCCCAGATAATGATAGAAACACCCTCTGAAATCGGTTTCTCCGTGGAATAGTGATTCCCCGGAACGGCCACAACAGCCGGATCATTGACTACATACCAGCAGCGGCCCGGACGATGCACACCGGTTTGCTTGGAAAAATCAACCAGCAGTTCGTCTCTACACGAGGTTTTAAAGCATATAGAATTATCCCCAAAAAGGGAGTGAGTGACTCACGACCAATCGATACACGATGGTAGAACCGAATACGTCACGGCTGACTCGAGGGAGCCCCAGATCGCGCACCACGTTGCTGCTACGATCCTGCCCCCTCTTCGATCGAGTCCTCTCGCCGACGACGTTTAAGCCGATCGGCGTGGTAGAGTGCCGTATGTACCGACTCCAGTGTGACAGCTGCGATCTCGAGCGCGAACGGACGAACTGGGCCGACGCGAACAGGGAGGCCAGCGATCACGAAGCCAAATACGCCGACCACTGGGTGAGCATCGTCGACGTGCGGGAGGTCTGAGCCGTCGGGGTCGACGAGGTCGACGGGACGAAAGTGCGCCTCGCCGAGCCCGTGCCATCGGGCGGTGCGTCTGCCTACTCCTCGAGCGGCCCCGAATCGGCGAGCGCGGCCGACAGGATCGCCGTGTGAACCGTTCGGCTGTCCGTCTCCTGGATCGTGGCGGCCGCCTGGAAGCGTTCGCGGGCGCGGGTTACCGTCTGCGGGTCGGCAGCGAGGTGTGCGAGGACGAACGCGTCGGCGTCGACCCGCCGAGCGGCCTCGAAGTCGGCCTCGTCGTACAGCGTGGCGAACGCGGCGACCACGGCCGAGACGAGCCGATCGGTCGCGTCGGCACCGGGGTCGCCCGCGGGGAGCGTGGATACCGACGGATCGAAATAGTTCCCGTAGTCGACGACGCCGGCCTCCTCGTACAGGAACGTCTCGAGCGCATCGAAGACGGCCTCGGAAACGTAGACGCCGAACAGCTTGTACCGATCGTCTGCGGTCATGATTGGAACTCCGTGCCGCTACGCCTCGACCGTACCGTCTCGAGTACTATAAATCGCGGTCCACTCACGGCCGTGCGTCGGCGGCCGATCCGGCCCCTGACCGGTCGCGCCACACCGCGTAGCCGTACCCGACCGCGACCGCGAGCCCGTAGCTGCCGGCGAGAAACGGGAGCCAGTAGACCCAGAGCTTGTAGGCCGGCGCGATCGCGTTGCCGATCGCGGTCCCGATCACGTAGAGCAGGTAGCCGGGAAGCGCCAGCGGCGTCATGAGCGACGTCTCGAACCAGCCGAGCGCGAACGGAACGACCAGGACACCGTACGCGGCGAGCGTCGCGCAACTCGTGAGCGCGCGCCGAACCGTCGGCATCATGGCGATCCCTCCGCGAGCAGACCGTGCAACGACAGTACCTTCGCCGTCGCCAGTCGCGCGAGTTCGTTTCTCGCCTCCTGGTCGAGCAGGAACTCGGTCGTTTCGAAGAGGTAGCCGGTCGCCTCGAGATCCCGGATCGCTTTCTGGAAGAGTAACGACCCCGACGAGTTGGTCGGTTGTGCCGTCACCCTGTGGAGCGGCATGTACCAGGGGATGGCGACGTCGTTGAGATAGTCCGCGATTTCGTTGCCGTGTGCGTCCGACGAGTGAAAGATCGCTTGACCGACGTACTCCGTGTGGACGCCGTCGATCCCGAGCGATCGGTGGAGATCGAGGACGGTATCGGGCGCGTGGCGCTCGACGGCGTTCCAGATGCCCCGCGCGAGTTCGCTCGTCGGCTCGCTACCGACCGGAAAGTGACGGTTCAGGTCGCCGGCGGGACCCTCGCGCGTGTCGTTCTCGACCGCGATGCGGTTGGTCTCGGGGACCACGACGAGCGTTCCCTGATCGGGAGCCCAGTCGGCGACCTCACGAGCGACCTCGATTCCGCTTCGTTCGTCGCCGTGGACGCCGCCGAAGACCATCGCCGTCGGTCCGTCCCGCGGCGCGTCCCGTTCGTACAGTGTGGTCTCGTGATGGGTGTCGGGGAGGATCGTCTCCGTCGACGTCGTCACCTCGCCGTCACCGTCGAACGTGCGAGCCGTCGATAGCAGTTCGTCGTCGCCTGATGGGCGACTCAGGATGCCAGCGAGGCCCGCTCCGACCGTGGCAGTACCACCGATCAACAGCTGCCGTCGTTTCATCATATCGACTACTGAGTAGCTCTGTAACGCAAGTTCTTATCGGTCCCGTATCGATTGTTGGAACGCCGACTGTTCGAGAATTCGAACGACGTTATGGGATTACAAAACGGTCACAGGTGCCGTCTGGTGGGTATTCGGTGGGACAGTTCTGGTCCATTTCCGATACTGTTCACGATACGCAACTGCCCAAAGTCTACTTAAGTCGTCTGAAGACAGCAAACAAAGGTTGCTGTTTATAGCTCCTGTGTCCGGAGGGGCGGACGAAATGCAGAACGAAATGCGCACACAGCGACGGAACGTCCTTGCAGCGACGGGGACGGTAGCACTGCTTGGCGTGGGTGGGGCTGCGGGGATCACAAGCGGGCAGACATCGTCAAATATCGCGAACGCGCCTGTCCCGGCGTCGCCGAACGACTACGCGTATCCGACGATGGGAGCCGACGATGCACCGACGGCGACGCTCTACGGAAATTTCAAGTGTCCGTACACGAAGGAGTTCGTCGGTCGGAACCTTCACGCAATTATCGACGAGTTCGTCGAGACGGGGCGTCTCAAGATTCAGTTCTACAATCTTGCATACGATCCGGGCAGTACCTCGTCGACGTTCATCTCGAGTAGCGACCCGCGTGCTGCGGCTATGGGAAACGGCGTCTGGGACGCGGACCCGGACAGCTATTGGCAGTTCTTCGCCGAAACGTTCGACGATCCGCTCGAGGGGGACGTCGACGGCGACGAACTCGCGTCACGAGCCCGGGCGGCTGGTGTCTCGAACGCGGACGAAATCGTCGAGCGGGTTCGAGCGGGCGAGTACGATGCCAACGTCGAGGCGATCAGTTCCGAGGCGGCGGCCGACGGCGTCACGTACACGCCCACGCTGGAACTCGCGGGAGAGACCACCTCGCCACGCCACGGAACGCAGGATACTCTCAACTGGATCGAAGCCCGTCTAGACGACGCACCGAACGAGACGGACGCTGCAAACGGTGAGGGATCGAGCGAGCAGTCGGAAGACGAATCCGACGACCAGGACTCGGCGGACGCGACCGAGTCCGACGAGCAGGCCGACGAACCGAACGGCGGACCGTCCGAGAGCGACGCTGGGTCGTCCGAGAGTAACGCGAGATCATCCTCATCCGGGAGCGACACCGGATCGTCCGAGACGGACGCCGACGTCATTCAAACCGAGACGAAGACCGAGGACGGCGGTGGAAACGCGACCTGGAACCAAAACGCGGAGTGCGAGGGTCCCTGGGACACGTCCGACCTCTGGGAACAGAAACAGGAGTGCTAACGTCATTCCCGATCACGTCGTCGACGGACGCGATATGGCTCGAGGACGGCGGACCGTGACCGGCGTCTCGAAGATCGGTGTGTCGGTGTGGATCAGGTGACCCCTCCTCGTCGGAAACGTCAGGGCTTCCCACGGCACCGCACCGCTGGTTTGGGATATTTGCTGGTTTGTAACCCGGTCGCCATGACACGGCTCGTATACGGTCCTACAAATGAGGGGTCGGTGTAGCGTTCGAGCGCCTCGTGAACAATTCGACAGAACTCGTCGGGATGTTGCTCGAGGGTGTTCAGTTCGGTCGCGCCCGCGCCGTGTTCCTGCTCCCGCTCGATGATTCGGCGATTGGACGCAACGCCGCCGGTCTCGGTCGCCGAACTCGTTTCGATCAACTTCCGGGGCGGCTCTAAGGCTTCGATCTGGGCGTTCGTGACCGCAAGCCGTTCGATCAGGACCCGTTGATTCAGGTCGCCGCGCTGATAGAACCACGCGAGTTTGCCCGCCACGTTCGCCGGCACTACCAGTCAGTGAAACGCAAGGAAGATAGCCGTCGGAATAATTCCTACGGGCGTTCTGCGGCCAATCTGCGGTCGCCGCGCACGACCTCAGCGGGGCTGGTCGGGACCGTCACGGTCGTCGATCTCGTCGGACGCGTCGGATTTGGTGCGAGTCATCGCGGTCGCGAGAGAGACGGTCCCGTACGCGACTGCGCGTCCGAGTTGCAGCTGCTGGCGCTGGAGCGCTACCTGTCCGGCGAGAGTGCTCCGAAACAGTTGTTGCTGGACGGCGAACGCCGTCGAAATGGGCGACGCCGTTCGCCGACCACCCTTCCTGCCATCGGTCGGTTCGCCATCCGAATCTCCGCGTCTGTCGCTGTCGACGCCGGGAACTGCCTCGGCGGGACGGCGATCGATACTCGAGTCGTCATCGGTGAGGATACGACGGTCGACGAGTTCGTCATCGTCCCCGGATCTGGGTTCCGCCCCGCCGATGGTCGCGGGATCGATGGCGGCAGCAGGTTCCCGATCGGGGTCGGTGACCGCCTCGAGATCGGTGCCGCGATCCAGTTCGCTGGCGAGATCTCGCTCCGCCGACGGGCTCGTGTCGGCGTTGCCGTCGGGTCCGTCGGAAGGGCCGCTCGCCGCGACCGATTCGATGCCGGTCCCCCGATCGAGTTCGTCGGCGAGGGTCCCCTCGTCGGACGGCGTCTCCGCGGCGTCGGCCGCTCCGTCGGAGTCGTCGGATCGAGCCGCCGACTCGATGTTGCGTCCGATGTCGAGTTCGGCCGTCAGACCCACGTCTTCGGTCGGATTCCGTTCGGCGCGATCGTCCATCCCGTCGCTGACGGCTTCGAGCGACTCGCTATCAGCGCGTCGAACGGATGCGTCGCTGCGGTCAGTCGCGGCCGATGGACTCTCACTGGTCGATTCGCCGTCGTCGCTCACCGGTAACCCGTCAGTGACGCCTCGCTCGTCCGTCAGATCCACGGTCGACGCGGCCTCGTCTGGTATCCCGGACCCGGTGGCCCCGTTCAGAGATTCGGTCTCCGTTTCACCGTCCGCTTCGGTCCGCGAAGGCTCCGTGGACCCGTCCCCGTCGCCGCGGTCGGACGACGCGTCGGTATCCGATCGCTCGTCGATCGAACTCGTCCCCGACTCGTCGTCGGCTCCGGCCGCATTCGACCGGTCGGTCGATTCGGTTTCGTCGGTTCCAGCGGTCCCTTCGACTCCGTCTCGCGCGTCGGTATCGACGACCTCGTCGGCCGTGATCGGATCGCCGAATCCGGATTCGGTGTCGGGTTCGTCGCTATCCGCTGCCGGATGCATCCGTTCCGTCCCATCCACGTCATCGGCGTCCGTCGTCCCCTCGGTCGGACGGGTTTCGTCGGTCGTATCTACCTCTCGGAGCGGATCTGCGGCTGGAGTTCGATCCGATTCGGCCGTCGACGTCGACGATTCGATTCCGCTCGCTTCCCCGGTGCGATCCGGATCTCGATCCACGATCGCGTCCGGTTCGGACGGGCCGGTATCGGACTCGAGCCGCCTCTCACGCGTCGACTCGCTCGAGTCCTCCCGCTCGCCGTCGTCGGTTCCCGCCCCCGCGGTCGGGTCCGCGGACTCCGATTCGAGCCGGATCACGTCGCCCGAGATCGACGCGACCGCGCTCTCGTGAATCCGCACGGTATCCTCGTGGGCTCGTTCCCAGCCGAGGGCCGCCCTGATCGAATCGATCACGCCGGATCGCGGCTCGACGGAGACCGTCTCGCCCTCGATCTCGGTGATGGTGCCGATCACGTCACCGTTCGCGTTCTCGACCGTTTTGTCGACGTCGGCCGGCGAAACCGTTGGACACATATTCGGTGATGGACGTGTTCGAGGCAAGCCAGTACTGCCTGCAACCGCGGGCCTCTCGCGGATCGGCCGCTGCCGGCCGCTGCGACGGGACCGACGCCGACCGGGCGACGCGAGACGCGGCGCTCGATCCGGGAGCGATCCCCCGTTCGGTTCGTGTCGTCCGGAAGCGACCGTCCTCGAGCGATCGTGCCGTGGTCGCCGGACCGCGTCGGTTCCGCCGTTCGATCCAGCCCCGCAGCTGCTCGAAGGCATGTTGAAACGGAAGACTGTGTGAGCGAGACGCTCGCATATCGTCCGTAAGCTGGCTATACCCCGTTATCGATCGTGACGTATCGCTGAGGTATAAAGCGTTTTACCGCTGAGAGTCGAAGCCTTGGCGTGGCTTCTCGAGTGCCGAATCCGCTCCGCTGGCTCCTGCTATCGATCGGGTCCCTGCTCTCGCGGGTCGGGGTCGTCGATCTCCGACGCGTCGAGCGGACCACCGATCTCGCCTGGCCGCGCATCGTCACCGGGCTCGCGCGGATGTCCAAGTCGGCGGCGGACGTGGCCATGGTCGGGGTCGCCCTCGGTCCGGCAGCGATCGCTGGCGTCGGATTCGCGACCCCGTTCTGGGCGATCGCGTTCGCGCTCGGCGGTGGGATCGCCGGCGCGACGATCAGTCTGGTCGCCCAGCGCTACGGTGCGCGGGCGACGGCGGAGCTCTCGCTCGCGGTGACGACGAGCGCGGTCGTCGTCGTCGCGGTCACCGTCCCCCTCGCGATCCTCTACTGGACGGTTCCGTCCCGGTTGATCGGGCTCGTCGCGGACGACGCCGCGTCGCTGGCCTACGGAACGGCGTACCTCCGGGTCGTCGCCGTGGGCGTCCCCTTCGCCGCGCTAAACCTGATCGCCAGCCGTACGCTCGTCGGGGCCGACGACGCGTGGACCCCGATGATCCTCCGAGCGGGCGGCGCGGTCGTCAACGTCGCCGTCAACGCCGTCCTGCTGTTCGTCCTCGAGCTCGGCGTCGTCGGCGCGGCGATCGGGACGGTACTGGCGAACGTCCTCGTGCTAGCGGCGTTCGTCACCGGGTTCACCGTCGGTCGGCTCCCCCTGATCGGCGAGTTCCCCGTGACGATCTCCCTCGGGCGACCGTTCACGACCCTGGAGAACGTTCGGGACGTGATCGACATCGGGACGCCGCTTGTGTTCACGAACGTCGCTCGACGGGCCGCGCAGTTCCCGATGCTCGCGATCGTCGCGCTGTTCGGACCGAACGTGGTGGCCGCGTACGTCGTGGCTCGCCGCGTCCGCGACCTGATGGACACCCCCGGCTGGGGCTTCTCGCTCGCGTCCAGCAGTCTGGTCGGGCAGGAGCTCGGCACCGGCGACGAAGGGGACGCCGACACCTACGGACGCGACGTGCTCTGGTTCGGGACCGCCGTCTATCTCTGTAGCGCGACCGTCGTCCTCGTCTTCGCCGAGCAGGTCGGCCGGCTCTTCGTCACCGACCCGTCGATCCTGCCGCTCGTGACCGCCTTCATCGTCGTCGCCTGCGTGAGCGTCGTGTTCCGCGGCGTCAGCGGCGGCGCGACCGGCCCCCTCCGCGCCAGCGGCGACACCCGCTGGCCGTTCTACGGCCAGGTGCTCGGACTGTACGTGTTCGCGCTCCCCGTCGCCGCCCTCGGTGCCGTCTCTGTTCCGATACCGGCCCTCGAGGCGGTCACGCCGCTGGGGATCGGTGCGCTCTACGCGGCCCTGATCCTCGAGACGCTCGTTCCCGCGGTCGTCACGTACTACCGGTTCGCCGCCGGTCACTGGAAGGTCATCAGTCGCGGCTATCGTCCCGAATCCGCACCGGGCGACTGAGCCGTCTCGGAACGGCGGGTTCGATCAGAGCAGATCGCCGCTGCCGCGCGCGGACGGGTTCCGCTCGATCGACGGAATCTCGCCCGTCTCGACGAGGCTCTTGAACCGCCGGAGCGACTGCTCGGCGGCCGTTTCGGGGAGGGTAGCCAGCCGCTGGAACACGGCGTCACCGAGTTCGCCGCCGGGCGGATCGAAGGCCAACTGAAGGGTCACCATCGTCCCACGGTCGCCCGGTGCCGGTCGGAAGCGCACGTCACCCGCGGCGGAAACCGTCGCCCCCTCGACGGACTCCCAGCGCAGGCGCTCGCCGGGTTCGTCGTCGACGATTTCCGTTTCCCAGGTCGGGTTCGGACCGCGAGGCAACTCGAGCGTCCAGCGGTGACGATCCTCGCCGGCTCCGGTCACCTCGGCGAACGGACCCATAATTCGCGTCAGCAGTTCGGGGTCGCGCCAGTACTGTGCGAGCTCGTCTGCGGGTGCCCCGACCGTGATCGATTGCTCTACCGTCACGGCGTCGGTCGGGACGCCGGCGTCGGCTCCACCGAAGCGTTCCGAGGCCATCGAGGCGAGCGCTCCGGCGGGACGGGAACGCCCGCTGACGCCGCGAGCGACCAGCCAGCCGCCGCCGATCGCCATCGCCGTGCCGACGAGGGAACGTCGCCTGAGACCCACAGTCACGAGGACGCTCCCGGTAACCGTCTCCACCAGCCGTCTCCCTCGACCGCCGGACCGATCCATCGCGGATCGGCTCCCTACGGTCGCTGCGCCGAGCAGTCCGTCGGGTATCGTCGCTGACACGGACTGGATCATGTTCGGTCAGGCCGGAAGAGCCGCTCGAGCGAGCGCACGTCGACGCCCCCCGTTCGTCCCGTTTTCGCGGTCTGTCTCGATCCCATCGTCGTCGATCGTATCGGTGTCATCGAGGAACAATTCACACGACAAGCAGGATGTGGGTGCCATTGTAACTTTCAACTGCAAATGCAACGCCGTTTGCCTGCCAGCCGGCTGAACGGGAGATAGCGCGGTACGAAGCGAGTATCCGCCGGCGGGTATCGGTAATACTCGAGCGGGCCGTTCGTCCTGCTCGCAACCCAACCGACACCCACTGACGACGGATGAGTTATAACTATCAGATACCATATTATGAAATAATTTAGCCATATGCGTCGAAGCCGACGATGTCGATCGCCTCGAGTCGCTAACACAGCTACTTCTCGGAACCGGATCATCACCGGTACAACTGGCCACGATGGCGAGTTTGGTGATTGACCCCCGATTCGATCGAGCGACGTTCCGTTTCCGAATCGAGGATCGATTCGCTCGCTACCGACCGGTTGTGAGCGGCCAATCGACGAAATGCGCCGGTAGAACCGTAAATCACTGCGATCGCCGACCGAGATCGATACGGAAGTCGTTCGTTCCTCTTAAAATGAAAGATAGTAGGTAGAATGGATGTATTATAATATAATGCATGTTTCGCCGAGCGCGTCTCGTCGGTCGTCCCACTGTCTCGATCGAACTCGAATCCCGCGGGCGTTCGCCGAGGCGGAACCCGGTCTCGGTGGACCCCGGGACCTAGATCTCCTGGACGTACGTGTACGACTCCTCGAGCGCTTCCGCGTCCTCCCGGAGCAGGGCGACGACGAGGCAGTCGACGTACTCCTCGAAGTACTCGACGAGGTCCGCGATTCGGTTCGAGTCGATGGCCTCGAGCGAATCCAGCAGCATGAACGGGACGACCTCGTGCACGTCGTGGACCAGATAGCCGGCGAGCGCGAAGACCAGTCCCGTCACTTCGCGTTCGCTCTCCGAGAGGTGATCGACAGTGTCCTCGTAGGTCCGTCCGTCCGCGGTCGTCCGGACGATGTGCAGATCGAACGCCGTTCGAGAGACTTTTCGCCGACCCTCTCGGACCGTCTTCTCGCGCCGTTCGATCCAGATTCGATCGATGTTCCGGTACTCGAGGATCGACAGGATCGAGTCCATGTGCTCGTTGAACGCGTCGACGGCGTTGGCTTCGATCCGATCGACGCGCGTCCTGAGGTCGGTTAGCTCGTCCTCGAGCGTCTCCCGACGGTCCTCGAGGTCGCTCCGTTCGTCGACCGTCGCCTCGATCTCCTCGATTCGGCCCTCGACCTCGTCACGTTCGTCCTCGAGGTCCTCGAGTTCGAGTTCGAGCCGGTTCAGTTCGCGGTGGGTCTCGATGACGTCGCCGTATTCGGCGTTCTCGAACGTCTCGGCGTCCGATTCGAGCTCGTCGACGCGGGCCTGCTGCGCCTCCAGATCGGCCTCGAGCTCCTCGATGCGTCGCGATCGCCGCTCGAGTTCGTCCTCGATCGCCTCGAGTCGCGTTTCGATCTCCCCGCGTTTCTGGCGCCGCTCGCGGAGCTCCTTCCGACGAGCGGAGAGCTCGTCGATCTGATCCTGCAGTTCGCTTCGCTCGTCGAGTTTCGACTGCCGGAGCGATCGCAACCGGTCGAGCGTCGACTCGATCCGGTCGCGGTCGACCTGCGAGCCACACGTCCAGCAGACGACGTCGTTCGAGTCCGCGAGGAGCTGCTCGGTAATGTCGCCGTCGTCTCCGTCCCCATCGCTGGCGTCGGACGTCTCCTCGAGATCGAACTCGAAGCCATCGTCCGCGAGCCGCTCCTCGTTGAACCGGATCACGCTCTGGAGTTCACTGACGGTCGTGTCGAGCGACCGCTTTCGGGCCCGAAGCTCCTGAACGCGCCCCTCGAGTCGGTCCGGGGACTCCTGGGTATCGTCGAACGCCTCGAGTTCGGCCTCGAGTTCGTCGCGTTCCCGCTCGAGTTCGTCGTAGCTCTCCCGCTCGGTCTCGAGGTCGTACTCGATCGACTCGAGGTCCGTCCGGGCCGTCTGGAGATCGGCGAACGCCGACTCGATCTCCGCTTTCCGGGCGCGGCTGGCTTCCACGTCGAGATCGAACGCCTCGAGCTCGGCCTCGAGGGTCTCGATCCGCTCGGTCGTCGCTTCGATCTCGTCTTCGAGCGCGACGCGGTCCGCCTCGAGGTCGGGGAGTTCCGTATCGAGCTGGGCGAGTTCCTCGAGCCGATCGTCGAGTTCGCGCTTTTCGGCCTCGAGCATGCTGATCTCCGCTTCGATCTCGTCCGTATCGATCGGCTGCATGATGAGTTCCCGGAGATCGTCGCCGCGCCTGACGGCCCGCCGGGCCTCGTTGGACTCGAGCAGAAAGGCGAACAGATCGGGGAGTTCCGGATCGTCGAGATACGGGTCGCCGTCGAAGACGACCTCGCCGTTGCGCCGCTCGAGGTATCGCGTGTACTGCTCGTCGTCGAACTCCAGTTCGACGTGACCGGCGTCTGCGTCGCCTTTCAGTGAGGAGCGTCGGCTGCCCAGCGCCGCCATGATCGTCTGCAGGAACGAGGTCCGATTCGTCGCGTTCCGGCCGGTCAACACGTTCACGCCGGGCTGGAGAGTTACCTCAGTACTGTCGATACCGCCGATATTCTCCGCGAGGACGGTTATCGACGATGAAACTGACTCTGGAGATGACATAACAACCTCTTATCGGCGCGGGATATAAATGTTATTTGGTTGTGGCCGCAGCGGACACGCGACCGTCACGCGGCGTCCGCGCCGTCACAATCACAGCCGCCCTGATCGAGCAATTCGGCGATCGGGTAGTCGGCCCCGCAGTTCCCACAGATGGCTCGGACGTCGACGAACACCTCGTACTCCCGGTCGGTAATCTCGTCGGCATTACGCAGCTCGTCGAGCGTGGATTCGGTGATGACCTGCGTTCGGCCGGCGAGTCGCTGGACCGTCTCTTTCTTTCGTTCGACGCGGTCCTCGGCGTCCTCCTCCGGGAGGGAGGCGTCGCGAACGTTCGTGAGGTACGTGTAAATCGTCTGGTGGGTGACGAAGTTCGACCGAACCTCGTCGATGTCGACTCCCGATCGCTCGAGTTCGCGGCGCTTCCGGACCGTGTCGGATCGCGACACGTCGTCGTCCGTCAGGGTTCGATAGAGGGATTCGACGTCGGTATCCAGCACGGTGCCCTCCGCCTCGCGGACGGCGGCCCCGAGCACGGCCTGATTGAACGCGGTCGCGAGGTCCCGGAGACTCGTTCGCTCCGTCCCCTCGCCGGTCCACTCCGCCTCCAGTCGTTCGCCCCACTCCTCGAGGTCGTACTCGTCCATCACGCGCTCGACTTTCGTTCGTCGCCCGCCACTCGAGTCATCTGTCATACCGAATATCTCCGATGCTACCGGTACAAATGTTCCGATTGAAGCCGGTCGAAACCGCTCGTCGACGACGGACCCGTCCACAGACGCATCGCCCCCTCGTAACCGATACGTCGTCACCGGCTGCTATCGGATTCTTGACTGATAATAAAATATGAACGTTCGCAAAGTGGGGGAGAGGGAATAACTGGGACAACGGGCTGTTATCTGATGTATAAGTAATAAAATATTTTCGGCGATATCGGCGATATGTATATTATTTTAGTGAATAAAACAAGAACAAAAATTGGTGATCGAGACGACGGCTTCAGGCTAGGGGAGAGGGTGGCGAGGACGCCGCGCCGTCCGCCGAAAGCGAGCGACCAGTTACAGATATATGACTGTAAACCTTCGTCCGGTCGCTCAGTAGTGCCCGAACCGATCGACCGGTGGCAGGTGACTTCGGTAGGCGGGACCGAGCGGTTCGGCCACGTACGGACCCGTACGTTGACCTGGAGGTCGTGCCCAGTCTGCCTTCCGCCGGGCGACCGCCGTTTCCGATCCCTGAACCGTCCGCCGACCCCGTTCGGGCACAGGGCGATCGATCGGACCGCTCGAGCGACTGATTCCGGGCACACCGCCGGTTCTCGAGCGAACTACTGCACCGGTGAGTAGCGGATGGTCTCCGCCGTTATGCAGTATGGAACGCGTTTCGCACCACACGCCCGCCAAGCGATGTCAGATAGCGTTCGATTCGGTCCCGAAGCGAATACCGACGGCTGAGCCGTCGATCGGCCAGCCGTATTGCCGTCCGAACTGCGAGGGAGCAGTCCGCTCCATGCGGCGGCTGATGGCTCCCGACCCATGACGCATGTTTCCGATTAACGGACTATCGAGGACGCCCGTACACTTTTATCGATCCAGTAAAGACGTACGAACACGACAATGGACGAAGACGCGCTCGAGTATCACAGAACCGCTCCCCCGGGAAAGATCGAGATATCGACGACGAAGCCGACGAACACCCAGCGGGACCTCTCGCTCGCGTACTCGCCCGGGGTCGCCGCGCCGTGTCGGGAGATCGCCGCTGACGCGGGCGACGCCTACCAGTACACGACGAAGGGGAACCTCGTGGGCGTCGTCTCGAACGGCTCGGCCGTGCTCGGACTCGGCGACATCGGCGCGCAGGCCTCCAAACCGGTCATGGAGGGGAAGGGCGTCCTGTTCAAGCGCTTCGCCGACATCGACGTCTTCGACATCGAACTCGATCACGACGAGCCCGACGCGTTCGTCGAGTCGGTCGCCGCGATGGAGCCGACATTCGGCGGGGTCAACCTGGAGGACATCGCGGCACCGGACTGTTTCGCGATCGAGGAACGACTCCGCGAGCGCCTGTCGATCCCGGTGTTCCACGACGACCAGCACGGGACCGCCATCATCAGCGGTGCCGCGCTGCTCAACGCCGTCGACATTTCGGACAAGGACCTCGAGTCGCTCGAAGTGACGTTCGCCGGTGCGGGCGCGGCCGCGGTCGCGACGGCCCGATTCTACGTTTCACTGGGCGTCAGACGGGAGAACATCACGATGTGCGACATCGACGGCATCTTGACGCGGGAGCGGGCCGAATCCGGCGATCTGAACGAGTTCAACCGGGAGTTCGCCCGCGATCTGCCTGCGGGCGGACTCGCGGACGCGATAGCGGGTGCCGACGTGTTCGTCGGTCTCTCGGCCGGCGGCATCGTCAGTCAGGAGATGGTGCGCTCCATGGCCTCGGACCCGATCATCTTCGCGATGGCCAACCCGGAACCGGAGATCGGTTACGAGGCGGCGAAAGCCGCTCGCGACGACACGGTCATCATGGCGACGGGGCGGTCGGACTACCCCAATCAGGTCAACAACGTCCTCGGCTTCCCCTTTATCTTCCGCGGCGCACTCGACGTCCGCGCGACCGAGATCAACGAGGAAATGAAGGTCGCGGCGGCGATGGCTCTCGCCGATCTGGCCAAACAGGACGTCCCCGATTCGGTCGTCAAAGCGTACGGCGATCAGCCGCTCCAGTTCGGGCCCGACTACATCATTCCCAAACCCCTCGACGCCCGCGTCCTCTTCGAGGTCGCCCCAGCGGTCGCGCGGGCGGCGATCGAGTCCGGCGCGGCCCGCCGCGAACTCGACGTCGACGAGTACGTCGAACGCCTCGAGGCGCGGCTGGGCAAATCCCGCGAGATGATGCGGGTCGTGATCAACAAGGCGAAGTCCGATCCGAAGCGGATCGCGCTGGCCGAGGGGACCGACGAGACGATCGTCCGGGCGGCGGCACAGATCGTCGAACGGGGCATCGCGGAGCCGGTCCTGATCGGCGACGAGGACGAGATCCGCACCACGGTCGCCAACCTGGGCCTCGAGTTCGAACCGGAAGTCGTCGACCCCGAGAACGGGGCGTCAGTGGGGTACGCCGACCACCTCTACGAGCGCCGGAACCGCAACGGAATCACCCGCCGGGAAGCCGAATCGATGGTCCGCGACGATACCAACTACTTCGGTAGCGTCATGGTCGACCGCGGCGACGCCGACGCCATGCTCACCGGCCTGACGAACCACTATCCGTCGGCGCTGCGGCCGCCGCTGCAGGTGATCGGCACGGCCGCCGACGCCGACTACGCGGCCGGCGTCTACATGCTCACGTTCAAGAACCGCGTCATCTTCGTCGCCGACGCGACGGTCAATCAGGCCCCCGACGAGGACGTCCTCGAGGAAGTGACTCGCCACACCGCCGAACTCGCGCGCCGGTTCGACGTCGAGCCCCGCGCCGCCTTGCTCTCGTACTCGGACTTCGGCAGCGTCGACAACGAGGGAACGCGCAAGCCACGCGAGGCGGCCCGCCGCCTCCGTGCGGACCCCGATGTCGACTTCCCCGTCGACGGCGAGATGCAGGCCGACACCGCCGTCGTCGAGGAGATGCTGACCGGCACCTACGAGTTCAGCGACCTCGAGAAGCCCGCGAACGTGCTGGTCTTCCCCAATCTCGAAGCCGGCAACATCGGCTACAAGCTGCTCCAGCGGCTCGGCGGAGCCGACGCCATCGGACCGATGCTGGTCGGGATGGACGAGCCGGTCCACGTCCTCCAGCGCGGCGACGAGGTCAAGGACATCGTGAACCTCGCGGCCGTCGCGACCGTCGATGCGCAGGACGGCGGGTCCTGATCGGGAACTCGGCTGCCGTCGACGCACGTCGTTCGTGGCGAGTTCGTCCGATCACAGCAACTCGAAGGACCAGTGCTGGCTCGCGGCACCGTCCGGCGTCGACTGGATGACGTCCGCACCGTCGCCCGGGGATGCGACGTCGAGGACGAGACCACTGTTGACGTTCTCGATCGCGTAGGTTCCGTCGCCGTTGCCGTTCAAGAGCCACTTCTGCATGGGTTCGGCCCACCAGCCCCACTGGTGAACGCTCGTCCCCGGTATGGTCGAGCCGTCGAGAACGTCGGCCGCTCGGTTGCTGTTCTCGTTGACGAGCCGGTACTGGTCGCTGCCGAGGTACTCCACCCACCACCGCTGATTCGGACCGCCGTGCCAGACCACTGGACGACATTCGCGCCGTCGGTCGTCGCGGACTCGTACACCTCGAGGACGTTCCCCGTCGCCGCGTTCTCGATGCGATAGACCCCGTCCGAAACGGGACCCGTATCGCCGCTGTGGGGCATGCGACTCTGGTAACTGGGCGTCCCGTCGCCGGCCACGACCGGCCACCCGTCTTCCCACTCGATGCGGTCGGTCATGAGGATGCGGTTCCACGTGCCGTCGACGAACGCTGGTTCCCGGTCGTCGTAGGCGTGGTAGAACATCCACCAGTCGCCGGCCTCGTCCCGAATCGCGGTGTTATGGCCGGGCGCAGTGAACCGGTCGTTGCCCGAGAGGAGTGCGACGCCACTGTTGTGTTCGTTTCGGTCGCGCAGGTCCGTTCCGTTCTGGTTGACGTACGGGCCAGTGAACGACGTCGATCGACCGACTTCGACCGAATACGTGCTGTCGTACCCCTCACAGCAGTACCCCGTGGAGTAGAACAGGTAGTAGTAGCCGTCGCGCTCGAGAACGGTCCGATTCCAGGGACGACTCGACTCGTGATCTGGCGTCCAATCGCGCGCAATATTTCAAATCAAATAAATGGTACTTATAGATAAGTATCTACTAATAGATATTTAGGTGCTGTGATTTGAATGCCAGTTCTGCCTCGGCTGGGCTCCGATGGATTCATCCGTCTCGATCGAGGTGCGTACTTCTACCGTCTCTGTCCCATATGGCGCTTATCTCTCCTTTTTCACTGCTTCCCGAATGGACGCTACCAATTGAACGGGTGGTCCAACGCCCTATCGAACGTACGCGGCATCATAGCCGTTTTATCCGGCACAGAGGCCGATATTCCGGGCGAGAGTCTCGTTCCGTGCCGAGTCCGAGATCGGGTGCGAAACTGGATCGAATCGCTTCGAAGGCGGCCGCTCGAACCTGCTATATCAAAAATAGAAGTAGTAGTTCAGACAGATGTATCCACATAGTGGTGGCTTCAGATACGGATACCACGACCGTTCGAGCGACGGCACACGAAAATCGGATGTGTCAGCGAGGCACCATTTCGAGCGCGACGGCTCGATCGGTGTCGGCCGGCCGACTCGCCGCGAATTAGAGGACGAACCCGCCGACCATCGCGAGGACGAAGAGGGCCGCGACGATCGCGAGCGCCTCGAATCGGTATCCGAACCGACTCCAGGTCCGGCGTTCCGAAGACGACACCGAGGAGGCCGCCGACGGCCACGACTCGGATCGCGACGGCGTAGAGAACGCGTACAGCGGCTCCGTTATGGGGTTACAGACGTCACGAACGCGCGTAAATCCCGGGCGAAGCGGTCGACGTTCCGACGGGTCGGACGGCTGCGGCTCAAATCGCGAGCGAGGAACCGGGCGGACCGCTATTGGAGGTCGCCTCGAGCAGGGCGCGATCGGAGCGGGGAACCCGTGGCTGCTGTGCGAGGACGGCCTCCCCGCCACGGAGCGGGTGATCGACGAAGCCCGTCGTCGGCGTCGGTCTCGAGGTCGTCCAGATCGATTCTGTCAGTCATCGTCGGTCACCGCCGCAGTACCGTCGGGCCGGTCCGGATCGCGATCGTCGTCGGGCTCGGAGACCGGCGTCGCATCGTCGAGCGCGCTCTCGAGGTCGAGCCGCCGGATCGTCTCCCGCGTCGGCCGGCCCGCCTCGTCCCAGCCTCGATAGCGGTAGTAGCGCTCGAGCAGCGCCCGAAACCGCTCGGGCTCGAGCGCGTTTCCGGGTTCGGCGCTCGGTGCCGCACCGTCCGGAGCCGTCTCGCACGTCCCGTCCTCGGGCGACTCGAGCAACGCGTCCGGCAGCGCGTCGTCGGTGCGATCGAACCCCTCGCGGACGTTGAAGAGGCGGACGAGCGTCCAGATCCGCTCGCCGGCGGTCGCGAGCGCTTCGCGGTCGTACTCGCGGCCCACCGCCGCGAGCCACTCCGCGCCGAGATCCTCGGTCAGCGCCTCCTCGAGGAAGTCGTCGGCGATCAGGCTCCAGAGGACGGCCCGCCGGTTCTGTTCGCCGACGATGGCCGCGACCCTGGCGGCGTCGTCGGGCCACGGCCGACCGATGGCCTCGGACTCGACCGGCCGCGCGCGGCGGTGACAGGCACCCCGATCGCTCGTCGCGTAGGCCAGCGCCATCGTCTCGGCACCGCGCGGGTCGTACGACGAGCAGTCCATCCCCTTGACGGTCGGGATCAGGTTCTCGCCCCCGAACTCGTCGGCGGCCGCCTCGATTCCGTCGGCGAGCGCGTCGCCGAGGGGCGTCGCTCGCGTCGCGATGTCGCGGATCAGCGCTCGGGCCGCGTCCTCGTCGCCGAAGGAGAGGTCCCGCTCGAGCAGGCCCGCCTGGCTCGCTCGAACCGCCCAGGCGACGGCGTTGCCCGCGGTGATGACGTCCATCGCGAGGCGATCGCAGAGCGCGCCGAGCGCGGCCACGGCGTCGAAGTCGTCGATGCCGAGCCCGGCCCCGAGCACGATCGGCGTCGCACCGCGCGGGACGGTGTCGCCCTCGTCGCTCTCGACGCGGAAGCCGCCGGGGACCGCCTCGCCCTCCCGCTCGCGTCCGTGCGAACACTCGCGGGCCGCCTCGATACCGATCTCGCTCGCGCCGTCGAACCGGCTCGCCTGCCACCCCCGCGTCGGTAACGCGCCCACCGCGTTCGCGAAGTCGATCGTCTCGAGGGTGGCGCTCGCGGACTGCCAGCGCCCCGTCTCGCTCTCGGCGAACGCGTCCTCGGTGCGCTCGCGAAGGGCCTCGTGGCCGGTCGGTGGTTCACCGCGGGCGACGACCGCTTTGAGCCCCTTCGACCCCATGACCGTTCCCGCACCGCCCCGACCCGCGTGGTGGTCGCCCCCGTCGGAGGCGATCGTCGCGTACCGCACGCCGCGTTCGCCCGCAGGACCGATGCAGGCGACGGCGGCGTCCGGAAACGCCGCGCAGGTCTCGGCCGCGTCCGCACCCCAGTGATCGCCCGCGGGCTCGAGTCGGGCGCCCCCCTCCGCGACCTCGAGAACGGCGGGTTCGTCCGCGCTGCCGGTCACGAGAATCCCCAGGTGTGTTTTCAGCGACCCGGCGAGTCGACGGGGAAACGAGCCGCCGCCGTAGGAATCGAGAAACGCCCCCGTGAGCGGCGACTTCGTGATCGCCGCGTACCGCGCCTCGCCCGGTATCAGTCCGGACACCGGGCCGAGCGCGAACAGGAGCGCGTTGTCGGCCGAGAGCGGGTCCGTTCCCGGCTCGAGTTCCGCGTACAGGTACCTCGCACCGAGGCCCTTCCCGCCGACGTACCGCTCGAGCCACGCCGCCGGTACCCGTTCGCTGGTCACGGATCGCGCCGTGAGGTCGACCCGGAGGAGGCGTGGCGGATCGTCGGGTGACATCGACCGACACGTACGGGACGTGCGGGCTTTAACCGTTCCCCGAGTCCGTGAACGAGAGTGGAATTTCCGGATCGGAACGAAGCGACGAACTGAATGGGGTCGTGACCGAGGCGACTCGATCGGCGATTCTAGTCCTGTCGCCCGACTATACGATACTCGGACAATACGACGATTTCCTGCAAAAGTTGCGTGCGCATCCGCGTGGGACGGTCGAGTATGCGGATGGAACTCGGGGCCTGTAAACGGGACCAGACGCGCCAGGACGTGACGGTCGAACTCTCCGCCGAAAGCGCGGACGTGCTCACGTAGCTGGCAGCCGGAAAACCGCCGGCAGACGGGCGAAATTTTGGGCGCACCGCACATACTTTTGTACTATCCCTTTGAAACACTGACCAATGCGAGCAGCCGTACTCGAAGAACATGGCGAACCGCTCGCGGTCAGAGACGTCGACTACCCGGACCCGGGTCCGGATCAGGTCGTCGTCGAAACCGAGGCGTGCGGGATCTGTCGCAGCGACTGGCACGCCTGGCAGGGCGACTGGAGCTGGATCGGTGCCGGCGTTCCGGAAGGGCAGATCCTCGGCCACGAACCCGCCGGCGTCGTGTCGGCGGTCGGTGAAGACGTCGAAACCCTCGAGGAGGGCGACCGCGTGGCGGTGCCGTTCCACCTCGGCGACGGGACCTGCACACACTGCCGCGACGGCCGGGCGAACAACTGCGAGACGGTGCTTCCGCTCGGCCTGTCGGAGTACGCCCCCGGCGCGTTCGCCGAGGCGTTCCCCGTTCGGGAAGCGGACTTCAACTGCGTCAAACTCCCCGACGAAGTCGACTTCGCCGAGATGGCCGGACTGGGCTGTCGGTTCATGACGGCCTACCACGCGCTGGCCGACCGCGCCGACCTCCGCCCCGGCGACTGGGTCGCCGTCCACGGCTGTGGCGGCGTCGGCCTCTCGGCGATCCACATCGCGCAGGCGCTCGGCGCACACCCGATCGCGATCGACGTCCTCGACAGCAAACTCGAGCGCGCGACGGAACTCGGTGCGGTCGAGACGATCAACGGCGCCGAGGTCGACAGCGCGCCACAGGCGGTCAAAGCGATCACCGACGGCGGTGCGGACGTCTCGATCGACGCGCTGGGCATCGCGGAGACCTGCCAGAACTCGGTCAACAGCCTCGGAACGCGGGGCAGTCACGTCCAGGTCGGACTGACGACCGGGGAAGAACAGGGCCAGATCGACCTCCCCGTCGACATCATGACGATGCAGGAGATCGACTTCCACGGCTCCTTCGGCATGCCGCTGGTCCGCTACGAGGAACTGTTCCGCCTGATCGCACAGGGTACCCTCGAACCGAGCAAGATCATCGGGCAGACGCTGTCGCTCGAGGAGGCACCCGAGACGCTGGCCTCGATGGACGACTACGAGACGGTCGGCATTCCGGTCATCACGGAGTTCTGAGCGTCGAACCGGGT
Source organism: Natrinema salaciae (assembly GCF_900110865.1). Classification (NCBI taxonomy): domain Archaea; kingdom Methanobacteriati; phylum Methanobacteriota; class Halobacteria; order Halobacteriales; family Natrialbaceae; genus Natrinema; species Natrinema salaciae. The sequence goes on from NZ_FOFD01000001.1 coordinate 568,441, forward strand.
CGAAAACGACCGAGCCGTTTTCGTCCGAGGCGGGTCGCTGGCCGTCGGCTTCGGACCGTGCGAGAGTCAGCGAGCCGTCGCTAGCGGATCAGGTTCCGTGAAACCCGGGCGGGGCGGGAGCCGCCCTGGGCGTGAGAGACATGAGCGTACTCGAAGCGGGGGCGAGTCCACATCCGAGCGATCCGGGCACGAACGCACGCAATCGGCCGGTTCGCGCGCCGGTACGGCCAAGCGCGTACCCGGCGGGGTGTTCTCCCCGCAGGGCGGTCAATGGCCGACTCGGATATTGTTATGCGGCCGCTTGGCGGCCGGTAGCGACTCCGAACTTCCCGCAGGCAGCGTCTACGCCGCCCGTAGCCCCGTGCTACGGCCCGACGAATCACGCGACTCTCGCTCGATCCCGCTCGTCAGGCGAGCGTCCGGTCGACGTACTCGAGGATGTTTTCCGACTCCGGCATCGTCACGCCACGGTCGTCGTCGACGAGAACGGGAACCGCTCGCTGGCCGGAGACTCGTTTGACGTCGTTCCGACCCGAGTGCAGCGCCGGCACCTCCTCGCGATCGTACTCGATGTCCAGTTCGTCGAGCCGGTCGGTGACGGCCTCGCAGTACGGACACCCCTCGAGGACGTACATCGTGATATCTGTTGCCATACCGTCCGCTTCGGCGCGAGGACGGAAAGGCGTAGCGGCGATTCGAGACGACGGGACGGTGGCGGAACCGAAGCCCGCTGCTTGCCCACGACGACTCTAGAGGGATACCCCTGGAGTCCGTTCCGAACCGTATGAGCGACGGCGCTGTGCCACGCCAGATTCGTCTCGGTATCGTCGGCCTCGGATACATCGGAACCACCGTCGGTGGGCAGTTCCACCGCCACCCCGACGCGACCGTTCGCGCCATCTGCGACCTCGACGCGGATCGCCTCGAGGGGATCGGCCGAGAGTTCGACGTGTCCGGCGACCGTCGGTACACCGAGTACGCGGCCATGCTCGAGGACGCGTCGCTCGACGCGGTCCTCGTCGGGACGCCCCACACCCTCCACTACGACCAGGTCCTCGCTGCCCTCGCACACGGCTGTCACGTCTACTGCGACAAGCCGCTGACGACCGATCTCGAGCGCGGCCGCGACCTCGCGGCGCGAGCCGAGGACAGCGACCGGGTCGTGATGGTCGGCTACCAGCGACACCTGCAGCAGGCGTTCCGAACGGCCCGCGAGCGGTTCGCCGACCGCGAGCCGACGTGGCTGACCGCCTCGATCACGCAGGACTGGATCGACGACTCGTGGGGGACCTGGCGGCTCGACCCGGAGCTATCGGGCGGCGGGTTCCTGTACGATACGGGGAGTCACGTCCTCGACGGCGTCCTCTGGACGACCGGCCTCGAGCCGGTCTCCGTCGCGGCGAGTATGGACTTCCACGACGACGCGGCGCGGGTCGACCGACGCGCACACCTCGACGTGGCGTTCGAAAACGGTGCGACGGGAACGTTCTCCTTTCACGGCGATGCCCCGTCAGTCCGCGAGCACGTCCACCTGTGGGACGACGAGGGAGCGGTCTATCTCGAGGGCACGCAGTGGGGGTCCCGAGAGGTCACCGAGATCGATTCCGACGCCGGGGAGCACGTCCCGTACATCGACCCTCGCGACGAACGGTCCCGCGCCGAGGCATTCGTCGAGAGCGTCCGGGAGGGGATCGAGCCGCCGGCGACGGCTCGAGACGCGCTTCGAGTGACGGCGCTGACGGAAGCGGCGTACGAAGCGGCGAGAACGGGCGACCGCGTCGCCGTCGACCGCTGATACCGATCGGAACTCGACTCTCGACTGTCGCCGAGACTGCGACTCGCGAGACGGCGTTCGCTCCCGGTCGGGACGGGCGAGCGGTGACCCCGGAACCGACCGGAATAAGCGACGGTATAACCCGCTTGTTGCAGCCGGAAAGGTACGTTTTCGGTAGCCGAATCGATCCGCGAGCCGAAACCGCGGGACCCGACTCTTTCGGGCGATTATAGAGTACTTACTCACGTTTCATCCGGTTCGAGGGGGCGCGGGTCCCCGCCGGAACTGCCCAAAATGCGGGCGCCGACGAATAACGGGGTAAGAGCCCGATAGTCGCGTGTGCCTTTCGGTTACAAGCCGGATAACTACATCCGGTGCTGGCTATCGAACGGGTATGATCACCTGCACTAACTGCGAGACCGCCCAGTTCCTGCAGATCACGCAGAGCCGCGTCTACTTCGAGGACGGCGAGATGATCAACGAGATCTCCGAGACGTACGAGTGCACCCTGTGCGGTGCGACCGGTCAGTACGTCTACGACGACGACAGCGACGAGGAAACCGTCACCGGCGACGTCGAGCACACGACCGAACGGCCGAAGTACGCCTGACCGGCAGCCCCCGTTCGGGGGCGATGCCGCGCTCGACCATCGCAGCGACCCGACGATCGCTCGGTCCCCGCTTCGTCCTCCTATCTCGTCGTCTCTCCATCTCGTCTCCTCTCGCCTCGACGTCTCCAGCCGCGCCCTCGGTCTCAGTCCTCCGTTTCGCCTCGCTCACGCCGCTCGTCGTCCGTTTCCTCCCGATCGGATCGCTCGTCGGGCGAACTGCCGACGCCGAGTTCGGTCAGCTCCTCGAGTTCCGGCTCTGACTCCGGGTCGGCCTCGCCGGCTTCGTGGTACCGTCGGCGATCCGCGGCCGCTTTCCGTCGGCTGGCGTCCCACTCCTCGAAGAGGCCGTACTCGGTCATCGTCTCCATGCCCGCGATCGCCGCCGTGAGCTTGATCCCGACCAGCGGAATCTCCGCGACCGAGACGATCACGTCCGCGCGGAGGATCGCGCCGTCTCTGAGCAGGACGTCGAGCACGTCGACGAACGTCTCCTCGTCCTTTCGCGGTCTCATGGGTGCGGGTTCGTCTGATCGCTGGCAGGGGTCGTTCCGTCACCGTCGCCGCCCAGCTCCGGCGCGAACGTGTACGGCGGCCACGGCCCCGTGAACCTGACCTCGAGCCCCTCGTTCGCGGCGACGTCGTCGAGTATCGATCCGATCGCTTCCTCGTCGTCCTCGTGAGCCAGCAGCGTGAGCCGGGAAAGTGTCTCGCCGTCGGACTCGCCGGCCCCCGAACCGCTGCCGGCGACGTCGTCCGAGAGCGCCGCGCTCGGAGAGCGCTCGAGCGCGTGTACTTCCCGCGCCTCGGCGGCCAGTCGTTCTTCGAGGTCGGCGGTCAGCGATTCGCGGCGGGCCGACCGGAGCTCCGTCAGCCGCTGGTCGAACTGCTTCTCGAGCAGGAAGGCCGTTCCCTCCTCGGCGTCGTCGATCTGCTCGTCCAGTTCGCGAAGGCGGTCGTCGTGTTCGATCAGCGCGTCGTCGCCGATCGGGTCGACTTCGACGACCTCGACGCGGTACTCCCAGTGGCCGGCCAGTCCGGACAGGGCGCGCTCGAGGATCGCTTCCTCCTCGCGAAGCCACTGCCGGACGCGGTCGTCGTCCCCGCGGAGGATCGTATCGAACTGGAACGGGATCGGCGTCCCGAAGGCCTGACCCGCCTCGTCGACGACCGTCTGGTGGCGGACGAGCCAGCGTCTGATCTGTGCGAGGTCGCCCGAGTCGTAGATCCCGTCACAGGCGTGGACGACCGCACCGATGCCGTCCTCGACGACGACCGAAACCGGTTCGCCGTCGACGCCGGTCGTCTCGAAGGCGGCGTCCTCGTCGGCCGGAACGATACAGTAGAGGTACCGGCCTTCGTCGATCGCCGGCGCGTCGGCCGGCTCCGCGGTCGCCCGCTCCTCGATCGCCTCGAGGCGTTCGGTAGGGTCGTCGGACTCGCGGTCGCTCACTCGTCTTCACCCCCGAACACGGAGTAGCCGGGTTTCCGGGCGGCCGTCGGCTCGCCGTGAAGCTCCTGAATGGCGTCGTTGACCAGCCCGTCCAGGTCGCCCCGGAGGTCGTCGACGCCGTTTTCGATCCCCTCGTCCGCTTTGAGGCGTTCGATCTCGGCCTCGATCGTGGCGAGCTGGGTGCCGAGCCGTTCGATCTCCTCGTCCGAGAGACTCCCCGACTCCATGCGACGGACCGCCTCCCGCTCGAGCGTTTCGATCAGGATCTCGACGACGGTGACGACCAGCGTCATCAGTCCGTCCCGCGCGTCCTCGCCGTCGCCGACGTCGATCGCCGTCACGACTCGTCACCCTCCGGCTCCGGAGCGGCTCCGTCCGCCTCGGCGTCCGCGTCCTCGTCGGCCGATTCCGTCTCGTCCTCGCTCGCGTCCGACTCCGAGTCGCCGCTGAGCAGATCGAACCCGCCGCTGGTGGGTCGCTCCGGGTTCGGTCTGGAACCGAGGCGGTCGCTCACCTGTTCCCCGTCGCCGACGTCGCGGTCGCTCTCGCTCGATTCGCCGTCGTCGCTCTCGTCGGCGGCGTCCGACTCGTCCGCGGTGACGTTGACGCCGCGAGTGGGATCGATCACCGGGTTCGGACGATCCATCTCCGCTATTTCGGGGTCGCCGGCCGCTTCTGCGACCCGGCGCATGTCCGTCCCCTCGGGGAACTCGAGACCGTACTTCGCCGCGGTCTCGAAGGAGGCGATCGCGGCCCGGACCTGGACGCCGAGCAGTTGCGTGTCGCCGATCGAGACGGCGATGTCGGCGTTGATGACGATCCCCTTGTCCAGCAGCATCTCGACGACCTCGGCGAGGTCGGTCTTCTGTCGACTGGGCTGGAAATCATTGACCATCGGGATCACCTCCGAAGCGGGTCGGCCGCTGGTCGGTCGCGCGTCTCTCACAGCCGTTCGGTCGTGGTAGTAGTTGGTCAGTCATCGGTCTCTCTCCGTTGGTCGCTCTCGCCGTCGTTCCGTCGCCGCCGTCGCTCTCGCTCGAGTTCGAACCGGCGGCCGTAGATCCGCTTCCGGGTGGGTGCCGTCGAGAGTTTGACGTCCTGTGGCACCGTCGAGTAGCGGGCGCCGCCGCCGAGGTCGCGTCTGTCGATCGGCATGGTCGACGACGCCGTCGGGTTCCGCGAGTTCGTGCTTCTGTCCTGTCGGCGCATCTTCTCGCGGTTGAACTCGTAGAGGCGCTCGAACGTTTCGTGGGTCTCGAGCAGCGCCGTCCGGAAGGCGTCGATCCCCCGCATCGCCTGCTGCTGGATGGCGACCTGATAGGCCTCGGGGTCCTTCGCGACGTCGATGTCGCCGAGCGCCTCCTTCGTCGCGGAGCCGGCGTCCATCCCCGTGCCGAGGACGCCGTCCTCGTCGTCCTCGAGCAGCCCGTCGTCGGTGGCGTCCGACACCGCGTCCTCGAGCATCCCGGCGTCGTCGCCGTCCTCGAGTTCGTCGATGGCGTCGTCGAGTTCGCGTTTCTCCTGCCAGATGTCGGTCAGATCCGTGGCATTCCAGGCGTTCAACAGGTCGATCGCGTCGAACAGGTCCGTGAAATCGACCAGCTCGGTCACGCCGGTCTCCTCGTCACCCAGCACGTCGGGAATCTCGCCGAGTTCGATCGCGTCGAGGAGTTCGTCCTCGTCGACCGCGTCCGGCAGATCGCCGATGTCCATGGCCTCGAGCAACTCGCCGACCTCCTCGGCGACACGCAGGAGGGCCTCGAGATCGCCGACGACCGTCTCGACGGTGTCGTCGTCGAGTTCGTCGATCGCCCCGCCGTCGCCGAGGGTCCCCTCGAGCCGATCGAGGCTCTCGGTCGCCTCCTCGAGCAGCGCGTCGACCGTCTCTTCGGACCCGGCGTCGGCGTGGGCATCGCTCATTCGTCGTCACCCGCCGTCTCTTCGGTGGCCTCGTCCGCCGCCGGGTTCGGCCTGATCTGGACGGTGAGCACGCCGTTCCTGATCGTCGCCTGCGAGTCCGTCTCGCGCCAGGGGACCTCGACGCGATCGAGCTCCGTCCCGTCGACGGCGATGACGAGCATCGAATCGTCGAAGCCGACCGTGACGTCGTCCGGGTCGATACCGGCGACGTCCGCGGTGACGACCAGTTCGTCGTCGTACGATCGGGTCGCCACGTTGTGGTCGCTCGAGGGTCCGGAGGAGCGGATGCGGCGTTTGCGCGACCGATCCGTGTCCCGATCCGGATGCCGATCGCGATCGCCGGGGCGGTCGGCGAACGGCGTCCCCTCGGGCGACTCGTCGGCGAGGTCGTCGCCCGAGCGGATCGAGATGTCGTAATCGAAGATCGTTCGATCGCTCCGCCGCCGGCCCGAGGTGGACGTCGAGCCGCTCTCGAGCGATTCCAGCGCGGACAGCAGGCTCGAGAGCCAGTGGTCGTCCTCGTAGCTGCGATCGTCGGCCGATTCGTCGCGGTCGTCGTCGGGAGTGGGTCCGCTCATGCTATCGTTTCACCTCCACGCGGCCGCTCGAGAGCCGCTCGTGAACGTCGCGAGCAGTCTCGAGCTCCGCTTCGAGTTCCTCTTTGCGGCGTCGGTACTCCGCTTCGGGGCGCTCGCCGAGCTCGTACAGCAGTTGGTTCTCCTTGAGCTCGTCCTCGAGGGCCTCCACGTCGTACAGCTCGTCGAGTGCGATCGAGTGGAGCGCGTTGACGATGCCGAGGAACGGCCGGAACAGGAGGTCGTCGAGGACGAACATGGTTATTGCTGGGCTCCGATTTTCACGTCGACGAAGCTGTAGGGCGCGAACGGTCCCGTGTACTGGACCAGCAGGTCGTCGTGCTCGTCCTCGAAGCTGGCGACCGCCTCGTCGAAGGCCTCGCGGTCGTCCTCGTCGACGAGGTACGAGCGGTTGAGCACGAGCCGGTCGCTGAACAGGTCGTTCTCGACGGACTGTGCGGCGATCGGCTCGAACCGATCCGCGACCTCGGCCGCGAGCGCCTCGCGGTCGACGTCGGCGTCTTCCTCGCGGACGAGTTTGAGGCCGAGTTCGATCCGCCCCTCGATGTCCGTCATCGCGCGTCGGAAGGCCGGTCGCGCCCCGCGGAGGACGTTCTTCAACTCGCGATCGCTCTCGAAGGCCATGCCGAACTGCATGGGAACGACGGTCGTGCCGCCGTCGTACGCCATGATCTCCCGGAGGACCTCGTCGTGGATCTGGGCGTCCTCGTCGGTCTCCTCGGGATCGGTCGTGTCGATGTCGGAGACGACGGCGCCGAGTCGCCGGTGGGAGATGGTGTAGACGCGCTCGGCACCGGCGACGGCCTCCGTCTCGAACTCGACCGTATCCGACTCGACGACGCCGTAGACGTATCGGTGACTCATCGATAGATCACTCTCATTCGCTGACTCATCGGCGAATCACTCGCTGACGCTGCATGGTGTTCTCTCGTACCCGAGCCGGACGCAGTAGTCGACGCTCGTTACGACGCCGCCGACAGCCGCGGGTCGATAAACGCGTGCGTAACACCTCGCGGTCGGTGATGGGACAGCTGGATGACATGGGGCTGCGATAGTCGTGCACCTCGCGGCCGACACCGGCCACGGGTGTCGTGACGAGCACTCGAGTACCGTCGCCGACGATACGCCGCCGGCGCGGGTTATCGTGGTGCTTGCAGTCGCAGCCACGTCTCCGTCCGCCGACCGCGTGCGTTCGCGGGGCTGCTATCGGCGGCTATCGACGATCGACGCGCTACCGACGGCGCAGACGCTGGCAGCCCGAGCGGCTTGCAGTCGCAGTCCAAGCCGTGTTACGAGGGGGCAGTCTACCTCGGGTGTATGGCACAACCACAACGAAGACCCGACTCCTCGAGCCTCGCGGAAGTACTGGACCGCGTCCTCGACAAGGGCGTCGTCATCGACGTCTGGGCCCGAATTTCGGTCGTCGGGATCGAGCTGCTGACGATCGAGGCCCGCGTCGTCGTCGCCTCGGTCGACACCTTCCTGCACTACGCGGAGGAGATCGCAAAAATTGAGCAGGCCACGGCGGAGGGCGATCTCGAGGAACTCGAGGAGCTCGAAGTCGAGCCTCGGCCGGAATCGTCGCCGAAATCCGCGGAGTAGCTCCCGATGGCCGACGACACTTCGCGCAAGCGTACGGTCCGCGGTACCAAGATCAGGGCCAGTCGCGAGCAGAAGGAAGGCCGCAGAGCGAAGAAAGAGCTCGCGCGAAAGGCATCGAGCGCCGGCGAACGAAACGGCGACAGTCCCCTCTCCGATCCGGCGGACGTCGTCCCCGAGCCGTTCGTCGAGACCGACGCCGTCAGATCGCTCCGCGATCGGATCAACGGCTGGCTCGAGGCGGACCAGCCGGTCCACCTGATCGGCCCGACGGGCTGTGGCAAGACGGCGCTCGCGCTGTCGGCGGCGGCCGAGCGCGGTCGTCCGGTCGTCTGGCTCAACGGTGACGAGGCGGTCGACACCGCCGCGCTCGTCGGCTCCCACGCCGGCGGCGAACGCTACGAAGAGCACGACCGGTACGTCAGCGGCGTCGACAAGAAGACCCAGATCGTCCGTGAACGCTGGGTGGACAACCCGCTGTCCGTCGCGGTGCAGGAGGGTGCGACGCTCGTCTACAACGAGTTCTCGCGCAGCGACCCCGCCGCTCACAACGTCCTGCTGTCGGTCTTCGAGGAGGGCGTCCTGGAGCGACCGGGCAAGCGCGGCGACGATCGGACGATCGACGTCCACCCCGAGTTCCGGGCGATCTTCACGTCGAACGACGTGGAGTACGCCGGCGTCCACGAACAGCAGGACGCGCTGCTCGACCGGTTCATCGGCGTCCACGTCAACTACTACGACGCGGAGACCGAACGCGAGATCGTCGGTGCGCACGTCGACCTCGCCGCGGACGACATCGCGACCATCGTCGAGAAGACGCGAGCGCTCCGCGACGAACTCGATATCGTCGTCGGCACCCGCGCCGCGATCACGGCCGCGAAGGGACTGACCGTCTTCGACGGGCACGACGAGACCGGCGAGTTCGACGACGAGACGCTGACCCACGTCTTCACGGACGTGCTCGCGCCGAAGATCACTGGCGAAGACGGCGACGACATCGACGGACTGCGATCGCAGATCACCGAGACCATCTGACCGACGCGGAGGCGAACGAACGACACGCGAGCCACACAGCGAACTACAGCAAGACCAATGGCCGAAGCCGACACGCAATCACGAGAGCAGTGCAAGGCACTCACCGAGGACGGCCAGCGCTGCTCGCGGCCGGCCCGAGACGACGGCTTTTGCTACCAACACGACGAGAGTGATCCAACAGTGAGCGACAGTCAGGCGGCCCAAGAGGAGGAACAGACGGACGAACAGGCCGAACACGGCGATGTCGAGGAGTCCCGATCCCGCGGGACGGTCAACATGACCGCCGAGGAGATGACCGATCCCGACGAGGTCGACGCGGACGTCGAGACCGATCGGGAGGAGATCGCGGGGATCCTCGCGGTTCGACAGACCGTCCAGTCGACCGCGGGCGAACTCATCGGTCACGAGTTCGACGGCGTCAGCGAGATCACCCCGACCGACGACGGCTGGCGCGCCGTCGTCGAAGTCGTCGAACGCCGGGCCGTCCCCGACACCCAGGACATCATCGGCCGCTACGAGATCGAACTCGACACCGACGCCACCGTCCACGGCTACCGGCGGGTCGACCGCTATCGGCGCGGCGACACCGCCCAGTTCGAGTGAGCCTCGAGCGGGGATTCGATCGCGGTCCCTCGCCGACTCGAGTGGGAACGCCGTCCGTCGCTCACCGCCGCCGTCTCTTTTCGTCTCGAGGGCGTTCCGTTCGATCGCTCGGCGCGTAATTCGGAGGGTCACCGTCGACGGTGAGTACGGGTCCATCGTCGGAGCGAGGCGAATCGCGAGGCTGGGAGTCACAGCGCCGTCCCGGGTAGTAACGCCGGGCGAGGACCTTCGCGGCGTTGAAATCGGCGGCGACGGTGTCGACGTGGCAGTCCCGATTGCTACACCGGAGGGCCGCGTTCCGTACCCGGTCGCCGAGCGCGCCGCAGGCGTGGCATTCCTGCGAAGAGTATGCGTCGGGCACTGTCGTCACCGGGATACCGTACTCAGCGGCGATAACTCGCAACCGCAGATGGGCCACAGAAAGGAGCCACGACGAGCCGCGGTGGGCGTTGGGCGCTATCAGCCACGTCCATAGGTCCGGCCTGTAGTGGCTGTCTTCGGTGACCAACACTGAATTGTCGTAGGCGCTCGCGTACCCGCAGATCTCGTGGGCTGCGGCGTCGATCTCCGCAACGAGGGCATCGCGGCGCTGCTGGACGTGGGCAGCGATCGTCTCGCGGTCGACGGTACTCGAGAGAGTGCGGCGGTCTCGAGTCGGAAGCCATCGAGTTACTGACAGATATTGTCGCCACAGACCGCGTACGCGCCCCGCCAATCCGGAAGGGAGACCGGGCAGGCTGTATAGAGGTTGTATTCGCCGAGGTCGACGCCGATCGGAGTTTCGTCACGGCCATTCTGATCGGCGTACGTGAATCGTAGCGATGCGTCTCTCGTGTCGGGGCTTAAGGCCCCGTGAATTGTCGTCGGACATGGCTCGTCCCACAGCTACGCGAGCCGCGCGGGCCGGTGCCATCACACCGGTCTGCATGTTCATCCGACTATCTGCCGGTCTGGTTTGCTTGCGACTTGCGCTATCCGAGTAGTCCTCGCTCGACATAACTGTGTTGACGATACCGTAAATTTGAGTAGCCAATATCGACAATACATTACATGCTACCGACAAGTGTAAGGAGAATTCTGACAGTGTGGGGGTAATGAGGAAGCGGGCGGACTGGATGGTCAAAGCCGATGAAGTGATCCTTGAGGTCCTCGAGGGCGGTCTCATGCTCGGCCCTACGGCAATCGCGAAGAACGGCGATCTGTCTCGGCAGCACGTGACAAACAGAGTATCTATTCTGATGGCGTACGGATTCGTAGAGCGAGTCGAAGAGGGTTACTACCAGATCACCGATCGTGGACGGGCGTGGCTCGAGGGTGAGATCGACGCAAGTGAACTCGATCCTACCGGGGATCGATACGAGTAACGAATAGCTGTCGAATGTGATGGGAAAGGCACACCCAACAAAATCACCGAAAAGGGCACCAGTATCCCGATGGTGATCTCGGGGCAGATGACCGTAGAGTACGTGGCAGCTAATTTGATCGTGTTCTTCTGCTTCCTCGGTGACCGACGAGAGGCGGCAGTCGGCGGTGCCCGCGATGCCCCGCGTGCCGAGAGCGGGTGAGCGCCGCAATCCGTCGAGAAGTCGGCGCTCACGACCGGAGAGAATGAGCACGTCACTTCGGGAGAACCCGGTTATTTCGGGCCTTCCACATCCCTTATGTTTCTCGGCCACTGTAACGATGGACGAGGATGACACCTGAAGTCGCGTTCCGGGAGGTCCAACGGTTTCGACAGTGGTGGCTCTGGGCTCTCCTGGGCCTCGTCGGTCTCGTTTCGGTCGTTGCCGGCGGACCTGTCGGGGTCCTCACCATAGCAGCTATCGTGGTATTCTTCTGGTCGCTGCGACTGGTCACGGAGGTCCGAACCGATGGACTCTACGTCCGGTTCGTTCCCCTCCATCGGTCGTTCCGGAGAGTGCCCTGGGACGCTATCGACTCAGTCGAGTCGGTGACGTATCGGCCGCTCCGTGAGTACGGCGGGTGGGGCATCCGCTGGCGACCGTCGACGATCGCGTTCAACGTCAGCGGATCGCGCGGTGTCTACGTGACGAGGCCCGACGACCGCGACCTACTGGTCGGCAGTCACCGTCCGGACGAACTGGCGACAGCGATACGAGACAGGATGTCCGAAGCGGCCGGGTGAGGATCGGTTTCCGGCGAGACTCGAAGCGTCCACAACGACCGCCCTGCTGGGACGGTCCATTCGTCGCGGGACGTACCCCTCAGTGGCGCTGGTCAACTCCTTCGCGGCTGATCGAATGTACCTGCCGGATACGCCGGCCGTTCAGCACGGCGGCATCGTTATTTCACCCGAAACCAACGAATCAGACCTTCTGTAGAGATGTGGATTTCGCGCTGACACATCATCCACTCTAGATACTGGTGGAGTCGTGCTGAATAGGCAGCACGTACCCGCAGATCTCACGGTCTAGTTCTGTATCTCCTCGACTGGCACGTTTCCGTCGAGAGAACTTGCCGCGGTCTCTGGTTGTCGTACTGCACGAACTGTTTGATAGTAATACGCTGGGTGACGTCGAGACCCGTGTCGAGCCAGCGAATCACCGCCCCAACCTAAGTACCGGTCGTGTGCTCTTCGTCGACGAGGACGGCCTGCTCATGAGCGTCCTCCCGGGGAAGCGTGCTGTCAATCCCTCCGAGAACCGCCTTCTTGAGCACGGAGACTGGTTTCGGGACTCTTCTCGTTGGCGTCCTCACCGGGTGGTTCGGGGATATCACAGTTGGGTCGCGAGTTCGGAGTCCGACGAGATCCTCATCCCGCGAATGTGAACTACTCCGCCCTACTCACTCGCCGCTAACGCGACTCGTTCCTTGAGGACGGAGCTTCCTGTTTCTACGACGCGACTTGCAGACACAGAACGAGTGTCCGCAGAGGTAGCAGTCTCCACAGGCGTGCCTTTGGACTAACAATCGTGGACACATTCATATCTATCCTCTGAGTGTCTGCAAGTATGGCATTATCGAACCGAGTGTCGACGCAGGAACTGCTCGGCGCGGTCGTCGTGATCGTCGGAACCATACTGTTGCTCGACACGACCGGGGTCGCTGAAGCGGGATCGCTCCTCAACTACGTGCCATCGCTTTTCGTCCTCCTTGGTCTGTACGCGCTGATCACGAGCGGATTCCGCAACCTGTTCGGCCCGCTCTTGGTGATCGTGCTGGCCGGTGCCTGGCAGATAGCGGCGCTCGACCTCGTTCCGGAGGCCGACCTGGCTTCCTTCTGGCCCGCTCTCATCATTCTCTTTGGCGTCTCACTGCTTCTGGGGCGAATGCGGACGAAAGCGGAAGAGGTCGGCGAGCAGCGCGTGGACGGCATCGCCGTCTTCGGCGGCCGGAACCAGCGCGTGACTTCTTCGCGGTTCACGGGAGCGGATCTGACCGCGCTCTTTGGCGGATACGAACTCGATTTACGCGATGCTGAGGTGGCCGACCGTCCGGCGCGGATCAACGCCGTCGCCATGTTCGGCGGTGTCGATATCATCGTTCCCCGGGACTGGAACGTCCGCCTCGACGTGTTACCGATCTTCGGTGGTGCGGAGGACGAGCGCCCGCGCCGCGAAGCGGAACACGAGGAGGTCGACCTGATCTTGACTGGCTTCGTCGCATTCGGTGGGATCAGCGTGAACGACTGAGGTAGCCCATAAAACGTTATTTCTGTAACCTCTGTCTCAATCGAATCCTGATCCCCTCGTCTATTTCAGCCCACTCGTCACTGTGACATTGCTCGTGCGTTGAACGATCGCGTTCGTAACGATTACCGATAATACAACGCGCGTATGCAGCACGCTTCGGAGTCGATGAGGGAGGGCGGATTATCGGTCAGTACCGCTGAACAAGGGAACACGAGACCTTCCAATAACCCAGCCGTTCAGTAGATATGGGCACTGATCACCTGTCCGACGAACCGGCTGGCTCCGTTCCAAGAACTATAAGACAGAAAGTACTTATGGGGTGTCAGTATCGATGTGGTATGCCCATTTCTCTCTCGTCTCGCTCGTCAGTCGCTGACCTGGACAGGCTGTCGTTTGCGAGCCTGCTTGGGGGCATCGTCGTGCTCGGGCTCGCTTTGCAGGTGTTCTTGCTGATGCAATCGACGACCTGGACGCTCGAGCTGGAACGCGTCATCGCGCTGGTGCCCGTCGTGGTTGCAGCTCTCGTGTACGTCCGCAACCGTCCGACAGCGGCGGCCTGGGAAATCAGCGCCGTCGCAGTTTGGGGGCTCCTCGCCCAGTGGATTGCGGGGATTACCTGGTTCGTCGTCGGGCCTGCGTTGGTGGGGAAACCCTCGGTCTCAGCCGCCCTGCTGTCCGGTGCCGCCGAGCTCCGCCTGGCGGAACTGTTGCGATTTCTCGTAACGGTCGCCGTCTTCGCCGGGTTCTACGCCGCCGCGGCGTCTCGACGCGATCGAACGGTTGTTAGCGCAATCACACTGCTTGCCGTTCCGGTCGTGATGGTCGTCGTCTATGCGATCGTCTAGCACCGCTCGACATCTCGGGACGCAGCACAGCCCACTGCCTTCGTTTCTCGCGATCTCTCCGTCTCGAATCGGCTGTCGACTGAAACCGTGACGAGTCGTCACGACTGTCCCGCGTTCGAACGCGACCCTCGACTCCATCCTTCGAGGAAGCGCTCGGCGCTCCGTTCGCCCCGACGAATGAGGGTATCGATGAACTCCGGATCTCGGTCGAGTTTCGAGGGTGCTGATAGCGATCCACCGAGGTCGATTTTTCTGACCTCGACTTGCTTGTACTCGGCGGGGAGGCTTCCCCGATCGATCAACTTGTTCACCTGTTCGATAAAGTACACCTCCTGATACAGCGAGAGGTTTCCGGCGAGTTCGTTGCGCCGGTCGCTGATATCCTCGACCGACTTCGGGACCGTCTCGCGGCGTTTGGGATTGATTTGGACGATCCAGATCTCGTCCGGTTTTTCTCCCGGGTCGTCAGGAACCGTCAAGAAGTCGCGGATCGGTGGATTTTGCGAGAACAACCCGTCCCAGTACCAGTGGCCGTCGATTTCGACCGCCTCGAACAACGTTGGGATCGCCGCTGAAGCGAGGACCGCCTCGGCCGTCACTGCCTCGTTGCGGAAGGTGTCGAACTTGCCCTCCGACACGTCGGCTGCCCCGACGATCAGCTCAACGTCGGCGGCGGCAGCGAGTTCGGGAACCCGATCGAACTCGATGTGCGCTTCGAGCGTGCTGAGAAATCGGTCGCGCCCGCTCGAGGTGAACGGCAGCTCATACGGGCTGAGCATCATCAGCGGCCCTCCGTGTGCGGCGAACTGCGCAAGTTTGACGGTCCACTCGTTGGCGATCCTGTCGAACGGAGACCGAGCCGAGAAGTCCCGCCAGATTCCCTCGAGCGTTTCGATAGCCCGGTCCGCTCCGCCGTCGAGAAACCCGTACCAGGCGGCGGTCGCGCAGACCGCCCCGCCGGAGGTCCCGCTCAATCCGATGAGTTCGTACGACCGGTCGTCGTGTTCGCCGAGGAGCCGTTTGAGTACCCCTGCGGTGTAAGCGGTGTGGCTGCCACCACCCTGACAGGCGATCGCGACCCGAGTGACGTCGTCGGTGTCGATACCAGCACTCATAGCCATCGATACGGCGCACCACTACGTAGGTTTCGGGGCGGCGAGCGTCCCTGTCTTTACACCGGGTACCGCTCGCGGACCGGTCGCGATTCGGCCGAACTGACCGCGAGGCGGTGGACTCCAATCACGAGCGACGAACCCTCCCTCGAGACGCCCCAGCTTCGAAGACACTCGGTCCGGAGCACGGCCCAGCGGCTGCTCTCCCAGTTGCCGGCCGCCGATCGGCTCGCGGCCGAGCACCGATCCCGTCTCATCGCAACACCGAAGCACCCGCCGGCCGTCGAGCCGATCGTGCAATCGATCGGCGGCCACACCGTCCACGGCGTCGACGTCGGTCCGGAAACCCGGTGTGCCCACTACGACACCGACCGCGACGTCGTCGCGTTCACGTTCGCCTGCTGCGAGCGCTATTACCCCTGCTTTCGCTGCCACGAGGAGTCGACGGATCACGAGGCGGTTCCGTGGCCGCGCGACCGATTCGACGAATCCTCGGTGCTGTGTGGGGTCTGCGGGACCGCACTCACCGCGTCCGCGTATCTCGAGGCCGACTATCGCTGTCCGGCCTGCGACGCCGCGTTCAATCCCGGCTGCGCCGCCCACGCCGACCTGTATTTCGAGCCGGGCGACTGACGCCCGCCGACCGTCGTCCGGGTGTCTGCTCGGCCCGCTGTACACTCGCTTCGTGGATGTCTGGGAGTCCACGGCGACCTCCGGGAGAGTCTCGTCGGCCGCGAGTCCGTGTTCGTCGATACCGAGACGACGGTGCGCTAGTCGCCGTTCGAGTCGCTCTCGCCGGCGCACCGACTCCCGTCAGTCGTCCGCAGACGCTACTGCCGACGACTCCGTCTGCTCGTCCTCGACCTCCTCGATCCCCTCGACGGATTCGTCGTCGCACAGCGCCGCCTCGGCGTCGGGTTCGAGTTCGTTGACGACCGACCGACCGTCCTTCTCGCGGACGACCAGTCCGTCGTCTTCGAGCGCGGCGAGGTGATGCGAGACGGTGCTCGGATCACGCTCGAGTTCGTCCGCGAGCCGGCCGTTGTGCGCCCGGCCCAGGCCGGCGAGCGCCTCCAGCACGTCGCGTTTGGCCGGTTCCGCGAGGGCGGCTCGCAGTTCGGCGTCGGCCGCGTCCCGGAAGTAGCGGCGCTTCCCGTTGAGCTTGGCCGCGGTTATCAGATCCTCCGCTTCGAGGATCCGAACGTGGTACCGGACCGTCGAAAGGGGGATGTCGGTGTCGTCGCTGAGCTGCGAGAGGTACGACCCCGGGTCGTCGCGGATCGCCTCGTAAATCGCCCGGCGGCGATCGTGCTCGAGCGGATCGGAGTCGTCGTACTGACTGTACCGGAACAGCGGCAGCATCTTCCAGAGGTCCCCGGCTCGGCGGAGCGGGCCCGTCCCGCGGAGAGTGTGCAGCCACCCGGCCGTCGCAGTGGTCCCGCTCCCGGCAGCGCCGGTCGCACCGGACGCGCCGGCCCCGCCCGCCGCCCCGGAGGCGGTGATCGCCCCGAGCAGTCCGACCAGTACCGCGTCCGTCGCCGTCTCGGTCGCGCCGGGCGTCCCGGAGCCGTCGGAGTCGCCGCTCCCGTCGGCGCTCGCGTTCTCGGCCGTCGACTCACCGGCGCTCGAGCCGTCGTCGTGGGGACTCGAGGGTCGTCCGTCGGTTTCGACTTCGGCGTCGGCCTCGAGGCCGGTGTCCAGCGGCGTCTCGTTGACGGTCCGGTCGACAGCCCCCTCCGTCCGATCGACCGTCGTCCCGGTGGTGTTCTCGAGTTCGTCGGTCGTCGTCCCGGTGGTGTTCTCGAGTTCGTCGATCGTCGTCTCGGTGGTGTTCTCGAGTTCGTCGATCGTCGTCTCGGTGGTGTTCTCGAGTTCGTCGGTCGTCGTCCCGGTGGTGTTCTCGAGTTCGTCGGTCGTATTTTCGACGGTCTCCGTCGGCTCGTCGATGGAGTCGTCGACCGAATCAGTCGTCGAGAGCGCCGCTCCCGTCAGTGTCGAGCCGGCGCTCGCGGACGCGGCCGCGATCCCCGCGGTCGCACCGCCGAGTACCATCGCGACGGCGACCCACACGAGCACGCGCGTCGCGATCGACGAATCCCGTTTCATACCAGTCGTCCGGTTATGTGCGATCGACGGTAATACGCTTTTTCCGTTCCCTGACAGTCACGAAATCCGACTGGCGGCCGACTCGAGCCGGCCGTGGAGCGGATCCAGCAAGCTATTTCCGCGTCGGGCGGCCGAATTCGGGTATGGATTCGGCGCTTGGTCCGCCCGAGCAGATGGCCGCGAAGCGCGACGAGCTGACGCCCATGATGGCGCAGTACCACGACCTCTGTGCGCGCTACGACGACGCGATCGTCCTCTTTCAGGTGGGCGACTTCTACGAGACGTTCTGCGGCGCGGCCGAACGCACCGCGCGGCTGCTCGAGATCGCGCTGACCAGTCGCGAGGACAGCACCGGCGAGTATCCGATGGCCGGAATTCCGATCGACAACGCCGAATCGTACATCGAGGACCTGCTCGAAGCCGGCTACCGCGTCGCGGTGGCGGATCAGGTCGAAGAACCCGGCGAGACCTCGGGCGTGGTCGAGCGCGCTGTCACGCGCGTGATCACGCCCGGGACGCTCACCGAAGACGAACTCCTGACAGGCGACGACAACAACTTCGTGGCGGCCGTCGCCCGTAACGGCGATCGGCTGGGACTCGCCCTGCTCGACGTCTCGACCGGCGACTTCTACGCGACGAGCGCGACGTCCGACGAGTCGATCGCCGACGAGGTGAGTCGGTTCGACCCCTCGGAAGCGGTCGTCGGCCCCGACGCCGCCGCCGACCCGATCCCCGAGGAGTGCATGGTGACGCCGTTCGACGCGCGCGCGTTCGACCGCGAGCGGGCCACAGAGAAGCTCACGACGTA
The DNA here is from genome assembly GCF_900110865.1 of Natrinema salaciae. Classification (NCBI taxonomy): domain Archaea; kingdom Methanobacteriati; phylum Methanobacteriota; class Halobacteria; order Halobacteriales; family Natrialbaceae; genus Natrinema; species Natrinema salaciae. The sequence continues at coordinate 586,552 of NZ_FOFD01000001.1, forward strand.
TTTCCGGAACCCCGACGCGCTGCTCGCGGACACCGCGGAGATCCGGGCCTGTGGCGCGCTGCTGGCGTACGCCGAGTACGTCCGCGGCGGCGAACACGAGGGCGAACGCGGCGAGGACGCCGACGAGCGCGTCGCGGCCGTCTTCGAGGGCGACGACGAGCAGCGACTCGAGTACATTACCCAGCTGACCCGGTACGACCCCCGCGAGTACCTGTTGCTCGACGCGGTCGCCCTGCGCAGCCTCGAGCTGTTCGAACCCCGGGCGGTCCACGGCCGGGACGATGCGACGCTCGTCGGCGTCCTCGACGAGACCGCTAGCGCGCTCGGCGGCCGTAAACTCCGGGACTGGATTCGCCGGCCGCTGCTCGAGCCCGCGCGGATCGAGGCCCGCCACGACGCGGTCGCCGAGTTGACGGGAGCCGTCCAGCGCCGGGAACGGCTCCACGATCGCCTGCGAGAGGTCTACGACCTCGAGCGTCTCATCGGCCGAATCTCCCGCGAGCGGGCCAACGCCCGGGATTTGCGCTCGCTGCGAGATACGCTCGCGGTCGTCCCCGACATCCGCGAGCAACTGGCCGACGCCGACTGTGAACGCCTGCGGGACCTTCACGGGAACCTCGACCCGCTGGCGGACGTCCGCGAGTTGATCGAGGACGCCGTCGTCGAGGAGCCCCCGATCGAGATCACCGAGGGCGGGATCATCGCCGAGGGGTACGACGAGGACCTCGACGCCCTCCGGGGGACCGCGCGGGACGGCGAGCAGTGGATCGAGGACTTAGAGGACCGCGAGCGCGAGCGGACGGGTATCGATTCGCTGAAGGTCGGCCACAACTCGGTCCACGGCTACTACATCGAGGTGACGAATCCGAACCTCGAGTCCGTCCCCGACAACTACCAGCGCCGCCAGACGCTGAAGAACTCCGAGCGGTTCGTCACGCCGGCGCTCAAAGAGCGCGAGGACGAGATCGTCGGCGCACGGCAACGCGCCGACGAACGCGAGTACGACCTCTTTTGCGAGGTTCGTCGCGAGATCGCCGCCGAAGTCGAGCGCGTTCAGGCCCTCGCCGACGCGCTGGCGACGCTGGACGCGCTCGTCTCGCTGTCGACCGTCGCCGCCCAGTACGACTACTGCCGGCCCGAGATCCTCGAGCGAGAGGGTCGTGACGGCCTCGAGATCGACGTCGAGGGCGGCAGACACGCGGTCGTCGAGCGCACGCAGGAGTCGTTCGTCCCGAACGACGCGTGCCTGACGACCGACCGGCGGCTGGCGGTGATCACCGGCCCGAACATGTCTGGGAAGTCGACCTACATGCGGCAGGTCGCCCAGATCGTACTGCTCGCGCAGGTCGGCAGTTTCGTCCCCGCTCGCTCGGCGCGGCTGACGCCGGTCGATCGGATCTTCACCCGCGTCGGTGCCAGCGACGACATCGCGGGCGGGCGCTCGACGTTCATGGTCGAGATGGACGAACTCGCGACGATCCTGCGCGAGGCCGACGAGCACTCGCTGGTCCTGCTGGACGAGGTAGGCCGGGGTACCTCGACGGCCGACGGGATGGCGATCGCGCGGGCGATCACCGAACACATCCACGACGAGGTGGGGGCGACTACCCTCTTCGCGACCCACCATCACCCGTTGACCGAACTCGCGGACGACCTCGCGGCCGCGTTCACGCTCCACTTCGAGGTCGACGAGGCGGACGGCGACGTCGTCTTCCACCACGAGATCGCACCCGGCGCGGCCAGCGGATCGTACGGCGTCGAGGTCGCCACGGCGGCGGGCGTTCCCGAACCCGTGGTCGACCGGGCGCGGGAACTGGTTGCCGACGCGACCGAGGACGAACCCGAGGCGGGCGGCGAAGCCGAGACGAGAGTCAGGGCGCGCGGTGAGATGGCCGACGAGACGGATTCGGGGCCGGCGTCGCCGGCGACTGCAGACGGGGGAGACGTTCCGGCCGACGTGGCCGCCGAGCTCCGCGCGCTCGACTTGGCCCACCTCACCCCTGTCGAGGCGCTGACGGAACTCGACCGGCTGAAGCGGTTGCTCGAAGCGTAACCGCTCCGTCGGCCGTCACGCCTCTCCCAGCGATTTTCGGTAGACCAGTAGATCGACCGGATCGCCGAACCCGTCGATTCGTTCGCGGTGCACCTCGCCGAAGCCCTGCGACTCGTACAGGCCACGGGCTGCGGTCTGTCTCGCCATCGTGTCGAGGACGATCTCGTCAGCCTCCTGCGATCGAGCACGGCGCTCGAGTTCCGCGTAGAGCCGGCGACCGTAGCCGCGGCGCTGCTGGTCGGGAGTGACGCGCATTCGGGTCAGTTCGACCGCCGAGTCCGCGAGATCGGGGACGACTGTCGCGATGTGCTCCGAGCCGTCGATCGGTCGGAACGCGCCCATCGCGACGATGGTGCCGTCGCGCTCGCCGACGAGGAACTCCCCGCCGGCATCGACGTAGGTTTCGGTGATCTGCTCGAGGTCGTCGTCGGGAACGTCCTCGAGGTACGCATCGACATCGCGCATGGCCGTTTCGTGGAGGTCACGGACTCGAGTGCCGTCCGTCGGTCGATAGCGGCGGACCGTCAGTTCGGGTCCCATATTCAACCCATGGACGTGTGGGATGAAAGGGAACTACAGTCGAGCGGCGACCCGGATTGCATGGACCGGCACAACACACAACTATCCCGGTAACGATGTAGTTGTATGACATATCGAACGACGATCGGCTGGTCGCTCATCTCCTCGGGCATCGTCACGTTGTTGTTGGCGTATCTGCCGGGGAAGTCGTGGTGGTGGGGAATCGGTCTCCTCGTCCTTGGCGTCGCGATCTTCACTGTTCGTCGGTAGCCGTTCGGGTCCGTTCGCGGAACGGAGGCGACTCGGTCGTGTCAATCCACCAGCGTGGCCGCGGGCCGAACCCGCTCGCACGGGCTGTAAGTTTATTCTATCCGGAGAGCGAACGCTCGACCGACGGCACGACTAGAGGTGACTTCGCCATGGGAGAACTCACGCTCGAGAGCCGAGCCTTCGACGACGGCGAACGGATCCCCGAGGAGTACGGCTACACGGCGCGCAACGTCAACCCGCCGCTCGAGGTCGACGGCGTGCCGGACGACGCGGACTCCCTCGCGCTGATCGTGGACGATCCCGATGCGAAAGACCCCGCCGGGAAGGTCTGGGACCACTGGATCGTCTGGAACATCCCGCCGGAGACGGAGACGATTCCGGAGGCGTGGGAGCCGACGGACGCGACCGAAGGGACGAACGACTACGGCGAGCGCGGCTACGGCGGCCCGAACCCACCGGACAGGGAACACACCTATCGGTTCACGCTGTTCGCCGTAGACACGACGCTCGGTCTCGGACCCGGGACGGACGCGGACGACCTCGAGTCGGCGGTCGAGGGTCACGTCACCGATCGGGCGCGGCTCGAGGGGACGTACCCGGCCTGACGGAGGACGGCGGGGCCGGCGGTCGAAACCGTCACTCGGCCGGCGGCTCTAGCGAGACGAACTCGAGGCCGTGTTCGGTCAGCAGCCGGTTCGCGCGGTCGGTCACCGAGGGCGCGACCAGAATGCCGCGAACGGCGGCGTCGGCGTGGAGGTCGCGCTCGAGGGCGTCGACGTAGCGCCGGAGCTGACTCACCGCGTCGGGGCCGACCCGGCGGCGCTTCAGTTCGACCACGACCGCTCGTCCGGCCGCGTCCTCGCCGTAGATGTCGACCGCGCCCGCGGGCGTGTCGCGTTCGGTCGCCAGCGGCGTGAACTCCGCCTCGAGCAGGGCCGGCTCCTTGAGGATCCGCCGTCGGAGGTCCTCCTCGGTGCCGACCAGGGCGAGTTCGGTCTCGTCGGTCCCCGCGAACGCGGAGACCTGCAGGACCTCCTGGAACCGGACGCACAGCCGTTCCTCCGGCGTCGGCCGTCGGCTCTCGAGGACGAGGGTCCCGTCCTCGCAGAAGACATCGTGATCGCAGCCCGGCGGCTGCCAGTTGACCGGCTGCTGGCCCTCGTCGGTGTGTACCAGCGCCGCGCCGTCGGGCTTGAGCATGACGTGTCGATCGCCCGCCTCGAGGTGACTCGACGCCCGTCCGTCGTAGTCGACGGTACAGCGCCCGTAGACGGTCACGATCGCCTCGCGGTCGAATCCGTCCGCGACCACGTCGCGGGCGGCCGTCGGTGTCGGCCCCTGCAGGGTTTCCGTTCGCTGGCCGGACTCTCGATTCGTCACTGGAACCTGCTAGCGCCGGCGCGAATAAAAGATGCCCGCTGTCGGGCGGATTCCGCGTCGCGGTGCCGACGTTGCCGCCGAGCGTAACGCAGAAGGCATACCTTCGTCCGTCCCTGCCGTTCAGAGACGATGTCGAACCTACCGACCCGCCGCGGGTTTCTCGCGATCACTGGTACCGGTACGGCCGCGTCGCTGGCCGGCTGTTCGCAACTCGAGTCGATCACGCAGGAGGGCTCGGAGAACCCCGACGAGGCGGTCACCGTGACGGTCCAGCCGGAGCGTGAGGAACTGCAGCGTCTCGAGGAAGAGATCCGGGCCGACCTCGACGAGGGCACCCTCAGCCAGCAGGAGGCGGGACGGGTGTTTCGGGAGAGACAGGTCGAGTTGACCGAAGCGGCCGTGGCGTCGTTCGAGGAATCGGTCGCCGGGAGTGAACTCTCGGTCGCGGAGTCGAGGCCGGAGTACGGGCTGCTTCGCGTGACGGGCCCCGACGTGGCGATCATGGAGTCGCTCCGAAACGGCGACGTGAGCGGTATCTATCCCGGTGAGCGGTACGAACTGATCGTCCAGCAGCAGCAACAGCGCGAGCAGCGACAGGAGATGCTCGAGCAACAGCAGGAGGCACAGGAGACGGACGGCGAGACGAACGAGTCCGACGCCGGGAACGAGACCGACGGAACCGACGCCGGGAACGAAACTGACGAGTAGCCGAGCCTGACGGCAGTCGACTGGTTGGTCGCGGACACTTACCGCTCGAGAGCGAACGGGCTCTCCCGCTCGGTCCAGTCCCAGCCGGGGAGGCGCTCCTGAAAGCCGGCGGCGAGGGCCGCCTCGCAGTCGTCGAGGCCGGCGTTTTCGTCTTCCGCCCCGTGGACCTGCAGGTCGGCGTAGTGGAACGTGGCTTCGCCGAGGGTCCGCAGCGGCTGGCTGCCGGCGATGGTCGCGGCCAGCTCTCGGCCGAGAAGTTCGTCGACGACGAATCCCGGATAGTCGCCCTCGACGTCGAGTTCTCTGAGGATCGCGACCATGGCGGCGACGTTGACGGCCAGATCGCCGTCCGCGAAGACGGCGTCGACTTCCCTGCGGTACTGCGCCTCGGTGACCGCGTCGACGTCGGTGTCGAATGCCGCGCCGAGTTCGTCGCGGACGTCGTTGATGAGCGGGACGATCCGTCCGGCCCGATCGACGATCCACGCCCGTTCCTCGCCGACGCGCGCTTGGCTAACGTGCATGCGTACCGACGGCTACTGTCCCCACGGCCCTGGTTTTTGCGAAGGCTTTTATACCACGCAAAGAATAGCGTCGAGTAAGCGGGTTCTCCCTGGAATCTTCCCGCACGGACCAGGATAACCGATCCGGGAGCGTGTTCGTCAGGCACGGAGTAGGATACGATGAATCGGGAGGCGAGACGGAGTGTGAGCTACGTTGTCGAACGAAGACGGCGGCGCTCGCGACCGGTACCGAGACGACGGACGCCCGATGGCGCCCCTCGCAGTACCGAGATCCGGTCTCCCCGCTCGATCCCGTCGGTCCGACCCGGCACCGAACCCGATCTCGGACGGCGAGTTCACGCAAGCCACATTCGGCGATTATGAGCACTGTAGAGCAGCAACTCGACGATCTCAAAGCACAGATCACGAGCGAGTTACCGAGCGATATCTCGGTCTCCTCGGTGAAGTACGAAGGCCCCGAACTGGTGGTCTACACGCGCGACCCGAAGAAGTTCGCCCAGCAGGGCGATCTCATTCGGCAGCTCGCGAGCAAGCTTCGAAAGCGGATCACCGTTCGACCCGACCCAAGCGTCCTCTCGCGGCCCGAGCAGGCCCGCGAGGAGATCATGGAGGTCATCCCCGACGAAGCGGGGGTCACCGACCTCGACTTCCACGCCGACACCGGCGAGGTCGTCATCGAGGCGGAAAAGCCGGGGATGGTGATCGGCCGTCACGGGTCGACGCTCCGCGAAATAACGAAGAACGTCGGCTGGACGCCCGAAGTCGTCCGCACGCCGCCGATCGAATCCTCGACCGTCTCGAACGTTCGCAGCTTCCTCAAGCAGGAGCGCGACGAGCGCCGGGATATCCTCGAGAAGGTCGGCCGACAGATCCACCGCGAGGAGATGTCCGACGACGAGTACGTCCGCATCACCACGCTTGGCTGCTGTCGCGAGGTCGGCCGCGCCTCCTTCATTCTCTCGACGCCCGAGACGCGAATCCTCATCGACTGCGGCGACAAACCCGGCGCGGAGGGCGAAGTGCCCTACCTCCACGCGCCCGAGGCGCTCGGCGCTGGACCACAGACCATCGACGCGGTCGTCCTCACCCACGCCCACCTCGACCACTCCGCGCTGATCCCGCTGCTGTTCAAGTACGGCTACGACGGTCCGATCTACTGCACCGAGCCCACGCGGGACATGATGGGGCTGCTGACGCTCGACTACCTCGACGTCGCCGCCAAGGAGGGCCGGAGCCCGCCCTACGAGAGCGAGCAGGTCCGCGAAGCGATCAAACACTGCATTCCCCTGGAGTACGGCGACGTCACCGACATCGCGCCGGACGTCAAACTCACGTTCCACAACGCCGGTCACATTCTCGGCTCGGCCGTCTCGCACTTCCACATCGGCGATGGCCTCTACAACGTCGCCTTCTCCGGTGACATTCACTACGACGACACCCGCCTGTTCAACGGTGCCGTCAACGACTTCCCGCGAGTCGAGACGCTCGTCCTCGAGTCGACCTACGGCGGCCGCAACGACTACCAGACCGATCAGGAGGACTCCGAACGGAACCTCAAGGAGATCATCAACGACACCTACGACCAGGGCGGCAAGGTCGTCATTCCGGCCTTCGCGGTGGGTCGCTCCCAGGAGATCATGCTCGTCTTGGAGGAGGCGATGCGAAACGGCGATATCCCGTCGATGCCGGTTCACCTGGACGGGATGATCTGGGAAGCGACGGCGATCCACACCACCTACCCCGAGTACCTCCGCGACGATCTGCGCGACCGGATCTTCCACGAGGACGAGAACCCGTTCCTCGCCGAGGAGTTCAACCACATCGACGGCGGCGAGGAGGAGCGACAGGACGTCGCCGACGGCGAGCCCTGTATCATCCTCTCGACCTCCGGGATGGTCACTGGCGGCCCGATCATGTCCTGGCTCTCCCACATCGGCCCCGATCCGGACTCGACGCTCGTCTTCGTCGGCTACCAGGCGCAGGGTACCCTCGGCCGACGCATTCAGAACGGCTGGGACGAGATCCCCACCAGCGAAGTCGGTGCCATGGGCAACGGCGGCGGCCGCGGGACCCTCTCGCTGAACATGGACGTCGAAACCGTCGACGGCTTCTCCGGCCACGCCGACCGCGCCGGCCTCGAGAACTTCGTCAAGACGATGAACCCGCGGCCCGAGAAGGTGCTCTGTGTCCACGGCGACGAGCGCTCCACGCAGGACCTCTCGTCGGCGCTCTACCACGACTTCGACATGCGCACCTTCGCGCCGAAGAACCTCGAGACCTTCCGCTTCCTTTGACGGCCTTCACGGGGTAACGCGCGAGGATTCCGCCGTTGGGGTTCGGCCGTTCGGCTCTGCCGATTCCACGGAGGTACCGTGTGGGGTCGTGCGCACGTCGTCGAGACGTCTACGAGGGTGTGTTCCCCGACCGACCGTGGTCGTCCCACTCGAATCGTGCGGGCCGTGCTATCGACCTGCCGTCCGTCTTCTCTGTCGGGGCCGTCCCCGTCGGCGTCTCAGTTCCGCTGTGGTCGCGGGTCCTCGGCGTCCTCGGTCGACGACGCGTGACGGCTCCGGCCGTCGGTCGCTTTCGGGAGTTCGACTGCGAACGTCGCACCGGCCTCGTCGCTGGATTCGACCCACACGTCGCCGCCGTAGCCGTCGACCAGCGTATCGACCAGATAGAGCCCGATCCCGGTCCCTTCGCTCTCGAGCCCCTTCTGGCCGCGACCGAAGATTTCGTCACGCTGCGCCTCGGGAACGCCGGGACCGTTGTCGGAGACGCGGACGCGAACGACCTCGTCGCCGTCCTCGATCGAGACTCTCACGTGCGGCGAGGCGGCGTCGTTGTGCAGGACGGCGTTGTTGAGGAGGTTCGTGAACACGGAGGACAGCATCTCGTTGCCGAGGACCGTCACGTCCGTCGTCATCCCGTCGATGTCGAACGTCGCGTGGGGGTAACTGGTACGGGCCTTTTCGACCTGGTTCCAGACGACCGGCCCCAGATGAACCGGTTCGAGATCCAGATCGCCGTCGGTGGTCAGCGTTTCCACGAGGTCACCGACGACTCGCGTCAGTTCGACGACGTGATTGCTGCTCTCCCTGATCAGCTCGAGGTGTTCCTCCCCCGCGGGATCGATGTGTTCGTCGAGGAGCTCGCTGCGGCCGGTGATCACGTTCATCTCGTTTCGGATGTCGTGCCGGACGATGCGATTGAGGACGGTCAGCTCCTGTTCGCGGTTTTTCAACTGCGTAACGTCCCGGAGGACGATCAACCGGCCCGTCTGGGTACCGCGCGAGTTCGTCAGCGGCGAAATCTGGAGGGCGAAGTAACGGGTTTCGCCGTCGATCTCGACGGAAATCTCGCTTTGAGCGTCCGAGACGTCGTCGAACTCCGTGATTCGGGACGAGGGGAACGTCTCCGCGAGTGCGTCGCCGACCGCCACGTCGTTGCCGGCGAGGCGTTCGGCCGACGGGTTCACGTCGACGATTCGGTTCGCCGCGTTGACGACGAAGACGGCGTCCTGCATGTTGTCGATCACTTTCGTCCGCGCGACGGGGACGATATCGAGGAGCTGTAACCGGTCGACCGCGAAGTAGAAGCCGACGACTTTCACCATGCTCGTCAGGGCGAGCGTCTCGACGGTGACGAACGTGAACCACCAGAGGACCAGCCCGAGAACGACGAACAGGATCGTCGCGATGAGGATTCCCGCTTGCTTCTCGAAGCCTTGGAGCGAGCGGAACAGTCGGACGAGAAGGTAGACGCCGATCCCGAGATACGCCATCATCGTCGTGGCGTAGACCCAGTAGAGCGGTTCGAACGTGGGGATCAGGAATCCGGTCGTCGGATCGATCGTAGCGGCGTAGAACCAGCCGTGGTGGCCGTTCGTCCACGCTGCGAACTGGGTCAGAATCGGCACGGCGGCGAGTACTGCGCCGGTTCGATACGTGATGTACTCTTCGTTGTTGGTGTATTCGATCGCCATCAGCAGGTAGCCGATCGTCATCAGCGACTCCGCGAGGAACCGCCAGTTCCACCAGAAGAGCTTCGCCGATTCGCCAGTCGACAACAGCTGGAGAACCACCGTAATCGAGAGGAGGATGACTCCGACGACGTCGAGCATGAACCCCTTCGCGCCCCGTCGATCGCGATGCCGCCAGATCGCGCTCAACAACACGATACAGATGATCGTGGCGGCGATGTACGGAAGCGCGACGGGAGTGAATTCGTATGCCATTCCGAGTGGATCACCCGAACCGGTCGGGCGCGTTACCTCGAGCGATCCTCGAGTTCGGTCGCTCTCTGCTGCGCCCCGCTGCCGTCGCGCTCGCGCGCTGGGTGAGCGGCCCCGGTGCCCGTCCGCCTCTCGATGGGGATAACATGCGATCTGTCAGGAATCGGTCTGTCGTCTATCTCGACGGCTGACTCTCATTAACGTTGTGGCAATTCCCTCGCGACCGCAAGCGAGTCGCCGCGGTGCAGACCCGGTTCCGTTCGCCGCGACCGGCGACGGCGAGCGTACACGACGGGGTCGCCGTGACCGCGTCGAACGCGACCGCGGCGGAAACCCGGCCGACGTCGGCAGCCGATCAGGAGAGTTGTTTCGAGAGCCAGTTCAGGTTCGTCGCGATCGCCGCGACGACGATGGCGAGCAGCGAGATCAGGATCAGGAACGTCGAGACGACGCTGACCATCGGATCCAGCGACTGTCGCAGCGTCGTCCACGCGACGACCGGAATGGTCTCGGTGCTGTGACTCGAGAGGAACAGCGCCATCACGAACTCCTGGAGGCTGACGATGAACGCCAGCAGTGCACCGACGAAGATCCCGTGTTTGACGTTCGGAAGGACGGCGTAGACGAACGACTGGATCGGCCCCGCGCCGAGGTCCGTCGCGGCGTCGAGCAGCTGCCAGTCGTACCGGCTGAACACCGACCGCATCACGAAGTAGACGAGCGGCGTCGCCCACAGCGTGTGCGCGAGGATGATGCTCAGGTACGAGGCCTCGAGCCCGGTTCTGACGAAGTAGACGCGCATCGAGATCCCGAGGACGATCGGGGGGATCAGCAGCGGCACGAGGACGAGCGGCGCGAGCACCTGCCCGGTCCGGCCGTCGTCGAGTTCGTGTCCGAAGGCGGCCGTGACGCCGAGCGCCGTCGCGACGACCGTCGTTCCGACGCCGACGAGGAGGCTGTTGTCGAACGCCGATAGCCAGCGCGTCTCTTCGAGGAACGCCCGGTAGTGGACCAGCGAGTAGCGCTCGGGCGGGAAGACGAGATTCCCCGACTCCGCGAAGGAGGTCACGACGACCACCACGAGCGGCAACAGCATGAACGCCATGATCGCCAGATACCCCGCCCGGAACGCGGCGTCTTCGACGGTCTCTCTATGCATACTCGAACTCACCTCCGAAGTGGTTGAGGACGGCGGTGATCGCGGCGACGCTTCCGAACATCAGGAGCAACATGACGACCGCGTACGCGGTCGCGAGCTCCCACTGGAGGTTCGACAGCAGTCGCTGCTCGACCTCGATCGCGAACGTCCGATTCGCGCCGCCGCCGAGGAGCCCCGGCGCGGCGTAAGCGCCCACGCTCCAGGCGAACGAGATCACCGTCGCGACGATGATTCCGGGCATCGCCTGCGGAACGACGACCTCGAGGACGGAGCGCGGACGGCTCGCGCCGAGATCGCGGGCGGCTTCGACGATCCCCCAGTCCATCGTCGACAGGACGCTGTAGATCGCTAACACGGCGTAGGGCAACACGATGTAGACCTGGCCGACGACCACGCCGACCGTCCCCGGGACGAACTGCACCGGCTCCGAGACGAGGTGTAGCGACAGGAGGAGGTCGTTGAGCGTCCCGTTGGGCGAGAGCAGGGGCCAGAACGCGTACGTCTTGATCACGAGCGTCGTCAGCAGCGGCAGGACGACCGAGAACAGCAGCGCCGACTCGACGAATCCCTCGGCGCGCCAGATCGCGTAGGCGTAACACACCGCGATCACGACCGCGGTCGCCGTCGCGGCCAGCCCCATCCCGAACGAGTAGACGACGGGATCGAGCAACACGCCGTTGGTGAACACTTCCGCGTACCCCTCCAGCGACCAGGTCCCCGGCGCGTACCGCAGGTCCGACGAGCCCGACGTGAGGCTGATCCGGACCAGAATCAGGAATGGGGCGACGAAGAGCAACAGCTCGAAGATCAGCAGCGGTGCCATCAACAACAGCGCCCGCCTCGACCGCGAGCGGCCCCGGAGCGGCTCCCAGAGTCGGGCGACCGGTCCCGGCAGCGACGATTGCGTTCCGGACATCGTTACAGGTCGACCCTCGAGCCGTCGTCGCGGAACGCGAGGACGTCCGCGCCGTCCCAGTCGATTCGGATCTCGTCGCCCGCATCGAACGCCCCGGAGTCGGAGACGGTGCGTTCGACGAAGACCGACGTACCGTCGACGGCGACGGAGTAGCGGACCGTCGACCCCCGGTAGAGGACGTTCTCGACCGTCCCGACGACGGCGTTCGTCGTACTGCCGTCGGTGCGAACGGGCTGGCCCCGTTGCTCACTGGACGCATCCGACTCGGCGGATTCGATCGAGAGCACCTCGGGGCGAACGGAGAGCGTCACCGCGTCGCCCGCGGAGAGCGCCTCCGGGCGTCCCGTCGGGAGGACGATCGTCCGACCCAGTTCGGTCTCGACGTGAACCGAGTCGCCCGTCGTCCGCTCGACCTCGCCGTCGACGAAGTTCGTGTCACCGAGGAATCCCTCGATGAACCGGTTCTTCGGGTTCTCGTAGACCTCGTCCGGTTTGCCGACCTGAACCAGGTTCCCGTCGGCCATGATGCCGATCCGATCGGCGAGCGTGAACGCTTCGTCCTGGTCGTGGGTCACGTGGACGAACGTCTCCTCGAGTTCCGCGTGGATCTCGCGGAGTTCGATCTGCATGTCCTCGCTGAGCCGCTTGTCGAGGTTCGACAGCGGCTCGTCGAGCAACAGCACGTCGGGGTTGACCGCGAGGGCCCGCGCGAGCGCAACGCGCTGTTTCTGCCCGCCGCTCAGGTTCATCGGGTCGTCGTCGGCGTGGGCCGTCATTCGAACGCGCTCGAGCATCTCTCGTGCCCGATCGCGGCGCTCGTCCTTCTCGACGCCTTGCATCTTCAGCCCGAAGGCGACGTTCTCGAGGACCGTCTTGTGGGGGAACAGCGCCCAGTCCTGGAACACCGTCGCGGTGGTGCGTTCGTAGGCGGGGCGATCGGTCACGTCCGTCTCGTCGATGTGAATCCGGCCGTCGGTCGGCGTCTCGAGCCCGGCGAGCATCCGCAGCGTCGTGGACTTGCCGCTGCCGCTGGGCCCGAGCAGGCACAGTAGTTCGCCGTCGTCGATCGTCACCGAGACGTCCTCGACGGCGAGCTCGTCTCCGTACCGCTTCTCGAGTCCGTCAAGCGTAATTTCAGACATGAATATCGTGCAGTGACGGCGCTTCAGGAGTTCTGCTGCATCGCGGTGAACTCGTCGGAGAGATCGGCGCTGTGCTCGGCGAGGAACTCCCAGTCCGGGAACGCGATGCTCGCCGCTTCCTCGCTGTTACTCGGCAGGTCGTCGGCGAGGTCGCCGGCGTACTCGGTGTTCTCGTTACAGAACAGGGTGGGCATCTCCTCGGACCACGCCGTCTGTACCGACGCGTCCATGAGGAAGTTGATGAACTCCTCGGCGCGGTCGCGTTTGTCGGTGCCCTTGACGACACACCAGTGGTTCAGGTAGCCGGTCGTCTCCGCCGGCATCGTGTGCGTCAGCCCGTCGTAGTCGTCGATATCGTACGCCGTCTGCTCGTAGTACCACTGGGCGACGTCGATGACGTCGTTTCGGAAGGCCTGCCAGATGTCCTCGCCGGAGCTGGCCCAACTGGTGATCGGCCAGTCGCGGACCGTCTCGAGGACGTCGTCGTGCAGGTCGGCGTCGTGCATCTCCGCACCGAGTTCCCGGTCGTCCATCCCGACGGCGG